>JAKEET010000104.1 GCA_022616435.1 Gemmataceae bacterium
CCGCCTCGCGACGGACACCCTTGCCTAGCCTTGCGGTTCGGGCCATCACCGCCCGCGGAGGACTTGCACCTCCTGACGCAAAACATACCTGGCACACAATGTTTAGCCCCGGTTCGAAGAACCGGGGCGGTCGTCACAGCATCGGCGGATTCATCCTTCGCGCGGAATCCTGTCCGCCCCGGTTCTGCGAACCGGGGCTAAACGAATCCGCTACTTCTTCATCGGGGCGACGAACAGGCGGTCGATCGCCTCGTTCGTCATCTGTTCCTCGCCGGCGCCGCGGTCGATGATCAGGGCCGTGCCGCTCGGCGTCACCCACACGATCCAGTTGCCGAGCTGCAGCACCTCGCGCATCTTCGGATGGCGTTCCAGCAGCTTGAAGTAGGCGGCCGACTGGGCCTTGATCGTCACACTCGGCATCTTGACGTCGAAGGCGTCGTCGATCCACACGCCGCCCAGGTCGAGCAGGTTGCGGCTCTGGACATTGCGGTTGGCAGTGCGGGTGAAGCGCTCCTGATTCCGCAACTGGTTCATCTGCACGGCCAGATCGACGCCGAGCTGGCCTTCCTGCACTTCACGCAAGTTGCGGCGGCGGATCTCGTCGCGGGCCCGGTCGAACGTCCGCTGCTGATCGAGCGCGGCGTTCAGCGACTTGGCGGCGGTTTCGGCGGCCTTCTTCTCCTCCGGCGACGACGTTGCCGCAGGTCGCTCGGCAAGGTCCTTGGCGTCCTTCTTGAGGAGGTCGGCTTCGAGCTTGCCGCGGGCGTCGCCCAGCTCCTTGCCGCTGGCCTGGCCCTTGACCTGGCGGGCGAAGTCTTCGACCTTCAGCGGAGCGCTGGCCGCGCCGCCAAAGCCGCCGGCGCCGCCGAGCGCCCGCGGCTGCGCGGCCGGGGCGAACCCTACGTTGGGCTTGCCATCGGGCCCGGGCCGGCGGACTGCCGGGATCGGTTGATCGGGAACCACCAGGTAGCTGGTGTAGGGCGTGGTGATGCCGTAGCGCTTGGCCAGGGCCACGACTTCATCGACCAGCTCCTTCTTCTCGCCGTTGACGCGGATCTGGTCGAGCATGTAACCGACCTTGCGGCGGGCCCACAGATCCTCCACGAACGCCTTGTCTTCCGTCTTGTCGGCGAAGTTCAGCTCGTACACAAATTCCTTGGTCTCCATGCCGATGCTGCCGGCGAGCTTGACGGCCGCGTGGCCTTTGCCGGAGTAGCGGCCGAGCACGGTGAGCTGGCTGCCGTGGAACAGGTCGGGTAGTTGCGGCGGATAGACTTCGCTGATCTTGACGCCTTCGCCCACCGACAGCTTCAGGTTGGCGAGCACAGGGTTGCTGATCTTGCCGTACAGGCTCGACACCTTGGCCTCGATGGCTTCGGCCTCGCGGACGTAGGTGCTGATCGACCGGGTGTGCTCGGCGATCTGATCGAGCATGGCGGCGTTGACGTCGTCGCCGACGCCGAACGTGAAGATGCGGGTGCTGGCGGAGTTGCGTTTGCCGACGTTCTGCACGATCTTTTCGGGCGACGTCTCGCCGATGGTCGGGCGGCCGTCGGTGAAGAACACGATGGTGAAGGTGCGGGCCGGATCATTGGGCCTCAGGGCCAGGGCGGCGGCCAGGGCGTCGTCAATGGCGGTGCCGCCGGACGCTTCGAGGGCATCAACCCATTTGCGGGCGGCGGCCACCGTGTCGGCGCCGGCGGTCTGGAGGGATTCGCTGTAGCGGTTCACCGTGGTCGCGAAGTTCAGCACGGCGAAGCGGTCGGTCTGGGTCAACTGGCTCAAGCAGTAGTTGAGCGCCTCCTGGGCCTGTTTCATGCGCTTGCCGCGCATGCTCCCCGAGGTGTCCATCACGAACACCATGTCGCGCGGAACTTGCTGCGACTTGGACAGCTCGAGGCGCGGCGCGATCAGCATCAGGAAATAGCCGTTCTGCCCCGGCGAGGGCCGATGCGCCAGCGCCGTCAGGCCGATGTCCTTGGCGCTGGACGTGTAGAAGAGCTGGAAGTCCTTGTCGAGCACGGCCTGGTCCTTCTCGAAGCCGATGACGGCTTCCTTGTCGTTGGGCCGTTGCATGGTGATGGCGTGCGACGGCGAATAGATGCTCTGCAGGGCGTGCTGCGACTTGAGGCTGACCTTCAGCGTGAACTTGTCGAGCGTGCTGGGGGCCTTGGCGTCGGTCTTGAGGGGATAACGATACTCGATGAGGCCGTTGTCGCTGTCGGCGATGCTGGTGTAGCTGATGGCGATCTTCTGGTCGCCCTTGGGCGGCACCGGGAAGACGCGCAGCTTCAAAAGGTTGTTGCCCATGTACTCGAGTAGGCCGGGATCCTGGGTGCGCGACACGATGTCGGTGTAGATCTTGCGGGCCTTGTCGGCTTCGACCAGCTCGCCCTTGACCTTGGTCCCGTCCACCCACATGGCGAAATCGCGGACCGACGCCCCCTTGGGCACGGGGAAGATGTAGGTCGCTTCGAGCTGGCGATCGGTGTGATTGCGGAAGGTTTGCTCAATGCTGGTGATGGCCACCTGCTCCTCGATGCTCACCTGGACGTGATGGTTGAGCATGGCCAAGGGCGGCAGCTTCTTTTCCACCGGGATCAACAGGCCGGCAGCCTGGGCGGCCTGGGCCAACGTCAACAAGGCCAGGGCGGCAACGAAGCGACGCATGACAAATCCCCTTTCGCGCACGGACTATGGGTTCGTTCCCCGGAAAAGACGAGGACGGCGGCGGTTTGGTTTGGGGAAGAGGAGTCAGACTCCTGACTCCTGATTCCTGCATACAATGACCGCCCAGGGAAAGTCCGTGCCGTTCTTCCGGTGCCATCCATGGAAATGATCGTCTTCAAGTGCACGTCGTGCCAGTCCTCCTTGAAGTTCGGCAAGGACAAAGCGGGACGCAAGGTGAGTTGCCCCAATTGCGGCGCCGACCTGCGGCTGCCGGAGAGCGCGGACGGCAACGCGGCCCCCGGCGGCGAGGACGAAGCGGGCGGCTACAAGATCGCCTTCGTGGATGACGAGGCGGAGCGGGCCAAGCGCGAGGAGGCGCAGGCCAAGAAGGCGGTCAAGAAAGAGGTCATGCGGATCAAGGTGCGCCGCAAGAACATCGGCGACCTGGACGTCTGGGCCAAGGTCAACAACGGCTACGTGTTCCTGATGGTCGGCGCGTGCATCTGGGGCGGGGCCTACGCGCTGCAAATGCTGGTGGTGTTCCTGGGCATGATCCAGGGTCCGGAGCTGGGCGTCAACGCCGAGAAGTTTTTGTTTCCGCCAGGGCAACGCCCGCTCGAGGTCGGCGCCGCCCCAGACATGAACAAGCCGATGTTCTTCCTCAGCATGGTGTCGGGCAGCGACTTCGCCGGCACCGCCCAGGTGCTGATGATCGTCGCCCAGGTCCTGACCCTCATCCAGGCCGTCATGTGGATGATCGGCTACGGCATGTGCTTGCCGGTCGAGGACCGTCTGGGGACAAGGGGGCAGCTGATCAGCCTGTTCGCCCTCGGCGGCACCAACGTCTTGCTCAACCTGTTCTTTCGCTTTCTGCCGCTGGTGGGGGCGATCGGCTATGTGCTGGTGCCGTTGTTCGCTCCCGAGATCGTCATGGCCGAGGTCAACACCGAGCGCAGCCGGCCGATCCACGTGAGCTGGTGCCACTGGCCGGTGGTGGAGATCTTCTTGACGGTCCTGGTCCAAGCGTGCCTGCTCATGGAGCCGATCATGATCGGCGTGTTCACCTGGACCGTCGCCCAGATCCTGCGCGACGATCCCCTGGAAGTGAAGGCGTTCGGCGTGGTCAAGCTCGGTTTCGGCGTCCTGTTCATGATCCTCGCCTACCACATGTACGCTTGCGCGGGGACGTCGTCGGTGCTGATCAAGCTCGAACGGGTGATCTACATCTTGTGGTTCGCGTTTCAGATCGGCATGATCGTGAGGCTCGCGACCACGTGCCACCGGGCCCGGGAGTTGTTCGCGTTCTACTTGCGTCCGGACGAATAGTGTGTTCGAGATAGTGTGGTCGAGATTAGCGTGTTCGAGACTAGAGTGTCGCGATGTCGGTCATTACCTTCCAATGTTACGCGTGCAACCAGGTGTTGCAGGTCGGCGCCGACAAGGCGGGCCGCCGGGCCAAGTGCAGCCAGTGCGGCACGGTCTTGACGATCCCGATGCTGGCCGCCGGCGTGGTGGAGGGCGTGCTGCCGGCCGCCGCCGTCCCAGCCGCGCCGCAACCGCCGCCGGTGCCGGCGGCCGCGCCGACCGCCGCCCCGGGCGCCGCTGCGCCAACCGCGCCGGCGCCCAGCGGCCCTGTGCCCAGCGTACCCGCTCAATACACCGACGCCGAGCCCCTGCCGCGCCGCCGAACGGACGACGACGATCGGCCGCGCCGCGGCCGCGACGATGACTACGCCGTCCGCCGGCGCCCGGCCTCGAAGTGGGACAAGGTCAAGATCGGCTTCCTCCTGGTGTTCATCGGCGTGTCCGTGATGGCCGGCGCCTACGCCGTCGAGCTGATCGGCCGTCTGGTGTCCATGATTGTCTATGCCAGCGGCGCCTTCGGGGCCTCCGGCGTCGCGTTCGTCTTCCTGCGCATCGGCTTGATCGTCGCCTTCGTCGCCACCATCGCGACCATCGTCGGCCACGTGTTCTGGCTGTTCGTCTCCAACCGCACCGGCGCGCTGGGCTTCGGCATCGCGGCGCTGGCGGTGTGCGGCGTGTACCTGGTGTTCCAGATCGTGGGGCGCATGATCCCCGCGTTTCAGCCCGGCCTGTTTCGCTCGCACCCGCTCTTGACCATGTTCGCCAACATGCTGGCGGCCGCGCACTTCATGATGATGGGCTTCTACGTGCGTGCCGTGGGCATGCGGCTCGACGAGCCGTATGCGGAACGCCGCGGCATGCTTCTGGTCATCCTCAGCGGGGCGCTGGGCGGCTACGAGCTGCTCAGCGGCATCATCCTCACGGCCGCGAGCGGCATCGGCGGAGCGGTGCTCTACTGGCTGCTGTTCTGGCTGGGGGCGATCTTCACGGTGGTGGTGTACGTGTTCGCGCTGCTCACGATCTTCGAAGGCAAACGGATCGTGGACCGCGAGGCCGGCGACACGGCGCACTGAGTCCAGCGTGGGCCGGTGATTCACCTGAGCTTGATGGCGGCCCGGCGCTGCCGATCGTAGTACAGCCCCGGGATGAAGAAGCTCAGCGCCGACACGATGCCGAACAGCATCGGGCTCCACGGCGGGCCGACGACCGCCATCGGCACGGCGACCAGGTACGACACAGCCGCGGCGGGGTAGAACCAGCCGGAAAGCGTGCCCGCCTTCACGGTGAACACGAAGCCGGCCAGCACCGCCAGCACCGGCGACAATTCCAGCACCGGCAGCCCCAGCAAGACCTCGATGATGAATACGCCCATCGATCCGACCACGGCCGCGCCCCAGGCGTGCGCGATCTGTCGCTCGACGAAGGTGACGGGGCCGCCGCGCCGCCGCAGGTTCCAGAAGATGACGGCCCACACGCCGACGCCGACGCCCCAGAGCGCCATATACGCCAGGTGCGTGTCGACGCCGGAAAAGTGCAGCAAGCTGGTCACCGCGCACAACACGATCACCTGCAGGCTGTGCCACATCCACAACACGCCCCAGTTCTCCAGCACCGGGGCGTGGTGCGTCTCGCGGAACAGCCGGCTCACGAAATAGATCAGGCTGCTCGACCGGGCCGACACCGGTTCGCCGTCCAGGAAGGCCTGCAGGTCCCTGGCCAGGCCGGCGGCGTCCGGGTAGCGATGCTCGGGCCGCTTCTCCAGGCACTTGCCGCAGATCAGCTCCAGATCGGCGTCGATCCGCGGGTTCAGGGCCCGCGGCCGCACCGGCTCCTCGGTGCACACCAGCATCAAGGTCTCGACCGGCGACGCCGCCAGAAACGGCGGCCGGCCGGTCAAGAGCTCATACAGGATCGCGCCCAGGCTGTAGACGTCGATGCCCGGCCCGATCTGGCGAGCGCGTGCTTCGGCCTGTTCGGGCGCCATGTAGCTCGGCGTCCCCAGGATGGCGCCGGTGCGGGTCAGGCTTTCGCCCCCCTCCACGCGCTTGGCCAGCCCGAAGTCGGTGACCAGTGGTTGATCGCCGCCGTCGATCAGGATGTTCGACGGCTTCAGATCGCGGTGCAAGACGCCGTTGGCATGGGCATGGCTGACGGCCTGGGCGATCGCCAGCACGTACGTGGCGGCGCGGCGCGGCGGCAACGGGCCGGCTTTCACCACGCCGGCCAGCGTCTGGCCGGCGACCAGCTTCATCACGAAATACGGCTGGCCGTCGCAATCGCCGACCTGGTAGACGGGGACGATGTTGGGGTGATTGAGGGCCGCGGCCGCGCCGGCTTCGTGGCGAAAACGGGCCAGGTCCGACGACGTGGCCTGGGCGCCGCGCAGGATCATCTTGAGGGCGACGTGGCGCTCGAGCTTCCGGTCCCAAGCCTTGTAGACGACCCCCATGCCGCCGCGGCCGAGCTCTTTCTGCAATTCGAAATCGCCGAACGTCGCCGGGAGCGTGAACGGCGTGGTTGGCAACGGCTGGGCGGAGGCCTGGCTGATCGTGGCCGCGGCGGCGCCGAGACCCTGCATCACGTCGCCCACCGCCAGCAGTTGCCGCAATTCGTCGGCGAGATCGGGATGCTCCCGGCGCAACGCGGCCCAATCCACCGCCTGGCCCGCTTGCTGGCGCTGTGCGGTCTTTTCGAGGAGCAGCGCCAGGCGTGCGTCGCGGTCGGATGGCGGATCGTGGACCATGTTCCCATTGTAAGCAAGGCGACGATTCCACGCGATTTGCGGAAAAGCCGCCCCGTGGCTCGCCTCAACCGCGGCGCATTTGGTCTCCAAAGATGCGTCGCGATGTCGATGGAGAGAATACCCGACATTCCGCGCCGAGATAAACCAAATGCCCGCGAAGACCGCCGCCGGCGAGCTGTTCCAGGACCTGAAGGCGTTCCACCACTATCTCCAGGCTGAGCGCGGCCTGGCCAAGAACACGCTCCTGGCGTACGGCCGCGATCTGGAGCGCTTCGCGCTGTGGGCCCAGGACGGCGCGCTCAAGAACTACTTGCAGCCGACCATTCACGAGCTGTGCCAGTACCTGTCGTTTCTCCGCGACGAAGGGTTGGCGGCGCCGTCCGCGGCACGTCACCTGGTGGCGCTCAAGATGTTCTATCGCTTCCTGCGCCTCGAAGAGCGCGTCCGCGACAGCGCCGTCGAGCTGCTCAACGCGCCGTCGCTGTGGGAGCGGATCCCGCAAGTGCTGAGCCCGGCCAACGTGGACAAGCTGCTGGCGGCGCCGCGGTCCGACGATCGCTTCTACCTGCGCGACAAGGCCCTGCTCGAAACGCTGTACGCGACCGGCAGCCGGGCCTCGGAAGTCGTGGGCTTGAAGCTATCGGACATGTATCTCGACGGCGGGTTCTGCAAGTGCATCGGCAAGGGGAGCAAGCAGCGGATCGTGCCGCTGGGAGGGCCGGCGGTCACGGCCTTGAAGGCGTACCTGAAGGACTTGCGGCCGCGGCTGGTGCCGGCGAGCCAGGTGGCGCACGTGTTCGTCAGCCGCGGCGGCAAGGCGTTGACGCGGGAGATGCTGTGGATGCTGGTGAAGAAGTACGTGACCCGCGCCGGCCTGAACGCGAAAGTCAGCCCGCACACGTTACGCCACAGCTTCGCCACGCACCTGCTCGCCGGCGGCGCCGACCTGCGGACCGTGCAAGAGCTGCTCGGCCACGCCAACATCCGCACGACGCAGCACTACACGCACGTCGACCGCAGCCGGCTGCAGGGGATTCACCGCAAGTTTCATCCGCGCGGCTGATTACTGCGATCTCATGTACCGCGCGTAGTCGTTGAAGATGAAATTGGTGTCGTTGAGCAGCTTCGCCGGCGTGCCGGTGGCGCCGGCGGGGGTGCCGGGGATGCGCCAGATGTACTGCGTCTTGCGGAAATCGCGCTCGGTCCATTCCCGCGACTTGGCCTCCACCACGCCTTCCGCGTCCTTGCCGCCGAACAGGTACTGATAGATGGCCCCGTCCACGTTGAGCGATGGCTGCAAGAGACCCATTCCGGCCAGCTTGGTCCTCGGAACCTTGACCGCGTCGGTGAAGGCGTACTTGCTCTTCACTCTGGCCGTCTTGAAACTGAGCGCCGCCTGGGCCACGGCCCTCGACTTCGCGTCCTCTTCGCCGAACATGAACACCATGGGCACCGCCCGCAGCTTGAGCGGGATCGCCAGGGTGTTGGCGACCGCCACGGGGCGCGAGCCCAGTTGGGGCTTGATGCTCAACCACACACAGCCGATCACGTCCAGGCCCTCGGGACGCTCCTCGGCGATCATCGCCAGATTGATCGGGTTTTGCACGAGGCGATGGCGGTGGTACTCCGAGTTCAGCCAGATGGCGCCCAGGGTGGCGCCGTCCTCGGCGCCGACCAGGATGAAGCTGGAGGTGTTGCAGTCGCCGGTGTCGTTCCTGCGGTCGAGATAGGCCTTGCACGCGGCGATGTCGTTCACGAAGGCCGGGTAGTACGGCGGCAAGAAGTCCTTGAACTCGATGGTGCTCTTGCCGCTGGCCACTGCCTTGGCGGCGTCCCTCACGTTCTTGCGATTGAACAGGACGTTCCAGAACTGCTCCGGCTCGATCTCGGTGCTCTGGCCGTGGCCGCGGAAATCGAAGGTCATGACCGCGGATTTTTCCGAGAGTTTCTCGGCCAGGGCCACCCACGGCTTCTTGGCGCTGTTTTCGCCGAGGGCGTGCAGCATCAGCACCATGGGCGGATTCTTGATCTTGCCGTCGCGGCACCGGTAGAACTTGGCGTGCAGATCGACGCCGTCCACCGTGGGGATGCGGACTTTTTCACCTTTGTCGTCCGGCTGCGCCCGTCCAGTCCACGGCAGCAAAGTGGGGATGACGAGGGCCAACAGAGCGGCGGATAGAAGGGTCTTCGACATGGATGCCTCCGGAGTTGTCATCTCACCAACATTGTCGATGATAAAGGGTTCGGC
>JAKEET010000105.1 GCA_022616435.1 Gemmataceae bacterium
AGAGAGGCTTCAGACTTCGGACTGCAGGCTTCGGCAGAGCACAAAATGCGACGGCCGTCCTGAAGGCCGAAGCCTGAAGCCTGAAGCCTTACGGAATCAGATACACCAACCCCAGCACCACGCCCGTCTGGAATACCGCCCCGCTGGCGCTCAGCGGCATGCGGATGTAGCGGAACGGCGCGTAGCTGCCGGGCCGGTAGTGTCCCAGCGTATAGGTGCAGGTCACCAGCGGCGGCTCCGCGACGACCATGTAGGGCAGGGCCGGGATGCGGGCGAAGAAATGGGCGCCGGAAACGAAGGGCTGCGCCAGGCCCGCCGTGTGCCCCAGCCGCTCGGCGTTGGGCTCCTCGAAATACAGCGGCCCGTGGCAGAACGAGGTGGCCTCCCAGTCGTAGACCTGCTCCGGCCAGGGGCGGCTCGTGCCCACCACGTGGAACTCCACCCCCTCCTTTTCGAAGCGGGCGGCGGCGTAATTGGCCGGCAGCTCGCCGCGGCTGGCCACGATGTTCGTGGTCAGCGTGCCGATCGGCTTCTCATCGTCCGCGGGCCGCGCGCGGCGGAGCGGCCCCTCGTGCGAGAAGAGCGGCTCCCCCGGGTCGGGCAACACAGCCGGCGGCTGAGCAGCGAAAAAGGGGTCGGGAGTCGATCTCGTGGCGTGGAAGGGTGGGCCATGTCGCGAGCCGCCTTCGCCACGAAATCGACTCCCGACCCCGTTGCCGTTGGCTCGTTTCAGCGCGCCCCCAGGCTGATCCGCCCCCACGACCGGCAGGGCCACGGATAGGATCACCAGCAATGGGAAGGTCCGCGCGAACCCCGTCCGCAATCCTCGAAGCGATTGGGTGCCGACGATCCGCTGGCCCGTGCGCGCGTTCATCGATTTTGCCCCGAATACCCAGCGCGGCTTAGCCGCAGCCAAATCGGTCATTCAAATGAGCCACAAAGGACACCAAGAGCACAAAGCTAAGATCCCCATCAGCTTCCTTCGTGCTCTTGGTGCTCTTTGTGGCCAGATCACCTACCTGAGAAGCCGCCGGCGCCTGCGTTGCCAGCAGCGCGGCGGAACTCCCCCGGGCCTCATCGGTGATTTTCGTCATTCCTCAGGCCGCATGCCCAGTTTTCCCGGCACGTTCGTCACGATCCCTTCCGCCGGCTTGGCCGGCATCCAGGTGATTGACACCCCCGCGCGCGGGTCGTGATAATCAGGAGTCGCGGCATGGCGGCGCCAGAGTTTGCCTGCGCCCGATAACCCTCCCCGATGGCGCGCCACCGCCCGTGAAGGTCTGCGCGCGAATGATGCGTGCCCGCGTTGCCGACGGGCACAGACACGGTCCTGTGGGCTGGCAGGAATGCACGGCCAGCGTCGCCCGGTAATGCCCGCTCCGGAAGGCAAGGAATCTGAATGCGCCTGCTTGCTTGGATCGCCAGACTGCTGGGCGTCGGGCCGCTCGGCTCGGTTCGTGAGGACGAGCAGGACTTTCCGCTCTATGTGACCCGCTTGGAGGATCGGCAGGTCCTGGACGCCACGCTGGCGGTGACGACGACGGCGGACGTCATGGATGGCAATACCACTTCGATCTCGGACCTTCAGTCCAACCCCGGCGCCGACGGCAAGATCTCGTTGCGCGAAGCGGTCATCGCCGCCAACAACACGGCCGGCGACGATACGATCCTGTTAGATCCGGGCACCTACGAGCTGACCATCGCCGGCGCCAACGAAAACGCCGCCGCCACCGGCGACCTGGATGTCCTGGGCAGCGGCGGCAAACTGACGATCCAGGGGGCCGGGGCCGATCAAACGACGATCGACGCCAACAGTATCGACCGCATTTTCGAGCTACGGCCCGGCGCCAATTTGACGGTCGAGGGCGTGACGCTGACCGGCGGCGACGCCAGCGGAAACAGCGGCTCGAACTCCAAGGATGGCGGCGCTATCCTGGTGAAGGAGCCCGGGCAAAGGGATCCGGCGACTACACTGACCCTGAATCAAACCGCCGTGGAAGGCAACACCACGGACGGCCGGGGTGGCGGCGTCGCTGGCGACAAAGATACGTTCGTCGTCGTCCGCGACAGCACCATCAGCGACAACTTTGGCAAGCTCGGCGGCGGCGGCATCAACGTCGGCGGCGATCTCAAGCTCATCAACTCCACCGTATCGGGCAACAGCGTCGATCAGGGCAACTCGGGCGGCGGCGTCGCCATCGACAGCAATGCCACGGCCAAGATCGTCAATTCGACGATCACGGAAAACGTCGCTCAGCAAGGCGGCGGGGTTTCCATCGGCGGCAGCGCCGAAGTGGAAATCAACAACACCATCGTCGCTTGGAACCTCTTGGGCGACGAACGAGCCATGACGACCGAGGAGAACGTTAAGGGGGCGTTTACCGGCTCGAACAACTTCACAGAGGACAATCCGAAGTTAGGTCCCCTCGCCAACAACGGCGGCCCCACCAAAACGCACCTGCCTCAGAACGACAGCCAGGTCATCAACGCCGGCAGCGACGCCCTGGCCCGAGATCCCACCACCGGCACCTACCCGACCACCAGCACCCCGCTGGTCTACGACCAGCGCGGCGAAGGCTTCCCGCGCTTCGTCGGCACGGTGGACATCGGCGCGGTCGAAACCGCTGTGAGGGCCAACAACCCCCCCGCCGGCACGGACAAGATCGTGACCACCGACGAGGATACGGCCTACACGTTCACGGCCGCCGACTTCGGCTTCACCGACCCGAATGACAGCCCGGCCGACGCCTTCCTGGCAGTCAAGATCACGACGCTACCCAGCGACGGCGTGCTGAAGCTCAATGGCGTGGCGGTCACAGCCGGCCAGTTCGTGCTGGTGACCGACATCGACGCCGGCAAGCTCAAGTTCTTCCCCGACGCCAACGAGA
>JAKEET010000018.1 GCA_022616435.1 Gemmataceae bacterium
CGCCTCGCGACGGACACCCTTGCCTAGCCTTGCGGTTCGGGCCATCACCGCCCGCGGAGGACTTGCACCTCCTGACGCAAAACATACCTGGCACACAATGACAACCAGGGCGCTGTGCGCCCCGGTCAGGATGTTCGCCGCTGTTGCAGCTTTCTGAATCGTGCCCGTTGACGAGGGTCGATCGGTTGCCAGTCCGCGGAAAGCGGCGGCAGCGCCTCAATTCGCTTGCGAACCTCTTCGGCTCCGGTCGGGGTCAGTGCCGCCCCTTGCCGAGCCAATGGACCAACTGCCAGCTTGGGGGTCACCCACCCGGTAAGCAATCGTTCCAGCCGCCACAGCGCGGCCCCAAGCGACGCTCCGGCTTCCAGGACGAAGCAATCTCCCTCTCGTTCTTGCCCGTACGCCCACAACTCGCTCGCCCGTTGAAGCAGACGCATGCCCTCGTCCAGCCAGACTTGCTCGACCTTGGGATCGAAGGCCGCCTGGCCGGAAAAGATCGCACGGCCCCAGAGCCGCACCTGTTCACAGAATTGGCAGCAAAGCACCGCGTAATGCCGCAGCGTGCCGTCGATTTGCGCGCACTCCAGCCCCTCGCCGTTGTCGCAACGGTCCATGCGAGCGCCCAACTCGGCAGCGAAGCCGCGCACTTCGGCAAGGTCAAACGTGGTCATCGCCGTTCTGCTCCAGGGTCATCGACTATTCATCGACAGAATTGCTCTGCTGGGTATATCGAATCGCAATGAGATTGCCAGCCGATTGAGTATAGCAGACGTCCCCGACGATTCTCGCAAAATCAATTGGACTGACTCCTGACTCCTGATCTCACTTCACCTTCACCCGTACCGTCCGCGTCGTGTCGTTCCCCAGGATGTCGATCACCTTCACCACCACCCGGTACTCACCCGGCTCGGCGTAGGTATGCTCGGCCGTCAGCGGCAGTTTCGGGTCCTTGCGGGTGCGGAACGTCTGCCACTCGTTGTGGAACGTGTCGCCCTTGTTGTCCCAGTCCACGGCCCAGTAGTCGATCCATTGCGACCAGTGCTTGACCGCGGTGCGCACCTCCTCCGGCACGTCGTCGGGCGGGATCACGAAATCGGTCAGGGTCAGGGTCGTCTCCTTGCCTTTCGTCTTGGCGTCCACGGCCAGGGCGGCCAGCTCGAAGAACTTGACGTCGCCTTGCTCCACGGCCCGCTTGTCCATGACGTCGCGCGGGATGCGCTTGAACTGCATCTTGATGTTGGCCGCCGCCGCGTGCTGCTTGGCCATCTCGTTCAGCTCGAAAGCGAAGTCCCAGCCCAGCACGTCCACGCCGTTGGTCGAAGGCGCGTCCTTGCCGCTGCCGATCGCCTTCTTGAACTCGGCGGCGATCTGCGTCACGTCGCCGGCCGAGACCGGTGCGTCCACGGCGCCCACGTGCACCATCCGCCCGTTCTTAACCCCGTGCAGCCAGCGGTACCCTTGCACCGCCGTGGCGTGATAGAGCTTCAGGATGAACTCGACGTAGGCGCGGTGCTTGGCGTAGGTCGGCCTTTCCAGGCCGACGTTCGCAGCGTCCGTCCTAGAGACCTTGGCCGCGTCAGCCTGGAAAGGCTGACCTACGGCAAACTCGCCGGCCTGCCAGAGCTGCCGCTCGTACTTGCCGAGGTTCTGCACGACGAAGGGCCGCACGTTGGCGACGCCGAGCAGCCGCTTGCGCGTCGTGTGGATGGCGAAGCGGCCGAGATCGCAGGCGATCCAGCGGCGATTGAGGCGCTCGGCGACCGCTGCGGTCGTGCCGGAGCCGCAGAAGCAGTCGAGGACGAGGTCGTTTTCGTTGGAGGAGGCTTTGATGATGCGTTCGAGGAGGGCTTCGGGTTTTTGAGTGGGGTAATTGAGTCCTTCCAGTGCCATTGGATTCACGGGCGGTATGTCATCCCAGAGATTCTGAACAGGTTGTCCTTTCAATTCATCAAGGTACCGTTTCCGTTGGATGCGCCGTGTCTTGTCCTTCGGAAAATCCAGGCGCCCTTCTCGGTCCATTTGCTCCATTTTCGGTCGAGAGACGGCCCAACCATTGTCGGGAGGCGGAAAACCCTTGTATGTGTACTTCAGATTCTCCCGCGGATTCGGACTCGTGAGATTGTCTAGCCGATATAGCCTTCCGTCCGGATCCTTATACTTGAACCGAGTTAGATACTCGGGATCGTTCGGGGTCGTCTGCTCATTGAACACATAATCGTTCCCTTTCGCAAAAACCAAGATTGAATCCGTGACTACGCCGAACTTGTTGTACGTTCCCATGAATCCGGTCCGCCGCTTCCACACTATCTCGTTCAAATATCCGGCCGCGCCAAAGACCTCATCAAGCACGACCCGTACATAGCCACTCATATTCGGTCCAATGTGAACGCAGAGGACACCGTGCTCTTCGAGCAACTCGTAAAGATGAAATGTGGTCTCGTAGATCCACTGCAGGTATGAGTCGATTCCAGCTCCCCAAGTATCGCGGTACGCCTTCTGCTCGATGATGCTCGGCTCCTTGGTGAACGCGATCGCCTGGCCGCTGTCCTCCGACTCGTCATCATGTTCCGGCACCGCCGCGGTGAACGAGAAATCCGCCCCGGTGTCGAACGGCGGGTCGATGTAGATGAGGTTCACCTGGCCGGCGAACTCAGGCAGAAGCGAGGGCAGCACGTATTTCTTGTCGCCCCAGATGAGGCGGTTGCGCCAGGGGTGCTCGCCCATGGCGAGCTGAAACAGCGTGTCGCGCTCCTGGGCCGACTCGTTGACGGTCTCGACCGTCTGAAACGGCAAGGCCACGCGCAACGGCGCGACGCGCTTCCCCTGGGCGTCATACTTGCCGTCCCAGATCAGCTCGGTGCGGGTGGGCATGAAGCGGGCTCCCCCAGGTTACGCGAATTCTATCGGGCGAGCGCGGCAAGGCAAACGAAGTGGGAACGCCCAAAGACATTGCCAGAGCCCTGGCTTTCTTGCCAGCCCCAAAGCCGCGTACATCACGGGCGCCCACCTAGTGGTTGACAGCGGCTTGACGGCGGTGGGAGCATTGAGTGTATTGGGTCATTCCCCCCCGACCTGATGACTAGCGGATTTTGGCGGAGCGGGTATACTCAGAAAGTCTGCAAGAGCTTGTGGTGCGGCATGAAACCGGATGACGCCAATCCCGACCCGACCGAGCAGGACCTCGCCGAGATGCTGGCGGCGTTTGACGAGGCGGTGAGGGGCGGCGATCCGTCGTCGTTGCTGCGCGGGCCGCCGCCGGGGATCCCGCAGACCGCGCTGCAAGATTGGCAAGGCGCCCAGGAATGCGTGCGCCTGCTCGAGGCGGTGTGGCCGCGGTCGCGGCCGGCGCCGGGCGGCAGCGCGTTGTTCGGCGCCACATCACCCGCGGGCAACGACTCGACGGCGAAGGCGCCGGGCGCCGCCGGCGCCGCATCCGAGCGGCGCATCGGCCGGTTCGTGATCCGGCGCGAGCTGGGCCGCGGCGGTTTCGGCACCGTCTTTCTCGCCTTCGATCCGCACCTGGATCGCGACGTGGCGGTCAAGGTGCCGCACAACGCCGTCCTGGGCCGCACCGACCTGCGGGCTCGTTTCCAGCGCGAGGCGCGGGCGGCCGCCGGGCTCAATCATCCCAACCTGGTGCAGATCTACGAAGCGGGCGAGGCCGACGCGGTCGCCTACCTGGCGATGGCGTACTGTCCCGGCATCACGCTGGCCCAATGGCTGCAACAGCATCCTGATCCCGTTGCCGTGCCGGTCGCCGCCGATCTGATCGCCACCCTCGCCGACGCCGTCGAGCACGCCCATCGCGAAGGGATCATCCATCGCGATCTGAAGCCGGCCAACGTCCTATTGCAGAATGCAGATTGCAGATCTCAGATTGAAGACCCGCTACTGCCGAGCCAATCTGCAATCTGCCATTTGCAATCCGCAATTCCCAAGATCGCCGACTTCGGGCTGGCCAAGGACCTCGACGACGACGAATCGCACACGCACACCGGCGCCGTGCTCGGCACTCCCAGCTACATGGCCCCGGAGCAGACCGGCGGCACGGCCTGGCGGACCGGGCCCGCCTCGGACATCTACAGCCTCGGCGCCATCCTGTATCAGCTCCTGACCGCGCGGCCGCCGTTTCAGGGGGACAGCGTCCTGGACACGCTGCACCAGGTCCGCTTCCAGGAGCCGGTGTCGCCGCGCGACTTGCGGCCGAGCGTGCCGCGCGACCTGGAAACCATCTGCTTGAAATGCCTCGAGAAGGACCCGGCCAGGCGCTATGCCAGCGCGCGCGAGCTGTGCGACGACCTGCGCCGGTTCCGCCGGGCCGAGCCGATCCGGGCGCGGCCGGTCGGGGCGCTGGGCCGCACGGTGCGCTGGTGCCGGCGTAAGCCGATGGTGGCGGGGTTGCTGGCGGCGCTGGCCCTGGTGTTCGTGGGCGGGCTGGCCGGCATCGTCTGGCAATGGCAAGAGGCCACGGCGAACGCGGAGCGGGCCGATCAGCTGGCGCGGCAGCGGAAGATCGAGCGCGACACCGCCGTGGAGGAGCGCGAGCGGGCCGAGCGTCATCTGCGGCGGGCCGGCAAGCTGGTCGAACAGTTGACGGCGCTGGGCGACCAGTTGTTCCGCGAGCAGCCGGGCCTGGAAAAAACCGGGGCGGCGCTGCTGGAAAAAGCGCTGGCCTATCACCTCGACGTGCTGCCGGAAGCAAGCCACGATCCGCGCATCCGCGCCAAGACGGCCGAAGCCTGGGCCCGGGTCGCGTGGATTTCGCAGTTGCTCGGCCAGTGGGACAAGGCGGTCGATGGGCGGCGTCGGGAAGAGGAACTGCTCGAGGGCCTGACCGCCGAGTTCGCGAACAACACCCATTACCGCTGGCTTCTGGCGGATTGCCGGCGCAACTTCGGCCACGTGCTCCGCGACATGGGGAAATCCAGCGAGGCCCAGGCGAAGTATCGGGCGGCGCTGGACCTCGACGAGCGACTGCTCAGCGAGCTGCCGCCGAGCTCGGGCTACCACACCAACCTGGCCAACACGCTCAACAACCTGGTCACCGTGCTGACCCCGGAGCAGCGCGGCGCCGAGGCCGAGGGCCATTTACGGCGGGCCATCGCCATGGAGCAAGCCGCCCTGGCCGCCCGGCCCAACGACTGGCGTTTCGAGTTCGAGCTGTCGCTGGGCCTGGAGGGGCTGGCAGTAATCCTCTGGGAAAAAGGCCGGCGCGACGAGCCCGAAACGTTGCTCCGCCAGGCGCTCGCGATCCGGCAGAAACAGCACAATCCCAAAGCCAAGGATCCATCGGCCGAGCGTTACCTGGCGCGCGCCTACACCAACCTCGGAGGAGTGATCGCGCACCGCCGGCCGGAGGAAGCCGCGACCTACGTTCGCAAAGGCGTGGCCCTGCTGGACAAGCTCGTCAAGGAATTTCCGACGCGGCCCTACTACCGCCGGCCGCTGGTCACGGCGCTGGTGCAGTTGAACCGCCTGACGCGCGGTCCGCGGAGCGACGTGGAATCGGAGAGCTTGCTCCGGCAAGCGGTCCGGCACAGCGACAAGCTGATCCGCGATTTTCCGAGAAGCGCCGGCGATCAGATCGCCCTGGCCGACGCCCGCTGGCGGCTGGGGACGTTGCTGCTGTTGCGCGGCCGGCTGCGGTCGGCGCAGGCGGAGTATGCCAAGTCTTGGACGGCGCTGGGCCGGAGCGCGTATCTGGCGATGAGCCGATGAAACTGCGTGCCCCGGCATGCTTTCGCCGTGATGGTCCAGAGCCTGCCTGTGTGGCGAGGGAACGGCGAAAGCATGGCACCCGTCGGAGAACTACACGCCGGCCAAAGACATCGGTGAGTGGCGAAAGCATGGCACCCGTCGGAGATGCCGGCTCTCATGTCTTTCACATTTCTTCCACATCTTTGCCGATTTCGGCGGATTTGACCATTTTTTGCTTGCGAGCCGTGATCGAATGAGTACATTGGGCAAAACCTGACCGCACTACCCAGCCGGACTCCCTACCCAGCCGGTTTCGAACGTGCGAGCCCAACCATAATGTGAAGTGGACGGGCCGTTGACCGGTGGACAGCGGACGCTCGGCTGAGCCTTGCCGTCGGCAAGGCGGCTCGGCCTGCGCCTGGTTGCTTCACTTCAGTCAACGCGATTCAAGAATCCGCCGGACATTGCATGCCTGGACGATTGGTTGCGCTCGTTGCCGCGCGGACGCGTGGGGTCATCGAGCTTGGCGCGGCTATCATGATTTTTTAATCTGTGACCGCTTGAAATCGCCGCAAGTGTTGGTGAGAATTCAGGTTTCGTTATCCGTTATTCGCGAACAAGAAGCGTGGGGCACCCGTCATGATCAAGTCAGTTGCAAAGCGCTGGTTGAGCTGCCTGCGGCGCGTCCGGACGACGACGCTTGGGCATCCACGGCGGTCTCCGCGGCGGCGCATCGCCCTGGAAGAATTGGAAGCTCGCCAGGCGCCGGCCACGTACATCTGGACCGGCGGCGGCGGCGTGGCAATCAGAACTGGTACTTCCGCGGCGACAACAACTGGGCCGGCGACGTCATCCTCGGCAGCCCCGCGCCCGCGGGCTTTGCCGCCAACATCGGCGTCACTGCCGGCGGCTCGCTGATCATCAGCGGCATCATCAGCAACCCCAACGGCAACTTCCCGCTCACCAAGGTGGACGGCGGCCGGCTGATCTTCAACAACGTCAACACCTACACGGCGACGACCACCGTCGCGGCCGGCGCGTTGAACATCCGTGATTCGCGGGCGCTGGGCCCGGGAACCACCACGCTCACCGTCCAGAACGGCGCCGCCCTGGAGCTGGAGGTCGATTTCAACGGCCCCAATCCCCCCTGGCCGGGCGACCCGCACGGCCGCGATTTGACCAACGATTCGATCACCGGCACCAGCGGCAACGGTCCGCAACTGGGCTTGACGATCCCGCGGAACCTGGTGATCAACGGCGCCGGCATCGGCAACACCGGGGCGCTGCGGAGCATCAGCGGCATCAACCGGTGGACCGGGACGATCAGCCTGGCCAGCGCCAACGCCGCCATCGGCGTGGACTTCGACCCGAACGCCTCCAACACCAACGACTACTTCACCGACAATTACAGCCTGACGGTGCTCGGCGACATCAGCGGCGCGCGGACCACCACGTTCCGCAAGGTGGGCCAGGGGCACCTGATCCTCCCCAACGCGAACACCTACCTCGGCCCGACGTCGATCGATGAGGGTTGGATCACCATCCGCGACAATCAATCGCTGGGAATGCTGGTCGGCCAGGTCGGCAACAGCTTCCTCGGCGACACCGTGCAGCCGACCACCACCGTGGTCGCGGGCGCGTCGCTGCACCTCAAGCCGCTGGTCGCGGACAACAACCTCGACCTTCTGGAAAACCTCGTTCTGGGGGGCATCGGCATCGTCCATCCGTTCGCCTTGATCTCGCAAAAAGGCGCGCTGGTGAGTCTGGACGGCATCAACAAGGTCGGCGGCCTGACCGGCGGCCGCAGCAGCGACATCCGGCTCAACGGCATCGCGGGGATCGGCGTCGAGACGCTGGGACCGGGCGTCGTCAGCGAGCTGACCATCACCAGCTCGATTGCCGACCTCAACAGCACCACCAGCGGCGGCCTCTCGAAGTTCGGCTCGCAGCGCCTGAACCTGCAGGGCGACGGCACGTACTCCGGCGCGGTCCAGGTGGCCGAGGGCGTGCTCCGCGTCCAGCACGACGCCGCCCTGGGCATTGCCAGCACGGGGACGGCGGCCGGCAACCAGTCGTATTCGCAGACGACCACCACCGTGGACCGCGGCATCGCGGAGCTGCAAAGCCTCACGATCACCGGCGCGGCCGGCACGTTCACCTTGGACTTCGCCGGCCTGCTCACCGGGCCGCTGTCGTCCAGCGCCACCACCACGGACATCGCCAACGCGCTCAATGCGCTGCCGAACATCGCCGGCGTGGGCGGCGTGGTGACCGTCGCCCAGACCGCGAACATCTACACCGTGTCGTTCGGCGGCGGCTTGCTGGGGGTGCCCGTGCCGGAGTTGATTCCGAATCCGACCCCCGGGCTGTTGGTCGTGCCGGCGACCATCATGAACGGCGACGGCGCCGCCCTGGAGTTGCAGACCGGCGCGCCGCTGAACAACGGCGGCCTGTCCGGCGGCATCGGCATCTGGTACGAGCGGCTGGTTCTCAACAGCACCGGCAACGCGGCGTTCGGCGACGGCGCCCTGACCGTCATCTCCGCCGACGCCCTGTGGCACGGCCCGACCACGCTGCAGGATGACGCGACGATCACGGTCATGCCCAGCGCGCGCATCACCATGTTCGGCAACATCGACGACGCCCTCGATCCGTCGCCCAGCGGCAGCAACCTGCGGATCGTCGGCGGCGGCAAGGTCGCGCTGACGGGCAACAACTCCTACCGCGGCACCACGCTCGTCCTTCAGGGCGCCCTGGTGCTGGAGAGCGGCCAGGGCCTGGGGGGCACCGGCAACGCCGAGGTCCAGACGGTGACGCTGTCGGGATCGACCACCGGCACGTTCACGTTGTCGTTCAACGGCCAGCCGACGAACCCGCTGCTGGCCACGGCGACGGCGCAGGAGGTGCGCGACGAGCTCAACGCGCTGTCCACCATCGGCGGCGTGGGGGTTCGGTGAACGTGACGCGGGCCGGCAACGTCTTCACGATCAGCTTCCACGGCAAGTTCTTCGCGTTCAACCAGCCGTCGCTGGGGGCCCTGGGCATGGCCGGGACCAACGCCATGGTGCTGACGACGGTGCAAGGCGCCGGCGCCACCATCGTGGTCGACGGCGCCGCCCTGGAACTGCAAGGCGGCATCACGGTCGGCGGCGAGTCGCTGCTGATTGAGGGACGGGGCCCCGCCCAGGTCTCGAATGTCCCCGAGGAGTGGTTCAACATCGGGCCCAACCCGATCAACAACGCCCAAACCGCGGGCAACCAGGCGGTCACCGGCCGCGTGACCGGCGTCGTGACCGACTTCACCGATTCGAACGTGATCTACATCGCCACGGCGGGCGGCGGCGTGTGGAAGACCAAGGACGGCGGCAAGAGCTGGCTGCCGCTCTTCGATCTGCAAAACGGCGCCGACGAGCAGCAAACCGTCACGGTCAACGGGACGGGGACGTTCACCCTCACGTTCATGGACCTGGCGGGCGCCAGCGACACCACGGTTCCGTTGCCCACCACGGCCAGCGCGCAGGACCTGCAGACGGCGCTCAACCGCCTGTCCACCATCGGCGGCAACGACGGCTCCGTGGTCGTCTCCCGCACCGGCAACGTCTTCACCATCACGTTCCAGGGCAACCTCGGGGCCGTCAATCAGCCGATCCTGACCGCGGGGCCGACCGACCCGGTCACGGTGGCCACGATTGCCGACGGCCTCACCGCCGACGACCCGTTGTACGTCGGCGCCATCGCCATGGACCCGACCGACCCGCGCATCATCTACATCGGCACCGGCGAGACCAACAACTCGATCGACTCCTTCTACGGCAGCGGCATCTACCGGACGATCGATTCGGGCAAGACCTGGACGCTGGTCTCCAACAACGCGATCGAGACGATCACCGTCCTGGGCGTGGGGGGCACGTTCGACTTCGCGTTCAAGGGGGTCGTCGGGAACACGCTCAACGTCCTGGACTTCCCGACGGCGGCCGACATCGACGCGGAGCTCGAAGGCCTGTCGACGATCGGGATGGGCAATGTGCAAGTCACGTCGCCGGTCAACGACAACAACGTGCAAGTGGTGACGTCCACCGGAGGCGCCGGGACGTTCACGTTGACCTTCGACGGCGCGACCACCGCCGCCATCAACTGGAACTCCACCGCCGCCCAGGTGCAAACCGCGCTGGCGGGCCTGGCGACGGTCGGCGGCGCAACGGCCCGCACACCTTGGACCATGCCTTGACGCGCGACGCCCAGGGCCGGCTGCTGGTCGGCACCGACGGCGGCGTCTGGCGCCGCGAAACCAACGGCAACTGGACCAACCTCAACGGCAACCTCGGCGTCGCCCAGATCAACGGCGTCGCCGGCCATCCGACCGACCTCAAGATCGCCTATGCCGGCGCCCAGTCCAACGGCGCCCTGCAATTCACCAACAATCTGAACTGGGCCTACCTCGACGACAAGACCGCCGGCCAGACGTTCAACAGCGGCGGCGGTCAGGTCCGTGTCGACCCGAACGATCCGAACAACGTCTACTACGTCGAGCTGCGCACCGGCGGCAACGCGATCATTCGCCGCTCGCTGAGCGGCGGTGCTCCGGGAACGTGGACGACGCTGCCGGTCAACACCTTCCGCACCGTGGCGCCGCTGGTCCTGGACAGCATCCTGACCACGCGCTTGCTGGTCGGCGGCTCCACTCTGCAAGAGTCGTTCAACCAGGGCAACAGCTGGACCAACCTCAGCGTCCCCCCGGCGTTGCCGTTCGTCTCGGAAATCGGCATCGCCACCTTCCAGGGAGCGTTCCAGGCCGATCCTGTGTTCAGCCAGAACGCCGACAACGGCAGCAACACCTACGACCCGGACACCATCTACGTCACCGACGGCAACTCGGTCTTCCTGACCAAGAACCACGGCGTATCGTGGACCGACCGGACCACCGGCCTCGCCGGCCTGGGCTTCATCGTTGACCTGGAAGTCGATCCGACCCATCGCGACACCGTGTACGCCGTCCGCAACGTGACCAACGGCGGGGTCTGGCAGACGACCGACGCGGGCCAGAACTGGACGGAAATCACTCACGATCTCCCGAGCGCCCCGGTGTGGAAGGTCGTGCTCGATCCGCGCACCAAGGACCTCTACGTCGGCACCGACCTCGGCGTCTACCGCCTGCTGTTCGGCACGACGCACTGGCAGCACTTCGGCAACGGCCTGGCCAACACGCAGGTCCGCGACCTGGAGCTGAACCCGGCCACCAACACTCTCCTGGCCGGAACCTATGGCCGCGGCGTCTATCGGCTGTTCCTGGACGACGGCGCCGCCAACGCCGGCGCCCTGCGCGCCGTCAGCGGCACCTCGATCTGGACCGGACCGGTTTACCTGGCCGGCGACACGACGGTCAGCGCCAAGGGGACGCAGACCTTGCAGAACGGCAGCGCCACCGCGTCCTTGACCATCGTCGGCATCATCCAGGACGCGCCGGGAACGGCGTCGCCGGGGCGGCTGACCAAGATCGGCCAGGGCAACGTCATCCTCGCCGGCACGAACACGTACGCCGGCGTCACCGAAGTAGTCGAAGGCGTGCTGATCGTGCAGAATCCGCGGGCGCTGGGCGATCCGGCGGCGGCCGCCAACACCATCGTCAACGCCGGCACCGCGCTGGAGCTGCAATCCGATCTGGAGCTGGAGCCGATCACGTTGAACGGCGATGGCATCCTGTTCAACAATCACTTCCAGGGCGCGCTGCGCAACAGCAGCAATTTCAACACGTACACCGGCCCGCTGACCCTGGCCACCAACTCGACCATCGGTGTCGATTCCGGCAGCCAGCTCACCATCGGCAGCAAGACCGGACTCCTGGGCATCGGCTCGATCGACGACCTGGGCGCCAACTTCACGTTGACCAAGGAGCTGACGGGGACGCTGTCGCTGGGCGGGCCCAACGCCTACGGCGGCACGACGTTCGTCAACCAGGGCGCCCTGCAGGTCGAGCACGCCGAGGCGCTGGGCGACGGCGGCGGCGCGGTCGGCGTCAACGGCACGCTGGTCCGCGACGGCGCGCAACTGCAGATGCACACGCCCACCACCGGAGCGTTCGCCGGCGTCAACGTCGTGGTCGCCGCCGAAAGCCTGTCGCTGTCGGGCACCGGCATCTTCGGCACCGGCGTCTTGTACAACACCGGCGGCGACAACACCTGGTCGGGGCCGATCCTGCTCGACATCCAGCCCGGCCTGGCCCCGGACACGGCCCCGCCCGGCGTGGTCGCCTTCGGCGTCAGCACCGCCGGCGACAGCCTCACGATCAACCCCGCCGCCGGTCTCACCGAGACGGCGGCCACCGGCATCAACAAGGTCGGCCCCGGCACGCTGGTGCTGTCCACCGCCAACCATCACACCGGCACGACCTACATCAACAACGGCATCGTCAACATCCAGGACTCCGGCGCCCTCGGCACCACGCCGGCCTTCAACGAGATCCAGCGGGTCACGGTGATCGGCCCGATGGTCGGCCCCGGCACGTTCGACCTGACGCTCAACGGGCAAACGACGGGGCAGCTCGCCTTCGGCGCGCCGGCGACCGGGTTCGGGAGCGTGCAGAACGCCCTCAACGGATTGTCGAGCATCGGCGGCGTGGGCGGCAGCGTCAGCGTCGTTCGCACCGGACCCATCGACACCCCGTCGGGCACCCAACTCTGGGTCTACACCGTGACGTTCATCGGCACCATGGCCGGCGTCAATCAAAACTTCATGTCGGGCACGGGATCGACGGCATCGACGGACGTGATCGTCACGACCGTGGCGGATGGCAGCATCGGCACTCGCGTGGCCAACGGAGCGGCCCTGGAGGTTCAGGGCGCCGGCCTGGTCGTGGCCGAGGCGCTGGCGCTCAACGGCGCCGGCGCCGGCAACGCCGGCGCGCTGCACAACCTGGGCGGCGACAATACCTGGTCGGGCGACGTGTTCTTCCAGAGCAACAGCGCCATCGGCGCCGACGCCGGCACCCAGTTGACCGCGAGCGGCTAGGTGCAGGATCCCTTCGTTGTCCCGGTGCCCGCGGGGGACTTGACCAAGGTCGGTCCGGGCACGGTGGTCTTCCCCAGCGCGAACACCTACAGCGGCAATACCTTGGTCAGCGACGGCGTCCTCAACGTTCGCCATGCCGGCGCCCTGGGCCGTCACCGCGAGACGCAGACCATCACCGTCGGCGGCTCGACGAGCGGGACGTTCCAGTTGACCTTCAACGGTTCCACGACCGGCAGCCTGGGATTCTTGATTCCCGCGTCGGGCGGCGTGGGACCGTTGGCCAGCGTGGAAAACGCCCTCAACGCCCTGGGATCGATCGGCGGCGCCAGCGTCAACGTCGTGCGGCGCGGCAACGTCTTCACGGTCAGCTTCAACGGCCCGTTGAGCCCCATCGGCAGCCAGCGGCTCATGACCGCCGCCGGCGCGGGCGGCACGACCGCGGTCATCGGCTCGGCCTGGGAAGTTCAGACCGTCACGGTCCTGGGCGCCAACGGCACCTTCGCGCTGCGCTTCGACGGCCAGCAAACGGCGGCCCTGCCTCTGACCGCCACGGCCCTGGACGTCGAGATGGCCCTCGAAGTGCTGTCCACCATCGGCGCCGGCAACGTGCAGGTGACCAAGACGGCCAACGTCTTCACCATCTTCTTCACCGGCAGCCTGGCCGGCGCCAATCAGAATCAGATCACGGCGGTCGTCACCGGCGGCGGCACGGCCCTGGTCGGCACCGTGACCGACGGGCCGGAAGGCACGCTGGTCAGCAACGGCGCCTCCTTGCAAATTCAGGGAAGCGTCACCGTGCCCGAGGAGCGCTTGACCATCAACGGCTCGGGCACGAGCGGCGAGGGCGCCCTCAACAACGCCGCCGATGACAACACCTGGGCCGGCACGATCACGCTCGGCAGCAGCTCGGCGATCGGCGTCGCCGCCGCCGGCGACACCCTCACCGTGACCGGCGTCATCACCGACGGCCCCGGCGTCCTCGATGTCACCAAGGTCGGTCCCGGCACGCTCACCTACCAGGGAACGGCGGACAACACGTATAAGGGCTTACCCAGGTCAACGAGGGAAGATTGCTGCTCGACATGGCGGCCGGCTTCGTGCCGTTCCAGGGGCACCTGACGGTCGGCGATAACACGGGCGGCTTCGCGGTCGCGCAGCTCGCCTCCGGCAAGTCGGACCAGATCCCGGACACCGCCTTGACAACCGTGCTCGGCGACGGCCAGCTCGACCTCAACCACCAGAACGACATCATCATCGAAGTTCACGTGCTGGAAGGCCTGGTCACCACCGGCACCGGCAGCCTGACCGTCACGGCGATGCTCAATCAGGACGGCGACGTCAACGTCGCCGACGGCCACCTCGCCGTCTCGTTCCTGGACATGGACGACGGCCGGGTGACCTTGACCGGTGTGGGCCTGGCCGACGTCTTCAATCTCGACATGACCGGCGGCAGGATCGACCTGGTGGATGCGACGACGGAGCTGACGATCGTCAATGTCGCGGCCACGGCCAGCAGCGTGCCGGCGTTGATCACCGGGGCCGGAATCGTCGAGCTGGGAACCGTGGCGCGGACGTTCACGGTGGGCAACAACGCGTCCGTGCCGACCGATCTGCAAGTCACGGCGCCGCTGGTCAGCACGGGCGGCGGGGGCGCGCTCATCAAGGCGGGCGCCGGCACGCTCGAGCTGGACTCCGACGCCAACAACTACGACGGCGGCACGCGCGTAGACGCCGGCATCCTGCAAGTGGACGGGACCATCGGCAACGTCATGCTCAACGGCGGCACGCTGAGCGGCGACGACGGTCCGGGCGCCGGCACGGTCGGCGTCGTCACCACCGGGTCGGGCGGCGCCGTGGCCCCCGGCAACAGCCCCGGGACCCTGCACGTCCAGGGCAACGCCACCCTGGACGACACCGTCACCTTCTTCGTCGAGCTCAACGACGGCAGCCCCACCGCCACCGCCGGCGTCGACTACGACCAGCTCCTGGTCAACGGCATCATCGACCTCAATCTCGCCGGCATCGACGGCGATCTCGGCGGCAGCGTGGACGTTGGCGACAGCTTCGTGATCATCACGTCCACCAGCGCCGTGCAGGGCCAGTTCGCGCAAGGGGCCTTCGCGTTCATCGACGGCAACAAGTTCGATATCCAGTACAATCCGCCCAGCCACCCCACCAGCGTGGTGCTGACGCGCATCAAGAACACCGCGACGGTGGAGGTGATCTCGTCCGCCAATCCCTCGGTGTGGGGACAGAGCGTCGTCTTCACTGCAATCGTGACCCCCGAACCCAACACCGGCCCGATCGCCGACGGCACGCCCTTTGTGTTCACGATCAGCGGGCCCGGCATCACGGGCTCGGTCGACTTCCCGACGACGCTGACCGGCAGCCAGGCGACGTTCGATCCGGTCGCCAGCGGCGTGCTGGCGGGCCAAGGGCTCATCTCGCTGGAAATCGCCCCGTCCGGCGGCGAATACCTGGTGACGGGCACGTTCCTGGAGACCGACGATTTCTTCGAGGCGCAACACGCGATCTTGCAAGAAGTCCGCAAGGCCAGCACCGAGATCAACGTCGCCTCGTCGCTCAACCCCTCCACGTTTGGCGAGAACGTGACCTTCACCGCCGACGTGGACATCCTGGCGCCGGGCGGCGCCGTGCCGGGCACCGACAACCTCACCGGCGGCACGGTCACCTTCTTCCTCGACAGCGTGCCGCAGACGCCGGTCCCGGTCGACAGCGCCGGCATCGCGACCATCGCGTTCCCCTCCTTGACCGTGGGCGGACACTCGATCCGCGCCTCGTACTCCGGCGACAGCCACTTCAACAGCGCCATGACCACCGGCGACCTGGCGCAGCAGGTCAACAAGGCCGACACCACGACCACGGTCATCGACACGCCCGACCCGGCCGACCCCGGCCAGAACGTGACCTTCAGCGTCCACGTCGCCTCGAGCTCCGGCGTCCCGACCGGCACCGTGGTCATTACCGACGGCGCCGAGGTCCAGCGGGTCACCATCAACGGCGCCTCCGGCAACTTCACGCTGACGTTCGGCGGCCACACCACCGCCGTGTCGCTGCCGTTCAACGCCGCCGCCAGCGCCGTGGAAGACGCGCTCAATCTGTTGCCGTCGATCGGCGGCGTCGACGGGACGGTGGTGGTCGTCAAGAACCTCAACGTCTACACGGTCACGTTCGGGGGCGCCCTGGCCGGCCAGAACCTGGCGCAGATGACCGCGTCCGGCAGCGCCTTGCCCGCGGTGACCACCGTGTCCAACGGCGGCAATTCGTTTGGCTCGACGTCCATCGACGGCAGCGGCGACGCCGCGTTCGAGATTGCCACCCTGCCGCCGGGGGTCCACACGATCTACGTCAACTATCTCGGCGACCTGAACTTCAATCCCAGCATCGGCACCACCACGCTGGTCGTTCGCGGCTTCACGACGATGAACGCGTCATCCACGCCCAATCCGTCGAGCGCCGGCCAGCCGGTGGACTTCGTGGTCAGCGTGGCCGGGGTAGCGCCGTTCACCGCCGTCCCGACCGGCGACGTCGAGTTCTACGCGGGCGCCATCCTCCCCGCCAACCTGATCGGCGCCGGCGCGCTGGACAGCCTGGGCCAGGCCCGCTTCGACGATTACACCGGCCTGGCCATGGGCACGCACACGATCAACGTTCATTACCTGGGCGACGGCAACTACATTCCCAACACGACCAGCTTCGCGCACCTCGTCAAGGGCGACACCGCGGTCGGCGTCGTCGTGGCGCCGTCGCCGTCGATCTTCGGCCAGCTGATCACCATCACGGCCACGGTGAGCGCCGTTTCGCCTGCCTTCGGCGTGCCGACGGGGACGGTCAACTTCTACGACGGACCGGCCATCCCGGCCAACCTGATCGGCTCGGACACGCTCGACAGCGGCGTCGCCGTCATGGATATCTCGACGTTGGGGATCGCCGTCCACACGATCAACGTCGCGTACCTGGGCGACAGCTCGTTCAACGCCGGCGCCGGCTCGGCGTCGCACACGGTGAGAGGCGACACCACCACCACGGTCGTGTCGTCGCTCAACCCCTCCACCTTCGGGGAGCAGGTCACCTTCACCGCTACCGTGAGCCAGACGCAAGGAGCGGCGGTGCCGACCGGGACCGTCGATTTCATCGACGACCTGACGGCGACCGTGTTCGGCGACGACGTGGCGCTGGTCGACGGCGTCGCCAGCTTTGACTTCAGCGCGCTGTCGGCGGGAACGCACCCGATCCGCGCCGTCTACAACGGCACGACCGCCTTCAATGGCAGCGTCGGCATCCTGGACCCGCAGCAGGTTGTCAACCAGGCCAGCACGAGCACGGTCCTGGCGTCGCCCACGGCCAATCCGACGGTGTTTGGACAAACCGTCTCCTTCACCGCCACGGTCAGCGCCGTGGCGCCGGGCGCCGGCACGCCGGGCGGCAGCGTCGATTTCCTCGACGGCACGACGGTGATCGGCGACGACATCCCCTTGGTCGGCGGCGTGGCCACGCTCGACTTTGCCAACCTGGCGTTCGGCGCGCACCCGAACATCACGGCCCGGTACAACGGGACCAACGACTTCGCCGCCAGCACGTCGAACGCGCTGAGCCGCACCGTCAACAAGGCCGACACGACCACGCAGCTCAATTCGACGTTCAACCCGGCCGTGTACGGGCAGACCATGCTGACCGCGACGGTGACGCCGACGGCGCCCGGCGGCGGCGTGCCGGCCGGCACCGTCACGTTCTTCGTCACCAATCTTGCCACCACCGTGGAAACGACCGTGAGCTTCACCGGCGGCACGGCCACCTTGTCCCCCACGCTGGACGCGGGGACCTATTCGATCCGGGCCCGCTTCAACGGCAGCAACAACTACAACCTCAGCCCGTTTTCGAACACGATCAATCCGCAGATCGTCAACAAGGCCGACACGACCACGATCGTATCCACCACCGGCTCGCCGGCGGTCTTCGGCGCCGCCGTCATCCGCGCCACCGTGGCGGCCGTGGCGCCGGGCGCCGCCACCCCCATCGGCCAGGTCATCTTCCACGTCAGCGGCGGTCCGTCGGCCGGCGACTATCCGGCCACGCTGTCGGGCGGCGTCGCCGTGCTGCCCGCGACACTCAGCGTCGGCTCGTACACGATCACGGCCGACTATCCGGGCACTCCCAATTTCAACGGCAGCAGCGACACGGCCGGCGTGGCCCAGACGGTCACGGCAGCGAGCACCAGCGTCGCCGTCTCCTCGAATCACAACCCTTCCTTGTTCGGGCAGCCACTGACGTTCACGGCCACGGTCAGCGCCGTGGCGCCGGGCGCCGGCATCCCGACGGGCACGGTCGATTTCGAGATCGACGGCCTGATCGTGGGCGACGACGTCGCCCTCTCGAACGGGCAAGCGACGTTGCCGGCGGTCGTGCTGCCGGTGGCCGGCAGTCCGCACAGCGTGGTTGTCCATTACAGCGGCAGCACGGATTTCAACGCGGCGAGCGGCTCGCTGAGCGGCGGCCAGGTGGTCAACAAGGCGAACGTGTCGGGCAACCTGCTGACGAATTCCCCCGCGCTCCTGGGCACGACGGTCACCTTCAACGTCTCCTTCAGTGCCGTTGCACCGGGGGCCGGGACGCCAGGCGGCACCGCCGACCTGTTCATCGACGGCATCGAGCGTATCAGCAACATGAGTCTCGCCGCGGGCGCCGTCAGCTTCGACGTCACCGATGCCGCGTGGCTGAGCCGGGGCAATCGCAGCGTCTTCGTCCACTACGACGGCGACGCGAACTTCAATGCGGCCAACAGCAACACGATCGTCCAGAGCATCAAGAGCAACGTGACGGTCACGGTGGATTCGAACAACAATCCGTCGGACTTCGGCGAGCTGGTGAGGTTCACGGCCACGATCGACGAGGCCGATGGCCCGGACGGCACGCCGAGCGGAACCGTCGATTTCATCATCGACGGCAACACGGTGGCAAGCAATGTGCCGCTCACGGGCGGCCAGGCGACCTTCGACACGACGTCGATCAACGCCAACGGCAGCCCGCACTCCGTGGCGGTCCACTACGACGGCGACGCCTTCTTCTTCGAAGGCGACGGCGGCCCGGCCGGCGGCCAGACGGTGAACCAGGTCGCCACCAGCGTCGCCGTGGCCTCCAGCGCCAATCCGGCCGTGTTCGGCCAGCCGGTGATCATCACGGCCGCCATCAGCCGGCTGGTCGCCGGCGCCGGCCAACCCGACGGCACGGCCGACCTGCTGGTGGACGGCATGATCGTGCAAAACGTCAACGTGGTGAACGGCGTCGCGGCGTTCGCGGCGCTCACGAACCTGAACGTCGCGGACAGTCCGCACTCCATCCAGGTGGACTACCTGGGGAGCGGGAATTTCATCGTTAGCTCGAACTCGCTGGACCCCGCCCAGACCGTGAACCAGGTCGCGACCACCACCACCGTCACCGCGTCCCCCCCCAGCCCGTCGGTCGTGGAGCAAAGCGTGACGTTCGTCGCCACGGTCGCCGCCCAGGCGCCGAGCGTCGCCGTCCCCACCGGCTTCGTCCGCTTCTTCATCGACGGCGTGCCGCAAACGCCGGATCAGCCGCTGTCGGGCGGCCAGGCGTCGCTGACGACGAGCAGCCTGGAACTGGGGATGCACACGGTGTCGGCGCAATACCTCGGCACGCCGGACCTGGCGGCGAGCGCGGACGACCTGAGCCACCAGGTCAATCCCAATCCGGTCGTGTTCACGGTCGTGCCCGCGAGCGTCAAGTCCGGCGCGCCGTTCACGGTGATCGTCCAGGTTCGCAACGGCGCCGACCCCGACCCGGACTTCAACGGCACGGTCAGCCTCGGCATCGCCGGCGGACCGGCGGGCGGCTTCATCGCCGGCAACGCCACCGTCAACGCCTCCGGCGGCGTCGCGATCTTCAGCATCGCCCTGCCCAAGGCCGGCGCGTACAACCTGTCGGCCACGGCCAACGGCTTGCCGGCCGTGATCTCGCCGCCGATCCAGTCCACCGCCCTGGGGCTGGCGGCGGCGGTGACGCCGCGCAGGGTCTTCGTGAATCGGCTGTTCGTCATCAACGCCAGCGCCTTCGATGCGACCGGCAGCCTCGCGACCAACTACAACGGCGGGTTCACGCTGTCGATCCTCAGGAAGCCGGCGGGCGCCAGGACCATCGGGCCTCGCTTCGGCGCCCTCAACGGCGGCTTCGGCCAGCTGTTCCTGCGGGTCAACAAGGCCGGCACGTACCTGTTCCGCCTCAACGGGCCGGACGGCCTCACCGCCACGATCCGCCTCGTGATCCGCGGCCGCCGCTCGAGCACACGGTAGACGATGGTTCGATGGTTTGACGACTCGCACGAACGCCCCGGCGCGGCTTGCCGCGCCGGGGCGTTGCTCTTCTGAGCCTCCCTTTTTCCCTTGTCCACGCCGCCGCCGTCGAGTGTAATCCATCGCAACGACTCTTCCGCAACCTTCCCGCAGGTCGTCCATGGCCGACTGGTACTGCAAGATCGCCGGCAAGCTGTACGGCCCCTTCGACAACGCCCGGCTGAGGCAAATGGCGGCTGAGGAACGCCTGCATCCCGACGATCTGCTGCGCGAAGGCCAGGACGGCGACTGGTTTCCGGCCGAGGAGATCGAGAACCTGTTTCCCGAGGCCCGGCCGGCGGCGCGCAGCGGGCGCGACGACCGCGATGACGCCGATGACTGGGTCGAACGCGACGACGGCGACGATCTCGACGATCGGCCGCGGCGGCGGCGAAAACGCGGCGCCAAGACGCTCAACTACTACCAGGTGCTGATGCGCAACCTGCAGGAGCCGGGCAGCTGGACGCAGTACATCGGCTGGACGGCGGTGTTCGAAGGCTTGATGCGCGGCGTCACGGCCTCGATCATGATGCTCCGCGCCGGCGCGCTCGACCCCGTCGCCTTCATCGTCTGGACCCTGGTCGGCGCCGTCATGGTCCTGGTCTATTGTCTCGTCGACGCGTTGCTGTTCGGCGTCGCGTGCGTCGCGCTCGGCGTCCGCCTCGATCCGCGCCGCCACCACGTGCTCGATTTGTTCGGTTACGCCTACGTGGTCGGCCTGGCGTTGATGCTGTTCCGCCTGCTCACCGCTTGCGCTCACACGATGGCAGCCGATTTCTGGCTGCTAGTCATCCCGATCGCTCACGGTGTGGTCTTTGGCTACCTGCTGCAGCACTACTGGGACCTCCCGGCGGGCAAGGCGTACGCGCTCACCGCCATCCGCTTCGTTTATCAAATGCTGGTCGTCGGCGCGTGGCTGTGTTTTCGTTACCTGGCGTAGTCGACGACCGCGTGAGGACCTGCGATGATTACACGACTTGGCTGCGTGATGTGCCTGCTGGCCGGGCTTGGCCTTGCCGGCGAACCCCAGGCCAGGGACGGACGGGCTCCGAAGACTCCACCCACCCTAACGAGTCTTGGTCGTGCCGGGGCGCCCCGGGAGCCGGCGCGGCTGCGGCTTACAGGGGAGATTGTCGATGACGCAACGGCCCGCCCGCTGCCGGCCCGCATCTACATCCAGGGCGCCGACGGCGCCTGGCATTTCCCGCGCTCGCAGGCGGCGGACGGCGCCGCGATTCCCTACAAGAAGCAACGCGGCGACAACCCCCGCTGCGTCGAGATGCACACCACCCTGTCGGCCCATCCCTTCACCGTCGAACTGCCGCCGGGCAAGTACACCGTAACGGTGGAGCGCGGCCACGAGTACCTGCCGGCGACACAAACCGTGACGCTCGCGGACAAGTCCGCGCGGGTCACGATCAAGCTGCGCCGCTGGATCGACATGGCCGGCCTCGGCTGGTATTCCGGCGACACGCACGTCCATCGGCCGCTCGACGAGCTTCCCAACCTGGTGCTGGCCGAGGACCTGAACGTGGCCTTTCCGCTGGTGTACTGGGTGACCGAGGCGTTCGCGCCGCCCAAGTCGAGCAGCCGCAGCCCGAAGCAAGATCCCGAGGCCAAGCCGATCGCCGTCGATGCCGCGCACCTCATCTACCCGCGCAACACGGAATACGAGATCTTCACCGTCAACAAGAAGGCGCACACGCTCGGGGCGCTGTTCGTGCTGCGGCACCGCGGCGTCCTCGACAAGGGCGTGCCCCCCTTGGCCGGGATCGTCAAGCAAGCCCGCGCCGAAGGCGCACTGCTCGATCTCGACAAGCCCAACTGGCCATGGTCGATGATCCTGGTCGCGTTGCTCAACGTCGATCTCTATGAGCTGGCCAACAATCACATGTGGCGCACCGAGTTCGGCTTTCCCGCCTTCGGCGAGCCGCCGCCCGCGTACATGAAGATCGAGCGCGACGCCAAGGGCTTCACCGAGCGCGGCTGGATCGACTTCAACTTCCAGAACTACTACGCGCTGTTGAACTGCGGCTTCAAGATGCGGCCCACCGCTGGCACGGCCTCGGGCGTCCATCCCGTGCCCCTGGGTTTCGGCCGGGTCTACGTTCACCAATCCAAAGGTCTCAACTTCGACGGCTGGTTCAAGGGCCTCGACGAAGGCCGCAGCTTCGTCACGACCGGGCCGATGCTCCTGGCGCAACTGAACGGCAAGCTGCCGGGGACGCCGCTCGCCGGCGCCGAAGCGACGAACCGGTTGCAGGTGACTGGAACCGTGCACAGCGCGCAGCCGCTCGATCGCATCGAGATCGTGGTGAACGGCGTCGTGGCCAAGACGCTCCAGCCCGCCAACCGCAAGACCGAGCGCGGCGGGCACGAAAGCCCCATCGACGCCGAGGTCGCGGCTTCCGGGTCGTCGTGGCTGGCGGTGCGCTGCTGGGAGCCGCGCCCCGGCGGCCGCTGGCGTTACGCCCACACCGCCCCGTGGCACGTGCGGGTGGAGGGGATGCCGCTGCGGCCGCGGCGGGCTGAGACCGATTTCTTGATCGGGCGGGTGACCAGCCAGATCGAGCGCAGCCGGCCGGTCCTGCCGGCGGCGGCGCTGGCGGAGTACGAGCAGGCCTTGCGCGTGTATCAGAAGATCGCCGAGACGGCGGTTGATTGAGTCAACCCTTTGTCCGGCATCCAGTTCGCTGAGGGTTCGCCGATGATCGATGTCCGCATGCGCGGCTTCCGGGACCGCGCCGAGGTCGCCGCGGTCGAGCGGTTGATCGACGACCGGCTGCAGCCGCTGCCGGCCGAATCGATCGCCCTGACGATGGCCGCGGGGCGCGTCCTGGCCGGCGATGTGATCGCGGCAGTGGCCGTGCCGGGCTTCGATCGCGCCGCCATGGACGGCTACGCCGTGCGCGGGCACGAGACCTTCGGCGCCGACCCGTATTCGCCACTGGAGTTCGCCATCGTCGGCCAGGCGCTGCCGGGCCGGCCCTTTGCCGGCGCGGTCGGCGCGGTCGGCGCGGGCCAGGCGGTGCGGATCATGACCGGCGCGCCGCTGCCGGACGGCGCCGACGCGGTGGTCCAGGCCGAGGCGGCCGCCGAGGTCGAGGGGGGCGCCAAGGTGCGCATCACCGAACCCGTGCCGCCGGGACGTCACGTGGGCAAGCGCGGCGAGGACATCGAGCCCGGCAGCCCGCTGCTGCCGGCCGGCCGGCGGCTGCGCCCGCAAGATCTCGGCGTGTTGGCCTCGGTCGGCGCGTCGCCGGTGGCGGTGCGGCGTCAACCCAGCGTTGCCATCGTGGTCACGGGCGACGAGTTGCTCGCGTGCGGCTCGAAGCCGGCGGGGTTCCGGATCGTCGACAGCAATTCGGTGATGCTGGCCGCACTCGCGGCCCGGGACGGCGCCGCCGCCACGCGCGTGCACATGGTTCCGGATCGCTACGATGCCGTGCGCCAGGCGCTTCAAGACGCGGCCGAAGACGTGATCCTGGTGTCGGGCGGCTCGTCGGTGGGGCAGGAAGATCACGCGCCCCGCGTGCTGCGCGAGCTGGGGGAGCTGTGCATCCACGGCGTGGCCTTGCGCCCCGCCAGTCCGACCGGGCTCGGCTTCCTCGGACCGCGGCCGGTGTTTCTGCTCCCCGGCAACCCGGTTTCGTGCCTGTGCGCCTACGACCTGTTCGGCGGCCGCGCGGTCCGCCGGCTTGGCGGCCGGCCGGCCGCGCTGCCGTATCCGACTCAGGTCCTGCCGCTGGCGCGGAAGATCGCGTCCCTGGCCGGCCGTGTGGATTACGTGCGTGTCCGCATCGCCGGCGGCCAGGTCGAACCGCTGGCCATCAGCGGCGCGTCGATCCTCAGCTCGACCACGCGGGCCGACGGCTTCGTGATCGTCCCGGCCGAACTGGAAGGATATCCCGAAGGAGCGAGTGTGCTGGTGTACTTGTACGACGGCTAGCCGGGTCGTCGGTTATTCCTGGGGGGATTCAGTCCCGGCGGGGCATTGGGATTGATCATCGGGGCCGCGCCGGGTCCGATGCCCGCGGGTCCCGGCCCGATGCCGCTCGGCTGATTGGACGGTCCGGACGACTTCCGCTTCGCCGGCGGGTAACGATAGTCCGTGAACAGCTGCATGGCCTGCGGGACTTCGAGGTTGACCCGAGTCATGTGATCGATCCAGTCGTTGGCGAAGGTTCGCGCCTTGACCGGATCCAGACGGCGCGGGTCCTTGGCGTCGAGGAGATTGAGTGCCCGCCCGAAACAGGCTTGCAGGGTGCGACTGTCCAGCTCGAGATCGCGCGGCAAGTTGTTCAGCTCCTGGGTGAACTGCAACAATTGCGACGTCTTTTTCTGGTCCATCAGGTAATAGACGAGGGCCCAGGCGGTGCCGCGGGCCATGTCTTGCTCCTCTTTCAGCTTGTTGGACTTGTCCTTGTCCAGGTCGTCGCGCTCGTCCTCGGCGGTGCGCTGCGCTTCGAGAAAGTACTGATTGGAGATGGTGCGCAGCATGATGTCGTAGGGCTCGCCGCCCAAGCGGTTCTTGCGGAGGAAGTACTTGAACGACACCAGGTTCGACCAGCTCGGCAAGCCGACGCCTGGATACAGGGCGCCGTGCGGCGTGTCGAAATAGCTGGCCATGCCGGACTGGACCCACTCGGGGACGTTGACCAGCCGCGGCAGCACGCCGGTCGCGCACAGCAGTTGCCGGGTCGCCTCGTGCGAGATCGCGGCGCGTTCCCCTTCATCTTCCATGGCCTTCTGCACGAGCGCCAGCGTCTGGAAAGCGGCCCAGGTCATCATGTCCTGCTTGGCTTGCGAGCGCTCCCAGATCTTTCCCGTGATCAACTCTTCGCGGTTGATCCCCTTGGTCCACAGGGCGGCCACGTTCTTCTCGAACACGGTGTAGTTCTCATCGAGCCGCCGCGTCGACAGGATGATCAGGTTGTCGCGGCGCGGGGTGAAGCCGTCGGCCGCCATCGGCGGCCGGCCCCACCAGGCGTGGCGGCTGTGGAACGTGGTGCGGTCGTCGATCAGCACGGCGTACAGGCGATACTTGGGCATGGCCGGTTGGGCGACGCCGTCTTGCATGGCGAACCAGTAGAAGAAATTCTCATAGGCGTCCTCGAAGCGGGCCGCGCGGCGCTTCATCAGGCTCACCGTCTGGGCGCTGCCCGGCTTGGCCAGCAAGCCGTAATGGCCCTCCTCGCTGACGGTCAAGTGCAAGCCGTCGTTGACCTGGCTCAAGAGCGCCGCGGTGGTCGGATCGTCGGCCTCGAGGGGCTTCTTCAAGTCAGCCTGCACGCGCTGGTAATTGACCACGGCGAAGTGCTTCGGGTTGACCTTGGCCAGGATCGCCATCGCGTCATGGAAGCTCTTCGTCAGGCCGTGCGCCAGGGCCCACGAGGCGGCGTAGTGCAGGCGATCGGCATCGCTCGCCTCGCTCAGGTCCTTCGAGAACTTCTTGCCGTATTCCTTGACGACGGAATCCGACTTCAAGTGCAGGTATTCGACGATGTCGGGAACTTCCGGAAACCTGCCTTTGCGTCCGAAGCGGTGCAGCTCGAACTCCATGAGGCGCGGACCGTCGGTTCCCTGCTGCATCATCTTGCGGGGCGACCTCATTTCGATGTAGGCCAGCACATAGTGCGTGCCGAATTCCGATTGGCCGTCCCCTTCCCCGTACTCGCCGTCCTGTCCCATCTGCCCCATGGGACCGACGACGCCGCCGGGTTGAATCCCGCCAGGCTGGATGCCGCCGGGTTGAAGTCCGCCGGGCCGCGGGCCGATGCCGCGCTGCTGACCGCCGGGCTGGATGCCGCCGGGTTGAAGTCCGCCGGGCCGCGGGCCGATGCCGCGCTGCTGACCGCCGGGCTGGATGCCGCCGGGTTGAAGTCCGCCGGGCTGGAATTGCCCGCCTTCGCCCCCACCTTCTTGCGGGGCGGTTTCGTTGCCGCTGAAGTTCACTTTGCTCAGGTCGATCTTGATGAACAAGTAGTCGGCCGTCGCAGGTCCGGCACACAGGACCAACAGACCCACCATCGCAAGGAATCGCTTCATGAAGCCCTCCGCTGATATGCGAGCCGGCGCGGCATTCCGCCCACTCGTTCGAGGCTGCACCAACCAACCGGTCCATTGTCCCACGCGCCAGCCCATTCCGCAACAGGAATTTACGGAGGCGAGCGTCGCGCGGTTCATTACCTCTTGGGCAGCCAGCCGCGCCCGACAAGCACTTCGGCAATCTGCACCGCGTTGGTCGCCGCCCCCTTGCGGAGATTGTCGGCGACCACCCAGAGGTTCAAGCCATGGGCAACGGTCGGGTCGCGGCGAATCCGGCCCACGAACACCTCGTCGCGGCCCGCCGCCTTCAGTGGCAACGGCACGTCCCCCTGGCCATAGTCGTCCAGGACCACGATGCCCGGGGCCTGGCGCAGCGCCTCCCGCGCCTGTTCCGGAGTGATCGGTTGATGGAATTCGAGATTGATCGATTCGGAATGACCGACGCGCACCGGCACCCGCGCCGTCGTCGGCGACACCAGGATCGTGTCGTCCCCCATGATCTTCCTGGTTTCCTTGACCATCTTGATCTCTTCTTCGCTGTAGCCGTCCTCACCCAGCTTCCAGTCGTGCGGCAGCACGTTGCCGGCGAGCTGGGCGGCGTGGGCCGCTACCGCCGGCGCTTTCTCGCCGCGGCCCAGAGCGTTGATCTGGCAATCCAGCTCGTACAAGGCCTTGGCCCCCTTGCCCGACGACGCCTGATACGTGGCGACGACCACGCGCTTGATCCGGGCCAGGTCGTGCAACGGCTTCAGCGCCACCACCATCTGAATGGTCGAGCAATTCGGGTTGGCGACGATCCCCTTGGGAATCGAGCGCAGCGCCTCGGCGTTGACCTCCGGCACCACCAGCGGCACCTGCGGATCCATGCGCCAGGCGCTCGAATTGTCGATGACGATCGCCCCGGCCTTGGCCGCCATGGGGCTGGTCTCGCGGCTCACCGACGCCGGCGTGCTCGACAGCACGATGTCCACGCCGGCAAACGCCTCGGCGCGGATCGGTTCGACGGTGTACGGCTTACCCTGGAACTCGATGGTCCTGCCCGCGCTCCGCTCGGAAGCCAGGAACTTGATGCCGCGCATGGGGAAGTTGTGCTCGGCGAGCACCTGGCGCATGATTTCACCCACGGCGCCCGTCGCGCCGACAACCGCGAGATTCGGAGGCACGGAATAATCCTCTCGGCAACAAGTCAATGGCTGGTCATTCTATCGAATGCCGCAAGATTCCGGCAGCCTCGGCCGCCGGCCTCAGCTCCAGAGGTTGTCGCGAAATACCTGGTCGAGGTTGTCGCGCCTGGCGCCGTCTTTCAGGGCGTCGATTTTCTTGACGGCGTCGTTCCACTTGGGCAGCTTGACGACCGCGTCCTGGTGCAATCCGGCAACTTCCATCACGAAGTCGATCAGGTCCTGGTTGTTCTGGTCGTTGAGCAAGGCGGATCGGGCCGTCTCCAGCATCTCCTTCAGCGCGTCGCGGAGCTTGATCAGAGCGTTCCAGGCTTCCTTGATCTTCGATCCTTCCTTCTTCTTGTAGACGTAGTTCGGCTTTTCGCACTCCTTGCGGAAGTCTTTGGCGGCGTCGCGGGCCTTCTGCCACGCTTCCAGCTTGCTGCCGACGCTGGGGCCCTTCCCCTTCCACCAGGGCGTCTTCTGGATCCCAGCCATGCTTCGCATGTTTTTCCAATCGGCACTGGTCATGGTGTTCAGATTCGCCATCGGTCTCCCCCAAAAGCAGAATACAGGTGGTCCAGGATAGCCATCCATTATAAGAGCTGCCCAAAGGCTGGCAAATCGAGCTATCCGGTTGACCGGCAGGGAAGCTTGACAGACGCTCGCCACCGATCATCATTTTCGAGCCGGCAGGTTTCGTGCGGCCAATACAATGACAGGCGGTTCCCATGTCACACGCCGCCGACGAACTGTGGATGCGCCGCGCCCTGGAGATCGCCGAGCGCGGCCGGGGGCACGTCGAGCCCAATCCCCTGGTGGGCGCCGTGCTGGTGCGCGACGGCAACGTCGTCGGCGAAGGCTGGCACCAGCGCTTCGGCGAAGCCCACGCGGAAGTGAACGCCTTGCAGGCGGCGGGCGAAGCAGCGCGGGGAGCGACGCTGTATGTCACCCTGGAGCCCTGCTGCCATCACGGCAAGACGCCGCCGTGCACCGACGCGTTGATCCAGGCGGGAATCGCCCGCGTCGTCGCCGCCCTGGCCGATCCGTTTCCGCTGGTCGCCACCCAGGGCGTGGCCCAGTTGCACGCCGCCGGCATCGCCGTCGAGATCGGCCTGTGCGACGCCGAGGCGCGCCGCCAGAACGCGCCATATCTCAAGCTGATCCACACCGGCCGGCCGTACGTCCTCGCCAAGTGGGCCATGTCGCTCGACGGCAAGATCGCCACGCGGACCGGCGATTCCAAGTGGATCAGCAACGAAGCCTCGCGCCGCAAGGTTCACGAGCTGCGCGGCCGCGTCGACGGCATCCTGGTCGGCATCGGCACCGTCCTCGTGGATGATCCGCTGTTGACGGCCCGCCCGGCCGGACCCCGGATCGCCAGCCGAATCGTGCTCGACAGCAAGGCGCGTCTGCCGTTGGCGGCGCAACTGGTGCGCACCGCGAAGACGGTCCCGACGATCGTCGTGGTGTCGTCGAGCGCCCCCGCGGAACGGGTCGATGCCCTGCGCGACGCCGGTTGCGAAGTCCTGCTCCCGTCACCGGAGCACGACGGCGCCGCGCGGATGCCGGCCCTCCTGGACGAGCTGGGCAAGCGCCGCTGGACGAATCTGCTGGTCGAAGGCGGCTCCGACGTGCTGGGCCGCTTTCTCGACGTCGACGCCATCGACGAGGTGCACGTATTCCTGGCGCCGCGCCTGATCGGCGGCAGCCAGGGCAAGACCCCGTTCGCCGGCCGCGGCGTCGAGACGCTGGCGCACGCCTGGAACCTGTCGGCCTGGCACGTCGAGATGCTGGAGGGGGATGTGTATTTGCGCGGGTGGAAATAGGTCACTCTCGCCGCGGCGCCGGCCGCGGCGGGTGCCGGTAGGCTTCGAGCTGCGGCGGAAACGTTTCCGGGCCATTGACGTAGTTGCGGTAGAGCGCCTTGGCGATCATCTCGCGCAGGCCCTTGTCGCTCTTCCAGCTCAGCGCGCCGCCGATTTTCCCCGGCTTGCCGTCGACAAGCCGCACGAACAGCTCGTTGGACGATTTGGCGTCGTCGCGAAACGCCAGCGTGATGGCTTTGCCCAGCCGGCCCAGGAACTTGTACGACGTCAATCCCTTCGGGTTCTTCTCCAATTCCTGAAAGAACTTGTCGGCATCGTCGAGGCGCTTGTGCTTCAAGTAGAACAGCCCCAGGTCGATCGCGTGCCGCATGCCGGCGATGGCGTCCAGTCCGGGATCGGGCGCCACCGACTCCTGCCAGTTCTTCAGCAGCCGCTTTTCCTCGTCCGCGATCGAAAACACCGCCTTGCCCGGCGCTAGCGTCTCCGGCGCTGGGTTCTCACCGTTGGGCGGGGCCTCCGGCGGCGGGCCCGGGTGATTGCGGAGATAGCCAAAGGCCATCCCCACGCCGAGGGCCACGAGCACCATGCCGATCAAGAACACTTTCCGCGACGTCGACACCGGCGCCGTGCGAATGAGCGTGGTTGACGGCGCCGCCGCCGCGGCCTCGCCAACGCCCGACAGCGTCGGCGCCAGCGCGGTCGTGCCCGCCACCACCACGGCGTCGCGCAGCCGGCTGACGTCGCGCAAGATTTCCCGCGCCGTTTGATAACGGGCTTCGGGCTGCTTGGCCATCATCTTGTGGATGATGGTGCACAGGTCGGCCGGCAAATCCGGGCGGATCTCCGCGAGGGGCTCCGGCTCTTTCTGCACGTGCTGCACGGCCACCTCGAACGGCGACGTGCCGCGGAACGGCGGATGCCCGGCGAACATGTGATAACAAGTCACGCCGAACGAGTAGATGTCGCTGCGATGGTCGATGGTCCGCTTGCCTTCGACCTGCTCGGGGCTCATGTACAGCGGCGTGCCCATCGTCACGTTGCTCTGGGTCAAGTGGACCGCCTGCTGCTCGCCGAAGCAGCGCGACAGGCCGAAGTCCGCGACCTTCACCTCGAAGGTCCGCGTCAGCAGGATGTTCTCCGGTTTGATGTCGCGGTGGACGATGCCGTGCTCGTTGGCGCGCTGCAGGGCGGCGGCCACCTGCGTCATGATCCGCAGGCCGAGCAACACATCGGGGGTTCCCCGCTTTTCCAGAAACTCGCGCAGGTTCTTCCCTTCGACGTACTCCAGCGCCATGTAGTGCTGGCCGGCGGTCTCGGCGATCGCGTAGATCTGCACGATGTTGGCGTGGGTGACCCGTGCGACGGATTCCGCTTCCTGCTTGAAGCGCCTGAGTGAGACTTCATTGGCGGCGAGGTCCGCCTTGAGGAATTTGAGGGCGACGTGCCGCTTCAGCGAGATTTGTTCGGCAAGGTAAACCTGGCCCATGCCGCCCTGGCCCAGCCGGCGCATGATCCGGAAATCGCCGAACGTCTGGCCGGTCAAGTCGGGCTCGGGACTCGGCGCCGCCGCGGTGTCGGCAGCCGGGGCCGCGACCGGTTCGGCCGCGACCGGTTCGGGCGGAACCGATTCCTGGGTGGCCGACTGAGTGACTGGGTCCGCCATGGCGCGTCCTGTACGTCACGGGATCACGGTTGAGTGGGCACGGGGAGCATGGGGAGCATGGGGATGGCCGGGCGGCTTGCTCTCGCGGCTCCCTCGCGGGATCGGCGAACCTGTCACGCGACACGAGAATCCTGCCGTAGGATTATCCCCTGTCATCTTAAATCGGCACGCAACGGCTGGCAAAGGGAAACGACCTCTCTTGGTCCGTTCAGATCTGGTAGAGCAGTTCCCCGTGCGGCTGCGCTTGCCGCGCCAGCTCCGCGAGGGTGATTTCCTCCAGCCGCTCCTCTTGGCGGCGCTGCTCGTCGCGCAGCACGCTGCGAATGGTCTGGACCGCCGGCGTGGCCGGCAACCCGGTCAGCGCGGCGGGCAACGCCGGCGGCGCCTGGTCGATGGCATACACGATATCGGCGAGCGTGATGTCGGCCGGCGCCTTGGCGAGCTGATAGCCGCCGGCGGCGCCGCGCGTGGTCTCGACGAGTCCATGGCCCTTGAGCTCCAGCAGAATCTGCACCAGAAATCGCTCCGAGATGCCGTGCTGGGCCGCGATGTCCTTCCGTCGGACCGGCGGCCGGACGCCGTGACGACACGCCAGCTCCAGCATGGCGACGCAGGCGTACTGTGCTTTGGCCGAGAGTTTCATCGTCGCTTCCTGTGGCAGCAAGTTTCCAGCTTGCCGAAGCCGCGGCGGCCGGAGACTCGCCCAGCGCCGCAGCAAGTTGGAAACTTGCCGCCACGTTGTCAGATGCCGCTGCCGCTTTGATGCTCGACCACGTGCAGCCCGCATTCTTTTTTCATCGAGCCGGCCCAGCGGCCCGCGCGGTCGTCGTCGCCGGACGCCACGGGCCGCGTGCACGGCCAGCAACCGATGCTTGGATACCCCTGGTCATGCAGCGGATTGTAGGGCACCTCGTGATCCGTGATGAACTTCCACACGTCGCTTTTCGTCCATTGCAGGAGCGGGTTGACCTTCACCAGCTCGAACTTCGCGTCCCATTGAACAATGTCGGCCCGGCCGCGGTCCGCCGTCTGATCCTTGCGAATGGCGCTGATCCACGCCTTGTAGCCCGCCACCGCCCGGCGCAGCGGCAGGACCTTGCGGTCATAGCAGCATTGATCCGGCCGATGCACGTACAGCGGACCGCCGTGTTCCTCCTCGTAGGCAGGCACGGTCATTTCCGGGCGGATGTATTCGACTTCGATGCCGTAGCGACGCTTGATCCGCTCGCGCAACTCCAGGGTCTCGGCGAACTGATAGCCGGTTTCGAGATTGAAGATGCGGACCCGTGGCTCGATGTCGGCCAGCATGTGGATGATGCAATTTCCTTCCGGGCCGAAGGCGGTGGCCATGGTGAGTTTGGGGAAGAAGGTCGCGACCGCCCAGCGTAGAATCTGTTCGGGCGACTTACTGTCGAGCCGCCGGCTGGCGTCGGCGATTTCATCAGGAGTCAGCTCGTCGTTGAACATCGGTGCCCCGGTTTATATCGACTATCTTTATCAACATTATAAACATTGCACGCGGAAAGACAAGGAAAGACAAGGATTTGCCGAGCGTCAACCACATGAGCCTGGCCGGGACATTCACGGCATAAGTGAACAAAACAGTGAACAGAAGTTACAATGCAATGAATCCAGCCTTCTCCAGGGGACAACCATGACCTTTGGCGGCATCGTTCTGTGTGGGGGGGAAAGCAAGCGAATGGGCAGGCCAAAGGCTTGGCTGCCGTTCGCTGGCGAATTGATGCTCCCACGTGTCGTGCGCCTCCTAGGGACGGTTGTCGATCCCGTTGTCGTGGTCGCCGCGCCCGATCAATCGCTGCCGGATTTGCCGCCCGAAGTGCCGATTGCCCGGGACGACGAGCAGGGTCGCGGACCGTTGCAAGGCCTGGCCGCTGGTTTGCGGGGCTTGACCGGACGGGCCGACGCCGCCTACGCCTCAAGCTGCGACGTGCCGTTCGTGCAACCCGCATTCGTTCGGCGCCTGATCGACCTGCTCGGCGACCACCACATCTGCGTTCCGTTGGTGGCGGGCTTTCATCATCCGCTGGCGGCGGTCTATCGAGTTGAAGTTGCCCAGTCGGTCGAACGCCTGCTCGCCGAAGATCGGCTGCGGCCGGTCTTCCTATTCGACATGGAACCGACCCGCGTGGTGACGGCCGACGAGCTGCGCGACGTCGATCCGCAATTCAAGACGCTGCGCAACCTCAACACGCCGGCGGATTACGAAGCGGCGCTGCGCGAAGCCGAAGCCGGCGCTCAATAACAAATTGCTGGGCGCCGTCCGTTTTGTTACATTGAAATCAGCAACATCCCCGCCTGCTTTCGCTTCCGCTGCAAGATTCTCGTGGAGTCGACCATGCGCGTTCGCGTCACCGCCATCTCGCTGTCAGCCATCTCACTATTGTTGGCCCAATGCCTGGCTGCGTCGGCCGCCGACAAGACCGTCGAATTCAACCGCGACATCCGGCCGATCCTGTCGAACAACTGTTTCGTCTGCCACGGGCCGGACAACAACCTGCGCAAGGCCGACCTGCGGCTCGATCAGGAAAAAGGGATCTACGACGACCGCGACGGCTACCACATCATCGTTGCCGGCAAGGCGGCCGACAGCGAGCTGTTCAAGCGCATCGTCGCCACCGAGAAAAGCAAGCGGATGCCGCCGGCGCGGACCAACAAGGCCCTGACCAAGGAGCAGATCGAGCTGATCCGCGCCTGGATCGAGCAGGGGGGCAAGTACCAGAATCACTGGTCGCTGATCGCCCCGGTCAAGCATGAGCCGCCGGCCGCGAAGAATGCCGCGTGGGTGCGGAATCCGATCGACGCGTTCATCCTGGCGCGGTTGGAAAAGGAAGGCCTGACGCCGTCCGCGGCGGCCGATCCGCGCACGCTGATCCGCCGGCTGTCGTTCGACCTGCTCGGCTTGCCGCCGACGCCGCAGGAAGTGGACGACTTCGTCGCCGAGTACGCCGCCGGCCCGCAGCGGCGCGATGAAGCGGTCGCCAAGCTCGTCGATCGGCTGCTGACCTCGAAACATTTCGGTGAGCGGATGGCCCTCTACTGGCTCGACCTGGTCCGCTACGCCGACACGGGCGGCTATCACAGCGACAACCATCGCGACATCAGTCTGTATCGCGACTGGGTCATCGACGCCTTCAACCGCAACGTGCCGTTCGATCGCTTCACCACCGAGCAGCTGGCCGGCGACTTGTTGCCGAGCCCGACCGTGCAGCAGAAGATCGCTTCGGGCTACAACCGGCTGCTGCAGACCACCGAGGAAGGCGGGGCTCAGGCGAAAGAGTATCAGGCCAAGTATTTCGCCGACCGCGTGCGCAACGTCTCCACCGTCTGGCTCGGGCTGACCCTCGGCTGCGCCGAATGCCACGATCACAAGTTCGACCCGGTTAGCACCAAGGAGTTCTACAAGTTCGGCGCGTTCTTCGCCGACATTCAGGAACGGCCGGTCGGCCGGCAAGAGCAAACGCCGATCGCGAACGCGGCGCAGGCCGCGAAGCTGAGGGAGTTCGACGAACAGATCGCCGCGCAGCAGAAGGCGCTCACGGCGCCGGACGCAGTCAAGGGCCAGGCAGCCTGGGAAGCGCAGATCAAGTCGGCGGGGACGAAAGGCTTGCCGAAGGACGTCGAGGCGCTGTTCCAGATCGACGCCGGCAAGCGCAACGCCAAGCAGAAGGAGCGGCTCGCCAACTACTATCGCAGCATCACGCCGCATTTGCAGAAGGCGCAGGAACAGCTCACGGCGGTCCAGAAGCGGAAGGCCGAGTTCAGCAAGGGCATTCCGACGACGCTCGTGAGCATGTCGGGTCCGCCGCGCACGGTGCGGGTGCTGCCGCGCGGCAACTGGCTCGACGATTCCGGCGAGATCGTCCAGCCGGGCACGCCCGCGTCGCTGGCCCCGCTCAAGTTCGACAAGCCACGCGCCGACCGGCTCGACCTGGCCCGCTGGGTCACGTCGCCGGACAACCCGTTGACGGCGCGGGTCTTCGTCAATCGGCTGTGGATGCTGTTCTTCGGCCAGGGGATCGTCAAGACGCTCGACGACTTCGGCGCTCAGGGAACCTGGCCGACGCACCCGGAGCTGCTCGACTGGCTGGCGCTGGAGTTTCGCGACAAGGGCTGGGACGTTCGCCACCTGATCAAGCTGATGGCGACGTCGAACACCTATCGCCAGGCGTCGCGCGCCGGCCCCGAGCTGCGGCAGCGCGACCCGTACAACCAGCTCCTGGCCCGGCAAGCCCGCTTCCGCATCGACGCCGAGTTCGTCCGTGACAACGCCCTGGCGATCAGCGGCCTGCTGATCGAGCGCGTCGGCGGCGACAGCGTCAGGCCGTACCAACCGGCCGGCTACTTGCGCTACTTGAACTTCCCGACCCGCGAATGGCGGCACGACAAGAATGACAACCAGTATCGCCGCGGGCTGTACACGTACTGGCAGCGATCGTTCCTGCATCCGAGCCTGCTGGCGTTCGACGCGCCGTCGCGCGAGGAGTGCACGGTCGAACGGCCGCGCTCGAACACGCCGCAGCAGGCGCTGGTGCTGCTCAACGATCCCACCTATGTGGAGGCGTCGCGCGTGTTCGCCGAGCGCGTCTTGAAGGAGGCGGGCAAGGACACGGCGGCTCGCATCGACTTCGCCTTCCGCGAAGCGCTGCAGCGCAAGGCAACGGCGGCAGAACAACGGATTCTGTCAGGCTTGCTGCGGCAGCATGTGCAGCATTATCAAGCGAATGCCAAGGATGCCGAGGCGCTCTTGAAGGTCGGCGAACGGCCTGCGACGATGGACTTGCCGCGCGCGGAGCTGGCCGCGTGGACGTCGGTGACGCGGGCGATTTTGAACTTGCACGAGACGATTACGAGGGATTGACCATGGGGACGAACACAATGGGAAAGGTCAAAGTGACGGCACAACTCGACAACCTTACCGATGTTGTCAAAGTTGCCCAAGGCGAGCTGGCCTCAGACAAGGTTCGTTCCGTCGAAGTGCACGACGCCCTGGTCGACACCGGAGCATCGATGCTGCTTGCCCCCAAGAAGCTCATTGAGAAGCTCGGCCTGACTTTGTTTCGCACACGGCAGTCACGCGGCCTTGGAGGCGCGCTCGAAATGGGGATCTACGGTCCGGTTCGCCTGACGATCCAGGGGCGCGATTGCACCACGGACGTCGGCGAAATACCGGACGAGTTTCCCGTTTTGATTGGGCAGATTCCACTCGAAATGATGGACTGGGTTGTCGATCCGAAAGGTCAACGGTTGATTGGCAATCCGGAACATGGCGGAGAGCAAGTCATCGAGGTGTACATGGATCGTTGAATGGATCAGCAACTGCATCCGGGCAGCGAACGAACGCGACGTGACCTTGAACCTCTATTCTGATGTTGAGCTGGGTGAACATGAACAAACGACTGCTCCGACGCCGCACCTTCCTCCGCGAAACCGCCGGCGGCATGGGCCTGATGGCCCTCGCGTCCTTGCTCAACCCGGGCCGCGCCGCGGCACAACAGCGCCCGCAGACCGATCAGTGGCGCGGCGTCATCCGCACGCCGCACGTGCCGGCCAGGGCCAAGCGCGTCATCTGGCTGTACATGGCCGGCGGGCCATCGCACCTGGAGAGCTTTGACTACAAGCCGCGGCTGGCCCAGCTCCACGGCCAGCCGATGCCCGAATCGTACACCCGCGGCCAGCCGATCGCCCAGCTCCAGGGCGCCCAGCTGCGGTGCTTCGCGCCACAGCATCCCTTCCGTAAGTACGGCCGGTCGGGTCAGGAGATTGCCGAGATTTTCCCGCACCTCGGCTCGGTCGCCGACGAGATGTGCATCATCCGCTCGCTCAAGACCGAGGCGATCAACCACGATCCGGCCCACACCTTCATGAACACCGGCACCACGATCTCCGGGCGGCCGGCGATGGGCTCGTGGCTCTACTACGGCCTCGGCTGCGACGCCGACGACCTCCCCGGCTTCGTGGTGCTGACATCCACCGGGCGGTTCGGCCAATCGCAGCCGATCGCCCAGCGGCAGTGGAGCAGCGGCCTGTTGCCAAGCCGGTTCCAGGGCATTCACCTGCGCGGCACCGGCGATCCGGTCTTGTACCTCACGAATCCGCACGGCGTGGACGAGGTCCGGCAGCGCGACGTGATCGATGCCGTGCAGACGTTGAACCGCCTGCACGACGACGCCATCGATGATCCGGAGATCGCCACGCGCATTGCCCAGTATGAAATGGCGTTTCGCATGCAGACGTCGGTGCCGGCCCTGCGCGACTTCGCCAGCGAGCCGCGACGCATCCTCGACATGTACGGCACCCGCCGCGCCGACGGCACCTTCGCCGCCAACTGCCTCATGGCCCGCCGCCTGGCCGAGCGCGGCGTCCGCTTCATCCAGCTGTATCACCGCGACTGGGATCACCACGGCTCCGTCCGCACGCACATGGCCGGCAGCGCCTCGGAAGTCGATCAGGCCTCGGCGGCGCTGATCAAGGATCTCAAAGAACGCGGCATGCTCGATGAAACCCTGATCGTGTACGGAGGCGAGTTCGGCCGCACGCCGATGGCGCAAGGCAACGGCCGCGACCACCACATGAAAGGCTTTTCGATGTGGCTGGCCGGCGGCGGCGTGAAAGGCGGCCTGACCTACGGCGCCACCGACGAGCTGGGCTACAACGCCGAGGAGAATGTCGTCGCCGTTCACGACCTGCACGCGACCATGCTGCACCTCCTGGGGATCGATCACCTGCGTTTGACCTATCGCTTCCAGGGCCGGGACTTCCGGCTGACCGACGTGCACGGCCACGTTGTCCACGACATCCTGGCATGAGGAGGCAAGCCGTGTCCGTGATCTTCATCCGCAAGGAAAAGCTCGCCGATCTGCCGCGGCAGCCGGAAGGCGCCGACCTGGTCATGGAGGTCGTGAGCGAGGGCGAGGAAAGCCGGCAACGGGACCTCGTCACCAAGCGCGACGAGTACGCCCGGGCGGGCATCGCCGAGTACTGGATTGTCGATCCGGAATTGCACCGGATCACGGTGCTCGCGCTGGATGGCAATGCTTATCGCGAGCATGGCGTGTTCGGCGCCGGCCAGACGGCAACGTCGGCCCTCCTGCCTGGATATTCGGTGACCGTCGATGATGCGTTCGCCGTGTGACCGCACGCTGTCGAAAGCGGTTCGCCCTGCGTTTGCCCTCGAATTTCACCTCCCGAACTTTCGAAAAAATTTTTCAAAATGGGGTTGCAATCCCTGGACAGGCCGGGTATAAAACCTTAAGAAATATTAAGCTTGTTCGGACCGATTGCAGATTACAAGGTTGGCAGCGTCCTTGTGATCGGGTCGGTCCGACTTTTTTTTTGCGCGGTCGCCAATTCCTGTAGCGGAACTCGCAAGAATCCGCTCTCAGAGCCCACGAATCCTTGCGAATCCTTCAGGAAAAAGCAGGGCCTTGGCGGCGTCTTCACATTTATCGCTTGCAAACGGCCCTCGAGCGCGCCATCATCGAAAATCGCTCCATTCGAGGTGACCGCCATGACCGTCAGAATCCTGATCCTCGCGATGCTTGCCTCCAGCTGCGCTACCGCGCCAGCCCGTTCCCAGGGAGATTGGCAGGACCTCTTCCCCGGCAAGAATCTCGCCGGCTGGAAGCGCGTGCCGCTGGCGCCGGACACCAAGCTCAACGAGAAGAACCCCTGGAGCGTGGACACGAAAAGCAAGGTCCTGCTCTGCGACGGCGTTGGCGTCAAGGAGATGCTGCTGTTCGACAAGGAATTCGGCGACGGCGTCTTCCATCTCGAGTGGCGATTTCGCAAGGTTGAAGGCGACCCGGTGTACAACAGCGGCGTGTACATCCGCTCCAAGAGCGACGGCGTGACCTGGCACCAGGTGCAGCTGGCGCACACCCAGAAGCCGCCGTTCATGGGCGACATCTTCCGCATCCCCGACGTGGCCAAGCCCGCCCCGGAAGTCGTCGCCAAGGGCGACGGGCCCAAGCACGTCAAACCTCCGGGCGAATGGAACACCTACGACATCACGTGCAAGGGCAAGACCATCAGCGTCGCCGTCAACGGCACGTCGACGTGCACCTGGAATGACTGTCCCGTGCCGCGCGGCTACCTGGGCATGCAGGCCGAGTTCTTCGTCATCGAATTCCGGAACCTCCGGTTCAGAAGGTGACAAGGAAGGCGTGACAGACCGTTTAGCCCCGGTTCGAAGAACCGGGGCGGACAGGCGGTTGGCAATGGATGAATCCCACGCGCGGGATCCTGTCCGCCCCGGTTCTTCGAACCGGGGCTAAACGGCTTGTCACCCTGTCATCTCCCGACTTTCCCGAAACCCACGAAGCCAGCCCAAGGTACCATCTCGCATCTCGCTTCGCTGCAATCGCTTCCCGGGGGCCCGATCATGCAATTCCGCACGATCCTCTCACTTGCCGTCGCTCTTATCATTCCCGCCTCGGTTGGGGGCCAGAGCCCGAAGGACCCGCTGCGTTTCGTCCCCAGCCAGGCGGAAGTGGTGGTCAAGATGGAACGGCCGCGGGCGCTCCTGGAAGCGGTCGAGACGCACGAGCTGGTGCAGGAAGCGCTCAAGATCAGCGGCGTCCGCGAGCTCTACGATTCGACCAACTATCGCCGGCTCAACCAGCTCATCGCCTATTTCGAAAAGGAGCTCGGCAAGGACAAGTACGAGCTGCTCGACGGCCTCACCGGCGGCGGCATCGTATTCGCCGCCAAGTTCAGCAAGCCCAACGCGGTCATGCTGGCCGTCCAGGCCAAGGACGAAGCCCTGCTCCGGCGCTTCGCCAAGATGCTGCACGAGCTGGCCGAGAAAGAGCTGGCCCGGCTGGAAGTGAAGGAGCCGATCCGCAAGACCACGTACGAAGGCATTGACGCCTACCAGTTCGGCCCGGTGCGGCTGGCGCTCATCGATGGCGCGATCCTGCTGACCAACGAAGACCGGGTCCTGAAGCACCTGCTCCACAGCCACCTTGGCAAGGAGAAGCTCGAGCCGATCACGCAATCGGCGTCGTTCCGCGAGGCCCGCAAGACCATTCCCGCGACGGCCCACATCTGGACCTGGCTCGACATGGAGGCCGTTCATCAGCTGCCCAACTACAAGACCGGCTTCGAGGCGGCCACGCAGGACCCCAACCTCACCATCCTCGCCGGCGGCCTGGTCGATGTCATTAAGCGCACGCCCTACGTGACGGCGCATGTCGCTCAGGAGAAAAACGATTGGCGCGTCCGCGTGCACATGCCGCGCGGCCGCAACGGCATGGCGCCGATCGCCAAGATGGTGCTGCCGCAGAAGGATCCCGGATCGCTGCCGCTGCTCAAGCCGCCGCGGACGTTCGCCAGCCTGAGCTACTTCATGGACCTGGGCGAATTCTGGAAGCACAAGGACAAGATCTTCAACGAGAAGCAGGCCAAATCGCTCGAGGCGGCTGAGAAGCAATCGGCCAAGTTCCTCGCGGGCGTCAAGCTCGGCACGCTCTTTCAGCAGATGGGCAACCACCAGCGCGTCGTGTTCACCACGCCCGCCTCGTCGCCCTACAAGACCGTGCCCGCGACGAAGATCCCTTCCTTCGCCGTCGTGCTCGACATGCGCGACCCGCAGTTCGGCAAGTCGATGAACTTCATCCTCCGCGGCGCGGCGCTGTTCGGCACGTTCGCGTCCAAGAGCGGCCTGAAGATGGTTGAGGAGCAGCACGCCGGCTGCAACCTTGTCTGCTACTACTTTGCCGAGAACAAGCCATTCGAAGGAGACCCCAACGGCGTCCGTTTCAACTTCAACCCGTGCTTCGTGATCGTCGGCGATCAGCTGGTGATGAGCTCGACGGTCGAGCTCGGCAAGGACTTGATCGACGAGATCAGGCGCGGCAGCAAGGACGCGCCGCAGCCGGCGACGATGCGCACGCGGCTCTACGCCACGGGGGCCGCCCAGGCGTTGCGGGCCGGCGAGGAACAGGTGATGACGCAGTTGATCCTGAATCAGGCCCTCCCCCCCGGCGCCGCCCGCGAGGAAGTCCGCCGCATCATCGCCCTGGTTGAACGGCTGGGGATGGTGGGATTCGAGGTCAACTACGGTCAGAACGATTACCGTTTCGACGTGACGTGGCAAACCGGGACCAAGTGATCGCGGAGACTCACATGGCGCAATCAACACCCTCGCCTGCGATCGACCCCAAGACCGCCTGGCAACCCTACCGCCCCACTGCGGACGCGCCGTGGGACCTCAAGCGGGCCGGGCACCTCTATCGGCGGGCCGCCTTCGGCGCCACCATGACCGAGCTGGACGCAGCCGTCGAAGCCGGGCCCGAGCGCGCCGTCGAGCAATTGCTGCGCGGCCGGCCCGATCCGGACGGCGATGCCTTGTTCGCGACTATGTCGCGCACCGTGCGGCAGGCGAACAACGGCCAGCAACTGCCGGCCCTGTGGCTGTACCGGATGCTCTACACCCGGCACCCGCTCCGCGAAAAACTGACGCTCTTCTGGCACAACCACTTCGCCACCAGCAACCTCAAGGTGCAGAACGCCGGCTACATGCTCGGCCAGTACGAGCTGATGCGCCGCCACGCCCAGGGCAACTTCCGCGAGCTGCTTTTGGAAGTGTCGCGCGACCCGGCCATGATGGTCTGGCTCGATACGATCCAGAGCACGCGTCAGCAGCCCAACGAGAACTACGCCCGCGAGCTGATGGAGCTGTTCAGCCTGGGCATCCGCAACGCCCGCCGCCCCGAACAGCGCAACTACACCGAAGAGGACATCCGCGAAGCGGCCCGCGCGTTCACCGGCTGGCGCATCGACGCCGGCCGGGCCGTGTTCCAGGCCAACCAGCACGACGACACCGAGAAGAACGTGCTCGGCCGCCGCGGCCGATTCCGCGGCGACGATGTCGTCCGCATCTGCCTGGAGCAGGAATCGGCCCCGTATTTCATTTGCGGCAAGCTCTTCAAGTTCCTGGTCAGCGAATCGATTACCCCGTCGGCCGCGCTCCTGGAACCGCTGGCCACGGAGTTTCGCCGCAGCGATTACGATTTCGGCGCCCTGGTGGAACGGGTGCTGCGCTCGAACCTGTTTTTCTCGGCCCAGGCGTATCGCTCGAAAGTCAAGCAGCCGGTCGATTTCGCCCTGGGCATTGTCCGCGGGCTGGAAGGGCACGGGGCGGGCGAGGGCCGGCGGGGCATCGGCTCGGTCGCGTTGTCGGCCGCCCTCGAGGGCCTCGGGCAGCGCGTCTTCTATCCGCCGTCGGTCGCGGGCTGGGACGGCGGCCGCGCCTGGCTCAACGGCCAGACGTTCCTGTTGCGGCAAAACCTGGCCCTGGCCCTGACCTCGACCACCGACGACCGTTTCGGCCGCCGCACCGATCCGGCCGAGCTGGCTCGCCGGCGCCGCCGGCAGATGCCGGAGGAGCAGGTCGATTTCTTCCTGCGTTTGTTCTTGCAGGGCGACGTGCCTGCCGACGCCCGGCAACGGTTGCTCGATTACCTCGACGACGCCCGCAGGCAGCCCTACCCGGTGTACTGGAGTGAAGCCGATGCCGCCGACCAACGGGTCCGCGCGGTGTGCCATCTGGTGCTGTGCTTGCCGGAGTTTCAACTCGATTGACGGAAGAATCGTGCGTTGGGATCATGAATGTGGTACGGTGAACCAACCATCACAAGGAGATCATCATGCGTCGCCGCGAGTTCTTGAGGGTTAGCGCTGCCGGGTCGTCGCTGGTGGCGCTCGACGGCTTGATCCCGAACTTCCTCGGCCGCACGGCCGCCCAGGCGCCGACCGCCGAACGGCCCGGGGCCCGCGACACCATCCTGGTCGTCGTGCAGCTTACCGGCGGCAATGACGGCCTCAACACGGTCATCCCGTTCAACGATCCCGAATACGCCCGCGCCCGGCCGACGCTCCGGCAGACCACGTATCACCGCATCAACGACCAGCTCGCCTTCCACACGTCGATGAACGGGCTGCATTCGCTGCTGCAAGACAACGCGGTGTGCGTGGTGCAGGGCGTCGGCTACCCCAACCCGAGCCAATCGCACTTCCGCTCGATGGACATCTGGCAGGCCGCCAGCACGGCGGCGGAGCTGAACGAAGGCTGGATCGGCAAGGCCTTGCGGCACATTCCCGCGGCGGCGTCGTTCCACCTGGCCAATCAGAACGAGTCGGCCCCGCTGGCCTTGACCGGCGCTCCGGCCCGCGTGCCGTCGATCGGCACGCTCGACGATTTCCAGCTCCGGCTCCAAGCGGCCAACGCCGCCGATCGCCGCAACCAGCGGCAATTGCTCGACACCGTTTCTGCTCCCCTCGCCCCCATGGGGAGAGGGGTCGGGGGTGAGGGGCCGAACCTGCTCGACTTCGTCCAGCGGACCGCGGTGCAGACCTACGCCAGTAGCCGCCGATTGCAAGAGATCGGCCGCAACTACCAGCCGCGGTTCCCGTATCCGCAGAGCGCGCTGGCCAATCACCTGCGGCTGGCGGCGCAGCTCATCGACGCCGGGCTCGGCGCCCGCCTGTTCTACGTCACGCATGACGGCTTCGACACGCACGCCGGCCAAGCGGGGCCGCACGCCAACCTGCTTCGCGACCTGTCCGATTCCATCAACGCCTTCTTCCGCGACCTGTCGGCCCGCGGCCATCGCGACCGCGTGCTGATCATGACCTTCTCCGAGTTCGGCCGCCGCGCCCGCGAGAACGGCAGCCGCGGCACCGACCACGGCTCGGGCGCCCCGATGATCCTGGTCGGCGGCCGGGTGAAGTCGGGCGTGATCGGCGCGCACCCCAGCCTCACCGACCTCGACAACGGCAACCTGCGCCATCACACCGATTTCCGCCAGGTGTACGCGGCGATCCTTGATCGCTGGCTGGGCGTTCCCAGCCGGCAGGTCTTGGGACAGGAATTCCGGCCGACCGATGTATTGCGGGGGTAGTGTTTGGTGGTTTGGTGCTTGGTGGCTTGGTGCTTGGTGGCTTGGTGCTTGGTGGCTTGGTGCTTGGTGGCTTGGTGCGTTATGGAAGAGAATCGTTTTCGACTTGACGACTTTGAGCTGTACAAGATTGCGCGAGCGTTCCGGAAGAGCGTCTACAGAATTCTCACGCAGTTACCGCCCGAAGAAAAATACTGTCTGGCAAGTCAAATGCGTCGCGCAGCGCTTTCGGTTTCGAACAACGTCGCGGAAGGGCACGGGCGCTGGCATTTCCAGGAAAGCATGAGGTATTGTCGAATTGCGCGCGGGTCCGTCGATGAATTGATCGACGACTTCAACACCTGTGAGGATGAGGGCTACTTGAATCAAGACACCATCCTGGCCTTGAAGGAGGCGGCGTACGAATTGATTCGCCGGATCAACGGCTACATCGGCTACCTGCGAAAATCAAAGCTGGGCAGCGAAACGTGACACCAAGCACCAAGCACCAAGCACCAAGCACCAAGCACCAAGCACCACTCACTTCTTGTTCTTCTCGTCCTCCGGGTACACGTCCGGCAACGCATTGACCTGAATCTGCATGAGTTGTTCGTCCGCCGCGCTGTCGGCCATGCCGCCCTTGTCGAGCGCCTGCTGAAGCTCCTTGGCGTCGATGGCTTGCGTGTGCTCGTTCGGTCCGGCGGCGGCTTCGGCCCTGGCGCCCAGGTGGATGCGGAAGTGGAAGTTGGCGAACGAGATCTTGTCGTTGGGCAGCAGGGCGGCCCGGCGGACGCGGGTGCCGTTGACGCGGGTGCCGTTGGTGCTCCCCAGGTCGCGCAACAGCAGCAGGCCGTCGGTCTTGACAAGGACGCAGTGCACCTTGGAAACGCTCTTGTGGTCGAGGCGCACGTCGCAGTCCTCCTTGCGCCCGACCAACGTCATATCCTTGACGATGTCGATCGCGGAGCCGCCGTCGAGCGGAACGAGGGCCGCACGGACGTTGATCATGACAATCTCCGGGCGAACTTGTTTGATCGTAATGAGATGCGCTGGGGAACGCAATCGGAATGTGGGTGGCTTGGTGCTTGGTGCTTGGTGCTTTGTGCTTGGTGCTTTGTGCTTGGTGCTTTGTGCTTGGTGCTTTGTGCTTGGTGGAGTGGTGTCTGCGCAATCGATCCGATTCGTATCGTAGACCAAGCCCCCAAACACCAAGCCCCCCCAAGCACCAAACACCAAGCACCAAACACCAAGCACCAAACACCAAACACCAAACACCAAGCACCACTCACTCCTCCTCGCCAACCCACGAGCCACTTCGTAAGAAAGGCGTTAAGAAACGGATCCTCGTGTTAGAAAGAACCGTTTGAGCCGTTGTTTCGTAGGAACTCCGAAGTCTTTAGGACTTCGAACCCGACCGGTTCCTGATGTGACCGGGCTTTCGTCGACATCCGCCATGGAGGTATTGCCTTGGCTCTCCCCCTGTATGCCGCCACGCTCTTCGTCAGCGCCTTCATCTTGTTTCTCGTCCAGCCGATGATCGGCAAGATGATCCTGCCCAAGCTCGGCGGCACCCCGCAGGTGTGGAACACCTGCATGGTCTTCTTCCAAACCATCCTCTTGGCCGGCTACGCCTACACCCACTTCGTCAGCACCCGCCTCAAGCTGCGGCAGCAGTTGCTGGTCCACGGCATCCTGATCCTGCTGCCGTTCCTCGTGCTGGGCGTGCTGCGCGAGCCGTTCGACCTGCAAGGCTGGACGCCGGACCTGGGCGTCAACCCGATTCCGTCCGCGCTGTACATCCTGCTGGTGATCGTCGGCTTGCCGTTCTTCGTCGTCTCGACGACGGCGCCTCTGTTGCAGCGCTGGTTCTCGTACAGCGGGCACCCGGCCGCCAGGGACCCGTACTTCCTGTACGGCGCCAGCAACCTGGGGAGCATGCTGGCCCTGCTCTGTTATCCGGCGTTGATCGAGCCCATCTTTCGGCTGCACGAGCAAACCATGATCTGGACCGGCGGGTTCGTGCTGCTGGTGGTGACGGTCTTCGCCTGCATCGCTTTCGTGTGGAAGCCTGCGACCACGCCGCACGTCGATGAGCCAGGCGCCGCGGCGAATCCGCCGCCGCCCGCGGACGCGCCCGCCGGCGACAAGCCGGTGGAGACCGGGATCACGGCCAAGCCGGCGCCGGTGACCGCCGTCAAGGCGGGGGCGCCCAAGCACGCGCCCGTGGTCAGCCTGGCGCCGCCGGCCGAAGAAGTGAATATGCTGCGGCGCCTGAAGTGGGTCGCCCTGGCCGCGGTCCCGTCCAGCATGATGCTCGGCATCACCACGCACATCACCACCGACCTGTCGCCGGTGCCGCTCATCTGGCTCATCCCGTTGACGTTGTACTTGCTGTCGTTCATCCTGGTGTTCGCGCGCTGGCCGGTGGTCTGGGTGGACGAGCCGCACAAGATCATGGTCTATCTGCAGCCGCTGGCGATCGCCGTGATGCTGCTGTCGGACTTCATGCACTGGGGCCACAGCTATCTGCGGATCGCGATCGCCTGCAACGTCGCCGGCTTCTTCTTCACGACCATGGTCTGTCACGGCGAGCTGGCCAAGGATCGGCCCAGCACGCGCCACCTCACCGAGTTCTACTTGATGATGTCGATCGGCGGCATGCTGGGCGGCATGTTCAACGGCCTGTTCGCGCCGAACATTCCGTACCTGTTCGAGTATCCCGCGGCCATCATCGCCGCCTGCCTGTTGCGGCCGACGTTGACCGAAGGGGGCTGGCTGGCCAACTTCGTCGCCGGGTTGATCGATCCGTCGGCCGGGGAAGCCGCCGCGGCCGGCAAGAAGGGAAAGGGGCACAAGCCGCACGCGGTGCGCGGCCACGTCACGCCGAACCTGGTGCTCACACTGGACATTGTCCTGGCGGTGGCGGTCGGCGTCCTGGCGTTTGTCTTGTATCAGATTTTCTACGATCCGCGGAACCCGGAGGCGGCGGCGGCATTCGGCTTCGGCGTCCCGCTGATGATCTCCTGCGCGATGCTGTTCCGCCCGCTGCGCTACGGCCTGGCCATCGCCCTGATCATCTTCGTGAACGCCTACATCAACGCCCGCGCCGACACCAGCGACCTGCGCACCCGCGGTTATTTCGGGCTCATCAAGGTCAGCACGCGCATGGATGAGCGCATCGGCCCGTTCAAGCAGATGATCCACGGCCACATCAACCACGGCATGAACTTCCTCAAGCCCAAGAACCAGGAGGAATGGGGCGATCCGAAGAAGGACTACAGCCGGCACGCGACGACGTATTACCATCGTTACGGCCCGGCCGGCGTTGTCATGGAGCGGTTCTGCTGGTTCAAGGAGGAGCAGAACTACTTCAATTCGGATTCGCGCATCGCCGCATCCTTGGTGGGGCAGATCATGCCGTTGTCCGGCGCCACCTTGCCCGCGGACGCCATCGCCGCCATGTGGTCCGAGCCGCCGTTTGCGACCATCGGCCTCGGCACCGGCACGATGGCGTCATACGCGCGGCCGTACCAGCATTGCCACTATTACGAGATCGACAACCTGGTGAAGCGGTTGTCGCTCGAAAAGAGCTGGGACGTTTCCGAGCGGCTGCGCCGCAATCTGCCGCAGCTCACGTACGAAGAGGTGGGGGAGAAGAACCTGAGGGCGCCGCACTTCACCTACCTGCGCGACGCCCTGTCGCGCGGCGCCCACGTCCAGGTGCTGATGGGCGACGCCCGGCTGCGCATGGCCTTGCCGTACAAGAGCCACTACGAGGACCCGGAGATGGGCGGCGGGCCGATGGACTTCTACCACATGATGGTGGTGGACGCGTTCAGCTCCGACGCGATTCCGGCGCACCTGATCACCAAGCAGGCGATCGCGATGTACATGGACCGCCTGACCGAGGACGGCTGCCTGTGCGTGCACACGTCCAATCGCTTCGTGGACCTGGTGAAGGTCGTCGCCGACGTGGCCAGTTCGCTGGATGAGACGGTGCTGGACTATCAGGGCCGGCCGCTGCAGCTGGTCGCCCGCCGCGGGCACGACAACGCGCCGTTCAAGGGCAACGTCGGCCATTTCACCTCGGAATGGGTGATGGTCTATCGAAAGACGGTGACCGGGCCCGACGGCAAGCGCATCCCCAATCCGTGGGGAACCAACCTGCGCGAGCCGGCCGGTTGGCGCCGCGCCGGCGGCCAGGGCCAATACTGGGAAACGCCCCCGGTGTATGGCCGGTATGTGTGGACGGATGACTTCTACAACATTCTGGGGGTGCTGAGGTAGCCTTCGCCGGGGGTGAAGCAGGCGCTCAACGTGCCCTAGCCGCCGCCGGTTTGGTTGATGCGATTCTCCAGATCGGTCAAGGTGAGGAGAATGTCGTCAAAGCTCGCGGGCTCGGTCAGATACATGTCCCGCATCGCGTGGTGCCCCGCAGCCAGGCAAGCGCGCAGTCGGCGGAACGATGCGAAACGTGCCGGGCTTCGCTTGGTCGTATTTGGCCCATCCACTGCGGAAGAACCGACTCTTCCATTCTACGACACGGTTCACGAGATCATGCAGGTCGACCGCCTTACTCGCGGTCGGATGCATTGCTAATAATGCCGCTGTATCCGCGTAATGGCGCGAGAATCTGGCTGGAGTAGGTGTGTCGGCCGGCCGGTGATATTCCGCGTGGAGGATTGTCGCCTTTTCCCAGAAACTCCTTTCCACATCCAAGGCAGCTTCAGGAAAACGGGCGACAGGGACAGGTCGATGTCTTCCGAAAACCGCTGGATCACGCCGAACACCTTCGACAGCGAGGTGCCGCCTTTGAAGACCAAGTTGCCCGCGAATTCCGACTGGAACAGAACGCCAAGCAACCAGCACACCCAGAAATCCTTCTCCAGGATGACCGGCGATATGTTCCGCTGCGTCGCTGCCTGTTCGATGTATGGCCGACGTTCATCGGCGGACAACTCGAGGAATGCGAGCTTCATGCATCCTCCTTGGCAAGCTCCCGAAAAATGGGGTGCATCCAGGCCGGGGCGAGCCGGATATCCTTGATGAGTTCGTGTCGCTCTCTTGCCGGAAGCGTGCGCTTCAGGTGGGCGCGCCGCTCGGGGGTCATGTGCTTCGCGCCTAGCTCGCGAAGGGCTTGGATCAGAAGACCACTCAACCGTCCCGCCGCCGCCATGTTCCGTGCGGTCGTGCGCCGGAGTTGAATCGTCATCGGGCCGATCTTCACCGTCCGGCCCGGGCCATCGGTCAGAAACACAGCCTTCGCGGGCACTTGTTCGGAGAGACCCAGGGCGTTCGCCGCATAGGCCCCCGCCGGTTGAAGACGAGTGTGGTCGCGGGCAGCCAAGGCCCTGGCCACCGCTTCGGCGGATGGCTGAAGCAACCCGAGCATCGGGTGCGATTTCGGGAAGTCGTACACCCCGCGGGCGAGGCGGCGAATTTTTCCCTTGCGGGCGAGTCGGTGCAAGGTGATGTCGACTGCTTCGCGACTGCCCAAGTCGAGGAAATCCGTCGGAACAAACACGGAGCCTGGGCCGCGTCGGCGAATAGCGGCAAGTATCCTTGATTCAATACTTTGCGTCGGTCGTCGAGAGGCAATCATGTAAGAAATACTAGCATGTTTTTCTTACATGATCAAGGGCGCCTTGCCCAAGCGTTCGTTGCAGACCGCGCGTTTCGGACATTGATCGTCACGCCTCCCCCTTCTGAAACGCCTCCTCGGCCATGACGATGTTCCTGGCGATGTCGACGAGCTTGCGGTTGTTGTCGCGGGCCAGCTTTTGCAGGCGGCGGAAGGCGTCGGGCTCGTCGAGGCCGGTCCGCTTCATGAGGATGCCCTTGGCCCGCTCCAGGATCTTGCGGTCCTCCAGGGCCTGGCGGAGATCGTTGGCCTCGCGGCGGGTCGCCTGGAATTCCTGGAAGCGGCGCATGGCGATCGCGATCGCCGGGACCAGGTTCTCTTGCTTGATCGGCTTCACCAGGTAGGCGATGACGTGGCTGTTCTCGGCGCGCTCGATCAGCTCCGGATCGTGATGGGCCGAAACGACGATGATCGGCACCAGGTCGGTGGCGTAGATGGCCTCGGCCGCCTCCAGGCCGTCCATATCGGGCATGCGGACGTCGGTGATGATCAATTCCGGCCGCACGGACGGATACTGCTGCACCAGCTCCTTGCCGGTCTTGGCCACCAGCACGACCTGGTGGCCGAGCACGGTCAGGGTCTCTTCGAGGTATTTCCGCATCAGCGGCTCGTCTTCGGCGACGGCGACACGCAGCGAACGGTTCATGGTCTAGCCTTTCGGTAAGGTGATCTCGATGGCGGTGCCGGCGCCGTTGCACTGGCCGACGCCGATGACGCCGCCGTGGGCTTCGACGATGCGCTTGGCGATGGCCATGCCCAGGCCGGTGCCGCGGACCTTGGTGGTGTAGAACGGGACGAAGATTTTCTGGCGCTGCTCGCAGGTCAAGCCCGGCCCGTTGTCGCGGATGACCACGCGGACGCCGTCGCCCTCGCCGAGGCGCGCGGCGGCGCATTGGATTTCGACGGTCACCGGATCGGGCGCCGCGGCAATCGAGTTCTCCAGGACGTTGCGGAACACCCGCTCCATCGAGAATGGATCGACGGCGCAGCGCGTGTCGGCCGAGCCGGCCGCCTCGACCAGGCGGATGTCCCGGTCCTTGGCCAGCGCCGTCACCTGCTGCCAGGCCTCGCGCCACAGCTTGGCCAGCTCGTGCCTTTCGCGGACCAGCCGGATCGGGGCGGCGTAGCCGCTCACTTCGTCGAAGAGATGGATGAGCCGATCTTGCGCTTTTTGAATCTCCAGCACCAGCTCATGCTCGCCGGTCCCGTTGAGCCGCCGCATCAGCATTTCCGACGACGCCTGCATGAGCTGCAGGGCGTTGCGGCTCTCGTGGGCCAGCCCGGTGACCATTTCGCCGATCGCCGCCAGGCGCTCGGCTTGCAGGGCTTGTTCCTGGGCGCGTTTGCGCTCGGCAATCTCGAATTGCAGCTTCTGATTGGCCACGAACAGCTCCCGGCGCTTGCGGTGCAGCTCGACGAACACCGCCACCTTGGCCCGCAGGATCTCCGGCACCACCGGGGCGAACACGTAATCGACGGCGCCCAGCTTGTAGCCGCGCAGCCGGTCGAAGTCGGAGGTGCTGAACGCGGTCAAGAAGATGATCGGGGTGTGCTCCAGGCGCGGATGCTGGCGGATCATGGTGGCCGTATCGAAGCCGTCCATGTCGGGCATGACGACGTCGAGCAGGATCAAGGCGAATTCCTGGCGCAGGAGCTGCTGCAGCGCCTCGCGCCCGGACCGGGCCAGCACGAGGTTTTCCCCCAGCTCGGCCAGGACCGACTCGTAGGAGAGCAGCTTGCCGGGCTGATCGTCCACCAGCAGGATGTTGACCTTGTTCATGGCCGTTACCCTAGTGGTTGGTGGTTAGTGGTTGGTGGTTGGTGGCTTGTGGCTGGTGCTTGGTGTTCGGTAACTTCTCGTGGATCACCAATCTTCACCGCCCACTGCTCACCACTCACCAAGAGCCAATCACTTACCACAAACTACTAACCACCAACCACTAACCACTAACCACTAACAACGACTCACTACCGCTGCAGCCACACCCGCATCAGCGACAACAGCTGTTCGGTGTTGACCGGCTTGGCGATGTAGTCCGACGCGCCCGCCGCCAGGCATTTCTCTCGGTCGCCTTTCATGGCCTTGGCGGTCAGGGCGATGATCGGCAGCAGGCAATGTTTCGGGTTCTCCCGGATCGTGTGCACGGTCTCGTAGCCATCCATCTCCGGCATCATGATGTCCATGAGCACGATGTCGATGTCGGGGTCCTTCTGGACCTGCTCGATGGCGGTGCGCCCGTTCTCGGCACTGACGACCTGCATGTTCTGCCGCTCCAGCAAGCCGGTCAGGGCGAAGATGTTGCGAACGTCGTCATCCACCACCAGCACCTTCTTCCCCTTCAACGCCTCCGCCGAGCGGTGCAGCCGCTCGAGCATTGCTTGCTTCTCGGGCGGCAACTGGGCGACGACGCGGTGCAGGAACAGGGCCGTCTCGTCCAGGAGCCGCTCGGGCGATTGCACCCCCTTGATGATGATGCTCTTGGCCATCTTGCGCAGTTGCAGCTCCTCGTCCTCGCTCAGGTCCTTGCCGGTGAACACCACGATCGGCAGATCGCGCAGCTCGGGCTGCTGGCGAATGCGTTCCAGGAGCTCGAAGCCGTTCATGTCCGGCAGCTTCAGGTCGAGCACGGCGCAATCGAACTGCTGCGACCGCAGCGTCTCCAGCGCCGCTGCGCCGGCGCCGACGCCGTGGATTTCCAAGTCGTCGGCGCCGAGCAGCTCCTGGATGCTCGTGCGCTCGCTGTCCTCATCGTCGATCACCAGGAGGCGCTTGGTGTGCGGCGCCGCGAACCGCATCACCCGGTCGAAGGCGTTTTCCAGCTCGTCGGTGGTGAGCGGCTTGATCAGGTAGGCGAAGGCGCCGCGCTCCAGGCCGTACTGGCGCTCTTCCTCGACGGTGATGATCTGCACCGGGATGTGCCGCGTCGCCGGGTCCTGCTTCAGATGGCTGAGCACGGTCCAGCCGAGCATGTCCGGGAGGAAGATGTCGAGCGTGATGGCGGTCGGCAGGTATTCGCGGGCCAGCGACAGCGCGACGTTGCCGCGCTGGGCGACCAGGGCCTTGAAGCCCTTGTCGCGGACCAGGCCCAAGAGCACGCGGGCGTAGTGCGGGTCGTCGTCGACGATCAAGACGCACGGCTCGCCCGGTTTCAGCGTGTCGCGATCGTCGGGAATCTCTTCGGGGCGCGGCGCCAGGATGCCCAGCGGGTTCATCGGCCGGTGCTCGGCGGCAGGCGCGCTGTCGCGGGTGACGGCCGTGCCGACGAACGCTTGCGGCAAGTAGAGCGTGAACGCGCTGCCCTGGCCGAGCGCGCTGACCAGGCGAATCTCGCCGCCGAGCAAGGTCGCCAGCTCGCGGCTGATGGCCAGGCCCAGGCCGGTGCCGCCGTAGCGGCGGCTGGTGCCGGCATCGGCCTGCTGGAACGCTTCGAAGATGATCTTCTGCTTGTCGGCCGGGATGCCGATGCCGGTGTCGCTCACCTCGAACGCGACGGCCAGCGGCGTGGTGTTCAACAGCGGATGATTGAGGCTCCAGCCGCCGCGGGCCACGCCGATCCGCAAGGCGACGCGGCCGCTGGCGGTGAACTTGAACGCGTTGGACAGGAGGTTCTTCAAGACCTGCAAGAGCCGTTTGAAGTCGGTCATCAGGCCGCGCGGCAGGTTGGGATCGACGTCGATCTGGAAGGCCAGGTTCTTGGTTTCGGCGACGTGGCGGAAGCTCCGCTCGACGGCGTCGCGGACGCTGGTGAACGGGACCTCCTCCGGCTCGATGGTGACGGTGCCGGACTCGATCTTCGACAGGTCGAGGATGTCGGTGATGAGGTTGAGCAGGTCGGCGCCGGCGGCGTGGATGGTCTTGGCGAACTCGACCTGCTTGGGTTTGAGGTTGCCGTCGGTGTTCTCGCCGAGCTGCTGGCCGAGGATCAAGATGCTGTTGAGCGGCGTCCGCAGCTCGTGGGACATGTTGGCCAGGAACTCGGACTTGTACTTGGAGGTCAGCGCCAGCTCGGCCGCCTTTTCCTCCAGGGCGTACCGGGCGTGCTCGATCTCCTTGTTCTTGCGCTCGACCTCGGCGTTTTGCTCGGCCAGTTGCCGCGCCTTCTCGGCCAGCTCCTCGTTGGTCTGCTGCAGCTCCTTCTGCTGCGTTTGCAGCTCGGCCGCCAGCTTCTGCGATTGCTGCAACAGGCCCTCGGTGCGCATCGTGGCCTCGATGGTGTTGAGCACGATGCCGATGCTCTCGGTGAGCTGGGTCAGGAAGGTCAGGTGCGTCTGCGTGAACGGCGTGACCGCGGCCATTTCGATCACGGCCTTGACCTGGCCCTCGAACAGCACCGGCAGCACGATGATGTTGCGCGGGACCGTCCGGCCCAGCGCCGAGCCGATGCGCACGTAGTCGGGCGGGATGTCGGTCAAGAGGATGCGGCGTTTTTCCAGGGCGCATTGCCCCACCAGGCCCTCGCCGATGCGGAGCCGCACCGGCAGCGCATCGTTGCCGACGTGGGCGTAGCCGGCCAGCATGGTCAACACGCCGCCGTGTTGCGAGTCCACCTGATAGAGGACGCCGTGCTGGGCATTGACCAGCGGCGCCAGCTCGGACAGCAGCATCTGGCCGACCGTGACCAGGTCGCGCTGGCCCTGCATCATGCGCGTGAACTTGGCGAGGTTGGTCTTGAGCCAGTCCTGCTCGGTGTTCTGCTCGGTGGTGCCGCGCAGGTTGCGGATCATGGCGTTGATGTTGTCCTTCAGCTCGGCCACCTCGCCGCGGGCCCCGACCTGGATCGAGCGCGTCAGGTCCCCCTTGGTGACCGCCGTGGCCACCTCGGCGATGGCCCGCACCTGCGTGGTCAAGTTCGCCGCCAGCAGGTTGACGTTGCCGGTCAGGTCCTTCCAGGTGCCGGCGGCGCCCGGCACGAAGGCCTGGCCCCCCAGCCGGCCTTCGACGCCAACCTCGCGGGCCACGCTCGTCACCTGCTCGGCAAAGGTCGCCAGCGTGTCGGTCATGTTGTTGATGGTTTCCGCCAGGGCCGCGATCTCGCCCGCCGCTTGCACCGTCAGCTTCTGCTTCAGGTTGCCGTTGGCGACCGCGGTGACCACCTTGACGATGCCGCGCACCTGGGCGGTCAGGTTGCCGGCCATGTAGTTCACGTTGTCGGTCAGGTCCTTCCAGATGCCGGCCACGCCGGAAACCACTGCCTGGCCGCCGAGCTTGCCGTCGGTGCCGACCTCGCGGGCCACGCGCGTCACCTCGGCGGCGAAGGCGTTGAGCTGGTCCACCATCGTGTTGATCGTGTTCTTCAGCTCCAGAATCTCGCCCTTCACGTCCACGGTGATCTTGCGCGACAGGTCGCCGCGGGCCACCGCCGTCGTCACCTCGGCGATGTTGCGCACCTGATTGGTCAGGTTGCTGGCCATGAAATTGACGCTGACGGTCAGGTCCTTCCAGGTGCCCGCGACGCCGGGGACTTCGGCCTGGCCGCCCAGCTTGCCGTCGGTGCCGACCTCGCGGGCCACGCGGGTCACTTCCGAGGCGAAGCCGTTGAGCTGATCGACCATCGTGTTGATGGTTTCCTTCAGCTCGAGGATCTCGCCGCGCACGTCGACCGTGATCTTGCGCGACAGGTCGCCGTCGGCGATGGCCCGCGACACCTCGGCGATGTTGCGCACCTGGTCGGTGAGGTTGCCCGCCATGTAGTTGACGTTGTCGGTCAG
>JAKEET010000106.1 GCA_022616435.1 Gemmataceae bacterium
GCGCCCTCGGCGCCCTCGGCGCCCTCGGCGCCCTCGAAGCGCAACCCCCTCTGGGTGTATTTGATCGTCATGAACGGTCCCAAGAAGGGGCTGCCCATTCCCTTGGCGGGCGACCTGTTCCTGATCGGCGCCGATCCGATGTGCCAGCTGCGGAATCCACGTCTCGGACCCAAGCACGCGGCCCTGACCACCCGTGACAAGAAGGTGTTCCTGCGCGACTTGAACAGCGGCCAGCCGACCTTGCTCAACGAAGAGGTCGTGCCGCCGGGCGAGGAATGGCCGCTGCACGCCGGCGACGTGCTGGGGGTGGGCCATCTGGATTTCCTGATCCAGTATCGCGAGAAGGCCCTGTCGCAGCGCGATCTGGAAGAGTGGGCCGCCCGCTGCCTCGACGTGGAGTCCGATCGCAATCTGCTCGACGAGGACGATGTCTTTCACGCCCCGACGAACGCCTCGGAAGCGGCCCTGGGCATCATCGAGAAGCTCAACGCCCAAAAGGGCTACGTCCTGGGCCGGCTTCGCGTCGGCGTCGAGAACGACGTGACCACCGTTCGCTTCAACGACAGCAAGATCGTGGACGAAGGCGAGATCGCCATGATCAAGAAGGAGCTGTGCGAACTCCTCGGCAAGCCGAACCTGCGCATCTTGCTCGACCTGAAAAACGTTCGCCGGCTGTCGTCGATCGGCGTCAACATGATCGGGGAATTCCAGCGCTGGCTCGCCCCGCGCGGCAGCACCCTGGCCCTGTGCCGCGTCCGCCCGGAAATCCAACGCATGCTGCGGACCCTCCACGTCGACGGGCTCACGATCTTCCCCGACAAGCGCAGCGGCGTGTACGCGTCCTGGTAGCGGCGTCACTCGCTCGGATCATCCAAATTGGGGCATCGCGGATCGTTTTGAACCGGCAATTCGGCATATCCGGGTTTGGTGTTTTCCTTTTCAGAAAAAGGAAGAATAATGCGTCCTCGCCCAGAGAAAACTCGCTCGTTGGCCGCTCGAGAACAACCGGTCGCCCTTGACATTCCCGAGTGGAACCCTAGGGAACACGCCCTGCATTTTCGCGGGCTCGTAGTCAAGCACTTCAGTCACGAAGCGCTGAACCAGGAACTTCTGCTGAGCGCGTTCGAAGTGGCGTGTTGGCCGCTCACGATCGAGTTTCATTTTGCGCCCAAGGTCGGCGCCAGCGCCAAGGTTCGACTGCGAGAGACAATCAACAATCTGAACCGCAGCGTTGCGCCGCATCTGCATTTTTTCCAGGAAGGCAACGGTCGCCGTATCGGTTGGCGACCATCGCGGAAACGTCGCGCTACCTAAGTGCTACCTAGCCTGTCGATTGACATTCACATCCGCCTGGACGACAATCATCCAAGTTGACCGCGATATCCGTTGCTCGCGTCCGTCTACTTCGACGACATGAAAACGCCGATCATGACGGCCGCAGACCGAACGCTTGCGTGGGGCCGGGTCGGGATCGGCTCGTTCGACGATTCGGGGAACTGGGCTGACGTGAAGGTGTACGGCACGAAGCACGTGAAATAGCCATGTCCACGTACCTGCAAACCATCGAAGACGTGTACGCCGCGGCGGCCCGGCAGCCGGACCAGAACCTGTGCTGCACCAGCGCACCCGTGTGGCGCTTCCCCGACCTGGCGATCCCGCCGGCAATGCTGGCGATGAACTACGGCTGCGGCGCCACGGTCGAGCCGCGCGACCTGCGCCGCGACGACACGATCCTGTACGTCGGCGTCGGCGGCGGACTCGAGGCGCTGCAGTTCGCGTACTTCACGCGCCGGCCGGGCGGCGTCATCGCCGTCGATCCGGTCGCCGACATGCGCGCCCAGGCCCGCAAGAATTTCGACGACGCGGCCCGGGTGAATCCGTGGTTTCAGCCCGATTTCGTCACGATCCTGGACGGCAACGCCCTCGATCTGCCCGTGCCCGACGGCAGCGTCCGCGTCGCCGCCCAGAATTGCCTGTTCAACGTGTTCAGGCAGCACGATCTCGATCGCGCTCTGGGCGAGGTTGCCCGCGCGCTGAAGCCCGGCGGGTTGTTCGCGACCTCCGATCCGATCGCGCCGGCGCCGTTGCCGGAAGCGTTTCGCGCCAACGACCTCGCAAGGGCCCACTGCCTGTCGGGCTGCCAGACCTTCGACGATTATCTTGCCGCCATCACCGGCGCCGGCTTCGGCCGGGTGGAGGTGCGATCGCGGGTCCCGTACCGGCTGCTGACGCCGCACGAGTTTCCGGAGCTGCGCGAAGCGGTGATGCTGGAAAGCGTGGAGATCGCGGCGTACAAGATGCCGGACGGGCCGGACGGGGCGGAGATCTTCACGGGACGGACGGCAACGTACGCCGGACGGGAGGAAGCCTGGGACGACGGCGCCGGACATGTGCTGCCGCGCGGCGTACCGGTGGCGATCTCCGACGCGGCGGCAGGACGATTGGCGCGACAACAGGATGTCACGTTGACGCCGCCGACGTACTCGGTTCGCGGAGCAGGTTGTTGTTGAACCGACGGCAATGCCGCGGCCCGTTTAGCGCTCGCAGGCGGGCGCGTGCGCTAGACGGGTCGTGGGCTTGGACGCCGGACGGAACAGTAACCAAATCGCCGATTTTCGATAAACCATCGTGCATGCTCGCGCTCCACACCATCCCCATCGACGACACCTTCGCCGAAGCCTTTCCCATGACGGCCGCGCGGCTCGTCGTCACGGCCGAGACGCCCAGCTGGGCGCTCACGGCCGGACAGGTGGCCACCGGGTTTGCATCCAGCGTTATCGGCTGCGACGTCGAGGCCGGCATCGAGAAATGGCTGACGCCGGAAGAGACGCCCGACGGCCGGCCCGGCGTCAGCCTGCTCTACTTCGCCTTCAACCGCGACGCCTTGCAAAAGGCGGCGCTCAACCGCGTCGGCCAGTGCATCCTCACCTGCTCCACCACCGCCTGCTACAACGGCTTGCCCGTGGTCAAGGACAAGTCCATCCGCATCGGCGGCAACCTGCGCTACTTCGGCGACGGCTGGCAGTTCTCCAAGAAGCTCGCAGGCCGACGCTACTGGCGGCTGCCGGTCATGGACGGCGAGTTCGTGTGCGAGGATGTGTTCGGCACGGTCAAGGGCGTCGGCGGCGGCAACTTCTTGATCCTGGCGGAGGACCAGTCGAAAGGACTGTACGCCGCGGAGCTCGCCGTGGAGGCGATCCGTAAGCTCGACGGCGTAATCCTGCCGTTTCCCGGCGGCATCGTCCGCTCCGGCAGCAAGGTCGGCAGCCGCTACAAGAAGCTCAAGGCCAGCACGAACGACGCCTACTGTCCGACGCTGCGCGGCGTCACGAAGACGGCGCTGCCCGACAACGTCGGCGCCGTGTACGAGATCGTCATCGACGGCCTCGACCAGGCCGCGGTCGAAAGGGCGATGGCCGCGGGCATTCGCGCCGCCTGCCGGCCGGGCGTCGTCGGCATCACCGCCGGCAACTACGGCGGCAACCTCGGGCCGTTCCATTTTCATTTGCACAAGATCCTGTCGTGAAGCTCGTGATCCGCCGCTTGCGGCTTAGCGTTCGGAGTGAACCAGCGAACGCTAAGCCGCAAGCGGCGATCCTGCCTAAGTTGCTTGATTTACCCCGTTCCACCTCTCTCGCCCCTCCCCTTGTACTTTCTCGCGGAGAACGCTATAAATCTTGCGTTGAGGTCAGGAAACTTCACCGGTGTGACTCTTCACGGATGATGCACGATGTCTCGCATCGTAACTCCCGCCCGTACTGAAGGATCAGCGCGAAACGGCTCTCGTTTCGACGAAACTCTCCCATCGCTCCGCTCCGCGCTCGACCGCGCTCAGCAATGTCTCCTCGCCCAGCAGGAGGCCGACGGCCACTGGTGCGCCGAGCTGCAGGGCGACACGATTCTCGAATCGGAATACATTCTCTTGATGGCGTTCCTGCGCCGCGAGGGCGAGGCACGCGTACGCAAGGCGGCCCGCTACATCCTCACGCAGGAACGCCCCGACGGCGGCTGGGCGAACTACCCCGGCGGCCCCGCCGATCTGAATGTCTCCGTCAAAGCCTACTTCGCGCTCAAGCTCGCCGGCCACGACCCGCAGGCGCCCTACATGCAGCGCGCTTGCCAAGCCATCCGCGCGCTGGGCGGCGCCGCCGGCTGCAACAGCTTCACCAAGTTCTACCTCGCGTTCCTCGGCCAGATCCCCTACGACAATTGCGTGTCCGTGCCCCCCGAGATGCTGTTCCTGCCGCGCTGGGCGTATTTCAACCTGTACGCCATGTCGAGCTGGACGCGGACCATCGTCGTGCCGCTGACGATCTTCTCGGCCTACAAGCCGGTGCGCCGCTTGCCGCCGAGCCAGGGCATCGCCGAGCTGTTCATCGAGCGTCAACAGCAACGGCGCTGGCCGCACCCGCCCAGCCCGCGGCTGTTCACCTGGCACAACTTCTTCTTGCTGGTCGATCAGGCGATCAAGGTGTGGGAGAAGCTCGGCTCGCGGGCAGTGCGGGCCGAGGCGGTCGTGCGCGCCAGCGCCTGGATGCGCGAGCACTTCGCCGACAGCGACGGCGTCGGCGCCATCTTTCCGCCCATCATCTACACGATCATCGCGCTGCGTTGCCTCGGCTATGCCGACGATTCCAACGAGATGCGCTACGCCCTCCAGCAGCTCGATGATTTGATGATCGAGGAAGGCGACACGCTGCGCGTGCAGCCGTGCTTCTCGCCGGTGTGGGATACGGCGCTGGCGCTCAACAGCCTGGCGATGGCCGGCGCCGGCGACAGCGCCGCCGCCGACGAGGCCGCGCGCTGGCTGTTCGACCGCGAAGTGCGCCGGCCCGGCGACTGGACCCTGATGAATCCCGGCCTGGAGCCGGGAGGCTGGTTCTTCGAGTATCGCAACGGTTTCTACCCGGACGTGGATGACACGGCGATGGTGCTGATGGGGTTGGCGCGGAGCGGGCACGCGTGGGCGGGAGGCGGAAGTCAGAGGTCGGAAGTCGGAGGTCAGAAGTCAGAAATCAGAAGTCAGAGGTCAGAAAGAATGGGGACTGGCGCCGGCCATCCCTCGAAAAACCCTGCGATGGTGGAGACGAGGCCGGTGCCTGTCCCCATTTTTTCACCAGGGTTCAGGGGAAACGGGGTTCATCTGGGGGCGGGGCATCCGGCGACGCCGCCGTTGCAGCCGGCGGTGCGCCGCGGCCTGAAATGGCTGCTGGCGCTGCAGAACAAGGACGGCGGCTGGGCGGCGTTCGACCGCGACATCGACCGCGACATCCTGACCAAGGTGCCGTTCGCCGACCACAACGCCATGCTCGATCCGAGCTGCCCCGACATCACCGCCCGTGTCCTCGAAGCGCTCGGCCAGTACGGCTATCGTCCCGGCCATCCGCAGGTCGAGCGCGCCCTGCGCTTCATCGAACGGAGCCAGGATCCGCGCGGCTGCTGGATCGGCCGCTGGGGCGTCAATTATCTGTACGGGACCTGGCAGGTGCTCCAGGGCCTGGAAGCGATCGGTTTCGACATGCAACAGCCGATGGTCCGCCGGGCGGTGCGCTGGCTGGAAGGCGTGCAGCAAGCCGGCGGCGGCTGGGGCGAAAGCTGCCACAGCTACGAGGACCCGAGCACGGCCGGACAAGGACCGGTCACGGCGTCGCAAACGGGCTGGGCGCTGCTCGGCCTGATCGCCGCCGGCGAAGCCGAGGGCGAAGCGGTGCGCCGCGGCGTCGAGTGGCTCATCGCCCGGCAACAGGCCGACGGCAACTGGCACGAGGACGAGTTCACCGGCACCGGCTTTCCCAAGGTCTTCTATTTGAAGTATCACAACTATCGGCTGTATTTCCCGATGATGGCGCTGGCCCGCTATCGCGCCGCCATCCAGAGTCAGCCAGTCTCGGCGTCGCGGCTAAACTACAACTGGGCGCCCGTCGCCCAGGCCGTGTAACATGTCGCCGCTTGCGGCTTGGCGTTCGCTCCATCCGAACGCGAAGCCGCAAGCGGCCAAGGATTCTTCCATGCGTTTCCCCCTCAGCCTGACCACCACCATGGTCGGCTACATCGCCAAGAAGAAGCTCACGCGCCAGCGCCGCTTTCCGCTGGTGTTGATGCTCGAGCCGTTGCATGCCTGCAACCTCACCTGCACCGGCTGCGGCCGCATCCGCGAATACGAAACCACCATCAAGGCCCGGCTCAGCGTCCAGGAATGTCTGGACTCGGTTGACGAATGCGGCGCCCCGATCGTCAGCATCTGCGGCGGCGAGCCGATGATCTACCCGGAGATCGGCAAGCTGGTGCGCGAGATCCTCAAGAAGCGCAAGCACATCTACCTGTGCACCAACGGCATGTTCATCAAGAAGAAGCTGGGCGAGTTCCGCCCGACGTCGCGGCTCTTCTTCAACGTCCACCTCGACGGCCTGCGCGAGACGCACGACAAGGCCGTCGAGCGCGCCGGCGTCTTCGACGCGGCCGTCGAGGGGATCAAGGCCGCCAAGGCCGCCGGCTTCCTGGTGTGCACGAACACCACCGTGTTCAAGGAAACCAATCTCGACGAGATCGACGCCCTGTACGCGTATCTCACCAAGCTCGGCGTCGACGGCTTCATGCTCTCGCCCGGCTACGGCTACGTCGCCGTGCACCAGACGAATCCCACGGGGGCGGCCGAGATCTTCCTGACGCGCGACGATATCCGCGCCAAGTTCAAGGAAGCCAAGAAGCTCTTGTACAAGTACAAGCTGGCGTCGTCGCCGGTCTACCTGGAGTTTTTGAGCGGCGAGCGCGAGCTGACCTGCACCGCCTGGGGCAACCCGACGCGCAACATCAAGGGCTGGAAAGGCCCGTGCTACCTCATCACCGACGAGCACCACGCCACGTTCAACGACCTGATGGACAAGACCGAGTGGCACAACTACGGCCACGGCAAGGACCCGCGCTGCGAGCACTGCATGGTCCATTGCGGCTTCGAACCGTCGGCGGCCCTCGGCGTGGACGGCAAGTTCGGCGACAGCTTCAAGATGCTGGCGTGGCAACTAAGCTAGCTACGAGGCGCGGCCGCGACAGGGTACGAGCGGTCAACGTGTCGCGGCTTCCGTCAGCTTCAATACGAATTGCAGAGACTCTCCAAGACGGTCTGCCAGCGGTTTCTCGAAATAGCCCAATGGAATCGTCTGCATCATTGGCTCTTCGATAGCAACTTCTTCGAGGCCCGACGGTGTTACCAGGTACTTCCTGTGCTCATTGACCTGGACCCGATCACCGACGAGACGAGTAACCTTCGCTTCCATGACGAAGAATCGCTGGACGGTGTCCCACCCTTCCCAGTAGACGGTTTCACCGACGTTCACGTGCTGGTGCGCATTGAGGGCACGCCCTGCTTCGCTCACGGATTTGGCCTCGGCAAGGCCCAAGCTGCAGACCTTGCGAAGCAAGCGAATGCACGTAATCTCATCGATGCCGTCGGCCTTGGCAGTTGCGTAGATTTGCTCTGGAGAGGCTCCTTGAGCACGCATCGCGTGCAATTTTGTGAAATCGTCCACGGCCGGCCCTCAGAATTCTTTGATGATTGTACTGTTTGAAATCGGGATCTTGCAACCGGTGAGCCGCGATGGAACGCCAAACCCCCAACGTTCCCAACAGCACGTCAATGCCCCGCGTCCAAGTGTCGTTGCGTCTTCCCTGCGTCCTCTTCGCTCTGGAGCGCGAACGGCTGTTCTTCCACGACGTCTATCGCGTCGACCGGCCGGTCGCCGATGCGCCGTGCGCCGCGTTCCTGTGCTCCGCCGGATCGCGGCGCATCGTCGTGCTCGAATCAGGGGTTGGCGGCGGGCCGACGCGGCGCGCCCTCGACTGGCTCTTGAACCGGCCGACAATCGATGAGGCGCCATTCACCCCCTCGTTCGTCCTCTGCGCCGGTTTCGCGGGGGCCTTGCACGCTTCCGTGAGCGTCGGCGACGTCATCCTGGCGAACGAAGTGGTGGATCTTGACGGGCAGCGTTGGTCTGCCGTGGAAAGCATTCCGCCGCCACCCCTGCGCGGCGGCCGACTGCGCGGCGGCCGACTGCTCACCAGCTCGCGCTTCGTCGGCGACCCGGCCGAAAAACTCGCCCTCGGCGAACAACACGGCGCCCTCGCCGTGGACATGGAGTCCGCCGCGTTCGCCCGGCGCTGCCACGAGCGCGGCGTTCCCTGGGCGTGCCTGCGCGTCATCTCCGACGATGTCAGCGTCCCCTTCACCACCGAAGTTGCCGGCCTCGTCGAGGATGGCCGCGTGCGTCCGGGCCGGGTGCTGTCGCTGCTGTTGCGCAAGCCGTGGCTCGTGCCGAAGCTCGTGCGCCTGGCCCGGCAGACGCGGTTGGCGGCGCGGCGGCTGGCCGACGCCGTCGTACAATTCCTGGCATGCTCTTCCGATGGCTGAAACAGCGCCGCCGCCAGAAGCTGCTGGCGGAGCCGTTCCCGGCGCCCTGGCTGGACATCCTTCACGAGCGCGTCGCGCTCTATCGATTCCTCGATCCGGACCAGCAGGCCAGGCTGCGCGACACGTTGCGGATCCTGGTCGCCGAAAAGGCCTGGGAGGGCTGCAAGGGCCTGGTGCTCACGGACGACATCCGCGTCACCATCGCCGCCTTGATGGCCGTGCTCGTCCTGGGACTGAAGGACGCCTACTACGACAACGCCCCGACGATCCTGGTCTATCCGCAGGCATTCCGCGTCCCGGAACAGCACCCCATCGGCGGCGGCGTGGCGATGCACAGCGAAGGCGAACACCTCGGCGAGGCCCACTACCGCGGCCCGGTGATCCTCTCCTGGGCCGACATCGAAGAGGACGCCGCCCAGCCGGGCTTCGGCGAGAACCTGGTGTTCCACGAATTCGCCCATCAGCTCGACATGGAAAACGGCGACGCCGACGGCGTGCCGCTGTTGCCGCCGGCGTTGCGGCGACGCTGGCAGCAGGTGATGGCCCCGGAATTCCAGCGCCTGCGCCAGGCCGCGGATCGGCAGCGCCGAACGCTGCTCGATCCCTACGGCGCCACCAACGAAGCCGAGTTCTTCGCCGTGGCGACGGAAGAATTCTTCGACCGCCCGCTCGAGCTGCGCGACGTCCATCCGCGGCTTTACGACCTGCTCCGCGAGTATTACCGCGTCGAGCCGGCGGCGTGGTTCGAGCGGATGGGCTGACGTGGCGACCGACCTTGGCGAACTGCGCTTTCCCGCAGTCCGCCCACATCGGTATAATCGGCGGCGGACAACTATCCCACGGACGATGCTATGGCGCCGATGGCACCCACCCTCGCTCCATTACCCCTCCAAGGAACCATGGCCGGCTTCCGCAGATTCAGCGTCGCCGAGTACCACAAGCTCATCGAAATCGGTGTGCTCACCGAGGACGACAATCTCGAGCTGCTGGAAGGCTACCTGGTGCACAAGATGGCGCGCAATCCTCCCCACGACGCGGCCCTGCAAAAGGTGAACAGGAGGCTGTTTCAGGCGTTGCCGCCGGGCTGGGATGTTCGCATTCAGTCCGCGATCACCTTGCCGGAAAGCGAGCCGGAGCCGGACGCCGCGGTAGTTCGCGGCGACGAGAACACCTACGTTCAGCGTCATCCCGGCCCCGCGGACGTCGGCCTGCTGGTCGAGGTGTCCGACAGCACCCTGGCCGCCGACCGAATCGACAAGGGCCGCATCTATGCGCGAGCCGCCATCGCTTGTTACTGGATCGTCAACCTCGTCGATCGGCAGATCGAAGTCTACACGCAAGCGTCTGGTCCGGCCGTCGCTCCGGCGTTCGCGCAGCAAACCACCTACCGCGCCGGTGACGCGGCGCCCTTGGTCCTGGACGGCGTGCCCGTCGCGACCATCGCGGTCACCGACGTCTTACCCTGACCCCAACCCCGCCTGCGGACAATACAGGCCCACGCGCGTGCGGCGCAGAACGTGATCCGCGGGGAACACCGCCATCTCGTGAGCGCGCTGGTAGGCCAGCTCGCCGCGCAACTCCGGCTCGCCTTCGACCAGCCGCTCGCGCTCGGCCGGAGTGCCGAGATAACGCGCCACGTCGTCCACGCAGACGCCATAACGGTCCACCAGGCGGCCGGCCACGTCGTCCGGCAATCCCAGGTCGGCCGTCAGTTTCGCCGTCGCGTCCTTCCGAAACGCCTCCCACGGGGCGCTCGGCGTTCCGTGCAGGAGCAACCGTTGGGTCCGGCAGCGCGACGTTCGGCCAAGACGCTCCCCGAGCAAGTTGACGATGTCTTCGGCCATCGCGCGAAACGTCGTGTACTTGCCGCCGGCGACCGAGACCAATCCCGACGGCGACGTGAACACGCGATACTCGCGGGTGCGCGCCGACGGCGTCGCCCCGAGCTCGGCGCGAATCAACGGCCGCAATCCGGCGAAGCTCCCGAGCACGGGGATCGACGCGTGGACCGGAAAGTAGTGCGCCCAACCGTCGCGCAGGTACGCGATCTCTTCCGGCGCCACGGCGAGCGCGTCGGGGCCTTCGGGTGTGACGGTGTCGGTGGTCCCGAGGAGGGTTTTGCCCATCCAGGGAATCACGAAGAACACCCGGCCGTCGCGCGGGTGCAAGAGCAAGAACGCGGCCGGCAAGCCGCAATCCGGCAGGATCACGTGGACGCCCTTCGTCGGCTGCAGATGGGGCCCGGCGGCGTCGCCGGCCAGGCGGCACACGGCGTCCACCCACGGGCCGGCGGCATTGACGACCTGGCGCGCGCGAATCACCAGAGTGTCGCCGCTCACCCGGTCGCGTGCCTGGACGCCGGCGATCGTGCCGCCGGCCATCTCGAAGGCGACGGCCTCGACGTAGTTGGCGACGCAGGCGCCGTGGGCAACGGCGGTCTGGACGACGGCCAAGCACAGGCGGGCGTCGTCCATCAGGGCATCGTAGTAGGCCGCGCCGCCCAGCAAGCCGGCGGGCGCCAGGGTGGGCGCCAGCCGCCGGAGCTGTGGCGCCGGCAAGGGGCGGCTGCGTTTCAGGTTGTCGGCGCCGGCGAGCAGATCGTACACGGTCAGGCCGAGGCGCCATTGCCACGGGCGCAAGCGGCCGCTCTGGTAGTAGGGCAACACGAAGGGCAAGGGGCGGACGAGATGAGGGGCCGCCCGGCCAAGCCAGCGGCGCTCGCGGAGCGCTTCGTAGACAAGGCCGACGTGGCCGCGCTCGAGATAGCGCAGGCCGCCGTGAATGAGCTTGGACGAGGCGCTGCTGGTCCCGGCGGCGAAATCGCCCTTGTCGATCAGGGCGACGCGCCAGCCGCGCGCGGCGGCGTCCAGGGCGACGCCGGCGCCATTGATGCCGCCGCCGAGGATGAGCACGTCAAAGGTTGGGCGCGTGAGGTCTGCCGGGCGCCGCTGCAGGCCGGACGAGTAAGAGGCTGTCCGAAAAGGCGGCTGGACCCCTGATTTCGCGTCGTACGTCGATATGCCACGTCGCGGCGACAAGGGTCCAGACACCTAAGTCGTGCGCCATTCGGCCGCCACCAACCCGAAGCGTAAGCGAGGGGAACAGCCGAAATCCCTCGCTTACGCTTCGGGTTGGTGCCGCGGAATCACGCACGCTGATCTAGAGACGCTCATCCATCTCCTGCTGCTGCTTCAACCGCTCGCGCTGCATTTCCTCGGCGACTTCCTCGGACAGGTCGTAGCCCCAGAGCACGTAGTGCAGGAAGCCGATCGCCATGATGCCGACGACCGCGGCCAGCACGTAGAAGAAAATGCCGAAGGTGACCAGGTTCAGGAAGACGAAGAACATGCCGCCCAGCAGCGCGACCAGCGCGAAGGCCAGCATGGTCTCGCGGCCCGACCGCGCGATGGGCTGGTCCGTTTCCGACTCGGCCTTTCCAGGCTGACCCGGCTTCGCCGCCGTGATCGACGTGGGGCCGGGTGAATCAGCCCGTAGGGCCTGACCGACTTTGGGGTCGCACAGCCGTTCGTCCATAGGAACCTCGGAAAAGAGGCAGCGTTCATTATAGACGAAGTCAGCAAGCAAACCTGGCCGTCTTTGCAACTGCTCGCTGACGGCTGCTCGCTGACCGCTGACGAAACCGGCCTTTCGGCGAACCCGCCCCGGAATCTACAATGCAGCCATGGCGAATCCCATTCGCATCGTGCTGGCGAAGGTCGGCCTGGACGGGCACGATCGCGGCGTCAAGGTCGTGGCCCGGGCGTTGCGCGACGCCGGCATGCACGTCATCTACGCCGGCTTGTGGCAGACGCCGGAGGCCGTGGTCCGCACCGTCGCCGACGAGGACGCCGATTGGCTGGGCCTGAGCCTCCTGTCCGGCGCCCACATGACGCTGGTGCCGCGCGTGCTCGAGCTGCTGCGGGCCGCCAAGCTCGAGCACGTCGGCGTGCTCGTCGGCGGCATCATTCCGGAAGCGGATGCGGCCAAGCTGCTCGACCTGGGCGTGGCCCGCATCTTCGGGCCGGGCACGTCGCTCGACGGGATCATCGACTTCGTCCAACAGCGCCGCGAGGCGACCAATGCGTGACGCGCCGTCGCCTGACGCACAGCCGCTCGACGCACAGTCGCTCGATGCACAGTCGCTCGACGCGCTGTGGGACCGATTCCGCCGCCGCGACCGCCACGCCCTGGCGCGGCTGCTCACCCTGGCGGCGCGCGGCGCGCCGATCGGCGCCGCCAGTCCCCCCTCGCCCGGTACTCCGGGAGAGGGGTCGGGGGACAAGCCCAGCCGCGTCGTCGCCGTCACCGGCAGTCCCGGCGTCGGCAAGAGCACCCTCATCGGCCGGCTCATCGAACATCTGCGCGGGCGCCACCTCAGCGTCGCCGTGCTGGCCTGCGATCCGCAAAGCCCGCTCACCGGCGGCGCCCTGCTCGGCGACCGCTTCCGCATGGCCTCCACCCTCAGTGCGGGCGCCCCCGACGACGGCGTCTTCATCCGCAGCCTGGCCGTCCCCGGCGGCCAGGGCGCCGTGGCCGAGCATCTCGCGACGCTGGTCGCCCTCGTCGAAGCGTTCGGCTTCGACGTGATCATCGTGGAAACGGTCGGCGCCGGCCAGGGCGACACCGCGGTTCACGGCGCGGCGGACGTCGTGGTGCTGCTCTTGCAGCCGGAAAGCGGCGACGACTTGCAATGGGAGAAGGCGGGGCTGCTGGAAGTGGCCGACATCGTCGCGGTGCACAAGGCCGACATGCCGGGCGCCGAACAGACCGCCGCCCAGGTGCGGGCCACGCTCGACCTGGTCCGGCCGAGCCCGGCGCCGGTGCTGCGCGTGAGCAGCAAGCAGGGCGAGGGGATCGGCGAGTTATGGCAAGCGATCCAGGGGCTGCCGTTGCGGCGCGGCGCCGTCACTGAGACGGCGACGAAGGAAAAATGGATTTGATGGTGCCCCCCACACCAGCTCTGCATCCATTCTTTGGCGCCGAACGTACTCTTCGTGGACAATCCGGTACGGCACCGTTCGACGTACGCTCCTCGGCTGCACGCTCTCGGTCCGTACAATGACCCGACAGCTGCTGATGGCCTGCGAGACCAGGATGCGTGCGAAAGCCAGCGGTTGGATGCGTAGCGGCAGCGGCCGCAAAGATGCCCGCGCACGCCCTGCCGCCGACATCCAGCCGCAACCGGTTCAGCTGGTGCTGAGATGACGCCGATCCCAAAAAGGACTGACGATGCACCTAACCATCCGCCACGGGGCACTCGCCATCTCAATGATCCTCCTTGCTGGAGGTAACCTTCATGCCAGCGATCATTGGCCCCGGTTCCGAGGTCCAGGAGGACTGGGAATCGGCCAAGACCGATCGCTACCGACGCAGTGGGACAAGAAGACGAACATCCTTTGGCAGACTGAGGCGCCAGGACGTGGCTGGTCATCACCAATCATTTGGGGTGACCGTGTTTTCATCACCGCCGTGATCAACGACAAGACCCCGCTGCCGCGCAAGGGGCTGTACATCCAGGACCTGATTGGCAAGATCCCGCCGGGCGAGCATGTTTGGAAGCTCTACTGCTATGACTTCGCTACAGGCAAGCTTCGATGGGAGAGGACCGTCCACCAAGGGACGCCTGGCGGTCCGATCCATCTGAAGAACACATACGCATCGGAGACCCCGGCAACTGACGGCCAGCACGTCTACGTCTACTTCGGCAATCTGGGCATTCACTGCTTCGACATGGACGGCAACTCGAAGTGGACCAAGGTAATGCCGCCGCAGAAGACCCGAATGGGCTGGGGCACCGGCAGTTCACCCATCTTGCACGGCGACCGTCTCTACCTCGTCAATGACAACGAAGAGGCCTCCTACCTCTTGGCTCTCGACAAGCGGACGGGCAAAGAAGTGTGGAGGGTGGAGCGTGACGAGAAGAGCACCTGGGGCACGCCGTTTGTCTGGGAGAACAAGGCTCGCACGGAGATTGTCACTGCGGGCACACGCAAGGTCCGTTCCTACGATCTCGACGGCAAGCTGCTCTGGGAACTGAAAGGGATGTCGTCGATCAGCATCCCGTCGCCATTTGCCCAGAACGACCTGCTGTACGTGACTTCGGGCTATGTGCTGGACTCCATGCGGCCGCTGTACGCCATCAAGCCCGGCGCCTTGGGCGACATTTCGATCACGGGCAAGCAGAACTCGAACGAATCCATCGCTTGGCGACAACCATTGGCCGGCCCGTATCACCCGACGCCACTTGTGTACAAGGATCAAGTTTACGTGTTGCTCGACCGAGGCTTCCTGGCCAGCTACGACGCTCAAACTGGAAAGGAGGTCTATGCCAAGCAACGCATTGACGCCGCCAGCGACAAGTTCACCGCATCGCCCTGGGCCGCAGACGGTAAGATCTTCTGCTTGAGCGAAGACGGTGACACGTACGTCATTCGGGCCGGCCCCAAGTTCGAAGTGCTGGCCAAGAACTCGCTCGATGAGATGTGCCTGGCAACGCCGGCGTTGTCGCGGGGCAGCATCGTATTACGCACCATGACCAAGCTTTACCGCATCAGCTCCCGTTGACACTCAGCTGCTGGACGTCGTTCGCATGCGGTGGCGCGATCACGGTTCGCGGTGCCGATCCGCGGGCGTCAACTTGGCTTCCGGCGGCCGCACATCCTCGGCATCCTCCCAATCCCGCGTCACTTCTTGACCGGCATCGCGAACACCTGCGTCACGTACACCTCGCCCTTGTCGTTCTTCGCGATGCCGATGCCGATCTCCGTGAAGCCTTCACCCAGGATGTTCGCCCGGTGCGGCTCCGAATCGAGCCACAGCTTCATGATGTCGGCCGTCGATGCCTGGTCGCTGTTTTGCGCCACGTTCTCGGCGGCCCGTTGGAATTCGTACTTCGCCTCCTTCAGTCGATCGAACGGCGACTTGCCGTCCAGCTCGTGATCGAGCTTTTCTTGCTTGGCCATGTTCCGCGAGTGGGCGCGGGCGAGCTGCGTCAGGATCGGGTTGGCCTTGAGCGGCGGCAGCTTTTCCTTGTCGCGCTCGGCGTTGGTGAGCTCGAGCAGGTTCTGTTCGTCGGCGTTGAGCTTCGGGGCCGTTCCATTCTTGCCGCCTTCCTGGGCCGTGCCCGTCAACGCGAGCACTACCGTTCCGATCGACACCAGCCAGCACCGCATGGCAGCAACTCCGGGATGATGACCGCCGCTGGATTCGCCAGTCTGCCCAATTTTACTGCCAACTTCAACGTCGAGATACAACAAACTCCCATCGTCGCAGCCTGGACACAGCTTGCGTTGACAGTTTCGGCCGGCTCTGGCACCTTCCGCAGTTGGGAGGACATGCATGCCTGTGCTGGACCTGCCGCCGCCGACCATCGAATGTGAACCGCCGCGCGAACCGTCCGACATGCGCCAGCTGCGGATGCGCTGGGAGGACGCGGACCGGTTGCCGCGCACCACGCTCGGCTGGATTCCATTCCTCTGGCGACGCGTGCTCTTTCCAGGATCGCCGCAAGGGACGACCGCGTGGCGCTGGTCCAGCTGGCTGACGCTCGTCATCCTCGGCGGCACGCTGCTGTTGCCGTGGGTGGGGTTTCCGTTGTTCGAGCCCGACGAAGGCCGGTACGCGCAGATTCCGTTCGAAATGCTGACGCGCGGCGAGTGGCTGGCGCCGACCTTGCAAGGCGAGCCGTACCTCGACAAGCCGCCCTTGTTCTATTGGTCGGTGATGCTCGCCTATCGCATCTTGGGCGTCCACGATTGGGCGGCGCGGCTGGTCCCGGCCTTCGCGGTGCTGGCGAGCGTGCTGCTCACCTATGGAATGGGCCGGCGGCTGACCGGCGAACGCGCCGCCTTCTGGGGAGCGCTGACGCTGCTGCTGGCGCCCGGCTTCATCGGCACGGGCCGGCTGCTGGTGCTCGACGGCCTGCTGACCTTGTGGGTGACGATGTCGATCTTCGCGGCAGCCCTGGCCGTGCAGGCTAGCCGCTTGCACTACGGCTGGTGGCTGGCCGCGAGCTTGGCGTGCGGGCTGGGCGTGTTGACGAAGGGGCCGGTGGCGATCTTGTTGCTGGTCCCGCCGCTGGTCGCGCACCGCCGGCTGACCGGCTCAACGACGCGCATCGGCTGGCGCGGCTGGTCGATGTTCGCCGGCGTCGTGCTGGCCGTCGCGTTGCCGTGGTACGTCGCGGTGACGATCACGCTGCCCGAGTTCGGCGGCTACTTCTTCTGGAAGCACAACGTCCTTCGCTTCGTGCAGCCGTTCGATCATGAGCGGCCGGTGTGGTTCTACGTGCCGCTGATCTTGATCGGCCTGTTGCCGTTCACGCTGCTCTTGCCCGCGTTCGTGCGCTGGCTGGTGGCGAGCGACGAAGCCGCGTTGCGAAGCCGCTGCCCGGCGCTCGGCTATCTGCTCTTGGCGGGCGGCTGGTGCGTGTTCTTCTTTTCGATGTCGGGCTGCAAGCTGCCGACGTACATCCTTCCTGGATTTCCGCCCGTGTGTCTGGCATTGGGCGTGTTCTTCGCGCGGACCGATTGGCATTCGTCGGTCTGGCTGCGCACCGGCGTCGTGGGCACGGCGCTGTTCATCCTGGCGGGGCATGCGTGGCTCGCGCCCGCGGTCGCCTGGCAACGCTCGCCGACGAACACGTCGGGCGAGGTGATGGAGTGGTGCCGCGATCCCCAGACGCCGGTCTTCTGCTTCCCGCGCAACGTGGATTCGATGGCCTTTTACGCCGGCCGGTCCGATTTCCGCACCTATCGCAGCAAGGCGCTGGGTGTTATGCTGGAAGAGTTGAACAAGCACCCGCGCGCCGTCGTGCTGTTCGCCCATCGCAACTCGCTGGGGACGCTGCGGCACCACCTGCCGCCGCATTTGCGGATCAGCGAACATCGCCCGCTGGGGCTGTGCGCGATGGCCGTGGTCGAGCGCAACACGCCGTAGGACAGGATTCCGATCCTGTCCGTCCGTAGGACAGGATTCCGATCCTGTCCGTCCTCAAGTCCAGCGCGGACAGGAGCGGAGTCCTGTCCTACGTCATCGGGGGGATGAAACGCATGGCGGTCACGTGGAGCAAAGTCCTCGCGCTGTTCATCGCCATCGGATATGTGACGGCGGCGCTGCTGACGGGGCCCTCGGCCGGCCCCGGCATCATGGTCGGCCTGATCATGATGCCGCCGGTGGCGATGATCTGGATTCCGGAACACCTGGGCGGCTCGTGGACCAAGCGCAAGAAGACCGTGCTGTACACCTACGACGAACCCGCGGCGCTGCAACGGCCGCTGCGCGACTCGCACCCGGGCGTGGTGTGCTTCATGGGCTGGTTCTTCCTGGTGGGGCTGCCGCCGCTCGTGTATGTGCTGACGACACGGACGGGGTGAAGTGGTCTGAAGGGGCTATCATGCTCCGGGAGCAATCACCAGCGCCTCCAGTCGCGCCACCGCCTCATCCACCACGTCTTGCGCGACACGGAATATGAACTCCGCCTTGCGCGCTCGCCAATCGACGCAACGGATCTGGTCCGCCAGGACAATGCTCTCGGATCCGTCCGGCATGGACACACGAACTTCGAAGGCGTAACCCTTGGCGTGCCGCGTGGACGGGCACAGAACACATAGGCCGGTCCTGCGGTTGTAGCTCTTGGGACTGAGGACGAGCGCGGGCCGATGCCCGGCTTGTTCGTGGCCGCGGGTAGGACGGAGACTGATCCACATGAAGTCGCCGCGCTCCGGCACGTAGGATGCGCGGGCGCTCATTCAAGGATCTCCCGGCCCACGTCGGGGCCAAAATCGATCTCGCCGTGCAGTTGATGCGGCTTGCAGTTGCGCAGCAGGTCTTTCAGGCGATACTTGGGCCGCCCCTGTGGCCGGAGGACCAGGGCGCCCCGCTCGACACGGATTTGCACCGGCGTGCCTGCCTGGACCCGAAGCTGCTTGGCAAGCGGGCCGGGGATGCGCACAGCCAGACTGTTGCCCCAGCGTTGGATGGCGGCCATGGCGAACGTCTCCCGGTTTCGGATGTAGATACAATGAGTATACTGAAACGGCGCTTCGACGGCCAACTCGATTTTACATCGCCACCGCCTTCCCCGTCTTCACCGACTCACACTCCTTGTGGCACAACACCAGCGCATCACGCGCCAGCTTGCCGCTGAGCAGATCGGGTTCCTTGCCCGCCGTCACGCCGTCCACCGCGGCTTGCAGCTCCAGCGTGAACGCGGTGGTCGCATCGTCGCCGCCCGAGAGCTTCGGTTGTTCCGATTTGCCGTCGGCGGTCAGCACCGTCAGCGGGCACGTGCCGGATTCGTAGACGAGCGTCGCCTTCTCCAGGTAGATCTCGTAGCCGTGAACGAACGGGCGGCCCTTCATACACACAGCGCCCGACGAGCATGTCACCGCCGGACCGCCCGATCCGTACAGGTACGCGGTCGTCAGATAATCGACCGCCCCACCCGACACGACGCCGGTCGAGAAGACCTGGTTCGGCACGCCGGCGACCAGGCCGATGAAGTGGGTGTCGTGGATGTGCAGGTCGATGGCCGGTCCGCCGGTCTTCGAGGCGTCGCCGATCTCCGCGGACCAGTCGGGCTTCGAGATCACGCGCTTGAAATGCGCGCCGATCAGCTTGCCGTATCGGCCGCCGCGGATCGCGTCGGCGGCGTAGGCGAACTCCGGGAAGAACGGCAGCACGTGGGCCACCATCAGCAGCCGGTTCGCCTTCCTGGCGGCGGCGAGCATCAGGTCGGCGTCCTTCGCCTCCAGCGCGATCGCCTTCTCGAC
>JAKEET010000107.1 GCA_022616435.1 Gemmataceae bacterium
AGAGCCTCCTTGCGCGGAAGGACTTAACGGGTACGCCGGCCGTGCTCGCCCAAGAAATCGCAAGTCGTCTTCCGCCGTCGATACCGCGCTCCAATCTGAAAAGATTGGCCGGCCTTCCCGTCGACGAGGCGAGCGGCACCCAAGCGCAAACCTTTTTGGCGGCGCTGGTCGCCGGCGTCGTCAAGGAGGTGGACAAGATCATCAAGGGCTTGCCCAAAGCGGTGCAGGATGAGATCAGAAAAGCTGTGGGAGACGCCATCGAGGCGGGTGTCCTGGCGGTCGTTGCCCAGGCGATGTCGGATTCCAAGCTCGACGACGATTCCAAGAACCAGATCAAGAGCATCGTCGGCGCCGCCATCAAGCAGCATCCGAGCCAGTCCTCTTTCGATAACAGACAAGGCACGGAAGGCAGTCCTGACGCCCGCGATCGTCCACCGCCCGTGCCGCCCACTCAACCAGAACAGCCCCCAATCACAGACGAACAGAAATTCAAGGGGCCGGAAATCAAGACCCCCGATGGCCCGCCGCCGAATCCCAAGCCACCCGAGAAACCCGACAAACCATAGACCAAAAGAGGAATTGACGAGAACCTCACTGTCCGTACGAACCGGGTTAAGAGCCCAGCATCAAAGCCGCGCGGACGGCGGTGCGTGGCCAATGTGTGACGAGAGCGCGGTTCTTCTTGCGACATGAAACTCACGACTCACGCACCGCCGTCCGCTTCTCCTTGAATTGCGGCGATTTCCTCCAGTCGTGGTTCGGGCTTCTCCGGCAGACGGATCACCACCGCCAGGCCGATCAAGGCGAGCACGATCAACGCGACCAGCCAGGGCCAGGAGAAGTCGCCGAGCCAGGCGCTCAGCCCCACGAACAGGACGATCAAGACGATGGCCAGGTGCTTGACGCGGCGGCTGACGCGGCGGTGATGCTGCCAATCGCGCAGCAGCGGTCCGAACAGCCGGGTCCGCAGGAGCCAGGCGTTCAGCCGGGGCGCGGACCGGACAAAGCAGGCGCTCGCGAGGATCAGGAACGGCGTCGTCGGCAACAGCGGCAGGACGGTGCCGAGGGCGGCCAGGCCGACGAACAGCAACCCCAGTCCGATGTTCAACCAGCGCCGCGGGCCTGTGTGCCGGGAACCTGTGTGCCCAGACCCTGTGTGCGGCAACGGCGGCAACGGCTGTGCGCACAACGGTTCGGCGGCCGTTGCCTTGCTTGCCGGGGAGTCTCGTTCGCCCACGATCGTTGGTTCCATGATGCACGTGCCACAGCGCGGATGCCGAACCATGGATGGGATTATAACCGATCGCCGGGGCTGCGGGAGACCGGAATGTCTTCCCCACCGAGTCGGCGCTTGCACGGCAATTCCTCTTGATGCGGCGGCGGGGAACCTCTAACGTCAAAGAGACATGTCGCAACCGCGTGCTTCCACCCCATCAGGCGCCGATTCCATCAGGACCCCGACGGAGCGCCGCTCCGCCGACCTGGTCATGCGCTGGCGGCAGGGCGATCAGGCGGCCGCCGACGAGATCTTCGTGCGCTACACCAAACGGCTGCTGGGCCTGGCGCGGCGCCGGCTGTCGCCCCGCATGGCGCGCGATCTCGATGCCGAAGACGTCGTGCAGTCGGCATACCGCAGCTTCTTCGTCGGCGCCCGCGCCGGCCGCTACGTGCTCCAGCGCTCGGGTGATCTGTGGCGGCTGCTGGTGGGCATCACGGTCCACAAGCTGCAGCGCCAGCTCGAGCGGCGGTCAGCCCAAAAGCGCGACGCGGCGCGCGAAGCTTCCGGCCGACAGGGAAGCGGGCCCGATGTCGAGGCCGAGACGTTGGCGCGCGAGCCGACCCCGGCGGAAGCGGCGGCGTTCGCGGAGACGCTGGAGAACCTGCTCGCGCCGCTGACGCCCGTGCAGCGCCGCATGGTGGCGCTGCGGCTGGAAGGTCATAGCCTGGAGGAGATTGCCGCCGCGGTGAGGCGGAGCGAGCGCACCGTGCGCCGCGTGCTGGAAGAGATCAAGCAAGAGCTGATGCGGGACGAACATGGCCGACCGTGACGACGTGCTGGAACGATTCGAGGAGGCGTGGCAGCAAGGGCCCGCGCCGGCGCTGGCGGCGTTCTTGCCGCCCGTCCACGCCGGCAGCGCGCCGGCCCGGGACGCGGCCTGCAAGAGGTTGTTCCATGAGCTGGTGAAAATCGACCTGGAGTATCGTTGGCGCCGTCATGCGGCGGACGCGATTCACGAGCGCGACCTGCTGCCGCGCTGCCCGCGCCTGGAGGATTACGTCGCGCTGTTTCAGGGCTTGGGCGGGTTGTCCGACCTCCCGCTCGACCTCATCGGCGAGGAATACCGCGTCCGGCAACGCTGGGGCGATCGGCCGACGCACGCCGAATATGCGGGCCGGTTCCCAGCCCTGGCGACGCCGCTGCGTGACGAACTTGCCCGGATCGACCGCGAGCTGATCGACGAGCGCGGCACGCAACACCACCGTGGGGCGCCGGCGCCCGCCGCGACCACGTCGTCCACGTTGCGCTGCCCACATTGCCATCACGCGCTCGACGTCCCGGCCGACCGGCTCCCGAGTGTTTCCTGCTCGGTGTGTGGCGGCGCTTTTCAGATCGAAGCGCTGTCGGCGCACGGGCATGGGAGCGCGCGGCCGCCGTTTGCCCGCCTGGGCCGGTACGAGCTGGGCGATCTTCTCGGCGCGGGAGGGTTCGGCTCCGTGTGGCGGGCCTGGGACACCGAGCTGAAGCGCGCGGTGGCGGTGAAGTTGCCGCGCAGCGGCCAGGTGCTGGGGCCGGCCGATGAAGAGCGCTTCTTGCGGGAAGCGCGGGCCGCCGCCCGTTTGCATCATCCGCACATCGTCGCTGTCCACGACGTCGGCCGCGACTGCGGCACTCTCTACCTCGTCTCGGAGCTGGTGCACGGCGTGAGCCTGGCGCACTGGCTCAAGGAGCGTCGTCTCAGCTTCGTCGAAGCAGCCCGGCTGACTGCGGATATCGCCGGCGCTCTCGACTTCGCCCATCGCCAGGGCGTCATCCACCGCGACGTGAAACCGTCGAACATCATGCTGGAAGTGGTGAGTGGTGGAGTGGAGAATAGTGAGGATAGCGCCGCTCGCCGCACTCCAGTCTCTGCGCACCACTCACCACTCACCACTCACTACTCGCCCCGCCTCATGGACTTCGGCCTGGCCCTGCGACATGCGGGCGAGATCACCATGACGCTCGACGGGCAGGTCCTGGGGACGCCGGCGTATATCAGCCCGGAGCAGTTGCGCAATCCGCACGCGGTCGATGGCCGGAGCGACGTGTACAGCCTGGGCGTGATCTTGTACGAGTTGTTGACCGGCGAACTGCCCTTCCGCGGCATGACGCGCATGGTGCTCGATCAGGTATTGCTCGATGAGCCGCCGCCGCCCCGGCGGCTGAACGACCGCATCCCCCGCGACCTGGAAACGATCTGCTTGAAGTGTCTCGCCAAGGAGCCCAGCGGCCGGTATCAAAGCGCCGCCGCCCTGGCGGCTGACCTGGGGCGCTGGCTCGACGGCCGGCCCATCGCGGCGCGACCCGCAGGCTGGGCCCGGCGCGGTTGGCTCTGGGTCCGGCGCAATCCGGCGGCGGCACTCGTCACCGGAATCGCCGGTGTCGCCCTGGCCACGACGGTCGGCGTACCGACGGCGCTGGTCGTGCTGGGCTTGATGCTGGTCGTGGTCGTGTCGCTGTTCCTCGCCGTGCGGAACGCGACGGCGACCGGTGAACTGACCGCGACGGTCGCGCTGGCGGTCGAAGATCAGCAGCGGACGGCGGCCGCACTGCAGTATGCCCTGCAAAACTGTTTGCAGGCTCGCGAGGAGCGCGACCGGGCCGTCGCCGAGCGCGACCAGGCGAGCCGCCGCTTCCAGCTCTTGCGCGGCCTGGCGAAAGCCTGGATTTTCGAGCTTCCCCAGACGCTTCCAGTTGGCGCCGGCCCGGCGCCCACGCGGTCCTTCCTCGTGCGGACAGCCCTCGCATACCTGGACGGTCTGGCGCAGGAAGCCGGCGCCGACGCCTCCCTGGTGCGCGAAACCGCGGTCGCCTATGGGCGGGTCGGTGATCTGCAAGCTGAAGGGACAGCGACCGCTCCGGGAGATCTCGCCGGCGCGCTCGCGACCTACCGCAAGTGCCTGGAGCTGTTCAGGGCGCTCGCCAGCGATCATCCGGACAACGCCCAGGCCCAGCGCGACCTGGCCGCCAGCGCCGCCAAGGTGAGCGACCTGGAGCGCGTGGCGCCGCACAGCATGAAAGTTGTTTGAGGTGAAGGGAGCCGGTTCACGATGGAGGGGGGGCGAAGAGTGGTAGTGTCTCAATTGGAATGAACGAGTCAAGTTGTAGAACGGAACGAATCCGGTTCTACGCCAAACTGAGACACTACCAGATGAGCGGGGTTATTGACCTGTCTGGCCCGGAGCGGCCAGCGGTGCGGTCTGAACGGCGCCGTTGCAATGGTCGGACGGCGTCGATCCACCGGTGAACGCGGACCAGGGCGATCCGCCGAACGCGGAGACGGCCGCGGACAGGGCTGCGACGACGATGACGGCCAGCAATCCCGCCACGGCAAAGGGCCGACCGGCTCGCTCCGCACGCGCGGCGCCCTCGGCCAGTGCGGCAACGGGCGCGGGCGCCGCCGCGTGCAGGGCGCTGCCGGCAGCCGCCAGCACCGCCATGCACACCGCACCATGGACCAGGACCGGCGACATGGTGGCGACGGTGGACGCATTCTTGCTGAGCAGGTCGCCGAGCCGCTCGACGGCGACCCCGAGGCGGGCCAGCGACAGGCGGCCGCGCAAGCGTTCTCGGGCGCGGGCCAATCGCGACAGCACCGTTCCTTTGGGGCAACCCAACTCCGCCGCGGCTTCTTCGTTGGTCTTGCCCTGCAAGCAGCAGAGCACGAAGGCGGCCCGATACTTTTCCGGCAGCCTGTCCACCTCGGCGTCAATGACCGGGCGCAGCTCGCGCCAGGCCAGCTCGTCCGCCGGCTCGTAACTGGGCTCGGCCGGCAACGGTTGTTCGAGCGCGCCGCGGCGCCGGGCTCGCGCCTTGGCACGCAGGGCGACGCGGTAGGCCACCTTGTACAGCCAGCTCCCCACGGCCTGGCGCTGGTCGATGTCCGCCGCCTTGACGGCGAGCGTCAGAAACGTGGCCTGGAACGCGTCCTCGGCGTCGTGCTGATGGGCGAGCACGCGCTGGCACAGGTCGAGCACCATCGGCCCGTGCCGCCACACCAGCAGCTCAAAGGCAGCCTCGTCGCGGTAGCGCAAAAAGCGCCCCAGCAATTCCGAGTCCGCCACCCCGGGCGCGTGCTCGGGGTGCAGCGCCTGTCGCAACTGGGCGACTGCCGATAGCAACATGCGGTTGGCCATGTGTGATCTCACCGCCATGTCTCTCTACCTAATAGAGACAATTACCCAGCAGACGCTTCCAGGATTTTTTGGCAGGGCCATTAGCCGTGGCCGCGGCTGAGTCTTCGAAGCCCCGGCCACGTAAAACACTACCTCACGGCGCGGTTTTCACGCGCGGCAGCTTGTCCACGAAACCCGCTTCGGTGCGCCGCAGCTCCGCGATCAGCGCCGCCCGCATCCGGGCCAGCGTCTCCCGATGTTTCGGCTGCAACGCGAGATTCGTCAGTTCGTCCGGATCGTTTTCCAGGTCGTACAGCTCCTCGATCTCATCCTCGACCAGCGTGCGAACGTACTTCGTCTTGCCCTGCCGCAGCGCCACCCACCACGGCACCCCTTCGAGGATGTCCATGTTCGAAAGATCGTTCGTGTCCTTGCCGAACGTCCGACCGGTGTGCGTGATCAACATCGGCTCGGTCCACCCCCCCTTTGCCCCCCCTCGCGAAGGGGGGGATGCGGGGGTATCGGGGTCTTTGAACAGGGGCGTCAAATCCCGGCCGTGCATCTTCCACGGCAAATCGAAGCCGGCGGCGCGGAAGAAGGTCGGGGCGAAATCGACGCCGCTGACCGGGACGGTGCACGTCTTCCCCGCCGGAATCGTGCCGGGCATGGCGACGATCATCGGCGCGCGGATGGTGTCGTCGTACGGCCCGAGCTTGTGACGAAAACCGTGATAGCCCCAGGCGTAGCCCTGGTCGGCCGTGAACACGATCAGCGTGTTCTGCAGTTGCCCGGACGCCTCGAGCGCCTCCAGCAACCGGGCGATCGCCTCATCGAGCGCCATCACACACTGGTTGTACTGGCGGACCCCTTCGGTTAGCGTCTGACCCTGCTTGTCCTGGTAGTCGCCCTTGCCCTTGTACACCGGCTCGCCGTTCTTGTTCTTGGCCCACACGTCCATTTTCTGCACATAGGCCGGCTTCCCGAGGCGCGGAACGAACAGATCGACCGGCGTTTCGACCTTCACGCCGGGGTACGCTTGCAAGTGGCGCTCGGCCGGCGTGAACGGGCCGTGGACCGCGCCGTAGCAGAGCCACAAGAACCACGGCTTGTCCGGGTCGCGATGCTTGCCGCCGATGAAGTCGATGGCCCAGTCGGTGTAGTTGTCGGTCGGATAGCCCTCGACCATCCTGGGCTTGGCGCCGTTGAAGCTGATGAGCTGCTTCTTGTAATAGTTGGGCGCGTTGTCGGGGTGCGCCGGCCGGTTCCACACCGCCTGGTAGTCCCAATCGCGGCCGAAGCCGGCATCCACGCCGGTGTGCCACTTGCCGATCTGCCCGGTGACGTAGCCGAGCCGCCGAAACACCGCCGGCCAGAACCGGCACAGCTCCGGGTCGTAGCTGCTCGACGGGTACTGGCCCTTGAAGGTCATCGATTGCACGCCGAACGGATGCAGCCCGGTGAGGATGCTGGCCCGCGACGGCGCACACCACGAGCCGTTGTACGCGGCCGTGAACCGGATCCCCAACTTGGCGAGGCGGTCGAAGTTCGGCGTCTTCGCCCACGGGTACGCCTCGGGGTAGCAGCTCAGCGTGCGATAGGAGTGATCGTCGGTGTAGATGAACAGGATGTTGGGCCGTTTGGATTTTTTCGGTTCGCCGGCCTCGGCGCGGAGCGGAGTGAACGAGAAGTGGACGAGGAACGCGACGAGCATGGTGGTGAGAGTTCGGCTGCGCATGTTGACCTCGGGGAATGGAGTCGCTCGTATCATAACCACGGGAACCACGAATGCCAGGACAAAGCATGTCAACTTCTTCCCTTCAAGCCATCTGGATCAAGACCGCCCGGCGCGGGCCCATGATCGCCGTGGACGCCGCCGAGCTGGTCGCCGGTCGCGGCATCGCCGGCAATGCCGACCAGGGCGGCCAGCGCCAGGTGACCATCATCGAAGAGGAAGTCTGGACCGACTTGATGCAGCGCCTGGGCGCCGCGCTGCCGCCGTCCGCCCGCCGCGCCAACCTGATGATCCGCGGCTTGCGGCTGGAAGAGACACGCGGCCGCATTTTACAAATCGGCGCCTGCCGCATCGAAATCCACGGCGAGACCGACCCGTGCCATCGCATGGACGAAGCCTTCCCCGGATTGAAGGAGGCGATGATCCCCCACTGGGCCGGCGGCGTGTTCGGCAAGGCGCTGGACAGCGGGCGGATTGCGGTGGGGGACGCGGTGCGGTGGGAAGGCGACCCGTACCGCGAATCCTGAGGCGGCATTGGCCGGATTCTTCAAGTGGCGTCCTCCATCTTGCGAGACGGCAACGACGCGGCTAGATTGGAATCAATCCGCGAGGCTACCCAATGCCGGCGAGAGACACCTACCACGACGCAGCGCGGAACGCCCTGGTAAGAGACGCCTGGTCGATCACACACGATCCGTTCCAAATGGCCTGGGGCGAAAAGGACATGTACGTTGATTTCGCCGCAGTGCAGATGCTCGTGGCGCAACGCTCGAATCGGCGCATTGCCGTGGAAGTCAAGAGTTTCCTCGGCAAGTCATTCATGACGGACTTGGAACGAGCCCTCGGTCAGTTTGTGCTGTATCGGGCGGTGCTGGCGAGGCGCGAACCGGACTGGGAGTTGCTTCTTGCAATTCCCTTCGACGTGGCGGTGATCTTCAAAGAACCACTGGGACAACTTCTGGTAGAATCGAATCTGGTGCGGGCGATCGTTTTCGACCCGGTGCAGGAGGTCATTACCCGATGGATACCCTGAATCGCTATCGCGACATCATCGAACAGATTCTTTCGCAACATGCCGGCTCGCCAGCCAATGGAGTGCAATACGAGACTGCTTTCGATCGAGCGCGCGACCATTACCTTGTGGTCACCGTCGGCTGGGGCAAGCAGGAACGCATCTACGGCGTCTTGGCCCACATCGACTTGATCGGCAACAAGGCCTGGGTGCAGCATGACCGCACGGACGAAGGCCTGGCCGACGAACTGCGCGACGCCGGCATTCCATCCGACCACATCGTATTGGGCTTTCGCATCCCGGAGGTCCGGCAACATACCGGTTACGCGGTTGCGTGACGGGCTTAGACCGCAACTCATTCGACGCGCGCAAATACGATGCTGGGCTCTTTCGGCCAGATTCGTTGCGCCTCGTTCACGATGAACTGAGCAAGATTCCGTTGGCTATCGGTAAACGTCACGGAGACGATGACCCCGCTCCTCTTCGCTCGCACTCAGGAATGGGCTGGCTCCGTTGAGCGCTCCGCCTCCAACTGTCACCCGCGGCCAAAAAAAAAGCCCACGGCACGCCGTGGGCTTTTGGTTCGATGGTTGATTACCCCTTGGAAGTCAACACCGGGGTGTCGGCCTTCGGCGGGGTCGGTTCGCTC
>JAKEET010000108.1 GCA_022616435.1 Gemmataceae bacterium
CCCCCCCCCCCCCCCCCCCCCCCCCCCCCCCCCCCCCCCCCCCCCCCTCGCCAGGATCCGATGCTGGGTCCCGAACGAAAAAAAACCGAAACTTCTTGCCCTGCCGTGGGTTCAATGAGAAACTTGAACAAGCCAACACGACGTCCGCAGCCTTGATGGCCGCGGAAGTCTAGACCCCGACAGGAGTTAACCGATGAGTCTTTCCCGCCGTGAAATGATGCAGTTGTCCGCCGCCGGCGTGCTGGGCACGTCGTTCTCCGGCTGGTTCAACATCCTGGCCTCCCGGGCCACGGAAGCCCCGCTCCGCACCACCAAGCGCTGCGTCCTGTTGTGGATGGACGGCGGCCCCTCGCACAAGGACACCTGGGACCTCCGCCCCGGCACCGAGCACGGCGGCCCCTACCAGGCCATCAACACCAACGTCACCGGCATCCAGATCAGCGAGCACCTGCCGCGCATGGCCCAGCTCATGAACCATGCCGCGATCATCCGCAGCATGAGCACGCCGGAAGGCGCCCACCCCCGCGCCAAGTACAACCTCCACACCGGCTATCGCGAAGGCCAGGGCGGCGTCGTCTATCCGTCGATCGGCTCCACCGTCGCCAAGGAGCTCGGCAACCCCGATTTCCCCTTGCCGAACTTCGTCTCCATCGGCAATCGGGCCTACGGCGCCGGTTTCCTGGGCACCCGCTATCAGCCACTGGTCGTCAACAACCCGAACACCGGCGTCGAAAACCTGCGTTCGTTCGTCAACACGTCGCAGTTCAACAACCGCGTCAACCTGCTGGACGAGCTCGACCAGGCCTTCACACGCACCCACCCCGACGCCCATCCGGCCGCGGCCCATCGCACGACTTACCAACGGGCCGTGACCCTGATGCGCGACCAGGGCGCCCGCGCTTTCGACATCGCCACCGAACCGCAAAGCGTCCGCAGCGCCTACGGCACGGGCAACTTCGGCCAGGGCTGCTTGCTGGCCCGCAAGCTGATCGAGGCCGGCGTCCAGTTCGTCGAAGTCACCCTCGGCGGCTGGGACACGCACCAGAACAACTTCGAGCGCGTCCGCCAGCTTTCCAACCAGGTCGATCCGGCGATGAGCCAGCTGGTCATCGACCTCCGCGAGCGCGGCCTGCTCGACAGCACCCTGGTCATCTGGATGGGCGATTTCGGCCGCACGCCCCGCATCAATCAGCGCGGCGCCCAGCCCGGCCGCGACCACTATCCGCGGGCCTGGTCGAGCGTCATGGTCGGCGGCGGCATCCGCGGCGGCCAGGTCATCGGCCGCACCGACGCCGAGGCCGCCACCGTGGTCGAGCGCCCGGTCAACACGCTGGACTTCATGTCTACCGTCTGCCGGGCCATGGGCATCGACTACAACAAGCAGAACATCGCCTCCAACGGCCGCCCGATCCGCATCGTCGACCGCGGCGCCAACCCGATCACGCAATTGTTCTAAGCCGTGCAGTCGTGTAGGGTGGGTGGAGTCTTCGGAACCCAAAAGGCGAGACAAAGGCTGACCCCCCCGCGTCTTGGGCGCTGCCAAGCGCAATGGCCCCGGTGAAAACCGGGGCCGTTTTTTTGTGGATGGGGATGAGATTAGCGCCCACGGGATCGCCACACCCGCACCATGACGACGATGCCGCCGAGAAATCCGACCAGATAGCTTGCTGAATGAGCCCACACGTCCGCAACAAAAGCCACCTGCTTGTCCGCCGGCACCTTCGAGGCGATTGCGCCGACAAGAACCACGGCCCCGCGACTCGCCAACCACCAGCCGACCAACCCAGCGGCCGCAGCGCTCGCCGCCATGACAGGGAGCAGGATCGCGACCGGCGAGACGAGCGAACCGATGCACATCAGAATGATTCGCACCTCGATATCATACCCCTTTTGCAGGAGAATCGCGCCGTGGACGCCCGGACCGCCGCCAAGTCGCCGCCTCCCACCTGGGCCGTGGCGCTGGCGTTCGCCATCATCTATGTCGTCTGGGGCACGACGTACATGGCCATCAAGCTCGGCGTCCGCAACGAGCAGCTTCCTCCCCTGCTCTTTGGCGGCGCCCGCTTCCTCTGCGGCGGCGTCCTCGTGTTGGGCTATCAATGGCTCCGCGGCGCCTCCCAGCGGCTCTCGCTCAGGGACGCCCTCTTGCTGGTGAGCACGGGGCTGCTCTTGTTCGCGGCCGGCAATGGCTTCATCACCTACGCGCAGAAGACGGTCGAGAGCAGCGTTGCCGCCGTCCTGATCGCGACGACGCCGCTGTGGATCGGCCTGTGGGCCACGCTGTGGCCGCACGGCGAACGGCTGACGCCGCGCGGCTGGCTGGGACTGTTCGTCGGCCTCGGCGGCGTGGCGCTGCTCTTGGCGCCCATGATCGACCTTGAATCCACGATTGACTACGGCGGCTTTCTGCTGGTTCTCGGCTCGGCCGCGTCGTGGGCGCTGGCGTCGGTGATCCTTCGACATGTCCATGTCGCGGCGCCGCACCTCACCGCCGCGGGCTACCAGATGTTGCTGGGCGGCGCGTCGATGCTGATCCTCGGCGCACTCGGCGGCGAGGCAGGCCGGCTGCCGGATCGGGTCACGGCGGGCGCGGTGCTGGTGTTTCTCTATCTGCTCGTGTTTGCCTCGCTGTGCGGATTCATCGCCTTCAACTGGCTGCTCGGGCACGTCTCGGCCGCCAAGGTGAGCACCTACGCCTATGTGAACCCGCTGGTGGCCGTGTTGATCGGCTGGACCATCGGCGGCGAGGAACTGACCTGGGGACTCTGGGCAGGCATGGGCACGATTCTGTTTAGCGTGTTCCTGGTCCGCGGGGCAGGAGTGAGGAGTCAGAAGTCAGAAGGCAGAAGTCAGAAGTAGAAGCAGAAGTCAGCGACTGAGTGACTTCTGACTTCTGACTTGCCCTTGACCGCAACCTCCGGCAGGCTATAGTCCGCGGCCATCATGAAGACCATATTCCGCTTTGCCGCGCTGGCGCTGTTGTTGGCGCTGGGGCTTGAGGACCGCGCCGCAGCGCAGGCCGCGGCGCAGGACGCGCCGCCGGCTTCGGGCAAAATCCTCATTCTGATCAATGATCGCGTCATGGAAGGCGAGATCGAGCGCGTGGGCGACCAGTACCGCATCCGCCGCGGCATGGGCGAGACGCTGATCGCGGCCAGGCGCGGAAAGCGGCTGTGCGCCGACTGGGGCGAGGCCCTGGCGTATGTCCGCAGCCAGGCCAACCTGGGCGATCCCGATGAGCGCCTGCGCGTGGCGCGTTGGTGCCAGCAGAACGACTTGATCGACGACGCCCTCACGGAGGCCCGCGCCGCGCTGGACATGCGGCCTACCCATCCAGAGACCAAACAACTCGTGCAGATCCTGCAACGCAGCTCGACCAACGCTCCGGCAGCGCAGCCGGCCGTTGCCCACGAGCCCAAGGTCTTCGAGGCCGTGACGCCGCTCGACATCAGCGCCGATTCGCTGGCCCTGTTCACCACCAAGGTCCAGCCGATCCTGCTCAACGCCTGCGCGAGCTGCCATTCGAACGGGCAGGGGGGCGGGTTCCAACTGGTGCGGTCCGGCGACCTGGCGCCGCGGCTGGCCACGCAGCGCAACCTCACCATGGCGGTGCGGCAGCTGCGACTCGACAATCCGGCCGTCAGTCCGCTGCTGGTGAAGGCCGTCAGCGCCCATGGCACGTTGACGCAGCCGCTGTTTCGCGATCGCCGCGCCGTGCCGGTGCAGACGTTGCAGCGCTGGGCGGAACAGCTGGCCGCGAACAACCCGCACCTGCGCGAGACCCGCGGCGGTCCACCGGTCGCGCAGGCCGCACCGGAGCAAGCTGTCGCGCCGGCGCCCGCAACCGTGACTGCCAATCCACCCGTGGTCACGCCGGTCGTGTCGCGGCCGGTGACGCGCGCCGATGTCAAGGACGGCGCCAACGTGTTCGGCAACGCCCAGACCGCGCTGAGCGCCGGACAGAGCCCGCTGCCGCCAATGCCGCCGGTCGCTCGGGGCACCACTTCCGCCGCGACGAGCCCCAACGATGCGTATGATCCCGCCGTTTTCAATTCACGTGAGGGCCGCGTCCCTCGTTGACCGCGATTTGTTCTTCGCAGAAACGGAACGGGGACAGTCGGCAGCCGGTTTCGACGTCCCACGACATGCTGGGGATTCTGCCCGCCACAATGTCAGTTCGGTCGATTTCCGCTTGTCTCACGAAACCTTCGAAGGGACAATGACCCTGTGCCTGTGTCCGCGTCCCGCACCCCAATCCTGGTCGTCGACGACGAGCCGATCATCCGCGACAGCCTTGCTGAGTTTCTCACGCAAGAAGGCTTCGCGGTGACCACGTCCGGCTCGGCCGAGGATGCACTGCGCAAAGCTCGCGACACCCATTTCGCGGTCGCCATCTGCGACGTCCAGCTTCCCGGCATCGACGGGCTCGGCCTGCTGGATCGGCTGCTGAAAATCAGTCCGGAAACGTTCGTTCTCCTGATCACCGCCTACGGCACGGTCGAGAGCGCCGTCGTCGCCTTTCAGCGCGGCGCCCACGATTACCTCATGAAGCCGATCCTGCTCGACGAGGTGCTCGCCAAGATTCGCCGGCTCCTGGCCTATCGGGACCTGCACCTGGAGAACCAGTGGCTGCGCCGCGAGCTGAGCCGGGTCGAGGGAGGGGCCGAGGGGGGCGACATGGTCGTCGGCCACGGTCCGGCCATGCAGCGCGTCATGGACATGGTCCGCAAGGTGGCGCCGACGCCGTCCACGGTGCTTTTGGTCGGCGAGAGCGGCACCGGCAAGGAACTGTTGGCCCGCGCCGTCCATGGCCGTGCCGCCAACGCCGCCGCTCGCTTCCTGGCCGTCAACTGCGCCGCCATCCCGCACGAGCTGCTGGAGAACCAGCTGTTCGGCCACCGCAAAGGCGCTTTCACGGGCGCCGATCGCGATCAGACCGGGGTGTTCCAGCACGTCGGCAGCGGCACTATTTTTCTCGACGAGATCGGCGAGTTGCCGCTGGCGACGCAGGCCAAGATGCTGCGAGCGATCGAACAGAAAGAGGTCCATCCGGTCGGGGCGAATGAGCCGGTGGCGGTGGAGGCCCGCATCATCGCCGCCACCAACAAGAACCTGGCCAAGGAAGTCGAAGCCGGCCGGTTCCGCGAGGATTTGTACTATCGGTTGAACGTCGTCAGCATCACGTTGCCGCCCTTGCGGGAGCGGCGCGAGGAGATCCCCGATTTCGTCGACAAGCTCCTCGCCAAGCACAGCCGGGCGCTCGGCAAGCGCATCACTGGCGTGACGCACGAGGCGATGCAGATTCTGCTGGCCTGCCCGTGGAAGGGCAACATCCGCGAGCTGGAGAACGCCCTGCAGCGCGCCGTGATCCTGGGCGACGGCCCCCTGCTCGGGCCCGCCGATCTGCCCCCCGATCTCGCCCCGCAGCCGGACGATCCGGGGCTGGTGGAAGACCTGGGCGAAGCGGTGCGGCGCTTCGAAAGGCAGCACTTGCAGCGGCTGCTCCGCCGGTTCCCGGACAAGAAGGAAGCGGCGCGGCGCCTCGGCATGGGATTGAGCTCGTTGTACCGCCGCATCGCGGAGCTGGGGATTGACGTGTGATTCCCATTCTTGCTTGATTCACGTCCGCTGATCGCCGAAACTCGAACGGCTCTCCCGTGAACTCCCGAGGCAGCACATGAAGACCTTCACTCGTTTCGCATTGACTCGTTTCGCATTCGTCGCTTTCGTTGGCATCGCGGCGGCGTGCACCGCTCTGGCCGGCGGCGACGGCAAGGATGCCAAGGACGACAAGAGTCCGTTCAAGAACCTGAAGTATCGCTCCATCGGCCCGGCGGCCGGCGGCCGCGTCAGCCGCGCCTGCGGCGTCCCCGGCGATCCGATGATCTACTACGCCGCCACCGCGTCGGGCGGCGTCTGGAAGTCGAGCGACGGCGGCCTCACCTGGAAATCGATCTTCGACGATCAACCCACGTCGTCGATCGGCGCCATCGCGGTGGCGGCGTCCGATCCCAACGTCATCTACGTCGGTTCGGGCGAGGCGAACATCCGCGGCAACGTCATGCCCGGCAACGGCATCTACAAGTCCACCGATGCCGGCAAGACCTGGACGCACGTGTGGAAGCAGAAGGGCCAGATCGGGCACATGATCGTCCATCCCAGCAACGCCGAGATTGCGTTCGGCGCGGTGCTGGGTCATGCGTTCGGCCCGAATCCCGAGCGCGGCGTCTACCGGACCACCGACGGCGGCAAGACGTGGAAGCAAGTGCTGAAGAAGGACGCGGACACCGGCGCCATCGACGTCTGTTTCGATCCGGCCAATCCGCGCATCCTGTTCGCGGCCCTCTGGCAAGCGCGGCGCACGCCCTGGAGCTTGACCAGCGGCGGGCCCGGCAGCGGACTGTATCGCTCCGATGACGGCGGCGACACCTGGAAGGAGCTCGAGCCCGACGACGACAACGAACTGCCGCCGCAGCCGTGGGGCCGCATCGGCATCGCCGTCGCGCCCAGCGACAGCAACCGCGTCTACGCCCTCATCGAAGCCGACAAGGGCGGCCTCTACCGCTCCGACGACGGCGGCGAGAAATGGAAGCTCGTCAATCCGGGCCGCTACCTGCGCCAGCGGCCCTGGTATTTCTCCACGGTCCACGTCGATCCCGCGAACGCCGACGTCGTGTGGTGCCCGAACGTGCGGCTGCTCAAGAGCATCGACGGCGGCAAAACGTTCAAGAACATCAAGGGCCCGCACCACGTCGATCATCACGACCTGTGGATCGACCCCAAGAACCCGCGGCGGCTGATCGACAGCAACGACGGCGGCGTCGATATCTCCACCAACAACGCCGAGACCTGGCACGCGTGCCGGTTGCCGATCGCCCAGTTCTATCACATCAGCGTGGACAACAGTGTCCCCTACCGCGTCCTCGGCAATATGCAGGACCAGGGGACGGCGTCGGGGCCCAGCAACAGCCTGTCGTCGGCGGGCATCGCGCTCGCCGACTGGCACACGGTCGGCGGCGGCGAGACCGGCTACAGCCTCGCCGATCCCACCGATCCGAACATCGTCTACTCCGGCGAGTATGCCGGCATCCTGACCCGCTACGACCACCGCACCCGGCAGGCCCGCAGCATCGCCATCTATCCGACGAACCCATCGGGCCAGGGGGCCGTCGAGCAGCGCTACCGCTTCCAATGGACGGCGCCGATCCTCATCTCGCCGCACGATCACAAGACGCTCTACCACGGCGCCAACGTGCTGTTCAAGACGACCGATGCCGGCCGCACCTGGCAGAAGATCAGCCCCGACCTGACGCGCGACGACAAATCCAAGCAGCAGTGGTCCGGCGGTCCGATCACGGGCGACAACACGACAGCGGAGTTCTACTGCACGATCTTCGCCATCGCCGAGTCGCCGAAGCGGGCCGGCGTCCTGTGGGCCGGCAGCGACGACGGGCTGGTTCACGTCACCCTGGACGGCGGCAAGACGTGGGCCAATGTGACCAAGAACATTCCCGAGCTGCCGGAGTGGGGCACGGTCGCCTGCATCGAGGCGTCGCGACACGACGCCGGGACCGCGTACGTCGTCGTCGATGCCCACCGGCTCGACAACGATCGGCCCTACTTGTGGAAGACGAAGGACTTCGGCAAATCGTGGACCAAGCTGAGCGACAAGCTGCCGCAGGACGATTACCTGCGTGTCGTGCGTGAAGATCCTGTCGTGCCGGGAATGCTCTACGTCGGCAGCGAGCACGGCGTGTCGTATACGCGCGATGAAGTCACCTGGGAACAGCTCAAGCTCAATTTGCCCACGTGCGCCGTCTCCGACCTGGTCGTCAAGGACAACGATCTGGTCGTCGGCGCCAATGGCCGGTCGATCTGGATTCTCGACGATCTGACGCCGCTGCGGCAATGGTCGCCGAAGATCGCGCAAGGCACGCACCTGTTCCCGACCCAGCCCGCCATTCGCTGGCGTTACCATGGTGAGAACTACGCCGGCGAGGACCGCATTCCTGGCGACAATCCGCCCAAGGGCGCCGTGATCCATTACCATCTCGACCGCAAGCCGAAGGATGACATCACGCTGGAAATCCTCGACGCCAAGGGAGCGCTGGTGCGGAAGCTGACCAGCAAGAAGGAGGAACCCGAGGACGAGGACCATCCGGACCAGCCGTGGTATCCGTACAAGCCGACGGTGCTGCCCAAGGAGATCGGCGTCAACCGCGTCGCGTGGGATTTGAACTACGAGGGGCCGACCATCATTCCGGGCGCCAAGAACGACGCCGGTGTGCCGCACCGCGGCCCGTCGGCGCCGCCGGGAACGTACACACTCAAGTTGACCGTGGACGGCAAGACGCTGACCGGCTCGGTGACCGTACGGCTGGACCCGCGCGTCAAGCTGTCGGCGGGCGATCTGGCCGAGCAGCACGCCCTGGCGCTGAGGCTGCGCGACGACATCACGCGGCTTTCGAAGACGGTGATCGCGTTGCGGCTGGTGCGAAAGCAACTGCACGTTCTCGAAGAAACCTGGAAAGACGCCGCGCCGCCGGCAGGCCTGGCCAAGGAGGCCAAGACGCTGCTGGAACGGCTTGATGCTTTGGAAAGCAAGCTGCACAACCCGAAGGCCGAGGTGAGTTACGACATCCTGGCGATGAAGGGTGGGGCCAAGCTGTACTCGCAGCAGGCGTGGCTCTACGTCAATGTGAAGGACGGCGACGGGCCGGTGACGCAGGGGATGCGCGAAGTGGACGACGATCAACGCCGGGACTGGGCCCGGCTCGCCAAGGAATGGCAGGACGTGCAGGCGGCGGTTCGACGCTTCAACAGCGCCGTCCGCGAGGCCGGCATTCCCGCGATCGGCGTGAAATGAGCTCCCCTCTCCCCATCGAACAGGGGGAGAGGGGCCGGGGGTGAGGGGGTTTCGTTATGGCTGAAGCACGTCGAGGGACCGAACCAGGAAGCGCGCCGAGCCGTGGCGGTCCTCGGCCGGGACCAACGTCCCCGTGACGCGGATGCGGGCGCCGTCCTTGAGGCGTTCGAGGCCGGGGCCGTCGAGACCGACACTGCCGCCGTGCGGGTCCACGACGTCGACCGCGGCATAGCGCAGCCGCCAGCCGCGGCGGAACTGGGCCACCTCGCCAGACAAGGTTTGCTGGTGGGCTGCGCTGAGGGAGACCGTCGCCTGGTTTACGACGGCGTTCGTGCTTTCCTTCGCCGCTGAGTGCGCATCCGCCGTTGGGACAATTGCCGCAGGCACATTCACCGCAGGCGCATTCATCGTCGGTAGAATCGCCGCAGGCAAATTCGCCGCAGGCAAATTCGCCGGGAGCGGCGCGGGCGCTTGATTGATGATCAGGGAAGGCTTGGTCGCCGGCCGCGAATCCGGCAGGTTGCGGTCCAGCGGGGCATTCGTGGGAGCACCGGTGGGCGGCAACGGCTGGACCCCACCGGCCGGCGGCGCATTGGGCAACGGCGGCGGCAACTGCTCTTCAGGCAGCGACGCCTCCGGATGAATGTTGGGATCGACTGCCGGAAGCTGAGCCGCCGGCACGGGCGTGGTCTCGTCGAGCAACGGCAACTCCCGCGGCGGCGCCGGTTCCGTTGCCGGCGGCGTCGCGTTGCCGGCGCCGCCGTTGACAATCAGCACCCCGGAATCGCTGGGTTGCCCGGCGACGTATTCCGGCGATGGCGGGCCGACTTTCACGACTTCCGCCGGGCCGCAGGGCGGATGGACCTGGCCGCACGCGGTCGCTGTCGCCGCGCAGTTGACCAGCCGCCGCGGTTGGCACCCCGCCGACCACAGGCTGCCGGCCAGGCCGAGCGTCAAGAGTAGTTTGCTGCGCACGGTTGCCTCGCTTTCGCGGAATCGCATGCCGCCCGCGGACTCACCGCGGCGCCTCCTTGCAATAAATCGGAGCAAGTTGGCCTTGCAATGAGCGATTTTCCGATTGTGCCGGATTTGCGGCGACCCGCCCTGCGAAGCTGCGTAGCCTGGACGTTGCTGGCAAAATGCACGCCAAGACGCGTCACGCCGTCCCGAACTGGAACGACTCGATGGCGACATCCGGCCAGCGCACCTCCAGCAGCCGTTTGAAATGGTAATCGCCCCCGACGTTGATCCCGCGAATGTCGCCGAGCCGGCCTTCGCGGGCCCGGTGGGTGTGCCCGGAAAGCACCAAAGCGATTCGTTCGGCGTGACGTTGCAGGACATCGGGCAACGCCGCGTTGCCGGCGAACGCGTCCCAGAGCAGCCCGTCAGGCACGCTTGGCGGTCCCGCGCGCGGAAAGCTCAAGTCGTAGAAGGCCGGATGATGCGTCAAGACCAGCGCGCGTGCCGGCGCGGCGAGCGCTTCGTCCAGATGTCGCGCGAACGCCGCCACCACGTGCCGGGTGAACTGCCCATCGTCGAGCCGCCAGCGAACGAAGCGGCGATCGTTGTGCCGGCCGCGCGTGAACGCCATGTGCCGCAGCCGCCATTCCCAGTCGGGGACCTCGTTTTGCAATCGCGCCAGCGACCAGGAATAGTCGTACCAGTTGATGGACCCGACCACGGCCAGGCCCTGGTCGTGAAACAGCAACGGCGCCCGATCGAGAAAGTGAAAGCTGTGCGCGGCGCAGAGGCGGGGCAGGCAGTCGTCGTAGACTTGCAGCGAATCGCCGCGCGGATCGTCGTCGCCGACCCAGAGATCGTGATTGCCCGGAACGAGGGCCTTTGGGCAAGTGAGTTCGCCGAACAGCCGCAGGCATTCCGCGAAGTGGTCGCCGCTGCCGACGTCGCCGCCCAGGAGCAGCAGGTCGGGGGGCCGTCGCCGCAGATGCTCGACGAGTTGACGCGTGGCGTCATCCCCCGCGGCGTTGTGGCCCCAGTGCAGATCAGCGGTGACGGCGATGCGCATGCTGCGCCATTGTAGTGCGACCGGTGAGTGCTGAGTGGTAAGTGGCGCATGGTGGGACGACTCACCACTCACCAACCACTAACCACCAACCACCAACAACGAACAAGCCCACGGACGTTTCCACCCGTGGGCTTGGTAATGAACGAACGAGGTCAAAAAAGCGGGCCGCCGGCAATCCCCTCACTGCCGAACGGCCCCGAGGTCCTCTTCTTCTCCCCAAAAGTTGAGGACATTCCAACCTAGGTTATCTTTCCGACGAAGGCAAATGGGGCCGCGAATTTAACTGACAGTCGGTGTTCAGTTTGCGCGCAGCGACGGGCGCTGGGGAAGCGCAAAGGCGCGGCCGGCGTCCGGCGGCGCATCAGCTTTACCGACATGGCTTTCGGCATCGGTTTGCTCCGGGTTTACGCGCCATGAACGACGATGACCGTGCAGTTGTCGCTGCCGCCGCGCTGATTGGCGGCATCGACCAGCCGCTCCGCCAGGAACGACGCCGAGGGCAGGGCCAACTCGATTTCCTTGCGCAGCTCGGCATGGCTCAGGTGCGCTTGCAGGCCGTCGCAGGCCAGGATCAGCCAGTCGCCGCGACCCAGGCTCAACTGGCAGAATTCCGGCGTCACTTCCGGCCGGCGTCCGATGGCCTGGCTCAATTCGTTCCTGGCGGGATGATGGGCGGCCTCGTGGGGTTGCAGCGTTCCCTGATCCAGCATCCGCTGGACGAGCGTCTGATCCTTGGTGACTTGCGTCAGCTGCCCCTCGTGGAACTGATACGCCCGGCAATCGCCAACATGACCCACGAAGGCCGTGTTCCGCCACAGGACCGCGGCCACGGCCGCCGCGCCCATCCCCTTGCGCTGCGCGTCGGCCTGGGCCGCCGCGTGCACCGCCTGGCTGGCCTGCGTCAACGCCCCCCGGAGCTGGTCGATGGCGGTCTGTTCGGGCCGCAGCTGACCGGCCAGGGCGCCGTCGAACCACGGCGTCAACGCCGACTGGAGCGCGCGTACGGTCAGGGCGCTGGCGAGCGCGCCGCCGCCATAGCCCCCCATGCCGTCGGCCACCGCCAGCAGCACGAGCTCGCACCGGTCGTCCAGGCGGCTCCAGGCCTGGCGGCGGATCAAGTACGCGTCCTCGTTGTGCTCCCTGACCTTGCCGGCCGAGGTGGCCGCATGGATGTCCAGCGTCAACGGCGCCGGCCGCTCCGGCTCGGCGTCGAACGACGGCATCGGGATGGCGTCGAACTCGAGCGAGACCGGCGCCGCCGGCGCGGCATTCGAGCCGTGCACTCGAAACACCTGCGCGCAAGCGAAGCAGCGCACCATTTGTCCCACATGTTGCTCGCCGATCGAGCAGAGCGTCGCACAGTACGGACAGGTCGCTTGGATTGGCATGATCGACACCGCGAAGTCCGCAATCAAGACCGTCACTCTATCCGAACGGGGGCCGCGGGGAAATGGGAGTCAGGGTCAGCAATCAGGACGCAGGGACACGCCGTCAAGTCGGTGACTTCTGACTTCTGACCCCTGACTTCTGACTTCTGACCCCTGACTTCTGACTACTGACCCCTGACTTCTGACTACTGACCCCTGACTCCTGTCCCCAACAATCACAACACGTCAACCACCGACGACAGTTCCGCGAACGCCTCCTGCTCTTGGACGACCAGCGCTTGCACGCGGTGTTGGAGTTGCTGGCGCAGGTCGGCGCATTCTCTTTCGCTGAGCGGGAAGTCATCCTGGGCCCGTGCCGCCAGCTGATCCAGCTCGGCCCAGACGGCGCGCTTCTCGTCCACGCTGCCGCTGCCGGCGAACAGCTCGGCGTAGCGGACGTGGCATGCGCGCGCCTGCCGGAGCAGCGGCACGTCGTCCGGCAGCGCCGCCTTGGCCAGGGCGGACCACGCCTCTCCGATCCCGGCATACGTCCCTGCCAGCTTCCGCAGCCGCGGATCGTTCCCGGCCTTGCCCGCCTCTTCCAGAAACTCGGCAAACAGCGGCCGGCACAACCCGCCGCCGGTGCCGTAGTGGTCGATGAACTGGTGCATGCTGGTCAGGCAGCGCCACAGGTTGGCCCCGCGCGGAAAGATCGTCGCCCAGCCATGCTCGCCGCCCGCGCCGATGCGCTCCGCCCAGGTCGCGAACGCGTCCAGGCTGAACATGTTCGGGTAGCCCTTTTTCGGCGTGCGGGTGAGGCCGTCCCGGCACGCCGCCAGGCCGTCGCGCACCAGGCCGCGCAGGTCCGGCGTGCCGTGGCCGGCCCCCACGGTCAACAGGCGATGTTTCTGCTTCTTGATGCGGCCACGCGCTTTCGCCAGGTCGCCCAGCGGAATCGCGACCGGTGCATCGGTCAGGTCGCCGATCCAGGCCCGGTCGCCGTCGATCTTGTACATCGTGACGACGTGATAGCAGCCGCCCTGCCACATGGCCGGCAAGGCCCGATGCGGCAGCTGAGCCATATCGACCCAGGCGATACATGGGCCGTCCGCGAGCGCGGCGCGCAACTGCTTGTCGGCCGTCTTGCCGCCGCCGGTCTCCTGGACCGACGCGGTCAGGCCGAATCGGCCGGCAGCTTGTGTCAAGTAGACGGCGTCGTCGACCCACAGGTGCCGGCCGGCGATGAAGAACGACGAGAAATCCTCCTTGGCGTAGCGAAACGCGCACACGCCGACGCCGATGCCGCCGGCGATGCCGAACACCATCGCTTCGGAGAACGGCATGCTGGTGCGCGGATCGACGACGCCGGCGTGCGCCAGCAGGACGCGCAACGCGGTCGCGGCCGGCACGTTGCCGGGAAAATGCCAGCGCAGCGCCGGATCGGCGTGCGTCCCGGGCGCGTGCCGGAGCACCTGCCGGCGCGAGGTCGTGTAGCATTCTCCGGTCTTGGTCATGCGCTCGCGAACGAGCCGCTTGAGATGCTTGCGGACGGTCATGGGTAAACCCTCTTCCACGCCCCGAAGGTCCAGCCCCACGCGCCGCGGCCCTCGGGAAGGAAGGAGCGGTTCACCAATGATAAGCTGCTGATCTACGACGATGCGATCAGCGAAGTGCCGGAGGACAAGAATCCCCTTTGCCTCCGCAGCGCCGGATTGCGTGGGCACCCGGTCAGGAGGTCGGGCGTCAGCGACAACGCCGAGGGCAATGTACCCGCTGGCGTGACGGATTGCCAGCGAAAAAATGGAGTGGGAGATCACGCCAGGCGTTCGACGTGCGGACACCGCGGTTCAGCGCCGGTCCGCCGCATGGCCGCGACATGTCCTTGCAGCATCCGCCAATCATCCAGCGTGTCCACGTCATACCACGGCGGCAACAGCGCCAGCCGCCACGAATCGTCGAGCCGGGCGACGGTGTCGCGCAGGACTGTCGAAGTTCCCCAGGCGACGCCGCGGAACACCGGCGGCACCCGCCGGCGGCAGCCGATCACGCAGTAGCCGCCGTCGGTGGCCGGGCCGAGCACGAGATCGACGTCGTGCAACCGATGAAATGCATCGTGGACATGCTCGACGGGCAACGTCGGGCTGTCGGCGCCCACGAGCACGACGCGTTCCGCGCCGCCGTCGATGCGGTCGCGGATGAAGCGTTCCATGCGGGCGCCGAGATCGCCGTCGCCTTGCGGGATCAGTCGGTATCGGTTCGCCGCCAGGTCGCGAAATGCCGCTGCCTGGTCGGCGGGCGCGAACGCCAGCCAGCGCTCCGCCGGAACATCCACAAGCCGGTCGAGCGTATCCCGCAGCATGGCGTCGGCGGCCCGGGCGGCGAACTCCGGCGACGTGGCGTCGGCCAGGCGCGTCTTGGCCCGGCCCGGCTCCGGCCATTTCGCGAAGACGCCGAGGACGTCGGTCATGATGCTTTACCTCGAGAACACGAAAAGCCGCGCCGGTTGCCACTTGGCGGAAGGGCGCGGCCGGCGTACAATCGTGGTGAATCGCTAGGGGTGTCTGCCCCTCGTCCCCGGCCCCTCGTGCGAGGGGAGCGGGGAGAGCCGGCAGGCTGAGAGCAGACCCTGGGACCTGATCCGGATCATACCGGCGTGGGAAAGCGATGGAGCTGTACAACTTCTTTCGCGGCACGTTGGCCTGGACCGCCACCATCGCCTGCCTCTGGCCCCTCAACGCCCCGCTGCTCGCCTTCGCCTTCAAAGTCCAGCACGGCTCGAAACCCATCGACATGGAGAACGACGAGTACTGGACGCGCTCGTCCGTCACGTCGCTGGTGCTCGGCCTTGCCACCGCGGGCTTCATCTTCGTCGATTATATGCTCGCGGATTGGGCGGAGCTGCCGCCAGGGCCGATCCACATGATCGTCTACATCGGCTACGTGCCGCTGGCCGTGTGGATCCTCACGCTGTTCTTCGCGAAAGACGATCTGGCCGAGGGGCTCAGCCTGTTCGTGATCTATCTGTACCTGCCGATTTTCGTGCTGTTCACGCTGAACAGCCTGCTCGGCTGGCTCAGCCCGAACCTTCGTTTTTGGGATTGGTTGCTGAACATCGCGTATTCGTGGCTGAGGCCGGTTACGTGATGGATTGCAGTGATGGATTGTAGTCGCAGGCTTCAGCCTGCGACTACGAGTTCAAATAAAGGAGATTGTCATGACACAACTCGAAGCTGCCCGCAAGGGCGCCGTCACCGACGAAATGCGCTTCGTCGCCCAACGCGAGGACCTCGATCCGGAACTGATTCGCGACGAGGTCGCCCGCGGCCGCATGGTCATCCCCGCCAACGTCAATCACCTGAAAAAGCGACTCGAGCCCATGGGCGTCGGCGTCGCCGGCGCGTGCAAGATCAACGCCAACATCGGCAACTCGGCGGTCACCGGCACGGTCGAGGACGAGCTGGAAAAGCTGCACACGGCCGTCCACCTCGGCGCCGACACGGTCATGGACCTGTCGACCGGCGGCAACATCGACGGCATCCGCCAGGCGCTCATCGACGCCTCGCCCGTGCCGATCGGCACCGTGCCCGTCTATCAGATGGTGCAGAACGTCAAGGATCCGGCCGACATCACGCCGCAGATGGCGCTGGACATGGTCGAGCACCAGGCGCGGCAGGGCGTCGATTACATGACGATCCACGCCGGCGTGCTGCGCGAGTATCTGCCGATGACGACGAATCGCATCACGGGCATCGTCAGCCGCGGCGGCTCGCTCATGGGGGCGTGGATGCTGGCCCATTCGAAGCAGAACTTCTGGTACACGCACTTCCACGAGCTGTGCGAGATCATGAAGAAATACGACGTCACGTACAGCCTGGGCGACGGCCTGCGGCCCGGCTGCCTCGCCGACGCCAACGACCAGGCCCAGTTCGCCGAGCTGAAGACGCTGGGTGAATTGACGCTCATCGCCTGGGAGCACGGCTGCCAGGTGATGATCGAAGGCCCCGGCCACATCCCCATGCACCTCGTGAAGATGAACGTGGAGAAGGAGCGCGAGCTGTGCCACGACGCGCCGTTCTACGTCCTCGGCCCGCTGGTGACCGACATCGCGCCGGGCTACGACCATATCACCAGCGCCATCGGCGCGGCGCTCGCCGCCGAGGCCGGCGCGGCGATGCTATGCTATGTGACGCCTAAGGAACACCTCGGCTTGCCGAACAAGGACGACGTGCGCCAGGGGGTGATCGCCTACAAGATCGCCGCCCACGCCGGCGACATCGCCCGCGGCCGCAAGAACGCCCGGCTGCGCGACGACGCGTTGTCGAAAGCCCGCTTCGAGTTCGACTGGAACAAGCAGTTCGAGCTGTCGCTCGACCCGGAAACCGCCCGCGCCCTGCACGACGAGACATTGCCGCAGGAGGTGTTCAAGTCGGCCAAGTTCTGCTCGATGTGCGGGCCGAAGTTCTGCTCGATGCGGATCACGCAGGACATTCGGAAGATGGCGGAGGAGGCGGCGGCCGTTTGATGATGCCTACCCTTCCAGCTTGATCAACTGCAGCGCCCGCAACAAGGCCTGGGCGTCCGGATAGCGCCGCACCTGCTCGGTCTCCAGGCAGCGCTCGATCAGGTTGCGCAGGCCCGGCTTGCATTGGCCGTGCAGCAGCTTGCTGTCGAGGTGCACCGCTTGAACCTGGTTCTTGCCCAGGGCGGCGGCCAGGAATTCCACGGGGCTGCGGCCCGTGATGACCTGAAACAGGTTGGTGCCGACGGTGTACACGTCGGCGGCCGGCGTCAAGATGCCGTAGGGTCGCTCGCATTCGGGCGCGCAGTATCCGGCGGTGGCCGCGCCGGGGAGCAGTTTCTGCTTGGTGTCGAGGTTGATCAACTGGCAGCCGCCCAGGTCCAGGACGGTCACGCGATCTTGCGCGGAGATGAGCAGGTTCGCCGGCTTCAAGTCCTGGTAGATGAGCTGCCAGGTCATGCCGGGCCGCATCGGCTTGGGCTGGTGCAGCGTTTGCAGCACGTCGGCCACCTGCACGAACATGCGCACTGCCCGGGCTTCGGGCAGCTTCCTGTCCGGCGCCTGCGCCAGCAGCGTTTCCAGCGATTGCCCGTGCACCGCCTCCATGATCAGGTACGGCTCGGCGGCAATCATTTCCTCGTCTTCGTACGTCCAGCTCTGGCGATCCTCGGTCGCATAGGGGCCCGACAGCTGCGGGTTGGCGTCATAGACAAAGTCGTTCGGGTGCGGCACCGCGTTGCAGCCGGCGTTGCGCAGCAGTACCAGGATGCGCCGCTCCATCTCCAGCGTCTTGCGCGGCAGCCGCAGCTGGTTAGCGAAGCCTTCCTGGTCGCGCACCCGCGCGTACGGGATGACGTCGTAGTTGAGGATCGCCTTGATCAGCACGCGCCCCTGGGTCCGCAAATCGTGCCCTTCGAGTAAGAGGCCCATGCCGCCCGACGCGAAGAAACGCACGATCCGGTAGCGATCGGCCAGGGGCTGCGCGATCGAGAAGCTCTTGCCGCGATTGTCGCCGGCCGGCACGGCCGCCTTGAGAAAGGACCGGCCGTGCCAGGTGAAAGGTTGTCCGGTAAGTTCCGTGGGTGCGGACATCTCGCCCTAGCTGATGTCAAACTTGAACCGCACAGCGCCGCCCAGGATCACGCGCGTGCCGGGTTTCAAGGGATAGTCGTGCAGCGGCGGCACCATGTCCGCCTCGATCTGCGTCCCCGTGTTCCCGGCGAGCGGCCGGATCATGAACTCGCCGCCGGTCCGCGAACGGAGGATCAGGGCGTGCTGCCGCGACACCTTGCGCGCCGACGCCGCATCCAGCCACTCGGTGACGTCGACCTCGGGGAACACGCCCGCCACCGCGTCCAGCCGGCCGATCAGCACCGCGTCCTTGGTCAGCGAGAAGTACTGCACCGGCAGCTTGTCCGGCCCGAACAGCGTCAAGCACGGCATCCCCGCGGGCGGCCGCGTCGGACCGGCCGGTATCGGCGACTTCGGCTGCTCGGCCAACGCGCCGGGCTCAACCAACTCGACGCCACAAACGCAAAACGCGTCGGTGAAGTCGGCGCCATACACCTTGCCGCACGCCGGGCAGATTCGCCCGCCGGGAGGCACCGGCGTGCCGGCCGCGAGCTTGGACGCCGTCACCGGCGCAACCACCACGGCTGCCAGCGGCACGTTCTGGTCCGGCTGGCTGCTGCCGCAAATCGTGCAAGAGCGAGCCCCCTCGGGCAACGCTTCGCCACAGATGATGCATTGAGGCATGGTGTCAGGAATCAGGGGTCAGGAGTCCGGAGTCAAGCCCCAGGATGAGCGCAGCGATTCCTGGGGGTTCACACGCGACGCACTCATTCTTTCTTCTCCAGCCAGTACCGAATGATCCCCGCGAAGTACGTGGCGGTGACGTTCGATGGTTCGCCCGGCGCCATCCCGTAGCCGCCGTCTTCGTTGCGGCACTTGGCGACGAAGGAACGGACGCCTTCGACGTTGGCCGGACGGGCCTTGAGCATGACGAAGCAGCGCATCACACGGTACGTCGTTTCCAGGTCCGAAGCGATCTCGTCGGTGTCCTTGCCGTAGCCGCCGTTGCGGCGCTGGCCGTCCTTGAGGACTTTCACGATGGCCGCACCATCGGAAACGTCGCCGCCGAGCCGCAACAAAGTGACGATGCTTCCCCCGGCGGCTCGCGCCTGACCCGGACCTTTGCCGAACCTGCCGTCGGGGCCTTGCAGCTTGCGGATCTCGGCGAGCCACTCCTTCGCGCGAGGCGCTTTTTTGTTCAGGCGTTCCAGGCCGGCGGCCGCGATGCGCATGTCCTCGAAGGTCTTCGCGTTCTCCGACAGGAACTTGACTGCCGCGGGCCCGATCTTGTCCGTGGGCATCTTGAGCTCCGCGACCGCCATCACGCCGACGGCCGTCGTGAACACATCCGGCTTGCCTCTGGGAAAATCGGAGAAACCGCCCGTGGCCGGGTCCCAGCAGCTCTCGACGAACTTGACCGCGGCCGCCTGATCGGGGACGGCGCCGCCCCAGTATTTCAAGGCCCGGACGGCCGCCGACGTGGCGCGCAGCGTGGGCGCCAGGCGGATGTTGGGCCGGGGCGCGATCGACGTGAAGCCGCCGGTTGAGGTCTGCAGCTTTTTCACATACTCAATGGTCTGCTTGACGCCGGCCGCATCATCGCCGCGCACCGGACTCGCGAGGCCCGCGACCGCCGCGATGGCCGGGATCATCCATAGCCGCTTCATGATGAATCCTCGTCGGAATTGGTCTGGACAAGCCGCGGTTATTTTGGCATATGCGGCCATCCGCTTTCCATTACATTAGGCGAACGCTGCCGCATCGTGGAGCACGTTGTCCACCGCACCGAGGGCCCCCATGCAACGTTCAAGCAACTGGCCGCGTCGATTGCTGGCGGTGGCCCTGGTCTGCGCAGGCTGCGCGATCGCTCAGCGCGGCGCTGCCGACGAGCCAACGTCGTCGCGGCCGTCCGGCCTGTGGCCGTGGTCGTCCAGGAAAGTACCGGAGGCCAAGAAGGACGGCACCGGCCAACCGGTGAGCGAAACTCGGAAAGAAGCCGAAGCGGCCCGCCGGCTCCGCGCGGAGCTCGACTGGAAACGGCGCTCGGAAGTCTGCCAGAAACTGCGGCAGATCGCCTACGAGACCAAGGACGACGAGCTGGACCGCTTCGCCGAGCGGCTCGATCAACGCGCCTGGGACGTCTACGTGCGGCGCCTGGGCCGTGGCGCCGTGCCCTTTGAACCCGCCGTTGATTTCGACCCTGCGGAACCTGGCCCCATGACGCTGCCCATGATGTGGCCCACGATACGGGAGGACCAGCGATGAGACGTTTCATCTTCGCGGCACTCCTGCCGTGCTTGACACTTGGCTGCATCGAGATGGAAGTCAGCCTCCGCGAACGGCCGTCGCGATCGGCGACCCCGCCGCCGGCCATCGCCGCCCCGATCACGGCCGACCAGGTCACGCCCGCCAACGCCCGCCGCATGGCCCAGGCGCTGTGGGATGAATTTGACCGCGAGGAGCTGACACCGTCCACAACGGCGTCGAGCAAGACGTCGCCCGAGCGCTGAACATCAACCGACCTCGGCCGACCCCGTTTAGCGCACTCAGAAGCCGGCGATGGCATGGGTGGCATACTTTCGCGACTCACACGCGATGCGGAGATCTTCTGGATCAACACCGCGAAAGCATGCGGGGTGTCGCCGGGGACAGCTTGCTTTCGCCGTGATGGTCCAGACGGTTCACGTGTGGCGAGGCGTCGGCGAAAGCATGCCACCCCCCCCAACATGGTGCCCTATCAATCTGACGCTCACGAGCGGGGCCGTGCCTTTCAATCGCCCTTCCTGCTTCTCTTCGCGAAGAACTCCAGCCACTGCAGCATCATCGCGTCGCCGATCGTGGTCGAGCGCCGCAGTTCCGCCGGCGTCTTGCCCCAGTAGAAGCCGATCCAGCCGGCGGCATGCTTCTCGGATTGCTCGAAAAACCGGCCGAACTCGTCCATCGAACACCGCAGCGGAAACGTCTCCTCGATCACCACCGGCTTGCCGACGGCCGCGAATCCCTTCAACGTCGCCAACGCCTCGTCAACTTTCTTGGCCTTGGGATAGATGTGCACGCACAAGAAATCGAGATCGCCGGCGATCTTGTCCGGCACGAACCCCGAGGTCAGTCCCGGCCGGTCGAGGCTCCAATCGACCAGGCCGACGGTGATCATATGCCGCAGATCCCAGGCCCGGATTGCTCGCACCAGGTGCGTGATCCACTTTTGAGCGATCTCGGGTCGCGGCCGCTTATCTTGATCGAGCGTGATGAACTGCACGAAGTGCTTGCCGCCGAACGGCGGGCCGAGCCAATCGCCGGCCTTGCGCTTGCCGCCGGGCACGACCGGCTCGTTCATCAGATCGTAGCAGAAGATGGCCGGGCTCGTGCCGCAAACATCCGCGACCGACCCCCAGAAATCCACCTGGCAATCCCATCGGTCCTGCTCCGAGAGTCGATCATACCACGCCGGCACGTCCTTTTTGTGGTAGCAACCCAGGCCGGTCACATTCAGATAAAGCCGCGCCTTCTCGGCCAGCTTCACGAGCTTGCCGAGCTGCTTGAGCGCTTTCTCGTTGGGGCGTTCCGGCGCGTCCATGAACTTGGCGAATTGCAGATGGATGCGAACGACGTTGGCGCCGAGGTCCTTCATCTCCTTGAAGTCCTCTTCGACACGCGGCCAATCGGTCTCCCAGTAGTCCTCGATTAGCGCGCCTTTTTCGTCATGATCGTAGTTGAAGCCCAAGGGCGTGAACCGGCGAAAGGTATTCTCTTCGACAAACGTCCGGCCATCCTTTGCGACCCGAATCCAAGGCATCGCTGGCCGATCCTCGTGGGCCATGCTCACCGCCGACACAATCAGGATCACGCACCAGCAAGTGAATCGTGCCCAGTTCATGGTGTTGCCTTTCCGGCGGCGATGCTCGGTGACTTGGCCCGACGCCAACGCCGCAGATGGATGCCCAGCAATCCGACGGCGAGCACGCCAATGAGCCATCGGGGCCACTGGGGCGCCGTCAACGGCAACGACCAGACGCGCATGTCGCCAGCGCCGCCGGTGACCAGGACCTTGCCGTCGGGCGAAAACAGCCAGTATTCGGCATCATGGAGGACGGGTGATGCCGCGCCGCTGTCCACGTCGAACAAGTGCAGCTCGTAGTCACTGTCTTTGCGTCCCAACCCTTCCGGCAGCGTGATTCCTTTCGGAACCCAGTCCACCCATTTGCCCTGCTGATAATTGAAGGTCAGGCGCACTGCCAGCCAGCGGTCGTCGGCCGACATGCCGGCCATGACGCCGCGCGCCGCGACGCAATCTCCGTGACCGACGCGCATCATGTAGGCCCGGCGCGTCCCCATCCAGTCGCGCTGCGGCATGGGGGTTTGTTCTTCCTCTGTGTAAGGCGTGTGCTTGTGTCCGGCGCGATCGTGCCAGTAGCCGTCGTCGTGAAAATCGAACGCCGGCCGGGCCTGGTCGCCGTCGAGTTCCCACCAGCCCCAGTCATGGTGCAGGAACCGTCCGGCCGTCGTGAAGCGGAAGTGCTCCTGCCCCTTGGTCTCGGCGATGGTCCGCGACTCGCCGTTTTCCATGTCCCACAATTGAAGCTGCACGAGATGATTGCGCGACAGATCGCGGCTGCAAATCGCGACTTGCTTGCCGTCCGACGCGAACGACAGATCGAACATCGCGTTGGACGAGGGCATCGGTCGTTGCCACAACAGCTTGCCGGCGGGCACATCCCGGGCCTGGACCCATGGTCCTTCGGGGACGGCGGCCGGGGGCGTCGGCTGCTGGGTGACGATGGCGATGCAGCGTGTGCCGTCCGGCGACAGCCGCCACGTCGGGCAGTTGATGCCGTAGCTCTCGACGAGATGCCTGATCTGGAACCTGATCCGCGCCGCCGGCACGTCCCAGCAACTGACACGGTTGCCTCGATACTCCTCGGCGAAGAACGTCTGCCCGTGTCCCCAGTGCCATCGGTAGATCCAACTTGCCCTTCGGCCCGCGAGAACGTCCTCGGGAAAGAGTGTGGCCAGGGCGATCGTGCGGGGCTCGCCTCGGGCAGGCACGTCCCAGATCAGCAACGGTTGGTAGCTTTGCACGACCGCGACCTTGCGGTTATCCAGCGAGAATCCTACCGACGGCTCGGCGCCCTCCGCATTGTCCTGCAAGTCGCGTCCCAGATGCACAGAGTTCAACGGAACGCAGCGTACTTTGCGACCCAGGCGGCCGATGAAGAACTGATTGTCCGGTGAAAACGCCGCCCGTTGCTTGTCGGGCCAGGTCCCGATGTGATGCGAGTCCAGGACCAGGCGCTCTCCGGTCGTCAAATTGATCAACTGGTCTCTGCTCTGTTGTCCGGCGAGCAGCCAGCGTCCGTCGGGGGAGAATAGCCAGGGAATATGCGACTTGGTATCCCCGAGCACCGCCGCCGGACGCACCGGCGCATGCCACGCCAGGAAAGCGGCGGCGGCCAGCACCAGCCAGAGCAGCGCCATGCCGAGTTGTTTGACGCGCTTCCACATGGGCTTCAGCTGTGATCCGCCGGCAGTCCAACAGACGTTGGGATATTGTTGGAATAGACACCGACGTTTGGACTGCGGAGCCGGTGTCAAGTGTTCATGCCGATGCCGTCAACTCGACATGATTGCCGTCCACATCTTGGACAACCGCGCGTCGTCCCCAGGGCGATTCCTTGGGTTCGCTGATCATTCTGACGCCGCGGCTGCGCAGCAATTCAAGCGTTTCATCAAGAAAGGGGACTCGGAACCCCAGTCGCATCGGCGCCGCCATGCCGCCGTTTCGACACGGGTAAATCTCGAACACCAACGGTCCCAGCGTGGCCGCGTAGTGGCGCGGCCCCGTCCCATGGTGTTCGGCAACGAAATGGAGACCGAGAAGGCTGTAGAACTCCCTTGCCGATTCAATGTCCTTGACTTGGATGACCAGGAGCGAGAGCGCTGGGGCGTCGGGCGCCGCCAACGCTCGCAGTTGGCGGGCGGCCGATTCGAAATCGGTGGAGGTGAATCGGTAATGATTGCCAAGGCCTTCGTCGGGACGCAACATGTCCACGCCGAAGCCTTGTGTGGGCGAATAGGCCATGACGACGGCGCGGCCATTCCGGCGCACGTCAAGCATGGCGGCGCCTGAGGGGAACACCGTCAAGCGCGAATCGACCTCGGGCCCAATCCCGCCCAGGTCGTCGCTCAATCGCTTCATTTGATCGACCGAAGTGACGCTCATTTCTCAAACTCCGGAAGCCCGGTGAGCTTGTTCACGATGCGCACCGCGCCATGCGCGGCGATCTCGATGCGATGCCCGCGCGTGAGCGCCAGGATGCCGCCGTCGTCGAGCTGGGCGACGAAGTCATCCAACGGACAGTACATCCGGCCGTCAAACTCCGACGGCGCCGGCGGCGGCGATTTCTTGACGATGCCGCTCCATTCGTCCTCGACCTGATCGAGCGTGTCGCACAGTTGCCGAAACGCGGCCTCCGCGCTTTCGGCATGCGGCAAAGCGTGCAACCGGCGATACAATTCCTCGAGTCGCTCGCGGATTGATCGCGGCGGGATCGCGGGCTCACTCATCAGGTCATCATACACCACTCATGCGAAAGGCACGGCATTGTCCCGGTTTTCATTGCCTTCCGCATGCGAAAACTTGACAATGAACCAAGTCGTTCGTGACTCTCCCACCTGCTGTCCAACAAAGAACCGCGACTATGCAAGCACTCTCATCCGGCCTTCTCCTTCTTTCGTCGGCGTTGACGACCCAGGCCGCTCCGCTCGAACTCAAAAAAGGCGATCGCATCTGCCTCGTCGGCAACACGCTCGCCGAACGCATGCAGCACCACGGCTGGCTGGAGACGCTCATCACCGCCCGCTTCCCGCAACACGACCTCGTGTTCCGCAACCTCGGCTTCTCCGGCGACGAGCTGACCTTGCGGCTTCGCTCGGCCGGCTTCGGCTCGCCCGATGACTGGCTGACCAGAACGAAAGCCGACGTCGTCTTCGCGTTCTTCGGCTACAACGAGTCGTTCGCCGGCCAGGCCGGGCTCGACAAGTTCAAGAAGGACCTGACGGATTATCTGAAGCATCTCCAAAGCCGGAAGTACAACGGCACATCGCCGCCGCGCGTCGTCTTGTTCTCGCCGATCGCGCATGAGAACCTCCGGGATCCGAACCTCCCCGATGGCAAAGAGAATAACGAGCGCCTGAAACTCTACACTGCGGCGCTGGCCGAGGCGGCCGCCAAGAACGGCGTGCGTTTCGTCGATCTGTTCACGCCGAGTCAGGCGCTGTATGCCAATGCCCAGCGGCCGTTGACCATCAACGGGATTCATCTGAGTGAGCGCGGGGACCGGGAGCTTGCGGCGGCGATCGATGCGGCGCTGTTTGACGGCGCGAGCGCGAAACGGCAAGCCACTGACGCGGTCCTGGAAAGAATCCGCGCCGCCGTCCTCGAGCGCAACTTCACCTGGTTCAATCGCTATCGCACGGTGGACGGGTATTCGATCCACGGCGGCCGGGCCGATCTGCGCTTCGAAGAATACGACCCGGCGACCGGCAAGAAGACCGGCAAGATCAACAGCAACCGCGAAGTCGCCCAGCGCGAGATGGAGATCCTCGATGTCATGACCGCCAACCGCGACAAGGCCGTCTGGGCCGCGGCCCGGCGAGCGTCGGGGCGTCAGCCCGACGTGGACTACAAGGTCGACGACGGCAACACGCCCCCCTTCGTCCATATCCACACGAACAAACCCGGTTCGCTTCCTGCGAACAAGCATCTCTACCTCGGCGGTGAAGAGGCCATCCAGAAGATGAAGCTCGGCAAGGGCCTGAAGATCACGCTGTTCGCCGACGAGAAGCGGTTCCCCGATCTCGCCAGTCCGGTGCAGATGGCCTGGGACGCCAAGGGCCGGCTGTACGTCGCCGTCATGCCGTCGTACCCGCACTGGAAGCCCAAGGAGGAGATGAACGACAAGGTCCTGATCTTCGAGGACAAGGACGGCGACGGCCGGGCCGATACATGCAAGGTCTTCGCCGACAAGCTGCACGTGCCGACCGGGCTGGAGTTCTGGAACGGCGGCCTGTTCGTCGGCCAGCAACCCGACTTGATGTTCCTGAAGGACACCGACGGCGACGACGTGGCCGACGTCCGCGAGCGCGTGCTGCACGGCATCGATTCGGCCGACACGCACCACGCGCTCAACAGCTTCGTCCTCGATCCGGGCGGGGCGCTCTACTTCCAGGAAGGCACCTTCCACCACACCCAGGTCGAGACGCCGTACGGCCCGCCGGTCCGCTGCGCCAATGCCGGCGTGTTCCGCTTCGAGCCGCGCTCCAGGAAGTTCGAAGTCTACGTCGGCTACGGCTTCGCCAACCCGCACGGCCACGTCTTCGATCGTTGGGGCCAGGACTTCGTCACCGACGGCACCGGCGCCGTCAACTACTTCGCCGCGCCGTTCTCCGGCAAGGCCGAATATCCGATGCGCCGCGCCGGCTACAAGCCGTTCTTCCCGCAGAAGACCCGGCCATGCCCCGCGACCGAGATCCTGTCGAGCCGTCACTTCCCCGACGATTGGCAGGGCAACTACCTGATCGCCAACGTCATCGGCTTCCAGGGGATCATGCGCTACCAGATGAAGGACGACGGTTCCGGCTTCGGCGCCGACGAGCAGGAGCCGATCGTGAGTTCCACCGATCCCAACTTCCGTCCATCCGACCTGGAGATCGGTCCGGACGGGGCGCTGTACTTCCTCGACTGGCAGAACCCGATCATCGGCCACATGCAGCACAACCTGCGCGATCCGAACCGCAACCGCGTTCATGGCCGCATTTACAAGGTCGCCTACGAAGGCAGGCCGCTGACGACGCCCGCGCCGATCGCGGGGCAGCCGATCGCGAAGCTCCTGGACTTGCTCAAGGACCACGACGACCGAGTCCGCTACCGCACGCGGATCGAGCTGTCGGGCCGCAGGACCGACGAGGTCATGAAGGCCGTGAGCGATTGGATTCCGGAGAAGGGACCGGAGTATGAACATCAACTGCTCGAAACATTGTGGCTGCACCAGAGCCACAACATCGTCAACGAAGACCTGCTCAAGCGCATGCTGAGCTCGCCGGACTTTCGGGCCCGGGCGGCGGCCACGCGCGTGCTGTGCTACTGGCGCGATCGGGTGTCGGATTCTCTCGAGCTGCTGAAGAAGCAGGCGGCCGACCAGCATCCGCGCGTGCGGCTGGAAGCGGTGCGGGCGGCCAGCTTCTTCACCGTGCCGGAAGCCGTCGATGTGCCGCTGATCGCCGGCGAATTGCCGGGCGACTACTTCCTGGACTACTGCGCCAAGGAAACGCTGCGGACGCTGGAGCCGTTGTGGAAAGCGGCGCTCGCGGCCGGCAAGACGATCCCGGTGACGAGCGAGCCGGCCGCGCGCTTCTTTCTGCGCAACATCAACATCGAACAGCTCGTCAAGATGGAGCGGACCCGGCCGGTGCTGCAGGAGATGTTGCTGCGGCCCGGCGTGCAGGATGAATTGAGGCGCGACGCCCTGCGCGGCCTCGCCAAGGCCGAGAAGCGCGCCGAGCTGCGCGTGCTGTTCGACGCGGTTGCGCGCATCGACGACAAGAAGGACAACCGCGACGAAGCCGTGGTCTTCGATCTGGTGCGCCTGCTCGGCGGCCGCAAGGCCGACGAGCTGGCCGAGGTTCGCGCCGAGCTGGTCAAGCTGGCGACGTCGGCGCAGCAGCCGGTGATCCGCCAGATCGGCTACGTGTCGCTGATGTCGGTCGATGGTTCCGCGGACAAGGCCTGGGCATTGGGCCGAAAGTCGCCGGCGCAGTTGCGCGACCTGCTCGCCGCGGTCCCCATGATCGCCGACGTCAGCGTCCGCGCCAGCCTGTATCCGAAGATCGAGCCGATCTTGAACCAGGCGCCCGAAGTCTCCAAGACGTCGGGAGTCTCCGGCCGTTACGTGCGCATCGAGCTCAAGGGGAAGAGGCGGACGCTGACCCTGGCCGAGGTCGAAGTCTTCAGCGACGGCCGCAACGTCGCCCGGCAGGGCAAGGCGACGCAATCGGCCACCGCCCACGGCGGCATCGCCGGCCGCGCCATCGACGGCAACAAGGCCGGTTCCTACGGCGCCGGCGGGCAGACCCACACGCCGGAGGATTCCAGGGACCCGTGGTGGGAGCTCGATCTCGGCCAGGAGGTGGGTATCGAGAGCATCGTCGTCTACAACCGCACCGACGGCGGGCTGGGCAAGCGGCTGCAAGGCTTCACGCTGCGTATCCTCGATCAGAGCCGGAATGAAGTCCATCGCCGCGCGAATCTGCCGGCGCCGGCCGTCATGTCGCGCCTCACCTATGGCGACGCCGACCCCGCCGCCGGCATTCGCGCGGCGGCGATGCTGGCCTTGACGTCGGTGCGCGGCGAGGAAACCAAGACGTTTCAGACGCTGTCCAAGTTCATCAGATCGTCCGGACAAGGGATCGCCGGCGATCGCTTGTCCGCGATCCGCGCCTTGCAACGCATCCCGCGGCGGTTCTGGCCGAAGGATGACGCCAAGCCCTTGGTCGAGGTGATGGTGTCCCACATCAAACAGATTCCGACGAAGGAGCGCACCGCGGCGGCGGCCCTCGACGCCCTCGATTTCGCCGACGCCTTGACGACGCTGCTCCCGGGCGCGGAAGCGAAGAAGTACCGCAGCCAGCTCGGCGAGCTCGGCGTCCGCGTCATCCGCCTCGGCACCCTCCCCGAGCGCATGGCCTACGACAAGGACGTGCTCGTTGTCCAGGCGGGCAAGCCGGTCGAGTTCCTCTTCGAGAACTTTGACCTCATGCCGCACAACCTGGTGATAACGCTCCCCGGCGCCATGGAAGAGCTGGGCAAGCTGGCCGAAGCGCAAGCCCAGGACCCCGCCGCCGCGGCCCGCCATTTCGTGCCGAAGTCGAACAAGGTGCTGCTCGCCAGCGTGTTGCTCCAGCCGCGCGAGACGCAGAAGCTCAGCTTCACCGCCCCGTCGCAGCCCGGCGTTTACCCGTACGTCTGCACCTACCCCGGGCACTGGATGCGCATGCACGGGGCCCTCTACGTCGTCGCCAGCCTGGACGACTACCTGGCCAACCCCGACGAATACTTGAAGAAGAACCCGCTCGTCGCCAAGGACGATCTGCTGAAGGACCGCCGACCGCGCACCGAGTGGAAGCTGGAAGACTTCGGAAGTCTGGCAGACCTCAAGGGGCGCTCCTACGGCAACGGCAAGCAAATGTTCCAGGCCGCCACGTGCGTCGCTTGCCATAAACTCGACAACGTCGGCAACATTTTCGGCCCCGATCTTTTGCAGCTCGATGTGAAAAAGAAACCGTTCGACGTGCTCAAGGACCTGCTCGATCCCTCGATCGTGATTCACGAGAAGTTTCAGACGTTCGCGTTTGAAACCACGGCGGGCAAGGTTGTTCGCGGCATCATCCTCGAAGAAACGCCGCAAGCCGTGAAGATCATCGAGAACCCGCTCGTGAAAGCGGAGCCGATCACGCTGAAGGCGAGCGAGATCGAGTCGCGGCAGAAGCTGCCGCAATCGATCATGCCGAAAGGGCTGCTCGACAAGCTGAGCCGGGATGAGATCCTGGATTTGCTGGCGTACGTGCTGTCACGCGGCAACCGGCATCACGAGATGTTTCGGAGCGAGCCGCACGGGCATGGCGGGCATCATTGAATCGGCTTGAGCCTTGCTCGGTTGCCGCGCCGGACGCTTGACTTGCAGAATTCTGGCAGCGATAATGCGTCGCCGATGGCCCAAAAGACCAAAACGAAACCCGGAAAGAGCAAGTCGTCGAAATGGCAAGTATTCGTAAGCCACGCGTCGGCGGACAAATGGTTGGCCACCACGATTTGCGAGAAAATCGAGGCCGTGGGAGCAACTACCTTTCGCGATGACCGTGACATCAACGGTGGCGACGACATTCCAGAAGCAATTCGCACCCAAATCAAGCAGTCTCGAGAACTTGTGGTATTATTGACGCCAAAGTCGGTTGATCGCCCTTGGGTTCTGCTCGAAGTTGGAGCGGCATGGGGCTGGCGCAAGGGTTACCGGATTGTACCAATCCTCTATCAAGTAACCGTCGATGCGATACCGGATATAATCAAAGGGAAGAAGGCTTTTGATCTAAACGAATTCGATGCATACTTGAACCAACTGGCGGAGTGCGTGAAGAAATGACGGCAATCAGCAAGAGAACCTGCGACGTCTTCATTTCTCATGCGGTGTCTGACCGCGCCCTGGCGAGCAAGATCGCCGAAACCTTGGAAGCGGCAGGCCTGGCGACGTTTCACGCAGACGCTGTTGAACCAGGCCAGGATTGGATGAAGTCGATTTGGAACGCCTTGGCCGAGAGTCGCGCCGTCATTGTTCTTGTCTCGCCGGAAACGCCTGCTTCTGCATGGGCAATGGTCGAGATTGGCGCTGCTGCGGCATGGAACAAGCCTGTCTTTGTGTTACTCAACGGCCCTTCGTCGGGAACATTGCCGCCTCCGCTGAACACCTACCCCGTCTATCCGTTGAATCGCTTGGAAGAAGTCATTCTTTCAATCCGCAAGGCGTTTGAACCCTTGTCGGAACGTGAACGTGGGCTTTTGACCGAGGTTTACCAATATGTGGGGATTCCCGCTGATCAACTGAGTCAGTCTCCGAAATCGCTTCGGGATTTGACGACGAGATTCAATCGTCGCGCACGGAAGCAACTTTCGGGTGAACGGCTCTTGTCCGAAATACTGCGACTGCGCAAGAGAAACCAACTGCCTCGTTTGCGAAGTCGCAAGTCAATCAGCGCTTAACCTCTGCAACGAAAAGGCCCCGCCTTGCGGCGGGGCCTGCTGATTGTCGCCCCGAAGGTCGGCTCCGCCGGGCTTCGGGATTTGGAGGCTTGGTGGTTCGGTCAGGAGCGGAGTCCTGACCTACGAATCGTCTAGATCATCTCTTCCTTGTGCCCTTCCGCCAGGTTGCGGAGCTTCTTCATCGCCCGGACGTTGAGCTGGCGGACGCGTTCCTTGGTGATGCCGAGCTTCTCGCCGATCTTTTCCAGCGTCATGCCTTCGTGGCCCGAGTCGAGGCCGGCCCGCATGCGGATGATCTCGCGCTCGCGCGGGTCCAGGTATTCCAGCAGGCGGTTGACCTTGTGGCTGGCCTGCTCGGCGCTCTGCAGGAGATCGGCCTCGTCGGTGCGGTTGTCCGGCGCGATGTCGAAGAACTCCTCGTTGCCGGTCTGGAAGCGCTCGCGGCGGTTCTTCTCCTCCGGGATGCTGCGGGCGAAGTTCTTCATGATCGCCCAGCTCGCGTAGGTGCTGAACTTGTTGCCGCGGGCGTAGTCGAACTTCTCGACGGCGCGCATCAGCGACATGTTGCCGTCGGAGAGCAGCTCGAAGAAGTTGTCGGTCTGGCCGCTGTGCCGCTTGGCGATCGACACCACCAGCCGCATGTTGCAGTTGATGAGCAGGTCCTTGACGCGGGTCGACTCGGCCAGCAGGGCTTCGACCTCGTCCAGGTCCTGGGTGCGGACCTTGTGCGGGTCGATGCGGCCGGTCGGCGTCAGCATCGAGTTGAGCAGCTTGACCGCCTTGCTCTTCAAGAAGTTCATCTTGCGGAACTGGTGCTGCTCCTGGTCCTTGGTCAACAGCGGCATTTCGTAGAGCGACGCCAGCTCCGGCGGCGCGTCCTTCGGGATGCGCGATTGCCGGCGGGCCGCTTCGAACTCGGCGGCGCCGGGCATGTCGGCGCGCATCTCGGCTTCCAGGGCCGGGTCGTCGAAGGCCGGGTTCGGGATGAACTCGATGGCCTGATCCATGAGCCGCTGGGCGCGGATTTCGTTGATCACGCGATACATCGAGGATCGAGTCTTCTGAAAGCGCTTGGCTAGAGTGTCCACGGAAATCCCCCTGCGAAAGCTGCTGAAGATCAACTGTTTGGTGCCGGGATCAAAGGGCCCCGTCACCGCCGGAAACAACGCCTCCTCCGGGTGCTCACGGTCAAAGTTCTTGATCGTGTACCGCACCGTCTCGGGGGCGCGCTGCAACTTCCGGGCAATCCGCCGGCTCACCTGGGTCAGGTTGCCGATGCCCAGCCGCACGAAGCGCCGGGCTCGCCGCAGGATCTCGTCCTTCTCGTCTTCCGTGAGCTGGCTGAACCGGGCGCTCTTCTCCACGCGGTCCTGGTGCGCCGCCAGGAACGGGTCGGTCAGCGACGGCAAGAAGCCCACCTGACGCCGGCCGTTGCACAGGATCGGCAACCCGATCAGGCCGCGCTTGCGCCAGCGGTTGATCGTCTTGGGCGTCACGTTGAGCTTGCGGCTGAACTCCTCCAGGGTCAGCACCGGCTCGAGCACTTCTTCCTTGCGAAGGGCCGGCATCGACCGGGCCAGCTCCGCGATGAACAATCCCAGGTCGCGAATCAGGTCTTGACCGGGGATCAATAAATCCGGATAAGCGTCCGGCCGGTAGTCGGTGACCTTGAAACAAACGTACTGATAAGGATAATCCCGGCTCGCATCCAAATCGGCCAACAACTGCTCGGCCTTGGCCATCTGTTCAAGCCGCCGCGCCGGGGGCGCGAACCGGACCTGCTGGTCCGCGAGCTCCATCAGGGCCTGATGCTTGTAAGCAGTCACCGCGTCACTCCTTTGGGGGCGAGACTTCCAAAGTCTTGAAGACTTCGGCAGTCTTTTCCGTGTCCTCATCCTTCTAGACAGGGGCTACATCTTCCCTGTTCGAAGATCGTGCTGCAATCTTTACGCTGGTCAACGGCCGGGCGACGACTTTTCCTCAAGTTTCCCGGCGCCGGCGCCGATCCTACTGATTGCATTTCATTTAGATGCCTTCGGCATCGTGCGGGTTCAGCGCCCGGCCGGTTTTGGCGTCGCGGGGGTTGGCGGGGCTCGTCCTGCTTGACGCCGATGCCCGGCCCTTCCCCCACAACAAAAGTACCCTCCAAACCGCTGTAGTGTTTTTGGGTTACGTTGACCGCCTTGCCCGGACCCAACCCGCTTGGGCGAGATTGCACACTCGCAAACGCTGCGCCAATCGCTGCAATGTCGTTTTGCCTCCGACCAGCGTTCGCGAGCCATCCCCATCCATAAACGATTTGTGAACATAGGGTTACATCCACGTCTTTTCACGGGTGATCTCACCGCTCCGACAAAGCCACGCGGCGCTTGTGTGAACAAGTTTACACATCGATTGTACAATGTTGCAAGACCAGTGATGCAACCTCACGCAAAATCTTGCCAGCACCATGGCAACCCATCTTGCCGACACATCCGGCAAGGTCTGCCATCTCCAATGGAAAACGAAGCGGCCAATCCTCGCTTGCGCTTCTGAGCGCAACGGCCGGACAAGTAGAATCGGTGGGGAAGCCGGCGTGTGTGTGTGGGCGCAATGCAATCCATTTGACTCCCTTTGCGGTGGCGGCCTTTCATCATGCCCGTCGTTTGCCTCCAAGGAAGACGCATGCGTACAGCCCTGGCGTTTGCCGTTTGGTGCCACGCTGCGGCGTTCGCCGCCGCTCAAGAACCTGTCCGCCTGGTCGAAACCTTTCCTCCCGACTACCAGTACCGTGTCAGTTGCCGGGTCAACATCGACGGGTCGTTGACGCTTCCGCCCACCAAGGACCGATCCGCACAGTCGTTGAAAGTCAGCGGCAAGAGCGTCATCGACTATCACGAGCGCGTGCTGACCGTCGCCCACGGCAAGGTGGACAAGACGGTGCGCAAGGTCCACCAGATGGAGTTCACGCGCAAGGTCGGCGACCAGGATCAAGCGAACAAGCTGCGGGCCGACGTGAACCTGCTCGTCATCCAGCGGCTGCAGAATCTCGAAGTGCCGTTCTCGCCGCTGGGACCGCTCTTGTGGAGTGAAATCGACCTGGTGCGGACCGACGTGTTCACCCCCGCCCTCGCCGGCCTGCTCCCCAAGGCGCCCGTGAAGGCCGGCGCGACCTGGACGGCCGAGTTCGACGCCGTCAAGGAGCTCACCGACCTCGACAAGCTGAGCAAGGGGGGGCTCAACTGCACGTTCGAAGGCATCGACCCGGTGAATCCGCGCCTGGCCCGCGTCGGCTTCCGCGGCGTCCTGAACGGCGTCGGCGAGGACGGCCCGGCCGAGCACGAGCTCGAAGGCTACTACCTGTTCGATGTGAAGAGCCAGCACATCGGCTACGTCTCGCTCCAGGGCGTGCACCGGCCGCTCAACAACAGCGGCGTGGCCCAGGGCGAGATCAAGGGGACCTTCGTGCTGACCCGCGACCCCGCCGCGACCACCGCCGACCTGAGCGCCGCGGCCCTGTCGCGCTGGCGCCTGAACCCGACCGATGACAACACCCTGCTCCTGTTCGAGGACGCCGGCGTCCGCTTCCTCTACCCGCGGCACTGGCGGATCGACGAAGCCAGCGCCCGGCAAATCCGCCTGGTCGAGCGCCAGGGGAGCGACCTGTTGATCACGCTCGATCCGCTGGCGAAGCTGCCGTCGGCGGTGCAGTTTCACAAGGAAGCGCGCCAGGGACTGGTGCTGCAGAAAGCGCAGATCACGGGCGAACAAGGCCCGCGCCGCATCCTGGCCGCCCCGTTTGAAATCGACCATTTCACCATCGAAGCCCGCTTCGGCAACCAGCCGGCGACGTTCGACTACTACATCGTCGGCCAGCGGCACGGCGGGGCGACGCTGTCGGCGCGGTATCCGCCGGCTCAAGCGGCGGAGCGGCGGCGCGAGGTGGAGCGGCTGGCGCGGGGGTTGGTGGTGAATGTGAAATGAGATTGCTGCCCTAGCACTCGATGGGCGACGCATCTTATGGTTTCGCCGCCGGTGCAAGGAGAAGCGCGCGAAATCCAGCTTGCGAGAAATGGTGATCGCCGGTGAGTGCGTCGCTAATGCCGCGCTCTTTCATGACCTCAAAGCTAATGCAATCGGTCAGCGACCAATGCTTGTCGGGGCGCTCGCCGTACAGCTTCAAACCGCGCGCGAACCAAGGGTCAAAGTCGGCAACGATGGTGGTGTTGGGATCGAGCGCGGTTCGTTCAAGGAATTGGTGCGTGCGTTGACGAACCGCCGGCGCTGACAGGGCGTCGGCCACTTCCATGAGCACCCAGCCGGTGGTCGCCAGTCGTTGTGCCAGGGACCTGGTCGCTTCGACAGCCGCGGCGTGAAACTGATCTGCTGGGTTCAGCAGCGCGATGTAATAGAATGCGTCCGCGAACACTTCGTTCATGGCCGCGGCTTCCCGTGGGCATAATGGTCGTGGTTCTCCGCCATGTCCCTTGGCAAATCGGGGGCTGCCTGTTCCGCATCCGTCGCCAGCGCCAGGAGCCAATCGCGCGTCGGCGCCAGCGCCTCGGTGGACGACGCCGGCGCGGGCGGTCGCGGCCTCACCCTCACCTCAACTTCCCCGCGCGGCAACCTCACCCCGACCGGGGGGCGAATCACTTGGTCCTGATCGACGACAGCATTGAACTCGATCGTTTCCATCGCCGTACCTCCGCTGCTATTCTACCAGCTCCGACACCCAGATGGCTTGACTTGCTTTCGGAGGCGTTCCGACGGGCGGCGCATCTCATGCTCGCATCGGTCGTACTCATTCGTTTCCCTCGGTTTCCATCTCGTCCGCGTCGGCCACCATTTTCTTGATCATCTCGATCTGTTTCTCAAATTCATTGGCTTCGCGATCGGAGAGGAGCGACTCGGCGTTCTGCTGCTTCTTCTCGAGCTCCGTGTAAAGGAACTTCACTTCGGTCGTCTTGCCGGCCAGCTGCTTGAGGGTTGTGTCTGGTTTGACTTCAAGCTGCTGTTTGATCTCTCCGACGCATCGCCGATCGCGACGATGAGCTCGTCCATCAGCTTGTTCGCCCCTTTGATGCTGTCGCGTAGTTTTCCCATGATCAACTCCTCTCCAGTTGAAGAACCATGACCGCAAACGAACTCATCTACCTTTGTCCGAGCAAAGGCAGAATTCCTCTGCAGGGTACCGTGATGAGCTCCGGTCGCCGAAAGACAATGCGACTTATTCGTAGGAATCGTCTCAAAAAAAACTCAAAGAGGGCAAGAAAGAAAGAGATGGGAACCTGAAAACAGCGCCTCCCGGACTCGCGTCCGGAAGGCGCTGGCCTGTCTCATCGGCTGTTGCCAAGGGGCCGATGCGTCAGTCGCGTTCTTGGGTCAGTCGCTCTCGATCAGTCGCTCTTCCGCGAAGTCGGGACGGCGATCACGGCGTTGTTGCCGTCGGGCTGCGCCAGCGCCGTATCGACGCGGCCGAGCAGGTCGCTCACTTCGCCGCGGAACTTGCTGAGCTGGCCGTGCAGGTTGTCGCGTTCGGCGGTGCGGCTGGCGACCTGGATGCGGAGCTGATCGCGTTCCGCCGCGATCCCCTTCAGCTCGTCGACTTGCTTGCTCAGCTCGCTGCGCTGCGTCTCGAGCTGGCCGACCTTCTTGCGGAGCTGGTCGCCGGCCTGGACCACCACCTTGTAATCCTCTTCGAGCTTGAGGTAGCGGTTCTCCAGCTCGCGAATTTTGGTGTGGTAGGCGCCGTTCTTCTGATGGGTGCAGCCCCACAGACCCAGCGAGCAAAACATCATCACCACCAGAAACACGGTGCTGGCATTCTTCATGGCATGCTCCTTAAATCGCGGTGCTACGAGGATGATCGACCGTACCGAACCGAGGCGTGACGAAACAAAGTGACCAGGAACCATCGCGACGGCGCGGCGCGTCGCGACCTCCATTCTTGCCCGGACTGCCCGCCACCCGCATTCGACAAACTTTATTTCGGCTGCCTGGTCCGTCGAACTTTATCCATCTCCGCCGGTTTCCACGACCGCCAAGGTCCGCGTCGGCCTCGTCAGAGGCTATGCGACAAAGGGATAAGACCCAGATCCGACCCCTCGGCCGAACGAACCTCTCGGCGATGTCGTCTGGAAGCCAGGCGAACTCCGAAAGCCAAATTCCCGTTGAGGTTGCGGACCATTGCTGAATCTTGACGGTCGTTTTCCGTAGCATCGCGCATAAAGCTTTCCAAGAAAATGATTTGTGGATTTCTTCTCACTGCGCATTTTTTGACCAGCGGCTGGGTCCGGGAGCGTGATGAACATAAGACACTCAAAATAAACAAGTTACGATCCACTTGACGTTGCCGGCGCCGTTTCTTCTCACGAAGCCAACGCTTCGTGAGATGAGATGAGAAGAAACGGCGCGTCTCTGTGCCGATTGTTCCGACTTTTCCACCTTTGCGATGAACAACGCCCCGGCCGCGCGCCGATTTATCCCGACGAGACCTGCGCTTTCGCGACCAACAATCCCCACGACGGCGAAACCGCACGAAAGGAGCTTGCCATGAGGAAGGCCTCTACGATCCTGGCGACGACCTGCTGGGCGATGACCTGCTGGCTGGCCGGCGCCGGCCCGCTCTGGGCGCAAACCACCGTCGCCGCCATGCTGAGCATTCGGCCGAAGTTCGACGACGTGGCCGTCACCAACCCGACCGCGGACGAAGTCCGCGACTTGAAGGTCGCGGACGTCACCGACGGAGGCAAGAAAATCGGCTACGCCCTCGTCGATGGCCGGAAGCAGCTCGTGCGCCGTTACGTGATGGGCAAAGGCGCCCCGCAGATCAACAACTGGTCGTTCTACAAGGACGGCGTCGAGGTCTTCCGGCAGATCGACTCGAACTTCGACGGCAAGGTGGACCAGTACCGCTGGCTGGGCACGGCCGGCCTCAAGTGGGGAGTCGACCGCGACCAGGACGGCAAGATCGACGTGTGGCACCTGATTTCGGCGGAGGAAGTCGCCCAGGAAGCGTTCCAGGCGCTGGCCACGCGCGATTTCGCCCGCCTCAAGGCGGTCTACATCTCGAGCGAGGAGTTGAAGGACCTGGCCCTGCCGGCCGCCCTGGCCGCGAAGATCATGCAGGCGCAGCAAACGGCGCCCCAGAAATTCCAGCAGGCGCTCGCGAAGCAGGCCAACCTCGACCGGGCCACCTTCCTGCGCGTCGAGAGCGGCGCCCCGGGCTGCTGGCTCGCCGACGGTCTCGGCACGTCCAAAGACCTGATCAAGTACGTGTCGCGCTCGATCCTGTACGAGACCGCGGCCAAGCAGCACGACTGGTTCCTGACCGGCGAGATGATCCAGGTGGGCGCCGCCTGGCGGCTCGTCGACCTGACGCCCGAGGACGTGATCGCGGACAACCCGGTGCTCACCAAGCTGCTGGCGGAGCTTTCCGAGCTTGAGAAACAGATTTCGAGCACGCCGAACGCCGATCCGTCGAAGGCGAACCCTGCCCTGGCGGGCCTGTACGAGCAGCGGGCGGCGCTGGCGGAACGGATCGTCGCGGTCGCCGAGCCCAACGAGAAAGAGACGTGGTACAAGCAGGTCCTCGACAGCCTGTCGAGCGCCGTCATCGCCGGCAGCGAGCCGTCGAAGGGGCGGCTGGCGCTCTATCGCAAGCAGTTCGTCGAGAAGATGCCGGGGAGCAACCTGGCCGCGTACGCCGTCTACCGCGAGCTGTGGTCGCAGTTTGCCCCGAAGCTCGGCAGCGACCCGAAGGCCCAGGAAGCCTGGAACGAACAGCTCGCCAGGTTCGTCAAGGACTATCCGCAGGCCGACGACGCCGCGGACGCGCTGCACCAGCTCGGCATGAGCTGCGAGTTCGGCGGCGCCGACAAGGAAGCGGAAGCCGCCAAGTACTACCGCGCGATCTACACGAATTTCAAGGACCACCACCTGGCCGAATGGGCCCAGGGCGCGGAACGCCGGCTCAAGCTCAAGGGCAATCCGCTGGAGCTGAGCGGCGTCCTGACCAACAACACGCCGTTCGACATCAATCAGCTCAAGGGCAAGCTGGCGGTGGTGGTCTACTGGGCGAGCCACACGACCAGCGGCCCCGCCGACTTCGCTCGCCTGAAACAAGCCCTCACCAGCCAGAAGGACGTGATCCTGGTGTGCGTCAACCTGGACGCCAAGCTCGAGAGCGCCACGTCGTTTTTGGCCCAGCACCCGGTGCAGGCGTTTCACATCCTGCAAGCGCCGAAGGACAGCAGCGGCCTCCGGGGCGCGCTCGCCAATTACTATGGCATCAACGTGCTGCCGACCGTGTTCCTGGTCGGCCGCGACGGCCGCGTCATCAACGCGAAGCTGCAGATCAGCGATCTGGAGGAGGCGCTGAAGAAGGCGACGCCGCAGTGAGCGTCTACTCGGTCACCAGCACCTTGGGCCGGCGCAGCATGAACTCGGGCTGCTGGCTGGCGTAGCCGCGCTGGACCTGCTCGGCGACGCGCAGGGCGTCCATCCCTTCCAGGCGCTTGACGCCGACGCGCTCGTGCAGCGCCGGGTTGTACGGCGTTCCCACGGCCGCATCGTACGGATGGATCCCGAACTTCCGCAGGGCGTCCTGCACCTTGCGGTTCTGGATCTCGATGGCGCTCATCCAGCGCTCGACGGCGTCGCCCTCCGGCCCGGCGCCGGCGAGCGCCGGCTTGGCGGCAACGATGTGGTCGAGCTCGATCGCCAGGTCGAGCAGCTCGTTCAGCAGGCTCAGGCTGAACTTCTTCTCGCCGACCATCTCCTGGCGCATCTGCTGGTAGGCCTTCTGCGTCTCGGCGGCAAAGGTGTTGAAGCTCGATTGCAGCGAATCGCGGGCCCGGTTCAGCGTCTGCTCGAACAGCTTGTGCTGCCGCTCGTTCTTCTCGCGCAGGCCGATGAAGGCCTCGAACAGCCGATACACCGACGACATGCCGAGGGTCGGCGCCTCGGCATCGTTGGTCAACGCGAGCGGGTTCTTGAAATCGTCGTTCATGGGGTAAGACGGGGTCAGGAGTCAGGAGTCAGTTGCGACTCATCATGATTATGGGTGACGGACGCGCCATAATCCATGTTTTTGTTGCCCGACGCACGTTTCTGCTGGCCTGACTTGACGGTCGTGTCGCGCCTGACCCCTGACCGCTGAGAGTTTGTGAAAAAATGGGGACAGGCACCGGCCTCGTCCAGAATCGCGGGATTTCTCGAGGGATGGCCGGTGCCAGTCCCCATTTTTTCACAAACTCTGCCCTACACACTCACCGCCCACGGGTCCACCGGCGGCTTGACCGCCTGTTCGAGGATCAGTTTCGCCGCGGGGATTTCGCGCGGGATCTCCGGCAGGGGAATCTGGGCGCGAACCTCGGCGGCGTCCGGGGCCGGCGTGGGCGGCGCGTACTCGCTCAGGTTCTTCTCCACGTCGAGCGGCTTGCACCCCGACGTCGCCCGGCTCTTGCCCTGATGACGGTCGCGCAGCTTCCGCAGCAGGCCGTCGGTCGTGTCGATGTTGAAGCTGACGGCGTCGGCGCGGACGCGGCGTTCCGGGTCGTTGATGATCTCGCGCGCCCAGTTGAGGTCCTCCAGCGGAATGCGGAACTGGTTCTTCCGCGCCCAGATGAGCCGCTGCGCCCAGGCCGCCTCGATCACGTCCTTGGGCGCGTCCTTCTCCACGCCCAGGATGAGAAACGGCCCGACCTGCTGCCGCGGCAGCGACGCGAGCTGCAACACCATCGGTTGTTCGGGCTGGCTCATCGTACGATTCCTCGATTCGTTTCGCGCTCGCGTCACCACCGCCATTCGCGCGGCGGCATTCCGCGAACGCTAAGCGGCAAGCCGCGTTCACGATCCCAGCGTGTGGCACTGATCGATCTTGCGGTCGCAATGGGCGATCAGGCGGTTCAGGTCGCGGCGCAGGTCGTCGTGGGTGATCTGCGCCAGGCATTTCTGGGCGACGCGCCGCAGGTAGACGAACTGGTCCTCCAGGTCGCGCATGATGTCGCGCACCACCGGCCAGTTGATCTGGTAGCTCGGCAGCCGCCGCATCTGATCGACCACCTTGTTCACCTGGGCGGTGTGCTGATCGGCGCAGCGCTCCAGGGCCGGCACCAGGTTTTGCAGCGCCGCCGTGCCGCGCTCTTCAACGCGGAGGTCGCCCGGGTACTTCTGCAGGATGCGGCGCAGGTCGCCGAGCAGCCGCTCGACTTCCTCCACCGAACGCAGCTCGCGCACCTCCAGGTCGAACAGCTCGACCTGCGGGTCGTTGGGCCGCACTTCGCGGAGCCGGCGCAGGATCTTGCGGGCGTCCTCGGAGCGCTTGAGCTGCGTGAACAGGTGGAACAATCGTTCCAGCGTGTCGTAATCGTTGGGCCGGATGCGGTGGGCGCGCTGCAGGCAGCCGAGGGCGCTGGTCCAGCGCTCCACCTTGCTGAACTGCTCCGCCAGCCGCGTCAGGCATTCGAAGGCCAGGCTCGGCAAATAGTCGGCAGGCTGGGAGCGGCTGAAGTTCTGCTCCAGGGCGTCGAGGTACCGCAGCCAGTGCGGCTCGGCCTTGTCGAGGCGATTCTGCAATTCGTACGTCAGGGCCAGGTTCTGTTCCAGCCAGGCGGCCAGCGGAACGCCGTGGCCGTTGAAGAACCGCTGCATCCGCTCTTGCGTGCCGGTGTGCTGGACTTCGCGATGGTAGATTTCCTGGGCCGTGCGGAACGCCTGCAGGCCGCGATCGAAATCCTGCAGCATGTTGGCGGACACGCCGATCATCTGGTACATGACGAGCTGATAGAAGCCGTCGAGCCGCGCGGCGCCCGCCTCGGTCCGGCGCCGCAACCCGCCCAGCAGGTCATCGGCCTCGCTCCATTCGCAGCGGTCCAGGTGCGACTTGGCCTGCACGAGCGCCACGCCGAAATACGCCGCGTGGGCCTGATCGCTGCGCGGGCGCAACGCGACCAGCTTGGCGAGGAGCGAAAAGGTGACGTCGAACTGGTTGAGGCCGGCGAGCAGATCGAGCAGCCGGGCTTCCTCGTCGCCGGTCATGCCGCCGAATAACATGGGAGCTTCGAGCCCCTCGGTGCTGGGGGCGGCGCCCGGCGCCGCGGCGAGCATGAGCACGCGCAGCAGCGTCAGCAAGCGCTGGTCGCCCGGCGACGGCGCCAGGTGCAGCACGCGTGGAATCAGCTCGGCGCATTCGTTGGCCTGGCCCAGACACAAGCGGGTCAAGAGCAGGTTGTACGCCGCCGGCCACGACTCTGCGAACTTCTCCCAGGAGCGCGTGAATTCCTCGGCGGCCTGGGCAAAGTCCTTGTCGTGGAAGGCCAGCACGCCGCGCTGCAGCAGCACGTTGGCGTCCGGGTTGGCGATCTTGGCGAGGACTTGCCGCGCGTCCGCGGTGCGGCCGAGATGCTTGTAGCTCATCGCCAGCAGATACGCGGCCTGGGAGTCCTGGTTGCCGGCGCGCACCGATTGTTCCAGCAACCGGGCCGCCTCGGTCCAGTCGGTGACCAGGACGACCGCTTCAGGAATATCGAGAACATCCGCCATGACACGAGTATGGTAGGCGCCGCGAGCCGAGCGGCATCCCGCCGGCGTGATCGACGCGCTCGCTGGCTGCGGCTGCTGCCGCCATGCGCGTCACGTGAGATCGACAGCGATTATAGCAGAGGGAGTGGAGTCGATGCTTTGAGATTCCGTTTTGGCATCTCAACGGAGCAGCCGATTCTGCTCAGCTCCGGCGACGCGTGCTACGTTTGTTCTTCGCCGCGCGCCGCATCGCCCAGCGTGCCGATTCAGGGTCCAACGGCGCCACAGGCGGCTTGGCGTACGGCAGCGAGCGGGCGTAGCGGCCGCGCTGGTAGGTCACACGAAACACCTTGGCCAGATCGACATGGATATCGGCGTCCGGGGCCTTGAGCGGAATCGGAATGGTCGGCAGCGGGTCGCGCACGGTCCAGCAGTAGACCGCGCAATCCGGCCGATTGTCGACACGGGACAAGAGGGCATAGTAATCGCCCGCCGGCAGCGGCTGGGCGTGCGGCAAGCGTCGGCCGCCCACGAGGAGATCGAGTTCGACCAGATGGACGTTCTGTGTCAAGATGGTCTTGCGCTTGCTGCGGTGTTGCTCGAAACCGTCCCCCGTCTTGCTGAAGGGCGACAACATCTCCAGTACGGCAACGAGCGTGCGCTCGGGGCGATGCAGGATTTCGATCCGCGCTTGCCGGACCTCGTCGAGATATTCGTGCGGAATGGTCACGGGCTCCAACAGCATCGTGCCGCGCCCGTTCGGTCTTGAACGCGTTGTCCGCCGCGGCCCTCGGCTGACGGCGACGTCCGGATAGACGAGGCGAACTACCGCCGGCGACAGTTGCACGAGGTTGACGCTTTCATCCAGACGCGCGTCGTAATTGCCGGGCAGCGCGTCCGCGACCGCCTCGCACCAGCAATCGAGAAAGCGATGGTGGAAATCGGCCCAAAAGGCCGGATCTTCGAGATATGGATCCATGCCGGGGAAGGGACTGGACATTGCATCGCCTCGTTGACGCCGCCTGTTACGCCGCCGCCTGTTACGCCGCCGCTGTTACGCCATCTTGTACCCGTAGATCACCTGCTGCCCTGCCTTGAACAGCGACAGCACCAAGAGCGGACCCAGCCGGCGGTCGCGGCAGCCGAGCTTGCCGGCCTGCCGCAGCCTTTCGGCCGCCTGCTCGAAGCGGCCCGCGTGAAACGCCTCGACCGCGGTCAGGAACACTGTATTCGCCAAAGGCTCGTTGAGTTTCCAGCCCGCTCGGCGGCCGGCGTCGAGCTCCAGCCAGCGTTTCACGGCGTCGTCGTGTCGTTGCTCGTGGAACAGCGCCAGTCCCCACAACGCCAGCGCGTGGCCCGAGGACGGGCTGTCCTTGGCCTGAGCCGGAACCGCCAACGCCGTGGCCGCGGCGGCGTAGTCCTGCAGCTCCAGGCGCGCCAGGCCTTCCAGATAGTTGCCTTCGGTCGCCACGGACAACGTCGAGCCGGGCGCGCCGTTGGCGTGGTCCGCGGGCGGCAGCGCCGGCGCGGCGCGGTCGCCGAGCCGTCGGCAGGCTTCGACCACGCCGGCATAATCCCCCGCGGCGAGCCGGGCCAGCGCCGCGAACCAATGGTAGCGTGGATCGGGAACATTGGCGTCGACGAGCGTCGTCGCTTGCCGCACCAGCCCCGCGATATCGTGGCGCAGCCAGCGCACGGCCGCCAGACGCCATTGCGCGTCGGCGTGCTCCGGGCAGGCGCGCAGGCACTCCAGGAGCCAATCCTCGGCCGTTTCCAGCGCGGCCGGATCCGCCCCTTCCACCGCCAGCGCGGTTTGCAGGCTGAGGCGGGCGCCAAGAAAGGCGACGTTCGCCCGCGTCTTGTCCGCCGCCAGCTCGAGCGCCTCGCGCAAACATTGCTGGGCTTCGGCGGCCTGGCCTTGCTTGTGCAGCAGGAGCGCGCGGCGCACGCGCGGCAACGGCTCGCGCGGGTGCATCTGCTGCCACTGCGCGAGGATGGCCAGGGCGTCGTCATCCTTGCCGGCCCGATGATAGAGGCAGGCCAGCCGGTCCTGGGCGGGGCCGTTGTGCGGCGCCAGCCGGGCCAGGATGAAGGTGGTCGCCAGCGCCGCGTCGGCGCGGCCCGCTTGCTCCTGTTCGAGCGACCGGGCCAGCAAGAATTGCTCCGCGTGGGCAGGATAGTCGGGACCGAGCGCCTCGGGAAACTTCCCCGGCGCCAGCGCCGCCGATCGGTCCAGGTAGGCGTGCTCCACGTCGGCGAAACTCCACTGGCGCTGCCCGAAGTAATGGCGGGCCGCGGCTGGATCGGCGAACGTGATCGCGAACAGCGCCAGCGTGTGCTCCCCATCCACCTTGTGCTGCGACGCGGCCTTGCAGTACAGCCAGGCATATTCGGGCCGCAAGGCTTGCCGGTTCGTGGCATACACATGGTGGTACGCCTGGGCGGCGAGTGGGTCGCAGGCATCGACCGACACCAGGTGCTCGCACAGGTACAGCTGGTCGTCGAGGTTGAGCGGGATGTCGTGCTCGCGCGCTTCGGTGAAGATCGCGTTGATCAAGTAGGCCCACTCGGGGTCGCCGGGAGCGGTGAACGGCGTCACCATCTGCACCGCCCAGGCCAGGTTGCGCGGCACATCCTCCGGATCGTTCGCCGTCCCCTTCGCCCCGCACAGGGCCAGATAGCCGGCCGTCAACCGGTCCTTCATCTCTTCCATTTCATGCGCGGCCCGCAGGTGCTTGAAGGCCTCGTCGTACTTTCCCAGCTTGGCGAGCGACAGACCCAGGCCGCGCAGCAAGGGCAGTGACGGGGCGCCTTCGGCGAGCGACTTGGCGAACTGATCGGCGGCTTCCTGGAAATTGCCGAGCTTGAACAGGCCCTGGGCCAGCGCCAGGGCGCCTTGCCGGGTGAGGACCTGCATGTCGCCGCCGAACACGGGACAGATGAACGTCGCCTTGCTCGCCAGCTTGCGGATGTACGAGCGATTCTCCGGAAACGCTTCGACCCACAGGCGCTGCGGGTGGTCGGCCCACAGCGCCAGGCCCTTCGGCCCGACCGCGCGCTGCAGGGCGCGGACGGCGAACTGGGTGTCGCCGCCCGCGGCGATCATCGCGGCCCCGAGCTGCAGGGTGACCACCGGGCAGTTGGCGTCGATGCGGTTGGCCTCGGTCAGATACCGCATCGCTTCCTTCGCCTGCCCCTGGCGCAGCAGCAACGCCCCGATGTACAGGGGCGGATCGATGAACGGATTGGTCGGCGCCGCGCCGGCGCCGGTCGTGAACTCGCCGAGCGCGTCGTCGAGCACCAGCGACTTCGTCGCCCCGGTGCGCGCGATCTGCAACGCATCCAGCGCTTCCTTCGGTTGACCCGCCCGCAGGTGGCACAGGCCCTGCCAGAACGACGCTTCCCGGCACGGCGACTGCACCAACAGCGTGCGGCCGATCAAGTCGAACAGCGCCCGCGATTCGCCCATGCGGCTGGCGCTGGAGAGCTGGCGGATTTCTTCAAGCATCGCGGCCTGAACCGTCTGCCGCACCTCGGCTTCGGTTCGGCCCAGCAGGTGCGCGGCCTTCATGCCCAGCTCGAGCGCCTCGTCGAATTCCTTGTCGTTGAGCGCGGCCGCCGCAGCGGCTTGCAGGCACTCGCCTTCCGCCTGGTCGAAGCGCTGACGCCAGCTCTGCGACGGCAGTCCGATGTGCCGGAGCCGGCGCACGTGCTCGAGGGCATCGTTCCAGAATCCGTGCTGCAGCTTGTGGCGAACGCGCTTCAGGCCGCGGCGGCGACGCGGACCCGGCCCGTACAGCTGCCAGAAGGTGACCAGGATCGCGACCACAATCGCGGCGAGGATGGCGATGGTGACCGCCATGCCGCGGGGGTATTCTTCGAACAGTTCTCGCAGGATATCGGGCACGGGGTCGTTGCCGGTGTGATTGGATGACGGTGCAATCATCAATTGTAACGGAGTCCGCTGGTGAATGCCAGGAGGGGCGCGCCTGAGTCATCCGGGCGTGCGGCTCCGTGAGCATGTCGTCGCCGCTTGAGCCGCCGGCGGGCCTTTCTGCAGGCTGTAGCACGTGATGTTCCCGGCATGCACGAGCGGTGCGTAGTCCGCAGCCGCGCAAGGCAGAATGCCACGAATGCCAGCCTTGCCACTCTTGCCACTTCGTCATTCACTGGCTCGGGCGCTGCTTCCCACCCCCGGCACCAGCGGCTCGATGCGGACGTCGTCGAAGTACACGGTTCCCAAACCGGTGAGGGCCAGGGTCACTTGCACCGTTCCCGACGCCGGGACGCGGCGGTACAGCGTGAACTTTTTCCACGGCGTCGGTTCGCTGATGCGCACGGCCAACGGTTCGCCGCCGATGTTGTCGTAGAACAGGGCGCCGTCCGCCGAGGCGGTGATCGGGGTTGGCACGCAGACCCAGGCGGTGATCTGCACCAGCGTGCCTGGCTGGAGCTGGGCGGGCGGACTCGTGATCGCCAGCAGGGTGCGTTCCAGGGCTTGCGGGGGCGCCTTCGGGTTTTTCGGCGTGACCCGCAGCATGGCGCACTGCTTGCCTTCGTGCGGGATGTCTTTTCTTGTCGCCGGGCCGCCCTTCCCGGGACCGCTCTTGGCGCCTGCCTTCCCCCTGGCGTCCTTGGCGTCCTTCTTGCTCACGTTCGGGGCCTCTACTTCGCCGACGCGATCCGCCCGCAGCACGACATCATCAAGCGTCGGCTCCTCCAGCCTCCACGCTTCCTGCTTGCGCTGCGGCACGATCTCGAAGTCGCCCCCCGGCAGCACGTTCGCCGTGGTCACGTGGCGTTTCACTTGCTCCATGAACTGCCAGTGCCGCGGCAGCGTGAAGAACGTGACGGCGTACGGGGTGGCGACCGGCGTGTCGAGTTCCTTGACGGCCGCGTCCCACTGGGCCCGCATGAGGATGCGCACCGGCCGCAAGGCCCGCTGGGCCTCGCGGTAGGCCTCGGAGAAGAGGCGGTTGTCCCACAGCTTTTTCGCGGTCTGCAGGCGGCCCTGGGCGTCGTTGATCAGGGCGACCGCGTCGGGAAGCGTGTGGCTCTGCTGTTCGAGCTGCCGCTCGACCGCCACGACCTTTTCCAGCTCGTAAAGGGCCATGTCGTAGGTCCACTGCGCGGCGAGCTGGCGGCGCGTGCGCGACATCTCCTGGAAGCGGACCACCTGCTGCGTGTCGGCGGTGAACACCAGCGCGGTGGTCAGGCCGAACTCGGGGACCGTGATCTTGGTCCCGCCCGGCACGCGTTCGGACTTGATGCCGCGCACTTCGCCGGGGGACACTTCCCAGCACTGCATGCTCTGCGGCACCTGCGGCACCACCATGGTCAGCTTGCTGACCGCCGACTGACCCGGCACGAACTGGGCGCCCTTGCCTTGCCAGATCGGCAACACCAGGATTCCCTTGCTCGTCGGCATGACGGCGGCCTGCACGTCCGGCGACGACGTGCCGATCCATTGCGGGTCGCGGGCGGTCAACAGCAGCGGCTCGATCATCTCCAGCTCTTGATTCAACAGGGCGCATTCGAGCAGCCGGTCGCGGCCCAGGTGGCTGTCGGCCAGCCAGCGGTCCGACCAGAAACCGAGGCCGCGCACGCCGGCCGCCAGGGCGGTGTACGTGAGCAGGCGGACTTGCTCGGCCTGCGGGCCGACGGGCTCCTGGAAGTCGGCGGCGCCGTCGCGTTCGTAGATGATGCGCGTGTGCCAGTCGGGCATGTGATTCTGAATCCAGGTCCACAGATAGGCGTCCGGGTTGGCGAGGTTGCGGCGCATCTCGAGCCACTGGCGATAGCGCGGCAATTCGAGCGTGGTCATCAGCGGCCAGCGGTGCACGCCCATCATGTTCAGGTTGCGCGAGTACGGGAGCATGCCGTCCCAGACCTCGGCCCCGACCGGCCGGCCCGGATCGGTCGAGCGCACCACCTGGGCGGCCCGGCCGATCGGGGCCGCGTGCTCGAACGTGAACGTGCCGCCCAGGTGATACAGGAGCACGGTGTCGCTGTCGGCGTAGCGGCCGATCTCGCGGGTGATGCCGTCGCTGGAGGCGAGCTTGGCGTCGTCGGACAGCACGCGCAGCCTCGGGGCCAGCCACAGGCCCAGGTCGGCGGCTTCCTTCAGCACGGCCGGCTGAGTCGTGTAATCCACGAACACCGTGTTGAACCCGGCCTGGTGCAGCGTCCGCAACGGCGTGTTGGTGTAATTGATGCCGCTCATCAGAAAACGGCGCCCGCCCACCAGCAGCTGGTTCGCGTTGAACTCGACCACCGGGGCGCGGCTGGCGGCGCGGGGAATGTTCGTGACCTTGGCGGGGACGTTGGTGGCGTCGGTGCGCACCGCCGGCTGATAGCGCGGATCGAGCGCCGCCGGGCCGAGCGCCGCCGGGCCGAGCGCCATGGGGCCGATTTCCACGTCGTCGATCCACAGCTCCGTGACGCCGGGTCCGGCGTACACGTTCAGCATCAGGCTGTCGACGTAGGCGTCGCTGATGTTGACCGGGCGCTTGAGCTGCGCCTGCAAGAGCTGCTGCTGGTGCTTGAGAAGCTGCGTCGGCCGCCCGATGTCGATGCTCTGCCAGCGGCCGACGTTGCGATAGGGTTCGCCGCGGATCGTCGTGGCCATGCGGTTTTCGAGGTTGTTGGGGTCGCGCTCGTTGGGAAGGATCACGCGCGCCAGGAGCTGGATGCCGGGGCGATTCGCCTTGATCCAAACCTTGCCGATCAACTCGGCGCCGATGGGCGCCTTGCCGACCTCGTACCGGTAGTGGATGTACGTGCCCTGGTTAGCGTTGACCTGCAGGTACTCGGCGCGCTGGCCGTCGTGGGCGCCCTGGTCGCTGCTGGCGTGGCCGACTTCGTCATACACCGTGTCCGCCCCGGCTTTCACCCACCACGTCTTGCCCGACTCGAAGCCGTTGCGATGCACCTGCTGTCCGAGCGCGGTCCCCGCGCAGGTCAGGACCGCCGCGACGCTCATCCATGCCCGGCCCATCCGCATCATGGCACATCCTCGTTCGAGATTCTCCGTCGCGCGGGCCTGTAAGAGGCTATCCGAAAGGGGTCAAACCCCTCACCAGTCCGCGTCAGTTTCCCACATTCGGCGAAACCTAAGGGGTCAGACCCCTTTTCGGATAGCCTCTAACACAACGGGGCTTAACAATAAAGGCGAACCCGTGTTGCCGAAAGTTAACGTGGAGCGGCGGCGGCGGACCGCGCTAGGCCGGGAAAACGCGAAAAATGTGGGGTTTGTGCGAAAATCGATGGCGGACCGCGGACCGGCACGCCGCTTGCAATAACTCCCCGTCTAACGAAGTGGCCCGCTTCGTAGACGAAGCGGCCCGCTTCGTCAATGCGCGACCGCTGCGTTCGAGTCGCGGGTCTTCGACAAGCCGTCGCAAGACCGGCCGGGTGCGAGTAACAGGCGCTGGGTAGTGCAGCGGCCGAATCTGACGGCGGCTTGTCGAGGACCCGTTTTCGTGCGGGCCCGATAGGTGGAGATGATGATGGCAAGACCGCTTTCCCTAGACTGGCGCAAGGATCAGCAATTGCCCCGCGAGCTGGTCGACCTGCGCAATCACCTGGATCAACTGCCGCTGCCGATGCGCGACCAGTTGATTCCGCTGTGCGATCGCGCGGGGCACTTCGCCCGCTTGCAGAGCCGGCTGGTGCGCATCGCCCAGGACGCCGTGGATCAATTGCAGCTCGACATCAAGTATTTGTTGTTCGACCTGGAAGCGACCCGCCGCGAGCGCGACGAGCTGCGCGAGCACCTGCAGGCGATGGACGGCGAGTTCGAAACTGAGGAGTAACCTGACGAGGAGTAACCTCCCGAGAGTTGAGGGAGCCCATGCCCGGGTCCCCCCTGGAACGGACGCGGGCTCTTTTTTTTGGTGAGTGGTCTCATCACTCACCACTCACTACTCTCCAACGTTGCCGCACCTGGTCCGGCGTCGCCGTTCCCGTGGCGCCGATCTGTTGAATGGTGATGGAGGCGACCAGGTTGGCGAACTCCGCTGCCTCGTGCAGTGTGGCGCCGGTCGCCAGGGCGCACGCCAGGCCGGCGCTGGTGCTGTCGCCGGCGCCGACGGGATCGATGGGCCCCGTCAGCGTTGCCGCGGGCGCCCGCGCCGGCGGCTGATCCGGCGCCGCCACCCAGATTCCTTCGGCGCCGCACGTCAGAAACACGGGCCGGCCGCAACCTTCGGCCAGGGCCGCGGCTGCCTGGCTCGGCGCCAGCTCCCGGCCCAGCGCCTGGCGGGCCTCCGCGACGTTGGGCTTCAAGCACGTGTTGCGAAACATGCCGATGCGCGCGCGGCTGTCGGCGAGCGTCCACTTCCCAGGCGTGCCAGCGCCCAGCTCGCTCAGCCGGCGTCGCACATTCTCGGTGACGACGCCGCAATCCGGCTCGCTGACCTGATCGAGAACGAGCAACGCGTCGATCGTCGGCCAGACCTGATCGAGCGCGGCCAGGATCGCGGTTTCAGCGTCCACCGGCAGCTTCGAGCGATTCTTGATGTCCAGCCGGTTCAGCTCGCGCGGCGGCTCTCCCGGTTCGCACAGCATCGGCTTGGTGTAGGTCGGCGTGCGGCGCTCGCTCCGCGCGACGACATGATCCTGGCGGACGGCCGGCATTCGCGCCAGGGCTTGCCGCAATTCGTAACCTTCGCCGTCGTCGCCGATCACGGCGATGGGCAGGATCGTTCCCACGCCCAGGGAAGCGAGGTTGTTGATCACGGTGCCGGCCGCGCCCGGATACGAACGGACGCGCGCCACTTGATAAGCGTCCAGCCCGGTTTCGATCGACGGTTCGGTGAGGGCGGCATCGAGGTCGAGATAGCGATCGAGGAACAGATCGCCGATGACCGCGATTCGCAAGCGCGGCAGGCCGGCAAGGATCGTCTCCAGCGTGGCTTCCGTCATCGTCGCGCCTGCTATTGCACTTGTTCCGACTCGATCCCCAGCTCACGCCAGGCCGCCGGCAACGGCGCCGTCATGGTGATCGGCTCGTAACGGATCGGATGCAGAAACGTCAGACTCCGGGCGTGCAAGGCGATGATCCGGTCGCGCTCGAATTGCGCATCCGGCCCGAACGGCAGCCGCGCTCCGTAGAGCGCATCGCCGCGCACCGGCCAGCCGCGCGTCGCAGCCTGGACGCGGATCTGGTGCATGCGGCCGGTCTCCGGCGTGAATTCGACAAGCGTGCCGCCCTGGCATGGCCCGAGGATCCGATAAGTCAAGCGCGCCAACCGCGCCCCTTCGGCGCCCGGCGCCGTGGTTTCGACCCGCGCCTCGTCGGCCACCTTGCGCAGCCAATCCTCCCACACGCCGCTCGCGGGTGCAATCGAACCTTCGAGCACGCCCCAGTAAGTCTTCGTGACCTGCCGCCCCTGGAACTGCTCGGACAACCGCTGCGCCGACTTGGTGCTCCGCGCGAACAGCACGACGCCGCTGACCGGCCGATCGAGCCGGTGCGGCACGCCGAGGTAGACGTTGCCTGTCTTGCGGCAGCGCTCCTTGAGATAAGCCTTCGCCATGTCTGCCAGCGACGGAATCCCCGGCGGCGCTTGCGTGAGCAGCGGCGCCGGCTTGTTCACCGCCAGGCAGTGGTTGTCTTCGAAGAGGATTTGCATTTCTTGGCGGCTCCCCTCTCCCTCTCGAACAGGGGGAGAGGGGCTGAGGGTGAGGGGGTTCGTTTGACCCCTTAGCCCGGCAGCTTCACCGCGATCTTCAGGCGCTCGCCCCCGCGAATGATGTCGTGCCGCACCTCGTCGCCGACCTGGTAGTTCAAACGGATGAACGTCTCGAATTGCCGGGCGTTCATGTCGAGCTGCTTGCCGTCCACGCCGATGATGATGTCGCCGATGCGGATGCCCGCTTGCTGCGCGGCGCGGGGCACGAAGCTCCCCTGGCGAAACGCCAGCCGCCGCGGGTCCAGGCCCAGCGTCGCCTTGTCGGCCGCGCTCAAGTCCTCGCCGTGAACTTGCGGGTCGGGCTTCATGCTCTTGAGCGACCAGCGCCACGATACATCGCTTTCCCGCCAGCCTGCAGCCAGCGCCAGCTTCGCGTCATGCTCCTGCCCGCCGCGCCGCCAGTGCACGGCAATCGACCCGGCCGCCGGCGCCCGATGCAGGGCATACTGCACGTCCGCGACCGACGCGACGGCGTGATGGTTCAACATCCGAATCACGTCGCCGGGTTTCATGCCGGCGCTCGCGGCCGGACCGCCGGCGCGGACGTCGCGCACCTTGTTGCCCTGTTCGATTTCCATCGTCAAGCCCAGCGCCGCCGGCTCCGGATAAACCCAGACATGATCCTTCCGCCAGATGCCCGCGGCCTGCTGCTCCTCGCGGCGAAACTCGTGGACGTTGTGACAGTGAAAGCACGCCTTCGCGGAGAACCGCTGCGCGCCTGCATAGTCCTCGATTCTCTTCCCCGAGGCCGCCGGCCGGGGCGACGGCGGCGCGCCGCGCTCGAAGCGCTCCCACGATTGTTCCAGGGCGTAGCGCAACCCGGCGAGCGAGTGATACTTCCCCGGCGTGTCGGCGTCGCGGCCGCCGAACCGGCCCAGGACGTTGCCGTCGGCAGCGAACATCAACGCGGCCCAGGTGAGATCGTAATCGAAGTCGAACAGCGACAGATCGAGGCCGCGCATGTTGCCGATTCTCAGCAGCACGAACCGCTCGGCCACGTTTCTGATCTCGGGATGAAGGCGAGCAACCTGCTCGTCGATGCGGCCGTGGTCCATTCAGTTGGGACAGTGCAGGACCGCGAGGACCGGCTTGTGGGCTTTGCGGGCTTCGGCGAAGGCGTCGGCGACGCTGCTGTGCCATTTCGGACCATCGTTGGCCTGGGCGCCGGTCAAGGCGACGATCAATGCCGACAACAGACAGGACGCCCGCATGCGATGATCCCAACCGTGAAACCGAGGTTGAGATTCATGATAACGAATCGCACGATCAACGCAAAACCCCCGCGGCGACGGTAGGAATCGGCCGCGGGGGTGGGACACCGGAAACGTGCGTTTCCGGAGCGGGGTTTTGGCTGGTGGGATAGAACTCCGTTTCTGTCCAAGGCGGACAGAATCGGAGTTCTATCCCACATCAGAGGACAGAATCGGCGTTCTGTCCCCACGTTCATGATCATTTCTTCGCCGCCACGAACAAGCGGTCGATGGCCGCGTCGTCCATGGTTTCAGCGCCGGTCGTGGTATCGACCACCAGGGCCGAGCCGCTCGGCGTGACCCACACCAGGTGGTTGCTGATGCGGAACACGTTCTTCATCGTGGGATGGCGTTCGAGGATGCGGAAGTACGCCTCACTCATCGCCTTGACGGTGACGGTCTTCATGCTGGATTGATAGCCTTCATCGATCCAGACGCCGCCGATCTCGAGGCAATTCCGATTCCCGGCGCGGCGCTGGGCGTTGTTGGTCAACTGACATTGGTAGCGCAGGTTCTGGGAGTTCTGCGACCACTCGACGCCGTAGCGCCCGGCCTGGAGATTGGCCAGGTTCCTGGTTTGCAGGTCGGTCTGGAATTGCCGCAGGTTTTCGAACTGGGTCTTGGCCCGCTGCAGGCTGGCGATGGTCTTGTCGTCGCCGCTGGCGTTCGGGTCGGCCGACAGCTTGGCAAGCTCGCGTTCATTGATGTCCGAGCGGGCCTTGGCGCCGTCGATGCCGCCGCCTTTCTTGCCGCTCTTGCTGCCCGTGGCTTTGAGGAATTCGGTGACCGGGATCTGTTCGCCTCCGGGCGCCGCCAGGCCTGGGGGCGGGGTCGCCGCGCCATTCTGCAGATGTAAGCGGACATCCGGCAGGGCCGGATTCACCGGCATGTTGCCACGCGCCACCGGGATCGGGCCGTCCGGCACCAGCAGGTAGCTCGTGTACGGCGTGGTGATGCCGTAGCGCTTCGCCAGGGCCACGACTTCATCCACCAGCTCCTTCTTCTCGCCGTTGACGCGGATCTGGTCGAGCAGATATCCGACCTTGCGCCGCGCCCACAGGTCTTCGACGAAGGCCTTCTCGTCGCCCGTCTTGTCGGCGAAGTTCAGCTCGTAGACGAACTCCTGCGCTTCCATGCCGACCGAGCCGGTGAGCTTGATCGCCGCGTGGCCCTTGCCGGCGTAGCGGCCGAAGACCACGAGCTGGGTGCCGTGGAACAGATCGGGAAGCTGCGGGGGATAGACCTCGCTGAGCGAGATTTCTTCGCCCACGTTCAGCTTCAGGTTGGCGAGCACCGGGTTGCTGATCTTGCCGTAGAGGCCGGAGACCTTGGCCTCGATGTCCTCCGCCTCGCGGACATAGGTGGTGATGGCCCGGCTGTCTTCGGAGATGCGGTCGAGCATGGCGGCGTTGACGTCGTCGCCGACGCCGAACGTGAAGATGCGCGTGGATGCCGTGTTCTTCTTGCCGACATGTTGCAGGATCTTTTCGGCGTTGGTCTCGCCGATGGTCGGCCGGCCGTCGGTGAAGAACACGACGGTGAACGTGCGGGCCGGGTCGGTGGTGCGCATGTCGAGGGCCGACGCCAGGGCGTCGTTGATGGCGGTGCCGCCGGTCGCTTCGAGACGGTCAACCCATTTGACGGCCGCCGCCACGTTGTCGCTGTTGGCTTCCTGCAATCGTTCGGCGTACCTGTTGACCGTCGTGGCGAAATTGATCATGCCGAAGCGGTCGGTCGGCGTCAGGTTCTTCAGGCAATACTTGAGCGCGCTCAAGGCTTGCGTCATCCGCTTGCCGCGCATGCTGCCGGAGGTGTCGAGCACGAACACCATGTCGCGCGGCACCTGCTGCGACTTCGACAGCTCGGCCCGCGGCGACACCAGCAGCATGAAGTAGCCGTTCTGGCTCGGATTGGGCCGATGCGCCACGGCGGTCAGGCCGACGTCCTTGGCGCTGGTGGCGTAAAAGAGCTGGAAGTCGGTGTCGAGCAGGGCCTGATCTTTTTCGAAGCCGACGTTGGCTTCCTTGTCGCTGGGCCGGGTCATCGTGATGGCATGCGTGGGCGAGTAGATGTTCTGGATGGCGTGCTGCGACTTGAGGTTCAGGTTGAGCGAGAACTTCTCCAGGGTCTGGGCCGCCTTGCCGTTGGTCTTGAGCGGATAGACGTACTCGACCAGGCCGTTCTCGGCGTTGGCGACGCTGGTGTAGCTGATGGAAATCTTTTGATCGCCCTTGGTCTTCGGATCGCTCTTGGGCGGCACGGGGAAGACCCGCAGCCGCAGCAGGTTGTTGCCCATGTACTCCAAGAGACCCGGATCGAGGGTGCGTTGCACGATCTCGGTGTAAATCTTGCGGGCCTTGTCGGCCTCGACCAGCTCGCCGCGGACTTCCGTGCCGTCCACCCACATGGTGAACTGACGAACCGATGCCCCCTTGGGGACCGGGAAGATGTAGGTCGCCTCGAGCGGCCGTTCCGTGTGGTTGCGGAAGGTCTGCTCGATGCGGGTAATGGCCACCTGATCATCGATGGTCACGTTCACGTGATGATTGAGCATGGCCAAGGGGGGCAGCTTCTTTTCAACGGGAATGAGCAGCCCCGCGGCCTGAACCGAATTGACCGACAACAACGCGACAGCAACAACCGCCAACGTGCGACGCATGGACAACCCCTTTCCATGAAGCGGGTCCGAAGATTCGTTCACCTGCAAAAGACGAGGAACGGCAGGTTTTGGATTGCCGCTGGGCGAACCGGATAGCCTGATCAGCGGCGGCGGCAAATTCCTTTGCGTTTGCCGCACCAGCCCGCCATAATAGCCTCATCCCTGCCGGTTCGCCATCCCGCCCTTGTCCCGCCTGAGACCATGCGCCTTACCATGCGCCCCACCATGACCGTTGCCGTCGGGTTCCTTCTCGCCACCAGTCCTGCGCGAGCCGGCGAGGTCTCCTTCAGCCGGCATGTCACGCCCGTGCTCTACCAGCTCGGCTGCAGCTCCGGGATGTGCCACGGCTCGTTTTCCGGCAAGGGGGGCATGCGGCTGTCGCTGTTTGCCGGCAACCCGGAGATGGACCATCTCAACTTGCGCGGCGGATTTGGACGGCGCGTGGACCCGCTCCATCCGGAGCGCAGCCTGATGCTGCTCAAGCCGACGCGAGCCATCGAGCATGGCGGCGGCCTGCGGTTGCGCAAAGAAAGCTGGCAATATCAACTGTTGAGAAAGTGGATCGAAGCCGGGGCGCGCTTCGATCCGCCAGCCGCGCCGAAGTTGATCGGCCTGCGCGTTGAGCCGGTATCGTTGACGTTGCCGCCGGTGGGGGTGAAGTCGCCGCCGCTGAAAGTGATCGCGAAGCTGTCCACGGGTGCGGAAGAGGATGTAACCAAGTTCACGAAGTTCGAGTCGCTCGACCCCGGCCTGGCCGAGGTCGATGCCGGCGGTTGCGTGACCGGCCAGCGCGCCGGCGACATCGCCATCCTGGCTCACTACGCCGGCGCGGTTGGCTTCGCCACCATGCTGATGCCCGGGCCAAAGGTTGCCGGCGTGGCATTCCCGAAGGAAGAGCTGCCCGACGTCGTGGACCGGCTGCTCGTCGAGCGCATGCGAAAGTTGAATATCGTGCCGTCGCCGCGCTGCGACGATCTCGATTTTCTGCGCCGCGTCCACCTGGACGTGATCGGCCAATTGCCGACGCCGGACGAGTGCCGGGCGTTTCTCAAGGACAATGCCCCCGACAAGCGAACCAAGTTGATCGACCGGCTCCTCGCGCATCCCCTGCACGCGGCCCTGTGGGCGGGCAAGCTGTGCGACATGGTCGGCGCCGACGATCGTTTCCTGGGCGACGGCGTCTACCAGTTCCACGACTGGTTCCGCAACAAGTTCGAAACGAACACGCCGTGGGACAAGATCGCCTACGGCGTGCTCTGCGCGACTGCGGCCGACGGCCGGACGCCGGACCAGATTCGCGAGGACCAGAAGCGCGACGCCGAAAGCCGCAAGAAATACAAGGGCAAGCCGCCGCCCGCGCCGCCGGGCAAGCAGCCCTGGCAAGCCGGTTACGGCACGCGCAATACGCTGGACGTCTTCTACAGCAACTTGATCAACACGCAGACCCTGCCCGGCAAAGGCCGCACCGTGAATGGCCGGCAGATCGCCCTGCGCGTGGCACACACCTTCCTCGGCGTCCGGCTGGAATGCGCTCAGTGCCACAAGCATCCCTATGACCGCTGGTCGCAGGGCGACTTCTTCAGCTTCGCAGCGGTGTTCGCGCACACGGAGATCGGCGTCGATCCGGAATTGAAAGCGCAGAAAGTGAATCTCAATGGCGTCTTTGCCGGGATGAGGCCGGTCGAAGAGTTTCTCGATCCCGACACACAACAACCCGTCCCGGCCCGGATTCCGGCAGGCCCGACGATCACGGTGAAGCCGGGCGTCGATGCCCGCAACCTGGTGTGGCAATGGATGCTCGAGATGGACAATCCGTTCTTCGCGCCGGCGCTCGTCAACCGCGTGTGGGAGCGTTACCTGGGCCGCGGGTTCATCGAGCCGGCCGACGCCCAGGCCGCCGCCAATCCGCCGTCGCATCCGGAGGCGCTGGCCGAGCTGGCGCGCGATTTCATCGAGCACAAGTACGATCTGCGGCATTTGCAGCGCCGCATCCTCAACACCGCGGCCTACCAGCGCGACTGGCGGACGAACGCCGCCAACGCCAAGGACACGCGCAATTTCTCGCATCGCGCGCTGCGCCGTCTGACCGCGGAGCAGGCGCTCGACGCCATCGCGCACGTGACGGGGACCGCCGTCAAGATTCCCAAGCGCTACGGCTCGCCGCGCGACGGCCAGAAGGCCGCCGAGATCGCCCTGAGCCGTGTCGGCGGCGACGACGGCTACGTGCTGCAAATCTTCGGCCGGCCGCTCCGCGTCCAGAACTGCGATTGCGAACGGAGCGCCGCCGCCAGCCTGAGCCAGACCATGTACTTGTTCAACGATGAGAAGCTGATCGGCAAGATCCACGACGACAAAGGCCGATTGAAGAAACTGGTGGCCGAGACCGCTGACGATGGTAAACTTCTGGAGGAGTTGTACTTGCTAACATTGACGCGGATTCCGACCGAAGTCGAGCTGAAGCGGTCTCGCCAGTACATCGCGGGAGTCTCCAGTCGGTTGGAAGCTTATCAGGATATCGTGTGGTCGCTGCTCAACCGGCATGACTTTGTTGTGAATCGGTAAGTCGGGAGTCGATGAAAGATGTCCTCGTCCCGCAAGAAAAGCTCAGCGGTCTTCGATAACTCGCGGCTCGTCTGTTGCCGGAGATCGTGTTCGACCTTAAAGCCGCAACTGCGACAACACGAAAGCCCCGTCACGCAATTCGGTACGCAAGAAGAGGCGCCCTACGAAATAAGCAGGGGGGAGATATGCAGTTATTCACGCGACGAAGTGCATTGCGCCTCGGCTCCGCTGGTATCGCCGGTCTGACCTTGCCCAACCTGCTCCGCGCCGAAGGCGCGAACCGCGGCGTCGTCGGCCCGGCCCCAAAGGCGAAGAACGTCATCTTCATCTGGCAGCAGGGCGGGCCGCCGCATCAAGACACCTGGGACATGAAGCCCACCGCGCCCAGCGACATGCGCGGCGAGTTCCATCCCATCCGCACCAACCTGCCCGGCTACACGGTCTGCGAGCTCTTGCCGCGGCTGTCGCGGCAGATCCATCATCTGACGATCCTGCGCGGCGTGAACCACCACATCCCGGACCACAATCCGGGGAGCATGTTCATGCTCGGCAGCGGCAATCCGCCCAACCCGACCATCTTCCATCCAACCTGGTCCGCGGTCGTGAAGAAGGAAAGCCAGCAGGTCCCCGGCGTGCCGACGACCGTCGCGATCCCGAGCGAGCCGAGCGAAGGCCCCGGCGCCGGCTTCCTGGGGGCGGCGTATCAATCGTTCGCCACGCAGGCCGATCCGAACGACGCCGACTTCCGGGTCCGCTCGCTGGCCATGCCGCGCGGCATCGACCTGGCGCGTTTCGAGCGCCGCCGGCAATTGCTCGAAGAGACCAATCGTTATTTCAACGAGCTGGATGAACGTCCCGACTTGCTCCGTGGGCTGGACAATTTCCATCGCGACGCCCACGAGATCATTCTGGCGCCGGCCACGCGCCGCGCGTTCGACATGAATCAAGAGCCGGCGTCCGTGCGCGACCGCTATGGCCGTAACAAGGTCGGCCAGCGCATGTTGCTGGCGCGCCGCCTGGTCGAGGCCGGCGTCCGTTTCGTGACCATCAGCGAGCCGGTCGGCTGGGACACGCATGCCGACAACTTCAAGCGCATGCGCGAGCAGCTTCCGGTGGTCGATGGCGCCTTCAGCGCGTTGCTCGAAGATTTGCACCTGCGCGGCTTGCTGCAAGACACGCTGGTGATGATGTTCGGCGAGTTCGGCCGCACGCCCAGGATCAACAACCAGGCCGGCCGCGATCACTGGCCGCAAGCCATGTCGATCGTGCTCGCCGGCGGCGGCGTTCCCGGCGGCCTCATCCACGGCGCCACTGACCGCAACGGCGCCTACGTGACCGATCGCAGCCATTCGCCCGCCGATTTCGCTTGCACGATCTACTCGCTTTTGGGGATCGACCCGCACAAGACTTATCCGGCCCCGAACGGCCAACCGACGCCCATCGTTCGCGATGGCGCTCCGATCCGCGCGGTCGCGGGTTGATCACGGCGTGGCCACGTGCGACGCCGTCATGTAGTACGTCCGCTGATAGCCGTCGCTGCGATAGGAAACCGTGCCGTACAGGCACACCGTCTGATCCAGGTAGCTTCGCAGCGACGTTCCCGCCACCGTGGTCACGTACATCAGCGGCCGGCCTTGCCGGTCCTCCAGCACGCACATCATCTGTCCGTCCTTCTCGAACGCGGTGCGGCGGAGCTTGCCCCATTGGCTCCACTGCGGCGGCTGTGTCGTCAGGCCGTTGTGCTGCGTCCATTGGTTCGCCGGCTGGGTGAATGACGCCGGCGTCCCCGCCTGCTGGCTGCCTGGGTTTCCAGGGTTGCCGACCAGTTGGCCGGGCGCCGTCTGACCGGGCGCCGTCCAGCCGCCGGCCGGAGCGGTCGGCTGCGACCAGTTGGGCGGCCGCACGCTCGCCGTCTGGGCCGGCTGCACTGCTTCCTTCGGAATGAACCGCGCCTCGCTCCCCGGCGGCTGGATCGGCCACCACTTGCGGCCGTTCGTGTCCATCGGCCGTTCCTGCAGCAAGACGACCACGAACCCCGAGGCGAGCTTGGCGCCCTCGGCATTCGGTTCCTGGTTGACGAGCGCGCTTCCCGGCAGCACGGGCGCTTGATCAACCATCACCACCGCTTGATTGCGCTCGACCTGCATCACGTTCTTGGCGTCGATCCAGCTGAACGAGCCGGCCGGCGGAACAATGGCGAACCAGCCCGGCTGGTCCTTGCTCTCGCGCAGCACGGTCACCGAGTCCCCATATTTGAGGCGGCTGGTCGCCAGGTACTTCTCGGTCGGCCCGCTGCGAACTTCCACTCCCTTGGGATCGATGATCGACATCTTCGCGGGATAGGGCGCCGGGTTCGGTTGTCCCGAAGGCGGCGGCAAGGTCGCCTGCGGCGCCGTCGGCCGCGCTTGCGGCGTTTGCGGCGCCGGCGGCAGCGACAGCGGCGGGTTGAACTGTCCGAACGCGGAATTCGCAAGTCCTGTCAGCACCAACGCGGCCATCAGATGGCGCATGACTGCTCCTTCACGATTTGTTGGCGGTGTGAAAGGTCCGCGGGCAAGCGGGAATCGCCCGTCTCTTTCATCGGCACAGGCCGGACAGCGAATACAGTCGCGACCCCAGCGCCGCGCGCCGAGCGGCGCCGTTCCGGCCCGGCCCGCCGAACCTGCTCTGGCAGCGGGCCTTATAGCAGCGGCTCGGATTCCCGCAAGATGGGCTCACGCAACATTGGGTGAACGGCGGATTAGGGAATTCTTGCTAGCTTTGAGCCGGCGGATCGGTTAGAAGAGTTGGAGCGTCTGGGCAACCGCCTCGCGTGGCGGCAAGTTGCCAACTTGCCGCGAAGCCGCGCGAAGCCCCGGCACATTGAAACTTGCCGCCACCCTCGCCCTTCGAGGATGCTGTGCATGTCCGACTTCACCTACCGCGACATCGCCAAGATGATCGATCATTCGCTGCTCCAGCAAACACTGACCGACGCCGAACTGGAAGCCGGTTGCCGCCTGGCACGCGCCTACGACGTCGCGTCGGTGTGCATCAAGCCTTACTTCGTCGCGCGGGCCGCGGAGCTGCTGAGCGGCTCGACCGTGGCCGTCGGCGCCACCATCGGCTTTCCGCACGGCGGCCACGTCACGTCGATCAAGGTCGCCGAATCGGTCCAGGCCATGAAAGATGGCGCGGTCGAGCTCGACATGGTCGTCAACGTCGGCAAGGTGCTGAGCAAGGACTGGCGCTGCGTGACCGACGACATCCGCGCCGTCGTCGAAACGGCCCACGCCGGCACAGCGCTCGTGAAGGTCATCTTCGAAAACTGCTTCCTGACCGACGATCTCAAGCAGCGGCTGTGCGAGATCTGCGGCGCGGTCCGCGCCGACTTCGTGAAGACGTCGACCGGTTACGGCGCCACCGGCGCGACCACGGAAGACCTGATCTTGATGCGCCGCCATTCGCCGCCGCACGTCCAGGTCAAGGCGGCCGGCGGGGTGCGGACCTTCGACCGGCTGTTGGAAGTGCGTGCCCTGGGAGTCAGCCGCGTGGGGGCCACGGCCAGCCAGGTGATTCTGGATGAGTGCAAGTCCCGGCTTGGCGGCGCCGAGGGGCGCTGAAATCGACTGTGGCGGCAGGGCGCTTGCGCGCCGTCACACCTTGCGAATCGAACACACCGTATCGAACCACGCCTGCATGCCGGTGATCGGCGCCGGCTGGATCGGCAAGATTGCGTTGACGTTGAAGCCGGCGCCCTTGCCGCCGTCGGCCTGGCTCCACCAGAGATTGGTTGTCAGGTCGGCGTCTTCCGACAGGATCTTGGGATCGAAGCCTGGCCCTTCAGCACGGGGGCCGCGCCGGGCGGCGGCACTGCGGCCGCCGAACAGGTGGCCGAGACTGTTGCTGACGGCGAAGACACGCGGGTGAATCCCCTCGGTCACGAACGCACGAATCCGAGCCGAGCCGATCCTCTGGCCGGTGGGGTCGAACGTACGGCCGCGCGGGCGATACGTGGTCACTTCGACGGTGTCGCCGGTGCGGATGCCGAGCCGGCGGGCCGTGGCGGCGTTGATCCACATCGGATTGTCGTGCACGATCTCGGTCAGGTATTTCTGGGGCGCCGTTCGGCCTTGCGTGTGCACGTTCCATTTGAACGTCGTCAGGATGAAACGATCCTCGGGTAGATTCTGATGCGCCGGAATCGGCACATAGTGCGGCCAGCCGTCGTCGTCGATCTTCACACGCGCGGCGGCCTGGGCGACCGTCTGGCTATGCACCTCGAACTTGCGCGACGGCGTCTTGAAGCCGCGCAGCGCCTGGGCGTTCATCGTGATGCCGATGGCTTCCTCGACGCCGCGGGCATTGCGCTTGGAGATGATGCCCGTCTGCGGGTCAGTGCGTGAACCGTCGAGTTGCGCCTTGGTGAGCGGCCGCTTGAACAAGTCGTACGAGCGCGGCTCGCTGGTGTTGTGGTAGACGCCGTGCCGCTTCATGTAGGCGAAACCATCCGCGCTGTCGCCCTTGGGTAATTGCCGGCACCGCAGGCGCACGAAGTCCTCGTAATTGCGGAAGTCGAAGTAACGAGATACTTCCGGTCCCAGCCGCTTGCCAACCTGAATGAGCACGTCGGCGAAGTTGACGCACTCGGCCGGCGGCGGGACCAGCGGCTGGCGCAAGGTTGCATAGGTGCGCAGCTCGTAGTTGTTGCGGGCATCGAGGCCCCAGCGCTCGAGGTAGGTCGCGTCGGGAAGGATCAGATCGGCGTAGTGGGCGGTTTCGGAGTACACAACGTCGGAGCACACGTGGAAGGGAATCAGTTTCTCATCACGGAGAACTTCCACCGCAAGGCTGCGGCCTTCAGGCCAGGTGGTCGGCGACGCCAGCGTGTAGGTGAAATAGACCTGGAGCCGGGCCCGTTTCTGCTTGAGATAGGCGTACACGATCTGCCCGACGCGCATCTTCTGCCAGCGATTGGCCAGCGGCCATTCGGGCGGGTCCTCCAGGTCGGTGCGGATCTTCGGCGCCGCCGGCACGGGGGCTGGCATTGGGAAGAGATGATCGGGAATCTCAGCCGACTCGGCGTAGCAATAGCCGCCCGGCTGATTGATCGACCCGGCCAGGGCGTTGAGAAGGATCACCGCTCGGTCATTGTTGAAACCGTTGTAGTGGGCGTGGCTGCCGCGGTTCGTGAAGGCGGCACAGCGCGGCCGCTCGCGGATGAAGGCACGCGCGATGCGGCGGATATCGCCCGCCGAGATCCCGCTCAGCTTCTCAGCCCATTCCGGCGTGTAGGGCTTGAGGAATGCGGAGAGGGCATCGACGGTCGTATTCGTCCACGTGGTCATAAAATCCCGGTCGAAATTGCCGTCGGCGACGATGGTGTTCGCCAGCGCCAGCGCTACAGCGCCCTCGGTGCCGGGAAACGGGGCGTGCCACTCGTCGCTGCGGCCGGCGGTGTTCGAGAGCCGCACGTCGAACGTGACCAGCTTGCAGCCGTTGTCATACCGGCCCTTGATGACGCGCTTGAGGAAGTGGATGGCGCCCTGGTGCGCCTCGTAGAAGTTCGAGCCGAAGTTGAGCAGGTACTTGCAGCGCTCGGCGTCCACCGATTCCCAGTCGACGTCGCCGATGGTGGCATAATTGGCGGCGCGCTTGTTCAGCGAGCACAGGGCGCGATGGTTCAGGAGCACGGGCGAGCCGATGGCGTTCAGGAATCGGCCCATGATGTCGGCGAGGCGCGAGCGGCCGATGTGGATGGCGACGTGTTCGGGATGGCCGGCGTCGATGCAGGCGCGAACGCGCTTGGCGATGTCGGCGTAAGCTTCCTCCCACGTGATGCGCCGCCACGTGCCCTGGCCGCGCCGGCCGACGCGCTTGAGCGGGTAGAGCAGCCGTTCGGGATATGTGCTGATGACGACGCCCGCCTGGCCCTTGGCGCAGAGCATCTTGCCGTTGTTGGGGTCTTCCGGGTTGCCGCCGATCTTGATCAGCTTGCCGTTATCGACGTAGCCGACGATGCCGCACACCGTGGAGCAGTTGAGGCACACGCTGGTGATCTTGCGGGCGCGCTTGTAGTTGTGCGGGACCTTCGGCGTGCCGCGGACGTTGGGACGGCGCGGCGGACGCGCAGGCTGAGCGGCCGCTTCGCCCGGGTGCAGCAGAATCGTCTCGCCCACGGCCAACGATGCGAGGGCGCCGATGCCGACTTTCAGGGCGCCGCGGCGATTCACTTCGAGCGCTTGAAGTTGCTTACTCATGGCTGCCTCCTTCCGGGCGGTCGAACGATGCTTCCAGCGTGGCCCAGGTTTCGATCTCGTAGGAGCGTGGATCGTGGTTGCGGCCTTTGGGCACCTTGCGCTCCAGCTCACGGGTCAGACCGCGATACTGGACTTGCGGATCGGCCTTCTCCTCCGGCTTGAGCACGGTCAACTCGCGGCGATGCGTGGCCTGGAACTGCGAGATGGGACTCTTCGGATCGTTCAGGTCGCCGAAGATGATGGTGCCGCCGGGGCAAGTCTCGACGCAGGCGGGTTCCATGCCGGCTTCGAGGCGATGCGAGCAAAAGTCGCACTTGTCGGCGAGATTGCGTTGCGGATCAACGTAGATGGCGCCGTAAGGGCATGCGTCCTCGCAGGCGCCGTTGCCGCGGCAGGCGTTCTGATCGATGCGGACAATCAGGTCGTTGCCGCGGCTGATGGCCTTGTTCGGACACGCACGAAGGCACGGGGCGTCGGCGCACTGCATGCAGACGACAGGCAGGAACAGGCGGCGCGTCTGCGGGAACCGCCCCTCGTCGTAGTAGTAAACCTTGGTGCGGAAGTTGCCGAGCGGCACTTGGTTCTCGACTTTACAGGCGACGGAACATGCGTGGCAGCCGGTGCAGCGCTCGAGGTCGAGCGCCATCGCGTAGCGTGGCATGGGAACCTCCATTGAAACCGATTCGCGCCGGATTCCCAAGATGAGAACGGCGACGATTTCTTAAAAAATGAGCTTTCGGACACGCCGTCAACTTACATGACGTGGTCACGTGAAACCGGCCATGGATCGGCCGGCAAATTCAGAAATTTGGACACAGACTTGCATGGGTCCGTCGACCTGTCGGTGCGATAGGCAGCGCCTTTCCAATAGGCTAACCCTTGCGGCGGCAAATGCAAGCGTATTTCCTGTGCGCTCCATGTGCCCTCTACGGTTCGGCCCCGGCTGAGAAGCTTCGTTCAATACGAGTCACATTGCCCTGGCGGTCCTTGATCGCGACCGTCAGCCTTCCGCGCTCGACGACAATCGGCGCGGCGATCGGTAACTCCCATACGCCGGGTGAGACGGAGCGACACCTGGACGCAAGATTCTGGTTGGCGGCAATTCCGCCGACGGGGAAATCGGCGCGCAGCTCGAGGCTGTTCATGTCGAGATCACCGTAGTCATGCATGCCCACCAGGATTCGGGTCAGTGGCGGATTGGATCCGGCGCGGGGCACCGTCAACGTCAGCGTCGGCCGCTGATCATCCAGGTGCCAACCGTAGCCTCGCTTCCCTGACTCCTGACCCCTGACTTCTGACCCCTGATTCCTGACCTCTGACTCCTGGTCCAGGTCGATGGGACAACCCAGATCGATCCAGCGGACCAGGGTCAGCTTGTCCTCATCGGAGAGCGGCGCTACTTTGATCTTGCCGCCGTCCGGCGCCACGTACGTTCCTGCCACGGCTTGGGGAGGCGGCATGATCTTGCCGTCGAAATCCAGATCGGCGCGATTGCGGTTGGCGATCGTATTCAGCACCGGTTTACCCTGCTGCGCCAAAGTACTGGCGTTGCCCGGCACGGTTTCGGTCGGAAAGTCGTCGTTGGTCCAGCCGTCCGTGCGGCGCCCCAGCACCTTCCAGATGAGCAAGCTCCGGCGCGATTGAAACATGCGGATGTAGCGCGAGGCGTTGGCCCCCTTCCAGCCGCCCGTCAACGGCTGGTGGCCGAACCGGCCGGCGTAGTCCATCGCCAGGCGGTAGTAGGTCCCCGGCACGTCGTCGGTGCTCGGTAGATTGACGAGCTTGTCGTCGTCGAGCACGAGCTTGCCAGGCGCGTTGGGCGACTTGTGCGTGTGACACGCGGCGCAACTGCGATCCAGGATCGGCTTGATGTCACGGTAGTACTCGACGTTCTTCACGCCCTTCTCGAATCGCAAGCCTGTTTGATCTTTGACGTCCCATTGCCGGCCGGATTGGTCGCCGGATTTCGTCGTCAGCAGCGCTGTCTGCCGGGTCAAGTCGAAGATCTTGTAGTCGGGCTTGGCGGCGGCGGTCTTGGCGAAGAGCGTGGGCGCCTGGCTGTGAGCGTGGCAACCGCCGCAGTCGTGGCGGATTTCGCCGGGCCGCAGCTGGTGCCATGTCTGGGCCATGTTCAGGACCATGCCGTCCTTGTCGAGGGTCTGGAAGGTGAAGGCGACGTCGGCGGGGATCTTGGCGAGGAAACTGGTGTCGGGATTGCCGTCCGGGTCGAGAGGCTGTTCGGTAGGTCCGGCGAGCCGAGCCGGACCTTGCTCGGACGGGGTCCGGCTCGGCTCGCCGGACCTACCAAAATGCCGGACGGGGATTTCGCCGAGGATGCGCAGCCGTTCGTTAGCGTGACTGCGAAAGGTCACGCGCGAATTCGGCCCGGCGTGGCGGTCCGTCGTCGGTTCCATCACCAGGATGCGGACGGCGTGAATGTCGTCGTTCGCGTAGCGGCCGGCGTCCGCGCCCTGGTTGAGCCAGTTCAGCGATACGCCTGCCTCCGCCGAGTTGAACGGGTCGAGATCCTGGTAGCCGGTCCGGTCGAAGCCGCCAGCGAACATCGCTGTCACGCCCTCGGCGGGAACGACGCCGTTCGGGTAGCTCTCGCGCTTGTACAAGCTTGACGTGCCGACCAGCCCGAAAGGCGTTCCCGCTGGCAGGTGCGGCGACAGCTTGCCGTCGTTGGCGAGCGTGGGCAGACGCTTGGGTTCGTCGATGCCGTAGATGCGCTTGTACGTGGTCACGGCGCGGGGCCATTGCTCGTTGAACCTGGGATCGTTCTTGATCAAGAGCATCTGGGCCGGTTCATCGATGGTCTTGCCGTCCTTGATGAGATAGATGCCGCCGTCCACCGCCGGGCGATGCACGGTGTAGCCGCCGTTGACCGGGCCCGGCGACCATACAGTGAGCAAGTGATTGTCGGGCGCGCCGGACGGATGGGTGACGCGGCCCACGCGCGGCGACGACATCTGACCGCGCACGGAATGGTCCGCGGCCCCCTCGTCGGCGCGGGCGAACGTCGTCAGGGCTTCGACGCCGAAAGGGCTGAACGGCAAGCGCCGCAGGCGCGGCTTGCCGTCGGCAAGGCGGCCGTGACGCAAGGGCGGATTGCGCGGATCGCGGATGTAGCCCGGCCCGAACGGCGCCGCGCCGGCACGGGGTTGCGGCGGGAACTTGACATACCCGCCGAAGCCGCTGCTGGTCTGGTTGTAGTATTCTTCGGCGACGATCGAGCCGTCGGAAAGCTGGGTTTGAAAATGGAACGCGGTTGGAGCGGCGCCCGGCAGGAAGGCGCTGAGCAACGGTCCCCAGTTGGTCCCGTCGGGATGAATGGTCCACAATCCCCAGAGCGTCGATATGCGCAATCCTTGCGATTCGAGCGAGCTGAACATGACCCGCCCGTCCATCAAGATCACGGGGTGCAACGCCATGCCGATGTTCAGGTGGCCGATGCACTCGACATTCTTTCCTTGGGCTTGTTCGCCTGCTTCCTTGGGGAAATGGTCGGGATCGAGGCCGGCATCATCCATGACGAACAGCTGCAACGTGTGCGGCAAGCGCTTGGGCGGCTTGAAGGCGTTGCGATTGCTCGTGAACATCACCTTGCCGCCGGGCAACGGGCACGGGCCCATGTTGAACACGCCGTAGCCGAGATGATTCTTGCCGGGCGCCGGCGTCTGGAAGTCCTTCGACCAGCTGCCGGCGCCGGTGTTGGGCGTGAAGCGCTGGTCGGTCAGCCGGACACGTTTGCGCGACTTCACATGGATCTTGTAGATGTCGGCGCCGTGCTTCGAGCTTTCGGCAACCGAAGCGTCACGGAGATCGTGGAACAACGAGTAATAGACCCACGCGCCGTCGAAGGAAACCATCGGATCGGTGACCGAGCCCGCGCCGCCCGCGACGAGCAATTCCTCCGTGCCGTCCGGATGCAGAAGCATCAGGTCGGCGCCCGGATCCATGAACGTGGGGTTCGAGATTTCCGTCCAGTTGGTGCCGACGTTGTCCCCCTTGCGAGGGGCGCGAACGTAGACGATGTCGTAGTCCAGCTGGACGGTCGGATCGGTGGAGATGTGAGGTGGCTTAACGTTGATCGGGCCCAGGATGGCCTTGTCCTGAGCACGCATCCCGGCGGCGGACGCGGCCATCAAGAAGAGAAGGCAGGTGCCTTTGCGCATCGTGCCGGCTCCAGGGAGTTCGAGAACGCGATTGACCCTCAGGAAAGAAATGCTCGCAGGGTGCCATGCCCACCGCTTTGGGTGGGCATGCGATTGGCCTCATGCCCACGCAAGGCCGTGGGCATGGCACTCAACGTTGCGCTTTCGTTCGATACCTGAAGATCAGTAAGTAAGCAACAGGGCCGGCGCACGAAGCGCCGGCCCCAATGAGACTGCATCACACCACAAGCCGGGCGCTTACTTGAGCACGTCCTTGGCGGCCGAGGCGATTTCGGTCGCCTTGGCTGCGGCGGACTTGGTGTCCGAGAAGGCGAAGTTCTTGCTGATCGTGCCGCCCTTGGCGTAGACGAGCACGGTCACGGCCGCTTGGGGGTTCAGCTTGTAGGCCGGCGGGCCGTTCTTGTCCACGGCGACGGTCAGGGCCGTGGTCAGCTTGTGGGTCGATTGCAGCTTCTCGAGATCGGTTTCGGTCACGCCGCCGACGCCGACAAGCACGGTGCCGAGCTTGTCGTTGTTCTTCTGGATGCCGTCCACCGCCTTCACGACCTTGGCGACGTTCTCGTCCGCCTTCTGGCTGAAGATCAACACCACGGCCGGACGCGATTCGGCGTTGAACTTGCAGACGTAGCAGAACGTCTCGCCGGCCTTCTCGCCGGTGATGGCCTTGACGTTGAAGGCGCCGGCGATCCTCTTGTCGGGACCGGACTTGACATCGTCGGCCTGGGCAACGCTGTAAACCAGCGCCGCGCCGACCAGCAATGCCACGCAACCCGCGACACAATTCTTCATGGCAAACTCCTCAATGAAACAGGATCCTGTTGGCCAACACGATTGGCCAAACCATTGATGCCGAGACACGGTCGGTCGTCTTCAGTCGGGCGATACCGGCGATCCGCTCCGACCAGGGCGGCGCGCCGGACGAGGGTCAAAAAACCTGGGCTGCTCTTCCAAGGGTCCGCAGAGAAGAACGCCCAGGCCCCAGGAGGTAGGTCCCAGGAGGACGTTCAAAGCGTCGCGAGCAAGGTGCGCGCGAAGACAGTGTCGTTGAATGTTGTGAAGTAAGAAACTACGGAGCGGACACGCCGTGCCTTAGGAGCGGCTTCAGGTGAAGCCGGCGGTGATGACAACCAGTGACTGGCGCGGCGTGGAAAACATGATTTTCCCTGACGGTTGTAAGGCGTCGAAGGGTTTGACGATGGTACTGTACCGACTATTCGACGGATTTCAAGTCCGCTTCCGAATTGCTGCGCAGCGTTTCCTCAGCCGGACGATTTCCAACGCTGCTACGACAAGACGTCCGTCATGCTTGAAGTATGTGCGATAGCGGCGGCGACGAATATCATAGGCCCTAGGTGTCTGATGGGTCCTATTGATCAGGAGTTGCCATGACCGACCCGCACGCTCACGACCATGCCCACGGCCACCCCGCGCCGCTTCCGTTCACCGAGGAAGAGATTCAGCATCTCCACGCCCAGGACCTGTACGCGGCCACGGTCGTCGTGTCGCTGATGGTCGGTATTTTCTCGGTCGGCGTCGTGCTGTACTTGATCGTGCTCTGGGCGTGCTGGTCGTGATCCTGGCGGCGAGCGTGATCCTGGCGGCGAGCGCCATCTGATGAATCCCAATTCAGAGCCTGGTAGCGCCGCGCTGCTGACCGGCGCCTTGCACATCTACGTGGCGTTCGATTGGGGCGACGAGATCGACTTGACGAAGGCCCGCACCCTGGTGTCGGGGTCCGTTCACGAGTTGCCGCGCCGCCGCCGCACGCCGCCGTCGTTTCAATACACGCCGGCCCCCGTGCACGTGGCGTTGCCGCCGGCGGAGCTCGAACTGGCCGAGCTGGGCAAGGTCGAAGCCCAGGCGGGACTGACGGTGTTCGACTTCGCCGCGGTCACGGTGGCCCTGCACGTTCCCTTCCGGCTTGCCAGCGACGCGCTCGTGCGGCTGGCAGGGTCGCTGGCCGATCCGGGCGCCGCCGTATCGGCGGGACGCCGGCAGGCGCGGCCTGTCTACCAGGCCCTGCTCCCGGCCATTCGCGATCCCGAGTGGCGCGACGACCTCAGCGAGGAGTATTTCGTCTTTCAGCTCCAACCCCCCGCCAGCCAGCTGGTGCAGCAAACGTCGTGGCTGGCCGGGCTGGTCCACCTCGAGGCCGGGTCCCTGAGCAACGACGAAGCTCACGAAGCGCTGCGGCTCAAGATCAGTTACAGCCCCGACGACCTGTTCATCCCCGACTGGGCAGCGTCGGTGCTGATCGACCAGGATTGCGACGAAACGCTGAAAGCCGTCGAGTTCGCCAATCTGCAACTCCTGGAGCTGCGCCACATCGACAACCTGCTGGACCAGCGCCTCGCCGTCGCCCAGCGCACCCTGGCCCCGCTGTCGCAATCGTACCTGCCGTTCTGGCGTCCGCACGCCCGGCCGTTGCGCGAGCTGGGCAAGCTGAAGATGGAGGCGGATGACCTGTTCGAGCGCACCGGCAACGCCCTCAAGCTGGTCGGCGATCAATACCTGGCCCGTGTCTACCGGCTCGTCGCCCAGCGCTTCCACCTCGAGACCTGGCAAGTGAGCATTCAGCGCAAGCTCGACGTGGCGGAAGGGGTCTACCAAGTCGTCTCCGGCCAGGCGGCGAGTTACCGGGCGGAGTTCCTGGAGATCATCATCGTGCTGCTGATCTTGTTCGAGGTGATCATGGCGTTTGTGCGGCATTGACAGCGGCATGTTCACCAACTGGCGATTTTCAAACCCGGCACTCGCTCGAAATGGGCGCGGTTGTTGGTCACCAGGGTTGCGCTCAGGCTAAGCGTGTGCGCTGCGATGAGAAGATCGAGGTCGCCGATTGATTGCCCAGTCGATTCAAGGAAGTGGCACGCTTTCCCATAGTGCCATGGTCCGTCCAATTCATCGAACGGATATCGTTCAAACGGCGCTAGGATCTTGTGAACGGCAGCGATTTCATCGACATCTTTACCGCTGCAGCGCGCTTCATACTCTAGCTCGGCGACGCTAATCGCCGACAGGCCGACGACATCGCCAGCGGTCTTGGCGCGGCGACAACGATCAACCAAGCGCCGAGCCATTTCAGCGGCGCGGGGTTTGGCCTTAGACTTGCCGCCGCGAATGATCGCGATCACGATGTTTGTGTCGAGCAGGTAGATCATGTTCGCCAGTTGCGCCGCTGTGGCTTGGTTTGGCGCCGACCGTGGGCGAAAAAGTCATCCGATATTTCACGAATGCCTTCCTCAAAAATCTCCCACGGATCTCGTTCCATGACGAGAAACCCCTCCGGCGTCTTCTTCAGATACACTTCGTCCGTCTTCACCCGAAACTCCTTGGGCAGCCGGATCGCCTGGCTGCGGCCGTTCTTGAAGACCTTGGCCTTGGTCATGGCATCGCCTCCTTCGAATTGGTATATACCACATGATATATCACCTGGAACCGCCTGTAAACTCCAGCAACCGGCACCGCAGCTTGCCGTTGAATAATTCGACCGCGCGAACGAGCTGGTGACCGATCTTCCGCGCCAGAAACGCGTTGCCGATGAAGACGAACACCTTCCAGCCCGCACAGCGATCGATCAGTTCCCCAAGCGCGCGATATAAGGGGATCAAGTCCTTCTCCTCGCCGAGCCGCTCGCCGTAGGGCGGATTGCAAAGAATGACGCCGGGTGGGCTCTCGGGCGGCCGGAAGTCCTTCACGTCGCCCGTGATGAAACGCAACAGGTTGCCGATCCCCGCGGCCCGCGCGTTCAGCTGCGCGTGCCTCACCACGTCGCGCCGGACATCGGAACCCAGGATCGGCTGGGGCAGCGACTTCTTCACGCCGCGCCGCGCTTCGTCGCGCAGTTGAGCCCACAACGCGACGTCGTAATTCATCCAGCCCTGGAAGCCGAAATGCTTGCGCGTCAACCCCGGCGGCCGATCGAGCGCCAGCCATGCCGCTTCGATGCACAGCGTTCCGGAGCCGCACATCGGATCGATGAACGGGACGTCGCCGCGCCAACCGGCCAGCAGCACCAGCCCCGCCGCGAGCGCCTCGTTGAGCGGCGCTTTCGTCTGGATCGGCCTGTAGCCGCGCTTGTGCAGTGAATCGCCGGAGCTGTCGAGGCTCAGCACCGCGTGGTTCTGATGGATATGCAGGTTCAGTCCGACCATCGGCCGTTCGACATCGACCGAGGGCCGCTTGCCCTGGCGCTCGACGAACTGGTCGCAGATGGCGTCCTTGACGCGCAGGGCCGCGTAGCGCGAATGCGTGATCGCCGAATCGCGGACGTTGCAATCGACCGCCAGCGTGTGCGCCGGCGTCATGTACTGGGACCAATCGAGCGCCTTCACCATCGCATACAGCTCATCCGGCGAGGCGACGTCGGCTTCGTGAATCGGCTGCAAGACGCGAATGGCGGTGCGCAGCCAGAGGTTTGCCTGGTAGAGCGTGGTCAAGTTTCCGTGGAAATGAACGCCGCCGCGGCCAACCGTGACGTCGCGCGCCTTGAGCGCTCGCAACTCGTCGGCCAGCACTGTTTCGAGACCGCGAGCACAAGTGGCGAAGTAGCGGTGCAAGCATCGGCTCATGCAGAAAACGAGTGAGCCACCGATGAAACACGGATCAACACAGATCCAGACGTGAGAGCGCCACGATTTCTTATCTGTGTTTCATCTGTGGCTCGTTATTTCACCTTCAACGTCTTTACCAGAAACGCCCACTGATCGGCGACTTCCTCGATGATCTTGCTCGTCGGCCGGCCGGCGCCGTGGCCAGCGCGGGTCTCGATCCGGGCCAGCACCGGGGCCGAGCCGCCCTGGCAATACTGCAGCATCGAGATGAATTTGAAGCTGTGGCTGGGCACCACGCGATCGTCGGTGTCGGCGGTCGTCACCAGCGTCGGCGGGTATTTCACCCCCTTCTTCAGGTTGTGATACGGCGAATAGGCGTGCAGCGCCTTGAACTCGTCGGAATTCTCGGGTGAGCCGTAGTCGTCCACCCAGTAGCGCCCGGCGGTGAACTTGTGGAAGCGGAGCATGTCCATGACGCCCACGGCCGGGAGGCAAGCGCCGTACAGCTCCGGCCGTTGCGTCATGCACGCCCCGACCAACAGGCCGCCGTTGCTGCCTCCCTGGATCGCCAGCTTGTCCGGCCGGGTGTATTTCTGACCGATGAGCCACTCGGCGGCGGCGATGAAGTCGTCGAAGGCCTTTTGCCGGTTGAGCTTGATGGCCGCGTGGTGCCAGGCCTTGCCGTACTCGCCGCCGCCGCGGATGTTGGCCAGCGCGAACACGCCGCCCATTTCCATCCACAACAGCCGCGAGATCGAGAACGCCGGCGTGAGCGAGATGTTGAAGCCGCCGTACGCGTACAGCAAGGTCGGGTTGGACCCGTCGAGCCGGACGCCCTTCTTGTGGCAGATGAACATCGGGACCTTGGCGCCGTCCTTGCTCGAATAGAAGATTTGCTTGACTTCGTAGTCGTCCGGGTTGAACTTCACGGCCGACTGGCGGAACAGCTGGCTTTCGCCCTTGGCCATGTCGTAGCGGTAGATGCGCGGCGGCACGGCGAAGCTGGTGTGCAAGTAGAAGGTCTCGTTGTCCGCGCGGCGGCCGCCGAAGCCGTCCGCGGTGCCGATGCCCGGCAGCTCCACGTCGCGTACGAACTTGCCGCTGGCGTCAAACATCTTGATCTGCGTGCGGGCGTCCTTCAGATAGTTGGCGACAAACAGGTTGCCGACGAGGTTGGCGCCGGTCAACGTCGATTCGCCCTCCGGGATGATCTCCTTCCAATGGTCCCGGCCGGGGTTGCGCGAGTCCACCGCGACGACCCGGCCCTTCGGCGCCTTGTCGTCGGTCTTGAAGTAAAACACCGGCCCGTCGTTATCGATGAGCGAATTGACGCTGAGGTGATCGTCGATGATTGGCCGCGGCGTGGCAGCGGCCTTCGTCAGGTCCTTCACCAGCACCCGATTGCGGCGGCTGGTGGTGCCGTCGCCCACCGAGATGACCAGGTGCTTGCCGTCATCGGTCACGCCGCCGGTGATCGACCAGGTCGGCTGATCGGGCCGCTCGTACACGAGCTCGTCGGCGCTCTGCGGCGTTCCCAGGCGATGATAGTACAGCTTCTGGTTGAGCGACAGCCCCTGGAACTTCTCGCCCTTCGTCGGCTCCGGGTAGCGGCTGTAGAAGATGCCCTGGCCGTCGTGCGACCAGGACATGCCGCTGAACTTGACCCACTTGATCTCGTCGTCGAGCGTCTTGCCGGATTCGATGTCGAGCACGCGGATGACCGACCAGTCGGAGCCGGCTTCGGACTGGCTGTAGGCGGCCAGCTTACCGTCCTCGCTGAAATCGAGTCCGGTCAAGGCGATGGTGCCGTCCTTGGACCACTGGTTCGGATCGATGAGCACGCGCGGCTCGGCGTCGAGGCGGTCCTGGCGATAGTACACGTACTGGTTCTGCAAGCCGTCGTTCTTGCTGAAGACGTAGTAACGCTTGGCGACTTTCCGCGGCGCGGAGAACTTCTCGTAGTTCCACAGTTCCGTCAACCGGCGCTTGATCGCCTCGCGCTGGGGGATCTTGTCGAGAAACGCCTCGGTGACTTTCTGCTGCTCCTCGACCCAGGCGGCGACCTCCTTCGAAACGCGGACGTCCTCTTCGAGCCAGCGATACGGATCGGCGACGGTCACGCCGTGGAGGACATCGGCGTGGTCGATGCGCTTGGTGTCCGGGTATTTGAGGGCGGGTTCGCCTCCGAGACACAGGGCCGAAGTAGACAAGATTGCTCCCATGCACAAGAAACTCAAAACGCGCCGCATTGGATCGCTCCTGGAAGACTAGCGAACCGACGAAATCGGCTCGGCTTGGAATTGTATACGACGCCAGGTCATTGCCGCAAGAATTGCACGCAAGGCAAATCACGAAAACACGAACGTGCGAAAGCACGAAAGAGAACATCGTTCTTCAATTCGTACTTTCGCACGTTCGTGTTTTCGTGATTCTCCTAGATCTGAAACAGCTCCGGACTCTTGATCCGGAGCTGCGGCTTCTCCAGGGTCACGACGGAATACGGCTCCACGCTCTGCGTCAGCCACACGTTCGAGCCGATCACCGCGTGATGGCCGATGACCGTGTCGCCGCCCAGGATCGTCGCGTTGGCATAGACCACCACTTCGTCTTCCAGCGTCGGATGCCGCTTCATGCCGCGGATGATGTTGCCGGCCGCGTCGCGCGGGAACGACAGGGCCCCGAGCGTGACGCCCTGATAGAGCTTCACGTTCTTGCCGATGTCGCAGGTCTCGCCGATGACCACGCCGGTGCCGTGATCGATGAAGAACCCGGGGCCGATGCGGGCGCCGGGGTGGATGTCGATGCCGGTCTTCGAGTGGGCGTGCTCGGTCATCAAGCGCGGGATCAGCGGGATGCCGAGCAGCAACAATTCGTGCGCCAGCCGGTAGATCGTGACCGCCTCCAGGCCCGGATAGCAAAAAACGATCTCGTGGTGCCCCTTGGCGGCCGGGTCGCCGAGGTACGAGGCCTCGACGTCCTGTTCCAGGAGCCCGCGGATCTCGGGGATCTTCTTGAGGAAGTCGACGGTCTTGTGCTGGGCGAGCCGTTCGAAGTCGACCGGCTCCCGGCTGCCGCAGTGCTCGTGCTCGTGGCAGAGGGCGCGGGCGATCTGCGGCGTCAGCTTGTCGTGCAGACCGTCGATGAGGTCGCCGACGTGGTACTCGACGTTGCCCATGTGCAGGTTCTGCCGGCGGACGAAGCCGGGATAGAGAATGTCGAGCAGGTCCGCGAGGGCATCGACGACGGCTTCGCGATTGGGCAACGGCTTGTGGCCGAGGTGGTTGATGTGCTTGCACTCGACGTAGGTGGCGACGATGGCGTCGGTGATTTCGGGCAAACCTTCCTTCAAACGGAGATCAGTGGCCATGATTCAGGCTCCAAGCGACCCGCGCCCCATGCGCGGGAGGGTGTTCGAATCGGGATGGAATCAAGGAAGCGACCGGCGACCTCCGGGCAAACCGGCCCGGCGATCGCCTAGCGACAGGAGCAGCGGCAACGGAGAGACGTGATCATGATTCGGCTCGTCAGCACTGTCATTCTACGCGCCGGAGCGGCGCAAAGCCATGCCATCATTCTTATCGAACCGAAAGAATCGGCAGATTGATCGCTGTTTATCGGCTCGTGCATTTTTTTCAGGCAGGATTGGCGGAGTATCCCGCGTGGGAAGGATCGCCGGTGTTGGTGGGTGGCGTCCAAGCTGATTCAGCCGCGGCGGAGCGCGTTGTTCTGCCCACAGGCTGGGCAGCCGGTGCCGGCATCGTGGTCGAAGGCGACGCCGGCGAGGGCGATTCGACTTTTTCACAAATAGTGCACTCGACGCAACCTGCTTGACAAACGACATGTGCGGTGACCAGGCGCTTCTTCACATTCGTGGCAGGTTCCCTTGGTCCGCCGTTTGCTCCGCATGCTTGCACTTAGGCCGTCCGGCCTGGTCGGTCATGGGAGAGGTGGCCACTAGGTCGCGACGGCTCTTTGTGCGCGCTGTCGGCGCCACGGCCGGTGGTGCGCACACGTCGCTTCAGCACAAATTCCCGATTCGCTTCTTGTGACTTCGTTGATTCTCGCTTAGAGTAAATGCACAGCGGCGAGCCGAGCGGCGTAGGCCGCCGGCCAGGGTATCGCTACCCAGGGGGCAGCCTTTGAACGACATCGCGGTTGTATCCGGCGAAGCGGCCGTCAAGGCGCTCGACGACCGCGCCAATCGCACCGACCGCTTCGGGCCGCGCTCGCTCAACCTGGTCAAGGCCTGGTTCGGCGCCCCGTCGCAGCGCCGGCTCGCCCACGGCGCCTTGCAGGTCGATCAAATCCGCCACTGGGAAAGCCAGTTCCTCAAGCTCACCGATCAGGAGATCCTTCAGCGCGGCCAGCAATTGCGCGGCCGGGCCCGCGGCGGCGAAGCGCTCGACGCCATCCTCCCCGAGGCGTTCGGCCTGGTATGCGTGGCGGCGCAGCGCACCGTGAAGCTGCGGCCCTTTGACGTGCAGCTCGTGGCCGGCGTCGTCTTGCATCGCGGCGCCCTCGCCGAGGTCGCGACCGGCGAAGGCAAGACGCTCGTGGCCACGCTGCCGGCGGCTCTCAACGCGCTGCAAGGCAAGGGCGTCCACGTCACCACGGTCAACGATTACCTGGGCCTGCGCGACGGCGAATGGACCTCCGCCATCTACGGCGCGCTGGGCCTGTCGGTCGGCGTCCTGCAGCAGAAGATGAGCGACGAGGACCGCACCGCGGCGTACAAGGCCGACATCACCTACGGCACCGCCTCCGAGTTCGGCTTCGACTTCCTGCGCGACCGGCTGAAGGTCAAGGCCAACAAGGGCGGCGGCGCGGTCCCGTTCTGGACCGCCTGGCTGGCGAGCGGGCCGATGACGCTGCCGCAAGACCCCAAGGTGCAGCGCGCCCATCACTATGCCCTGGTGGATGAGGCGGACAACATCTTCATCGACGAGGCGCGGACGCCGCTGATCATCAGCTCGCCGTCGCGGCCCGCGACCGAGGAAGAACAGATCGTCTACAAGTGGGCCGACGGCATCGCCAAGCAGATGGCCCGCGATCAGCATTTCTATCTGGATGAGAAGAAGCACAAGATCGAGCTGACCGACCTGGGCCGGCACGTGATCCGCTACGCCCAGCCGCCGCACGGCCCGCACTCGCACGCCATGGACAAGCTGCACGAGCACATCGAGCGGGCCCTGCACGCCAACTTCCGCTTCCGGCTCGATCAGCACTACATGGTCGACGACGGCAAGATCGTGATCATCGACGAATCGACGGGCCGGCCGATGCCCGATCGCCACTGGCGCGAGGGTTTGCACCAGGCGGTCGAGGCCAAGGAAGGCCAGCAGATCACGCTGGCCTCCGACCACGCCGCCCAGATCACCTATCAATCGTACTTCCGGCTGTACACGAAGCTGGCCGGCATGTCGGGCACTGCCGTGCAGAACTTCTGGGAGCTGCGCCGCGTCTACAAGCTCTGGGTCGTGTGTGTGCCGACCAACCGGCCGTGCATCCGCGAGCACTGGCCCGACCGGGTCTTCCCGACCGAGGACGCGAAGTTCGACGCCGTGGTCGAGGAAGTCCAGCGGCTCCGCGAACTGGGCCGGCCGGTGCTGATCGGCACCCGCTCGGTCGAGAAATCGGAAAAGCTGAGCCAGAAGCTCGACGCGGCCAGCGTCCCGCACCGCGTGCTCAACGCCCGGCCCGGCAACCAGGCGCAGGAGGCCGACATCGTCGCCCAGGCGGGCCGCGTCAATTCCGTGACCATCGCCACCAACATGGCGGGCCGCGGCACCGACATCCTCCTGGGCGGCAACGCCGAGACCATCGCCTGGTCGCGCGTCAAGGATCACTACAAGCACCGCCATGACGTGCCGGCCGATTTGTGGCAGCGGCTCATTGAAGAGATCGAGCTGCACGAGAACATCCGCGAACAGCGGCACATGGTCCTCGAAGCCGGCGGCCTGCACGTGCTCGGCACCGAGCGTCACGAAGCCCGCCGCATCGACCGGCAGTTGCAAGGCCGGGCCGCCCGGCAAGGCGACCCCGGCAGCGCCCAGTTCTTCATGTCGCTCGAGGATGAGCTGCTGGAAGGCCTCGGCGAAGTCCGCCAGGCCCATCTGCAAGCGGTCGGCAAGAAGGGGGGCAAGGCCGGCTGGCAAGCCTATGAGGCCGGCTTCCTCAGAGCCCAGCGCCGCCGCGAACGCCAGCACTTCCGCCAGCGCGTCGACCTGATGATCTACGAACGGCAGCGCCAAGAAATCCTCAAGGACATCGGCGCCGATCCGTATGTCGATTAGTCATTAGTCATTGGTCATTAGTCACCGCTCGCGGTCACTCGTCACCAGTCCGTCAGAATCGATGGGCACTGACTAATGACGAATGACCAAATGACCAATGACTACTGACCAAATCGGTCCAGTTGCTCGGCGAACCACCTCTCCAGATCCGGCCGGCGTGGCGCGGAGGTGAGCTGGCGAATCGTGTCATATTCCGCGCGTGCCTCGTCGGTAGCGCGTTGTGCCAATCGGCACTGAACCAGCAGGCTCCGCGTCCGGGCGCTCGTCGGTTCCAGCTTGAGCGCTTTCTTGCACTCCGCGACGGCTCGACTGATCTCGCCTAACCGAAACGACGCCACCGCCAGGCCGTGGTGGTACCGGGACCGCCAGGGATTGATCGCCACCGCACGCGTGAAATAGGCGCGTGCCAGGTCGGCGTCGTCCATCTCCAGGGCCAGGTCGCCGGCGCGGGACAAGATGGTCTCGGCCGTGGGCCGCGCGGCCAGGATTCGTTCGTAGCTCTTCATCGCCTCGTCGCGGCGATCCAGAAGCCACAGGGCGTCGGCGTGCGCCTGCACCGCCGGCCAGTCGCCGGGATCGCGCTTCACGGCCTTGTCGAGCAGCGGCAGCGCGAACTCGCCATAGCGCCGTCCGATCGCCGCCGGCGGACCGCGATCGATCATGGCCACCACGGCGATGCCGCGATTGCGCTCCACTTCCGGGTCGTTGGCATCGAGCAAGTGCCGATGAAAGGGGATCAGGTCGGCGGCGCCGGGCGTGACCCGCGGCGCCGGCTGGCGTTTCGCCCGGCCGCCGCGCCGGGGAATCCGGTGATCGGTGATGGCCGAATGATTCACCTCCGAGCCCAGGGCCGGCATGTGGCACTCGATGCAGCTATCCGCGCTGGTCACTTCGCGCCGCGCGGCGGCCGGCTCGCCGCAGCTCGCTTCCGTGTGACACTGCAGACAGCGCTGCCGATAGTGAGCGGCCTTCTCCTCGTCCGTGGGATGACGGTGCGGATCATGGCACGACGTGCAGCCGAGTTTCTTCGGTTCGCGGCTGGCCTCGTAGCAGCGGCTCACCATCAGCTGCTCGACCGAGCTGACGAACTTGTGGTCCGCCCGGCGATCGCTGCCGTCGACGAAATCCATGAGAAACAAGTGAAGCGGCAGGCCCGGACGATAATCAAAGTCCTCGCGGCCGCGGGCCAGCACCCGCTGTTCGCCCTGGATGTGGCACTGCTGGCAGACGGCTTCGCGGAGCGAATGCTCGAGCCGGGCGGGGTTGACGATGGTGTCGTCGATCCCCTCGAAACGCTCGTGCCGCGTCCGCCGGGCGACGTGCAGCTCGCCCGGACCGTGGCAGCGCTCGCAGCCGATGACGAAGCCGTCGAAGATCGGCGCCCGATAGCGGTTGAGCGTATCCGGGACGTGATGGACCTGGTTGGCGTGGCAGAAGAGGCAACCCGGCGCGATGGCCCGGCTGAAATGCTGATTGCGGAGCTCGTAGCTCGGCGACAGGTCCCAGCGGCGCTCCTGGGGAAACCAGGTGATCGGCGACTGGAACAGGTAGCCGTCGTAGCTGACCGCGTAGCTCCGCGCTCTGATGCCGGAGCCGATGGCGAAATGGACCGCGGTCTCGATGTCCACCGGCGCGGCGCTGGCGACGCCGGGAAGGTGCTCGCGGTGCACCATCCTTGCGCCGGTCTTCTTGACCTCGTAGCGCAATCCGAACGCGGTGAAGGGGTTCAACGACTTGGGATCATAGTGTTCGATCTCGGTCGCCTGCGCGACGGGCGCCAGGGCGCGGCCCATCGGATGATGGTGATAGGATTCCGCGTGCCCGGCGTGGCAGTCGGCGCACGCCCGGTCGCCCACGTACTTCACGTCGGGCCGGACATTGCGGTAGATCGTCGGGTAGGTGAGCCTGGGATCGACGACCTTCGCCCCGGCGCCGGGCGATCGGGTTTTCGCGAGCCACCACCAGCCGGCAACGCAGCCGAGCAACGCGCCGCCCAGGACCACCACGACGAGGCGCTTTCGACGTGTCGAGTGCGATGCCGGTGACTGCGTGGACTCGATCATGGCGCATCGTGAAGCTACTTGATCGGCGAATAGTCCGTCGGGTTCAAGTATACCGACTCGACCTTGGCGACCAGCGGGCCGTCCACCTCGGACGCGGCCTTGGCCTTTTTCCAGGCCGGATCGTTGGCGAAGTCCTTCCAGCTCTTGGCGGCCGCGGCCTTGCTGGGATAGGCGAGAATGTAGACCATTTTCTCCTCCGCCAGCTTGGCGTCGGTCGGCATCCAGTAGCCGATGTTGGTCATGCCGTGTTTCTCGAACAGCTTGCAGGTGTGGTCCCGGAAGCGAGCGTGCAGGGCCTTCATCTTGCCCGGATGGGCGTAGTAGGTCCGCATTTCGAAGACGCGCTGATTCACGTTCTTGCCTCCTTCGGCTTCGGGACGGGCCAGATACACGCCGGCGACGAGGATCGCCGCGCCAACTAGCCAATGACTCGTTCGCATCAGATGCTCCTTCTGGAAGGAAATTGGTTGCGAGTGGCGAGAGATTGATTACCCTAAAGGATCGCGGCGGCAAGGGACAGCGGATTTCGTGGATTGTTTTCCGTTTCGCGCTCGCGGCAGTGCGCCGGATTGCTGGTTGTTTGCCGCGAGCGCGAAACGGCAAGCCAGGGGATGCTAACCATGAAGAGAATCTGCATCGCGCTCGTGGGGTTGATGACGGTCGCGGCGCCGACCCGCGCCGAGCTCGTTGACTTCAAGATCCTCCACCGCGAGCCGTACGCCGACGGCAAGTCCTTCGGCGATGTGGGGCCGTACGAGAAGATCGTCGGCATCGCCAGGTTCGCCGTCGATCCGAAGCATCCCAGGAACAAGGTCATCGTCGATCTCGACCTGGCGCCGGCGAACAAGGACGGCAAGGTTGAGTTCGAGTCCGACGTCTACATCCTCGCCCCGAAGGACGTGTCCAAGGGCAACGGCGCCCTGTTCTACGACGTCAACAACCGCGGCAACAAGCTCGCCCTCGGCATGTTCAACACGCCGGCCGACAACCCGTTCCTGATGCGGCGCGGGTACACCGTGGTCTGGTGCGGCTGGATCGGCGAGTTGTTGCCCGGCGGCGACCGTCTGCTGCTGAAGCCGCCCATCCCGCTGGAGAACGGCAAGCCGTTGCGCGGCGTCGTCCGCTTCGAGATGTCGAGCGACAAGCTGGTGAAGTCGATGCCCTTGTCCCGGCGTCCGAACCACGGCAGCTATCGTCCCACCGCCGAGGGATTGGCCAGGGCGACGCTGACGCGCCGCAACCTGGTGGGCGACCCGCGCGTCGTCGTTCCGCCCCGAATGTGGCAAGTGAAGGTGCAGCCGATGATCGAAGCCAAGGAAGGCGTGGGCGGCACGCTGCCGGAGGTTCGTCTGGAATTGACCGAGGGCTTCGAGCCCGGCGTGCTGTACGAGTTGATCTGCGAATGCGAAGGCTCGATCGTGCAGGGGACCGGCTTCGCGGCGGTGCGCGATTTGATCTCGTTCCTGCGGCACGATCACGGCGCCCGGAACCCGTTCCAAGGCGCCGACAAGAAGCCGCCGTTCGACCGCGCTAATGCGTTCGGCGTCTCGCAGAGCGGCCGATTCCTGCGGCATCTGTTGTGGCAAGGCTTCAACGAGGATGAGAAGGACCGCATCGTCTTCGACGGCCTGATCCCGCACGTCGCCGGCGGCGGCCTCGGATTCTTCAACCATCGCTTCGCTCAACCGACGCGGCACAACGGGCAGCATGAGGATCACACGTATCCGGCGGATCTATTTCCGTTTGCGTATGGCGACGATCGCGACGTGCTGAGCCATCGCGTCGAAGGAATTCTCAGCGCGTATCAGAAGAGTTCGAAGCAGCCCAAAGTGCTGCACACGCAGAGTGCCGCGGAATACTGGCATCGCAGCGGATCGTTGGTTCACACCAAATTCGCGAAATCCGGTCCACGAATGTTCGATGCCGAGATCCCGGCGAACGTGCGCATCTACGCGTTCGGCGGCACGCAGCACGGTCCAGCCGCCGATCCTGCCAAGCCGGGAACCAGCCAGAACCTGGCGAATCCCGCGGACTATCGCCCCTTCCTGCGCGCACTGCTCGACAGCCTCGACGAGTGGGTCCGAACCGGCAAGGAGCCGCCACCGAGCGTCTATCCGCGTTTTGATGACAACACCCTGGTCGATTGGCGGAAGCTCGAGTTCCCCAACCTGCCGGGCGTCGCGATCCCCAAGGTGATTCAGGCGCCGGTCTACGCAGATTACGGACCGGAGTTCCGCACGCGCGGCATCATCGGCGTGGAGCCGCCCAGGGTCAAGTTGAGCCGAGCGGTCCTTGTGCCGAAGTCGGACGCGAGCGGCAACGACGTCGGCACTCTCAACCTCCCCGACGTCGCCGTCCCGCTCGCCACCTACACCGGCTGGAACCTGCGCAAGAAGGAAGTCGGCGCCGAGGGTCAGCTTGCCAGCTTGCTCGGCTCGTACATCCCGTTCCCGCGGACCAAGGCCGACCGTGAGAAAACCGGCGATCCTCGCATGTCGATCGAGGAATACGGCACGTTCGAGAACTACCTGAAGCGCTACGCCGAGGCCTGCGAGCGGCTGGTGCAGGGACGATACTTGCTGGCCGAGGACGCCAAGCGGCTGATCGAGGGCCGGGCAAAGGTGAAACACTTGTTCGACCGATGACGGGTGAGCCATGAACGCGAGCACAAGAATTGCGCTGGTCACCGGCGGCGGCTCGGGGATCGGCCGGGCGGTCGCGCTGACCCTGTGGAACGAGGGCTACGCCGTCGTCCTCGCCGGCCGCCGCGCGGACCAGCTCCGTGAGACCATTGCCCGCGCCAGTGTCGCCGAGGCGCGAGCCCTGGCCGTGCCCACCGACGTCAGCGATCCGGCGGCGGTGCGCGCCCTGTTTGACAAGACCAAAGAGACCTTCGGCCGGCTCGACCTGCTCTTCAACAACGCGGGCATCGGCGCCCCCGCCGTGCCGCTGGAGGAACTGACGGTCGAGCAATGGCGCCGCGTCGTCGATGTCAACCTCACGGGCGTGTTTCTATGCACGCAAGAGGCGTTTCGCTTGATGAAGAACCAAACGCCGCGCGGCGGCCGGATCATCAACAACGGCTCGATCTCCGCGCACACGCCCCGGCCGAACTCCGCTCCGTACACGGCGACCAAGCACGCCGTCACCGGGCTGACCAAATCCACCGCGCTCGATGGCCGGCCCTTCGACATCGCCTGCGGCCAGATCGACATCGGCAACGCCGAGACGGAGATGGCCGCGAAGATGAAAGCCGGCGTGCCGCAAGCGAACGGCACGATCGCGGTCGAGGCGACGATGGCCGTGGACAACGTCGCCCGCGCGGTGGCGTACATGGCGAGTTTGCCGCTCGACGCCAACGTGCTGTTCATGACGGTGATGGCGACGAAGATGCCGTTGGTGGGGCGGGGTTGATCCGAGACGGAACGTTTAGCCCCGGTTCGAAGAACCGGGGCGGACATATCCCGAGCTTGCGATGCATCCACTGCCAGCCGCCTGTCCCGCCCCGGTTCTGCGAACCGGGGCTAAACGGCGCCTGACCCCTTTTCGACCTCCACTCCGCGCACGTACACCGCGGCCACGCTGCCCGGGAACGTCATCCCTTCGAACGGGCTCCAGCCGCATTTCGTCCTCAAATCCTCGCGGCGAATCGTCACCGGTTTCAACACGTCGATCACCGTCAGCGAGCCGACGTAGCCGGGCAACAACCGGCCAAACTTCTCCCGCTGATACGGCGCGACGAACCGGCCCGGATTGGCGCAGCACAGCTCGGCGATGCGCTCCGGCGTGAAACTCTCCTCGACCAGCAGCCACGCGACGAACGGGCCGTAGGTGTCGAGCTGCGGCATGCCCGAGTGGCCGTGCCCCTCACCCCCAACCCCTCTCTCCCCAGGGGCGAGGGAGGGATTCTTTTCTTCGACGGAGTGCGGCGCGTGGTCGGTCGCCAGGTAGTCGGCCGTGCCGTCGCGCAACGCTTCGAGCATGGCGGCCCGGTCCGCGGGCGAGCGGATCGGCGGGTTCATCTGCAGCCAGGGGCGGTTGTCCGGCGTCATCCGATCGGTGTCGAAGAAGACGTGCTGCGGCGTGACTTCGATCGTCAACCGTGGGATAGAACTCCGATTCTGTCCGCTCGCCTCGTAACGCTGTTTCGCGGCGCGGATCAGCGGCAAGCCTTCGCCGACGGAATAGTGGCACAACTTGCCGATGAGCTCATGCTTGTCGATCATGGCGAGGGCGAACCGCGTCGCGCTCAGCTCGCATTCGGGCGGCCGGCGAAGCTCGTGCAGCGGCGCCGACTTGTGCTGTTCGAGCAGGATCGGATCTTCACAGTGGAAGCTGACGTTGTGGCCGCGGTAATGGGCGAGGGTCTCGTCGAGCTGCTCCAGGCTGCTGAAGAACAGATCGCCGACGCTCGGCCCCATGTACGCCTTGTAGGGGACCTGCCGGGCCAGCGGGTTCGTGCCGGGACCGATGCCGGCGTAGAGCGTGAACGTCACCGGCAAGGTGCCGCGCCGCACCAGGGCCTCTTTCGCGGCGTAACTGGCGTCGTCGATGGGCGGCGCCGGGTTATTCGGCATGTCGGCCACGTGCACCACGCCGCCATGCAGCGCCGCGGCCGCGGCGGTCGCGAACGTCTCCTTGTACGTGTGCTTGCCGGTCACGTCCTCGCGGGCGTGGATGTGGATGTCGCCCATGCCGGCGAAGATCAGGCACGAGTCGGCAAACACCCGGTCCGGCTTGCCGAGGTCCGGCCCGACCGCGACGATCACGCCGTTCTCGATCGCGACCTGCCCCCAGCGGACGCCGTCGATGTCGGCCAGCCGCCCTTCGAGAACCACGGATGCATGTGTTGACACAAGGATCACCCAATCGGCGTCAGCCACAGATCAAACACAGATGAAACACAGATGCCAGAGTTGCTTGTGCCTCTCATCTGTGTTCGATCTGTGTTTCATCCGTGGCTGTCTTTTCGTCCCGACTCAATGTACCATGTCGGGAATCGGAGGCGGCCATGAAATTCACGTGCACGATTGAGCGGCGCGGCGGCGGCTGGCTGGCCCGGCATTCCGGCTCGACCGTTGGAACCGTCGAGGTCGCCGCGGCGACGCGGGCCGAGGCGCTGGAGAAAATCCGCAACGAGCTGCAATACCGGATTGAGCTGTGTCCATGCAGCGGCGTGTCCGGCGACCGGGCGGAAGTCGTGACGGAAGAGAGTTGACGGGCGATCGGCACCGCCCTGCGATACAAAGGTATACCGCACCACGATTTGACCTTGCCTGGACCGCAGCGTATAGTTATGAGGCACACATGGTGAGTGCGGTGCGCGCTCGCCAAGAGAAAGCGGCATGCCTCTTCCCCAAAACGAGCGCATGCCTTGAGTTTGGTTCGGCGGCTCCGCTCCCCCCTGAGACGGATTGTCTCGCGCGGTCAGCGCCGGTGAAACCAGGCCTTCTCTTCATTCCTCGTTGGCAATGCGGCTTCCTTTGCCGACCCAGCCAGCATGGCGAAGCACATCGCTTTGCCGACCGCAAAGCTTGCTTTGCGACCCCCCAGAACGGCAAGGCAAGTGCTTTGCCTACGCTCGATCGCCCGCCTACCGAGGTCATCCCATGAAAACTCCCCACACCATCCTCGTCGTGGACGACGATTGCGACCTGCGCTCGGGGCTGAAAACCGTGCTGCAAGCGCGCGGCTTTCGCACCCTCGAGGCCGACGACGGCATGGCGGCCCGGCACTTGATCGACGGCCAGCGGCCGGACCTGGTGATCCTCGACCTGATGATGCCGCGCTGGGACGGGTTCATGTTGCTCGAACACTTTCAAGGCAAGACCGACGCGCCGCCGTTCATCATGATCACGGCCAGCGACGGCCACAAGAGCAAGGCGTACGCCGAGCAGGCCGGCGTCGTCGATTTCATTCGCAAGCCGTTTTCGATGGAGCGGCTGCTGGAAGGAGTGGGCAAGGTGCTGGGCAAACCCGTGGAAACGAACGAAGACAAACCAACCGAACCGCAGGCGCCGGCGGAACCGCTGTCGCTGATCTGCCGCTGCTCCGGCTGCGGCGCCCGCATCAAGGCGCCCTTGCGGCTGCGCGGCCAGACGCGCACCTGCCCCGGCTGCCAGCAGCCGTTCGTCGTCCGCGCGCAGCCCCCGGAGGATGAAGGCCCGAAGCTGGTGAGCGACCAGGTCGGCGACGAGTCGTCGGGACGCCCGCGCAGCGGCCTATTTGACAGCCGTTGATTCCGTTGCTTACTTCTTCTGCCCCTTCTCAATCTTCGCCCACGTGTCGGCCAGCGTCACCGTGCGATTGAACACCAGCTTCGCCGGCGTCGAATCCTTCTTGTCCACGCAGAAATATCCCAGACGCTCGAACTGGTAGCGCGTTCCCGGCGCCGCCCCCTTCACGCTCGGCTCGAGCAGTCCTTCCACGACCTCCAGCGACTTCGGGTTCAGATTGGCCTTGTAGTCCTGGCCCTCCGCCACGTCGTCGGGGTCGGGCTTCACGAATAGATGATCGTAGAGCCGCACCTCGGCCGGCACGGCGTGGGCGGCCGAGACCCAGTGGATGGTCCCCTTGACCTTGCGGCCGTCCGGGGCGTTGCCGCCTTTGGTCGCCGGGTCGTAGGTGCAGCGCAGCTCGGTGATCGCGCCGGTGGCCGGGTCCTTGATCGCCTGCTCGCACTTGACGAAGTAGGCCCAGCGCAGCCGGACTTCGCGGCCGGGGGCCAGGCGGAAGAACTGCTTGGGCGGGTCTTCGCGGAAATCGTCGCGCTCGATGTACAGGACCTTCGAGAACGGCAGCTTGCGCGAGCCGGCGCCGGCGTCCTCCGGGTTGTTGACGGCGTCAAGCTCCTCGGTCTTGCCCTCGGGATAGTTGTCGATCACCACTTTCAGCGGCCGCAGCACGCCGAGGACGCGCGGGGCGCGTTTGTTGAGGTCGTCGCGGATCGCGTCTTCGAGCCAGTGCATGTCGATGGTGCCGTCGTACTTGGAGACGCCGACGCGCTCGCAGAAGTTGCGGATCGCCTCCGGCGTGTAGCCGCGGCGCCGCAGGCCGGAGATGGTCGGCATCCGCGGGTCATCCCAGCCGGCTACGTGCTTGTCGCGCACCAGCTCCAGGAACTTGCGCTTGCTCATCACCGTGTGGGTGAGGCTGAGCCGGGCGAATTCGATCTGCTGCGGCGCGTAGATGCCCAGCTCCTGCACGAACCAATCGTACAGCGGCCGATGGTTCTCGAACTCCAGCGTGCAGATCGAATGGGTGATCCGCTCGATCGAGTCGCTCTGGCCGTGGGCCCAGTCGTACATCGGGTAGATGCACCACGTGTCGCCGGTGCGGTGGTGCGTGGCCCGGAGGATGCGGTACATCACCGGGTCGCGCAGGTTGATGTTGGCGGCGTTCACGTCGATCTTGGCGCGCAAGGTCCGCGAGCCGTCCGGGAAGGCGCCGTCCTTCATCTTCTGGAAGAGATCGAGGTTCTCTTCGATCGACCGATCTCGATAGGGGCTGGCCTTGCCGGTCGCCGGATCGAAGCCGCCGCGATGGTGAGCGACCTGGTCCGGCGTCAGATCGCAGACGTAGGCCTTGCCCTTCCTGATCAACTCGACGGCCCAATCGTAGAGCTGCTGGAAGTAGTCGGACGCGTAGTACAGGCCGTCCCACGTGAAGCCGAGCCACTGTACGTCTTCCATGATCGAATCGACGTACTCCTGATCTTCCTTGGACGGATTGGTGTCGTCGAAGCGGAGGTTGCACTTGCCGGCGTACTTCTGGGCGGTGCCGAAGTTCAGGCAGATCGACTTGGCGTGGCCGATGTGCAAGTAGCCGTTGGGCTCGGGCGGGAAGCGGGTGTGGACCCGGCCGCCGAACTTGCCCGACTGGTTGTCCTGGTCGATGATCTGATGGATGAAATGGGCGGATGGGGTTTCGGGGTTGCTCATCGTTTGCCTCCGTTCATCCTGTACTCTTAGCTCCAGGTCATCGAGCAGCAAGATGGGGATTTCGGTGACTCGCTTCAAGGTGTGATCATTCGTCAGAAAGGCGTCGCAGTTCGATTGCAGCGCGATGGCGATCTGCAACGCGTCGGGCAAGAGCAGATTGTATTTGACACGGAATTCGGCAGCTCGGTTCGCGTGATTGTCGTTGACGGCAACGAACTCGATTCCGCTACCCGCGACGATCAGCTCATTGAATTGCCGCACAGCTAGCGGAAGGTTGTGGCGCAACGGATGAACGAGGCACTCGGCAAGCGTGATCGGCGAAGTGATGCCCCAGAGCTCGTTCGCGGCGATCCTTTGAAAAATGGCATTAACTCGATCAACGTAGTCTGGGTTCTTCTCGACGAAGAAAATGACGACAGAGCTGTCTAGAAATAGGCGCTTGACGCGTTGCATGGCAGCAGTGATTTCCACGCTCAATGCCTCAGTTGCTTTTCGCGTTCGTCCCATTCACCGCGCGTGCGCGTTACCCAGGCTTGGGCGTCTTCGCCACAGAGAGGATATGGCACGATGCCGCTGAATTCCATGACGTTGCGACGTTGGAGGGGCGGTTCGTGCGCGGACGCCAAGAGTTGTTGGGCCAGTCGCTTCTGATCTTCCGCGGGAAGCTGCACCGCCAGCGCGACAACCTGCTCATAGGTAATCATTTCAGCCATGCACCACCTCGTCGCTTGATCAAATGTGACCGCTTTCGTCATTCTATCATATCCAGTCCGTCACAATCACTTCGCCAACGCCTCCTCCCAGAAATGCTTCGTCCCATGATGCAGCCGGGCGCCGACCTGCGTGATCACCTTCATCGCCAGGTAGCACCCCGCTCGGGCCGCTTGCTCCGGCCCAACCCCGTGCGTGACGCCGTACAGGAACGCCCCGGCGAACATGTCGCCGGCGCCGGTCAGGTCCTTGGGCTCGCACGGAAAGGCCGGCACGAGGGTCTCGACGTCGTCGTAGCGCACGTGGGCGCCGCGCGGGCCGGCGGTCACCACGCACTGCGGCACCAGGCCGGCCAGCTTGGCAAATGCTTCCTCGGCGCTGGCCGCCTTGGTGAGGGCGCACGCTTCGCTTTCGTTGGTGAACAGCATGTCGGTGTGCCGCAGGGCTTCGAAGAACGGCTCGTGAAACAGCTCGACGATGAACGCCTCTGAGCAGGTGATCGCGACCTTGACGTCGTTCTTCTTGGCGATCCGGACCGCCTCGCGGATCGCCGACTGGCCGTTGGGGTTGGCGAACACGTAACCTTCGATGAACAGCCAGTCCGACTTCTTGATGCGGCCTTCGTGGACGTGCCGCTCGGCCAGGTGGCTCGACACCGCCAGGCACGTGCGCATGGTCCGCTCTGCGTCCGGCGTGATCAGGGCGACGCAGGTGCCGGTCGATTCGCCGACGATGACCGGGTTGCCGATGTCGATCTCCAGCTCCTCGAACTCACTGGTGTAGAACAGGCCGTAACGGTCGTCGCCGACGCAGCCGATGAAGGCCGCGTCGCCGCCCAGTTGCGAGAAGGCGATGATCGAGTTGGCCACCGAGCCGCCGGAAACCAGGCGGGGCTCGCGGCCCTTGAATCGATCGAGAAGCTGGTGCTGATCGGTCAGCTCGACGAGGCGCATCGAGCCTCGCTCGTAGCCCAGCTCCGCAAACTCCGCGTCGGTGACCTCGATGAAGATATCGACGATCGCGTTGCCCAGGCCGCAGATCTGGTAGTCTCTCATGGATGGTCTTGTATCGGAATCACATGTTCAAACCCAGCGCCGTTCCGATCCGCCGCAGGGTTTCGTCCCGTCCCAGGATCGCCAGGCCGTCGAACACGCTCACGCCGACCATGACGCCGGTGGTCGCCACGCGCAGCGCATGATTCAGGTCGCCGAGCTTGAACTGCCTGGCGTCGCAGTATTCCTTGAGTTTCTCTTCAAGAACCGCCGGCTCGAAGGGTTCGATCGTTTTCAGAACGTCCGCGAACGCCGTCAGATGTTCGCGAATGCCGTCCTTGTGCAACCGTTGCTTGACCGCCTTGGGATCGTACTCCGGGTCCCGGAACAAGAAGCTGGCGTACAGGTACACGTCCGAGTACACCTTCAGCCGGTCGCCGCAGGCTTCGATGACCTTGCGAATCTTCCGCCGCAGCGCGTCATCGACCTCGTCGCCGATCAGGTTGGCGCGGCGCAGGAACGGGATCACGCCGGCCACCTTGTCGTCGATCGGCAACTGCTTCATGTACTCGCCGGCCATCCACAGCAGCTTGTCCGGGTCGAAGCTGGCCGGCGAATCGTTGACGCGCTCCAGGCTGAAGTTCTCGATCATCGTCGCCAGCGGCATGATCTCGGTCTTGTCGTCGAGCGACCAGCCGAGCCGGCCGAAGTAGTTCACGAGGGCCGCCGGCAAGTAACCCAGGACGCGGTAGAACGCCACGGTCGCGGGGTTCAGGTCCTCGCTGTTCTTGATCTGCTCGTCGGTCCAGTCGGGCGGCACGGCGTGGGCGGCGCGCAGCCGCTGTACCACGTCGTCGGTCATGAACTGCTTCATCTTCCGCTTGCTGAGCTTTTCTTTCGATTTCGGCGCGTTGACCACCGGCACGTGCGCGAACTGCGGCACGGGATAGTTGAGCGCTTCGTAGGCGAGGACTTGCACCGGCGTGTTCGACAGATGCTCCTTGGCGCGGACGATGTGCGTGATCTTCATCGCCACGTCATCGACCACCGTCGCGAAGTTGTAGAGCGCCCGCCCATCGGCCCGCAAGATCACCGAATCGCCGACCAGCTCGGGTTGCACCTCGACCTTGCCGCAGATCAGATCGTTGATCACGATCGGCTTGCCTTCCGGAACCTTCAGGCGGATGACCGTCCGCTGGGCGTCGTACAAGCGCCGGCACTCGGCCGGCGGCGTGCTCCGATGCGCGCCGCGGTAGATGTAGTTGCGCTTCGCCTTCTCGGCCTCCTTGCGCTCGGCGCTGATCTCGTCGGCCGATTTGTAATCGGGGTACGCATGGCCCGAATCGATGAGCTTGAGCGCCGCTTCGACGTACAAGTGCTGGCGCTGCGACTGAACATACGGCCCGCAGGGACCGCCCACCTCGGGGCCTTCGTCCCAATCGATGCCGAGCCAGTGGAAGCCGTCGAGGATGGGCTGCAGCGCCTCGGGGCGGTTGCGCTCGGCGTCGGTGTCGTCGATGCGGAGCACGAACGTGCCGCCGTGCCGGCGCGTGAGCAGCCAGTTGAACAGCGCGGTGCGCACGCCGCCGATGTGCAGGTAGCCGGTCGGGCTGGGGGCGAAGCGGGTGCGGATGGTCATATCGAACAGGATACGAACGAGACTTCGGAAGTCTTCAAGAGTTCGGAGGTTTGTCTTTGGCCCTCTTCAGATTCGCCCGGCCCTCGACCAGCGTCTCGGTGATGCCGTGCTGCACGACTTTGTCTTCTTGATTGATGATCTGCCGCTGCCAGGTGACGACGCCGAAGCGGCCGCGGGCCCGCTCGGTCTTGGCGAGGACCTTCGTCTTCAAGCGCACCGTGTCGCCGACGAACACCGGCTCGTTGAAGTGCCATTCCTTGAGGCTGAGAAACGCCATGGTCCGCATCGGCGGCGCGTGCAGCCCGAGGCCGCTGGCGATCGACAACAGCAACAGGCCCTGGGCAACGGGGCGGCGAAAGATCGTGGTCTTGGCGAATTCGTGATCGACGTGGATCGGATTGAAATCGCCGCTGATCCCCGCGAAATTGGCGATCTCGGTTTCCGTGATCGTGCGGCCCAGCGACAACCATTCCTGGCCCACTTCGATGTCGTCGAAGAACAGGTGAAACGTCGTGTACGACATGGCGACACCTGAATCCACTGCCGGCGATCGGCGCCTTCGCTCCTTATACCATGTCAGGCCCCTCCGGGAAAGAGCGGCAAGGGGCGGCGCGTCGCCGGATCGATGCCGACGTAGACGACCTCCGCCTCGGTGACGCGATGCACTTCCGTGCCGCGCTCCGCCTCGACGCTGATTTGCATGGTGATCGAGGTGCGGCCGACGCGCACCGGCCGGGTCAGGAAACGGACCACGTCGCCGACCAGGACCGGCAGCTTGAACTCGACGCGGTTGACGGCCACGGTGACCAGGAACGGCACGCCGCCGCCGCGCTGCACCTCGCGCCGCGCCCCGATGGCGCCCGCCTGGTCAATGTAGCTGAGGATGACGCCGCCGAAGATCGAGCCGAGCGGATTGGTGTCGCGCGGCATCATGACGACCTGGATGGCGAGGTAAGGGTCCGGCATAGGCGATCCTCAATTCTCCATGGGCTCCCATTTCGCAAACGGCGCGTTGGCCCCCATCTGCTCTTCGATCCGCAGCAACTGATTGTACTTCGCCAGTCGCTCGCCACGGGCCACCGAGCCGATCTTGATCTGCCCTGCCCCGGTGGCGACCGCCAGGTCGGCGATGGTCGTGTCCTCCGTTTCGCCGCTGCGGGCCGAGATCACCGGGCGATAGCCGGCCGCGCGAGCCTGAGCAATGACGTCGAGCGTCTCTGTCAGCGTGCCGATCTGGTTGACCTTGATCAGGACGCTGTTGGCGACGCCTTCCTGGATGCCACGCGCCAGACGCACCGGGTTCGTGACGAACAGGTCGTCGCCGATCAGTTGCACGCGGCCGCCGAGGGCCTGGGTCAGTTGCCGCCAGCCGGCCCAGTCGTCCTCGGCCATGCCGTCCTCGATGCTGACGATTGGGTGCTGCCCGACCCACGCCGCCAGCAGCCTGGTCAAGCCCGCGGCGTCGAGCACGCGATCGCGCAACAGGTATTGGCCGGCGTCGTGGAAATGTGTGCTGGCAACGTCGAGGGCGATGGCGGCGTCACGACCGGGCGTCAGGCCGGCGCGTTCGATGGCGGCGACGACGATCTTGACCGCCTCTTCGTTGTTCGCCAGCTTCGGCCCGAAGCCGCCCTCGTCGCCGACCAGCACCCCTTCGAAGCCCCCTTCTTGCAGCAACCCGGCGAGGGCCCGATAGACAGCGACGGTTATCTGCAGCGCTTCCGAGTAGCCGCGGGCGCCGATGGGAATGAGTAGAAAGTCTTGAAATTCGAGGTTCCGGCCGGCGTGCAGGCCGCCGCTGATGAGGTTGACCATCGGCAACGGCATACGGGCAGCGCCCGTGTCGAGGTATTGCCACAAGGCGACGCCGCGGGCCGCGGCGGCGGCGTGGGCGCACGCCAGGGAGACGCCGAGGATGGCGTTGGCGCCGAGGCGCGATTTGTCGGCCGTGCCGTCCAGCGCGATCAGTTTGTGATCGATGTCGCGCTGGGCCGACGCGGGCATGCCGAGCAGGTGAGGCGCGATGTGCTCGTGGACGTTGGCCACGGCGCGGCGTACGCCCTTGCCGGCGTAGCGGGCCGGGTCGTGATCGCGCAGCTCCAGCGCCTCGTGGCGGCCCGTGCTGGCGCCCGAGGGGACGATGGCCCGGCCGACGGCCGCGCCGCACCGGACCTCGACCTCCACCGTGGGATTCCCGCGGCTATCGAGCACTTCACGGGCGTGGATGGTTTCGATGACGCCGCCGGCCATGCTGGTCTACCGTGCGTGGTTGAATTCGCGTGCGCTTGTTCTATGGAATCGTCGCGCGAACCTCCGCGGCGGGTTCAAAGAGCACGACGTCAAGCCCCGCGAACCGCTCGATTCTTGTTGGCCTCAACTCCAGCGCAGCCAGGAACTGCCGAAAATCTTGGGGATAGGGCGGTCGCCAGCCATCGAGCGGCGGCGCGACGACCCACAACCGCTGGCCGCGCGCTTGCGCCCCGACGACCGCCAAGCGCGTGTGCGAACCGAGACATGACCTGGCTTTCTGGCAATACACTTCGAAGACTTCGGGATGAGAAATCCAACATCGGTCAGCTGGAAGCTTGTGGCGATCGACGAAAGCAAAAGCGCTCCGAAAATCGACCTTGGTGGCAACGACCACAAGGTATCGCGCCGCCCGAACGATTCCGGGACCAAGCAGAACGCCGGCCGCCAGCAGCGCGAGCGTGCACGACCGACGGGGCAGCGCACCGACGGCGGCCTCGACGCCGACGACCGCAAGCAGCCAGAGGCACGGAACCGCGTAGAACACGGTGCGATCGGCCATCGGATACCGGCCGGCCAGCGCCATGAGCCAGCCGAGAACGATCGGACTGCTCAGCAGGACAGCGAGGGCTGCTGAGCGGCGCCAGCAAGCTCCCGCGCCGATCAATGCAAGAAGCAAGAGTGGGATGCCGAGCGACGTCGTGCCGTGGTCTCCAATACGGACGAAGCGATCGACCGACCAGCGCAGCATCGTGGCCGGGGTGTAGTCCTGGGGAAACCCGCCCCAGCCGATCCAATGTTCGTGGAGACCCGGATAGTAGAGGTGCCTGGCGTGGAACCACCACAGGCTCAGGATGGCGCCGGCCAGCACGGCGTTCAGGCCGAGCCAGTGCCACCAGGCGGTTGCTTCACGACGCCGCGCCGCGTCAACCAGCAGCGCGAGGCTGACTCCGCCCAGGACCAGGACACTCGGGAACGACATCCACGGGGCGAGACCGGCCGCGACCAGCAATCCGATGCTGTACGCATTGCGGAGGGCGGCCGTTTCCGCCTGGAACAGCCGACCCAGCCCCAGCAGCACGATGATCTGGGTCAACAGGAAATCCAGGCTGTAGGGGCGAACCACATTTCCGTGAACCATGGCATGGTGGGAAACCGCGCACAATCCCACCGCCAGCAACGCTCCCCATCGGCCGGTGACGCGGCGGGCGACCGCGAACATGAGGAACAGCGCGGCCATGGAGCAGGCCACGGCGGGCAGCCGCATCGTCCATTCGCTGCCGCCCAAAACGGCATACAGACCCCGCAGCAGCCACAGGAACAGGGGCGGCATCACCACCTGCGCGCGGAGAGGCCCCAACAGCTCGCCAAAGTCGCGATCGAAAATGTTGATCAGCAGATAGGCTTCGTCATACCAGTACGACGGACAGCCGAGGTACTGGCGCAAACGAATGGCGACGCCGGCCGCCAGCAGGCACGCCAGGAGCAGCGGCAGCCAGCGCTCCCTTGGCGCCGCCTGGCGCGAGTGGGATTCACTCTCCGGCGTCATGGAGAGGGGGGCCTTGTTTCCGCGCATCCATTGCATCAGAGACTCCATTCTCCGCCGCTCGTTCCAGAGACGATAGTTCTCGATCGCAGCGGTCCAGCACTCCGCCCAGGCACGGCGCCGCGCCGCGCAGGATGAGGCGGCCCAGGCGCCGCACCGACTCGCGCCGGCGTTCTTCCGGTAGATAATCAACCGGGCTGGTTCCGTCAATTCGGGCAAGCAAGCCGGCGCCCCAGTGTGCGACCCCGCGTTGCTCCAGCTCCCCCAGACTTTGGCAACGCACTTCGGCGCGGTAACTTCGCCAAAACCCCTCAATCAGCTCGAAATAGCCCGAGCGCTGCCCCGGCCGCCGCACGGCCTTCAACAGCAAGTGCGTCAGAAACAACCCCAGGTCCATGGCCGGGTCGCCGAAGTGGGCCGTCTCATAATCGACCAGCATGAAGCCCTGGCCGTGCACGAGCATGTTTTTCGGCGTGTAATCGCCATGGCAAAGCGCATCCTGACGCATCATCATGCTGTCGATCAGCGCCTGCACCGCGTCCGCGACTTCCGGCCGGCGCTCCTGAATCTTGCGATAGAACGGATCCACGCGAAGCTGCACGAACACGGTCCGATCGCGAAAGACGCCGAACCTGCCGGGGTCCCGAGCCGTCGCCTCGTGCATCATGCCGAGCACCCGGCCGGCCCGCTCGCCCATGGCCGGATCGATGTCGCCGGCCAGCAGGGATTCCTTCCAAACCGCCACCCTGCCCCTCGCTCCCTCCGGGGAAGAGGGATTGGGGATCGGCGCATGGCTCATCGCGAAGACGAAATTCTCCCGATCGGCAAACAAGACGCGCGGCACGGTCAACGGCGGCAGCCGATCGACAAGCGCCTGCATTACTTCCTGTTCGCGGTAGATGCGGTCCAGATCGCTGAACCAGGCGTCGCGCGTGCGCAGTTGCGGCCGCGACTGTTTGAGGACGAATGGCTCGCCGGCCGTTTCGACGCGCAGCACGACATTGGAGACGCCGCCCGACAACGCCTGCACCCGGGTCGCCGCGATGCCATGGCGCTCGCGCAAATACATCTCGGCGTTGGCAATATCGATCTCGTACATGCGCAACTCATTGAGCCGGCGAGCTTGCTCGCAGGCGAAATGACCTCGGAACGACCGTGCGTCACCGCAGGAACCGGCCGCCGTTGATGTCGAGCACTGCCCCGTTGATGAAGCTGGCCGCGTCGCTGGCCAGGAACATCACGGCCGCGGCGACTTCCTCGGCCGTGCCGTTGCGGCCCAGCGGCGTCTGCTGCCGGTAACCGGCGAGTTTTTCCGGCGTGCTGTGGATTTCGTGATGGCGCGTCTCGATCACGCCCGGCATGATCGCGTTGGTCCGGACCTGCGGGGCCAGCTCCTTCGCCAGCGAGCGCGTCAGGATGTGGAGAGCGCCCTTCGCGGCCGCGTACGCCGCCGCCCCGCCGGAGCCGCCGGTCTGCATCGACAAGGTGAGGTTGTTGATGATGGCCCCATGGCCGCTGGCGCGCAGATGGGGTATGGCCCGCCTGGTCACGAGAAACGCGGAGGTCACGTTGACGTCGAACACCTGACGCCACAGCTCCAGCGGCATCTCCGCGAGCGGAACCATGTTCAACGGCGAGCCGGCGTTGTTGAACAGGATGTCGAGCCGGCCCTGCGCCTGGGCGAGGCGATCGACGACGGCGTTGGCCTGGTCTTCCACGGTCAGGTCGCCGGGCAGCAGCACGCCGTCGCTCCCCGCGGCGCGGATCGTTTGCAGAGTCTGGCGGGCGCCGTCCGCGCTCGAATGATAATGGATGCCGACGAACGCCCCCGCCCGCGCCAGCGCGATGGCCGCCGCCTGGCCGATGCCGACGCCGGCGCCGGTCACGAGAGCGACACGCCCTTTCAGGCATTGTGAAGACGGGGATTCCATGGACGACATCATTTCCTATCGACGCCAAACCACCGGCCGAGTGTTTGCGTGATCGATTCTGGCTGCGGTGTCGAACCATGCCAGGTCATTGATATCTGCCTGACCCGATTGTCTTTGGCGAACGCAGCGTAGATGACCAGTTTCTTCCCCTTCCAGAACTTCTCGTCGTCCTGCAGGTGGCGGACATGTTGCTCGCGGAACGGCACGATATTCCTCCCCCTGGAACCCAAGATCGCCTCGACCTCGTGTTCGCCCATGCCGACGTGCAGTCGCCGATAACTCGCCAACGTGACGCCTGGTCCGAACGAGTCAAAATCAATCACGTTGAACACCAACACGAACATGGTCAAGACGACAAATGTCAAAAGAAGCCCCTTTGCCAGGACGCGCCTGCGATCCGCGATTGCCTGCTGATGTTTGGCTCTGATCTCGTGATACGAGGCTGGTCGACCCGTCTGGCCGCGCCCGGCGTCGCCAAACTTCATGGGGACGCAGCCGTCCGAACTGGATCGAGAGTCGCTGTCGGCCATGGCACAGCCCCGCAGATACCATGGATCGCTTGATTCGCCGGCTCGTTGCCGCGTTACCGATATCCCTTCGGATGACTTGCATGCCACTGCCACGCCGTCTCGACGATGCCGCGCAGCTCGACGTAGTGCGGCTTCCAGCCGAGCTCCTTCTGGATCTTCTCCGACGACGCGATCAGCACGGGCGGGTCGCCGGGGCGGCGCGGGCCCTCCTTGACGGGGACCATCTTGCCGGTGACTTCCTCGCAGGTGCGGATCACTTCGCGGACGCTGTAGCCGTGACCGATGCCCAGGTTGTAGTGCAGCTCCAGGCCCGGCGTCAGCTTTTCGAGAGCGAGCAGATGCGCCAGCGCCAGGTCATCGACGTGGATGTAATCGCGGATGCAGGTGCCGTCCGGCGTCGGATAATCGGTCCCAAAAATCTCGATCTGCGGGCGCTTGCCCATGGCGGCGAACAGCACCAGCGGGATCAGGTGCGTCTCCGGCGTGTGGTCCTCGCCGATCGAGCCGTCGGCCGCCGCGCCGGCAGCGTTGAAGTAGCGTAGCGCCGCGTAGCCGATGCCGTAGGCCTGGCCGTAATCGTGCAAGGCCCATTCGACGGCGAGCTTCGTGTGGCCGTAGGGGTTGATCGGCGCTTGCGGCGTGTCCTCGCTGATCGGCATCGCTGTCGGACAACCGAACGTGGCGCAGGTGCTGGAGAAGACAAAGCGGCTGATCCCGTGCCGGCGCACGCATTCGAGCAGGCCGAGGGTGTTGACGAAGTTGTTCTGCCAGTACTTCGCCGGCTGCTGCACCGATTCGCCGACCGCGGCGAAGGCGGCGAAATGCACGACGGCGTCGATCCGCTGCTCGACGAGCAACTGATCGAGGCGATGGACGTCGCTGAGATCGCCGACGACGAGGCGATCCGCGGGGACGGCGCCGCGATGGCCGTACACGAGGCTGTCATAGACCCAGACCTCGTGGCCGCGCGCGCCGAACAGTTTGACGGCATGGCTGCCGATGTAGCCGGCGCCGCCGGTGACGAGGATGCGCATGTTCCAAGACCTCATCCGCCGGCTTGCTGCTCAGCGTTCGCGATGGATGACGCCCCTGGCCGAGTTTCCCGAACGCTAAACGGCAAGCCAATTATCCATCCAACTTCGACCACCGCTTCATCTGTGGCTCCGAGTCGTCCGCGCTTCCCGCATTCTACTCGCCGCGCCGCGGCATGCGAGCGCCAAAAAAATCTTCACGCATTCCCCTCCGGAATCTCCTTGACCGGCGCACACCGTGCGTATACTTATCACATACCGGTGTACGGAAACGTTTCCTCCTCTCTTGGCACACACAGAAGTGGAACAACCCAACTCCAACTCAACGAACGGCGCCGTCGTCACCGCGGAGCGCGGGCGAGCGCCGGTTCCCGCGACATCTCCCTTCGCACCACGCGGCCCCATGGAAATGATGGATCAGTGGAAGATCCTCGACGCCCTCGAGACCTACGGCGTCCGCCACTGGGGCAAGGGCTACTTCGGCGTCAACGACAAGGGCCACGTCACCGTCCACCCCAACAAGAACCCCGACCAGGCCATCGACCTCAAGGACCTGATCGACCAGCTCCAGGAGCGCGGCATCCAATTGCCGATCCTGATCCGCTTCACCGACATCCTCCGCCACCGCGTCGGCGAGATCTTCGACGCCTTCAAGACCGCCATCGCCGAGTACAACTTCCTCGGCAACTACACCTGCGTCTACCCGATCAAGGTCAACCAGCAGCGGCACGTCGTCGAGGAAATCCTCGACTTCGGCAAGCCCTACGGCTTCGGCCTCGAAGCCGGCTCCAAGCCCGAATTGCTCGCCGTGCTCGCGGTCACCAACGGCGGCGACACGCCGATCATCTGCAACGGCTTCAAGGACGACGAGTTCATCAAGATGGCCATGCTGGCCACCAAGATGGGCAAGCACATCATCCCCGTCGTCGAGAAGTTCACCGAGCTGGAAGCCATCGTCCGCTTCGCCGAGGAATTGCAGGTCCGGCCGACCATCGGCATCCGCGTCAAGCTGGCCGCCCGCGGCGCCGGCCGCTGGCGCTACAGCGCCGGCTTCCGCTCGAAGTTCGGCCTGACCCTGACCGAGGCCCTCGAAGCCTTCGAATACCTCAAGCAGCGCGACCTGGGTGATTGCCTCCAGCTCGTCCACTTCCACCTGGGCAGCCAGATCACCAACATCCGCTCGATCAAGAACGCGCTCACCGAAGCGTCGCGCGTCTACGTCGAGCTGCACCGTGTCGGCGCCGGCGTCAAGTACATCGACGTCGGCGGCGGCCTCGGCATCGACTACGACGGCTCGCAGACCGACTTCGAATCGTCCGTCAACTACACCCTCCAGGAATACGCCAACGACGTCGTCTTCCGCATCAAGAGCGTCTGCGACGAGTGCGGCGTCCCGCACCCGACCATCATCAGCGAGTCGGGCCGGGCCGTGGTGGCGTATCACAGCCTGCTCGTCTTCGACGTCCTCGGCGTCTCCAACTTCGACCGCTACACCGTGCCGCCCGAAATCCCCGGCGACGCCCCGCAGCAGGTGACCGATCTGTTCGGCATCTATCAGACCCTGTCGAAGAAGAACATCATCGAAGCCTACCACGACGCCGTGCAGGCGATGGACGAGTCGCTGAACCTGTTCAACCTGGGCGGGCTGACCATCGAGAGCCGGGCGCTCACCGAGCGCATCTTCTGGGCCGTGTGCGCCAAGATCCTCAAGATGACCCGCGAGCTGGACTACACGCCCGAGGAATTGCAGGGCCTGGAACCGCTCATGTCCGACACCTACTTCTGCAACTTCTCGGTGTTCCAGTCGATGCCCGATAGCTGGGCGGTCAAGCAGCTCTTTCCCGTCATGCCGATCCACCGCCTGAACGAAGCCCCGGTCCGCCGCGCCGTGCTCGGCGACATCACCTGCGACTCGGACGGCAAGATCGACCAGTTCATCGACCTCCGCGACGTCCGCAGCACCCTGGAATTGCACCCCTACGACGGCAAGCCCTACTACCTCGGCGCTTTCCTGCTCGGCGCCTACCAGGAAATCCTCGGCGACCTGCACAACCTGTTCGGCGACACCAACGCCGTCCACGTGACGCTTGACGAGAACGGCGAAGTGAACCTGGAAGGCGTGGTCAAGGGCGACACGGTCCGCGAAGTGCTGGCCTACGTGCAGTACAACGCCGACGAGCTGATCAACAAGCTCCGCAAGGACGTGGAACGCGCGGTCCGCTGCAACAAGATCACCTTGAACGAATCGCGGCAGCTCTTGCAGTACTACGAGACGGGGCTGGATGGGTATACGTATTTGGAGGAGGTGTGACGAGGGAGGCCATCCACATGAACCGGCTTGATCGAATCGTCAGCGATCCCAACATTTGTCATGGCAAAGCGTGCATTCGCGGTACGCGCATTTTGGTTTCCGTCGTGCTCGACAACCTCGCGGCGCGAGTTCCGGAATCGGAGATTCTTGCCAACTACCCCGCGCTCAGCAAGGAGGACATCGACGCTTGCCTGGAATACGCGGCCCTGCTGAGCCGAGAAGAGCGCATCCCCATGCCGGCGTGAGCTGCCATGCGCTTCAAGCTCGACGAGAATTTGCCGGCCAGCTTGGTGGACGACTTCAAGGCCGCCGGACTCGACGCGGCAACATGTCGCGACGAGGGCATTGAAGGCGCGGGCGATCCAGCCATTGCAGCGCATGCCGTTGCCGAAGGACGGGCGCTCATTACTTTCGACTTGGACTTCGCCGACATTCGCCGCTATCCGCCCGGCGCCCATCCGGACATTCTGATCTTGCGGCTTCACAGCCAGGACATTCCAGCCACCAAAACGGCAATCGCCAAAGCCTTGCAGTCCGTGCCGCCGCATGATCTCCAGGGCAACACGGTGATCATCGAGGATTACCGGATTCGGATTCGGCGGCCGTAAGATTGCGGTTTGTTGCCTTCAATTGTGCAATGGTGCTTGTCACCCAATGGGGTTGCGCGGCGATCCTTGCTTTCGTTCATCCGCCAGCGTCTCAGAAGCAACAAGACGACGCCGACGCCGTGCGACCAGGTGACGGCCCAGAAGTAGGCGCGGTGAGGGTGGACCGACCAGACGTGCACCATGGGTTCGGCGTTTGGATTTGCGGGCTCGGTTTCAGTTACCAGTGTGCTCCCGTCGGCTGAAAGCACAATTGGGGGCGCATCTGTCCGGAACTGGGCCAGGTCAACTCCCGTACTCGGATTTGCTACCACGATAGTTGCTTCCGCGTGCGCCGGAAGCCAGTGCGGGCGAAGCTTCTCGAGAAAACGTTGCCAGAATGGCTGACGGCCAGTGTTCTTGTCTTGTCCCACGATTACAAATGATCGGTGGGTTGGCGGGCCATGGATAATGAGTGTTTCTTCCAAGTTGCTTGCTAGCTCGTCGATCCGAACTCCGGTCCCGAGGTCGCACATCACGAGGCGACCGTTGAGACTGCGGCAGAGTATCGACCTGGATGCTCTGTCAGTGGAAACGCCAGCAAGGCCCTGGTGCTCCCACAGTCTTTGCCCTGTGCCGAGATCCAGAACCTTGACGTTGCGCATCTTATCTCCGCCTTGACTTACGAATACTCGCGTGCTGTCTGGTGTAAACCCTCCGTAAGCGAAGTCGGGACCAGGCAACGACATCACGACCTTTCCGCTGTCGAGTCCGAACACGGTCAAGCCGCCATCGCCCAGTAACGACCATCGCATGCAGAATCGGCTATCGTCTGAAAATCCAACGACGAAATCCTTGTCGCGACCGGGATGATAATATGCCATTTGCGTTCGGCCGGTTTCAAGGTCCCACAACTCGGCGTTGCGAAATGCCTGGTCTCCCGTGGAGGCATCCGGCAAGACGTATGCGGCGCCCGTATGACCTACGACGAGCCATCTTTCGTTGCCAGAAGCTATCATATGACAGCTGCCGCCGTAAAAGTCGATTTCTGACTCAAGTGCGATGTCCGCCTTGCCCGTTTCGACATTGACGAGTTCCAGCCAATGTTTGTCGGCGATAAGGACTGCAAGCGATTCGTTCTTGATGAAGCCTAGCAACGGCTGAGTGAAACGGCGGGCAACACGCCGAGCGTTGACATCAATGACGACCGTGGGGCGAGGCCAGGAGTTCTTGATTGTGAACCAGCACCCCCGTGTTGAAAACTCACCGTCGCCCCCTGACTCATCGTTCGCGAGAGCAACCGTCCACTGATCGCCGTTCTTCCAGTCAACAAACATCACCCCGTTGCCCCGGGTAGACGCGAAATAACGATGATCGGGCGAGTTGGCCGGGTATCGCTCGAAATCAAAGTGACGCAGAATCATCCGCGCGCCCACGTCATGCACTTCCAGACGATAGATGAGGGAGTTCTCAAGTTCGCGACAAGTCACGAGCCAGTTCCCATCCGCACCGAGATGCAAAATATCGTGTTTTCCCTCCAACCTGAACCGCGGCGTGTATCGCACCCAATGAAACACCGCCACCCCCACGGCCGCGAGCAAGCCGAGAAAGCACGACCACGCGATCAGGCGGCGAAGGAGTTTCATGGCACGCCCCGCCCACGAGTGTATCGCAAGCGAACGCGGCCGGCCAGGGAAACTTGCGCGACGTGCCGTGGGGTGAAGGGAACAGCGGCCGCCGCGGCGATGACCTCAAGGCAACGTGCTCACATGCCGCACGAACGCGAAATGTTGCTGCACGTTGTTCACGAGTTTGTTGTCAGCTGTAATGAACTCACATTTTTCGCGCTCTGCGAGAGCAAGATACAGGCAGTCATAGACACCGATTCGCAACTGTGACGACATGCCGATGGCTCTTGGAATCAGCGGTGCGTCGTCATGGAACCGTGGTGGCAGGACCATCACATCACCCCAAAGAACAGCCGCCTGACCCATGGGAACGCGCCCCTGACGCTCGGCACGGGTGAGGGCATGAGCGAGCTCGATGGAGAATACGCTCGGTCCATGCAGATCGTGAATCGCGTTGCGGAAGTCGTCGAGCAACAGAAGAGCTTTGGCGCTGTCGGGTTCAGGAACGACCCACTTGAATGCCACCGAGGTGTCGATGACGTATTTCACGGTTGAGGCAACTCGCCGCGCAACTCACGAATGATGTCGACACCGATGTTCTGCACACCGTGCGTTGCCAGAATCTCCCGTCGAACTTTTTCGGCGCGCTCGTGAACCCGACGGGCGACTTCCGCCGGGACCGGCCGGCCGGCCGCGACGCAATCGGCGACCAGTTGGGCATCGGCCATCACTTCAGGAGGAATCGAGACGCTGGGTTTGTTTTCCATGCGTGGATTCTGTCGCCTTCCAACCTGTGCGTCAAGCTCGATGCGATCAGGAATGACCGAGTGTGACGTTCTCGTGGTCTCGGAGTTCACGGATCGCGGGGACGCCAATGTCGAGGATGCCGTGCTTCCGCCGGATTTCCTCGCGCTGCCGATCCATCGACTCACATGCCAGCCGCATGATCTCCGGGTCGCGACTCCCCTTCGCGGCACGGTCGGCGGCTTCTTGCAGCTCAGCCATCAATTCAGGCGTGATCTGATCGCCGTCACGTGCGGGCTGAGCTTGAGCCGATATCGGTGAGTTGCTTCCCATGACACAATTCTCTGGCCGCACTGGAGGTGGGTCAAGATCGGACTGTGGCCGATTGCGTTGCCGCAACGGCAAGCTGGCGAAGCGCCGGCGATGGGATCAGTCGTTCCATCCCGGCAACCACGGTTGGACCATCGAAGCCAGCCGGCAGCGAGCCCCCGGCCGCCGCCCGGTCGTCAGCACCGCGCTGGGCGCGTTGTGGCGGGCGACGTGGATCTCAGCCCCCTGGCCATGGCGTCGCAACGCTGCAGCCGCCGCGGCGTGGGCCAGTCGCGGGTCGTTGCATTCCCGGCTCAAGTGCAAGAGCACTACGTGCCGCGTCCGCCCCGGCTCCGTGTTCCGCAGCACGTGCGCCAGCAGCCGGGCCGCCTGATCGTTCGACAGGTGCCCGCGATCGCCCAGCACCCGCTCGATCAGCATCCGCGGGCGGCCGCTGGCGCGTTCCATGGCGACGTCGTGATTGAATTCGACCGCGACGATGTCCGCCTCGCACAAATGCCGGGCGACGCTCTGCGACCACGAGCCCAGATCGGTCGCGTAACTCACCGTGCCGGCCGCGCCCTCGATGCGAAATCCGCACGTCGGCTCGTCGTCGTGCGACACCGGGAACGGCACGCACTGGAACGGACCGAGCTCGATGGGCGCGAACGCCTCATAGGCGCGGACGAGGTTGGCCGCTTCCAAGGCCTGGAAGCGCATGCTGTGGCGGCGCAAGGTTTCCGCGTGCTGCCGATGACAGTAGAGCGTGATGCCGCGCCGCAGCAGCTGTTTCAGCGTGTTCCTGGTCCAGTGATCGGAGTGGGTGTGCGTCAGCATCGCGGCCCGGACGCGCTCCCAGCCGGCGCCCGCGGCGGCCAGGCCTTTCGCCACGCGGCGCGGTCCGAGCCCAACGTCGAGCAACACTCCGAAGCCGTCGGCTTCCAGATAGCTCGCGTTTCCCGAACTGCTGCTGCCAAGGACACAGAAGCGCAGAGTCATCCTACATCCCGCAGATGCCGTCCCGTCAGGGTGACGAACACATCTTCCAGGCTCGCGTGCCGGGTTGTCAACTGCGACAGGCCGAGGCCGCGGCCTTGCAGAAACTCCAGGAGCGCCGGCAACGTCTGATGGGGCGCCGTGACCGCGAGACTGTACTGGCCGTTCTCCTGCCGTACGTTCACCACCGCCGGCAAGTGCTGCAGCTCTTCCGGCATCAACGGGCCGGCGCCTTCCAGGAGTATATCGATGAAATGCTCGCCGCCGAGCTGCGCGATCAGCTGCCGCGGCGTCCCCAGGGCGATCACCTTGCCGTGATCGACGACGGCGACGCGGTCGCACAGGCGCTCGGCCTCATCCATGTAGTGCGTGGTCAAGAGGATCGTCCGGCCCTGGTCGCGGAGGCGGCGAAGGATGTCCCAGAGCTGCCGACGCGACTGCGGATCGAGCCCGGTCGTCGGCTCGTCGAGAAACAAGAGCTCCGGGTCGCCGACTAGGGCGCAGGCCACCGCCAGCCGTTGCTTCTGGCCGCCGGACAGCTTGCCGATCTGGGCCGTAGCTTTCTCGGTCAGGCTGACGAGGCCGATGACATGGTTCGGATGCTGGCCGCGTTCGTAGAAGCTGCGGAACAGGACCACGGTTTCGCGGACCGTCAGCTTCTCCGACAGCCGCGTTTCCTGGAGCGTGATCCCCAGCCGTTGGCGCAGCGCCGAATCGTTCTTGCCCCAGGTTTCGCCCAGGACCTCGACCGACCCCGACGTTGGTTCGAGCAAGCCTTCGAGGATCTCGACCGTCGTCGTCTTGCCCGCGCCGTTGGGGCCGAGCAAGCCGAAGCACTCGCCGGCCTCGACATCCAGGTCCAGCCCATCCACCGCCTTGACGGGCTGCGGCTTCGCCGGATAGCGTTTGTGCAGATCGCGGCATCGAATCGCCGGCGGCATGATGCGTCCCTTGGAGACCGACGCGCAAGCGAGGGCGTCCGCCTCGCCGACCGTCTGCTTCAGAATCAACGACACGGAATATGATAAGGACATCCTCATCCCATGGCGCGCGCTCCGCCGCCTCACGCAATAGAGAAGATCTCGTCGATGTTCGCCTACCACGGCCGTTATCTCCGGTTCAGCCTCTGCGACGATTCGTCGACGTGGATGCCGCTTGCAGTGAACGAGTTACGACGGTTCATCGGCGGCGTCGGGCTGGGGACGTATCTGCTGCATCGCGAAGCGCCGCCGCGCGTCGAGCCGCTCGCCGCGGCCGCGCCGTTGATCTTCGCGCTCAGCCCGCTCGTCGGCACGCCGCTGACCACGTCGGCGAAGTTCGCCGTGGTCGCCAAGTCGCCGCTCACCGGGCGGATCAACGACGCGTTGTCGTCGTCGCACTTCGCGCTGGCCGCCAAGCGAGCCGGCCTGGATGCGCTGGCGATCGTGGGCGCCTGCGCGGAACCTTCCATCTTGATCATCGATGAAGGCGCAGCCCGTTTGGAGTCGGCCAAGGACCTGTGGGGCCTGCCTGCGCAGGAAGCGGCGACGCGCTTGACGGAGCGGCTCGGTCCGCGCTTTCACACGGCGATCATCGGCCCGGCCGGCGAGAACCTGGTTCGTTACGCCACCATCAGCCACGACAACCGCCACGCCGGCCGCGGCGGACTGGGCGCGGTGATGGGCTCGAAGATGCTAAAGGCGATCGCCGTCGCCGGCTCGCAGCGCGTGCCGGTCGCCGACCCCGACGGCGTGGTGCGCGCGGCCAAGGACCTGTCGCGGCGTTCGTTCGGTCCCGCGACCGCCAAATATCGGGAGCTGGGCACCGTCGCCAACCTGCTGACTTTCAACCGCTTCGCCGCGCTGCCAACGCGCAATTTCCAGCAGGGCACGTTCGAGGACGCCCCCGCACTGTCCGGCGAGTCGCTGAACAGGGCGCGTCGGGTCGCGCGCAACTCCTGCGCCGCCTGCACGATCGGCTGCGAGCACATCTACGATCTGACCGCAGTGGGCGCCGAGAACCGCGGAGAGGTTCGGCTTGAATACGAGAGTCTGTTCGCCTTGGGACCACTATGCGGCGTCGGCGACCAGGATGCCGTGCTGCGTGCGGCCCGGCTCTGCGATCGCCTCGGCCTCGACACGATTTCGACAGGGGCTTCGATCGCCTTCGCCATGGAATGCGCCGAGCGCGGCTTGCTCCACGAGCCCGATCTTCGCTTCGGCAATGCGAGCAAGATGCTCGGATTGATCGAGCAGATCGGCCGCCGCGAAGGACTGGGCAATCTCCTCGCCGAGGGAACGCGGCGCGCCGCGGCGACGATCGGCGGCGACGCGCCCGACTTCGCGCCGCACGTCAAGGGGCTGGAGATTCCGGGCTACGAGCCGCGCGCCTTGCAAACCATGGCCCTGGGCTTCGCGGTCGGCAGCCGCGGCGCGGATCACAACCGCTCGGGCGCCTACGAAGCCGATTTCTCCGAGAAGGCCGATCGGTTGCACGGCAGCCCCGAGGCGGCCCGCTTCGCCATCGAGACCGAGAACAAGGCGGCGGTCATGGATTCGTTGATCCTGTGCAAGTTCCTGCGCGGCGTCTTCGCCGACATCTTCGCCGAGGGCGCGAACTTGCTGTCGCTGGCGACCGGCTGGGACGTGACCGCCGACGAGCTGCGCGCCACCGCGGAGCGCATCGTCGCGGCCAAGAAGCTGTACAACGTGCGCGAGGGCTGGAAGCCGGCGGAGGATACGCTGCCCAAGCGGTTCCTTTCGGAAGGACTGCCGTCGCACGGCGACGTGGCGGCGCTGCCGCGCGAGCGGTTGCAAGCGATGATCCAGGCGTACTATCGCGGCCGCCGCTGGACCGATGACGGCCGGGTCCCGGCGGCGACAATCGCTGTGCTGGGCCTGAACGACCTCAACGTGGCGAGCGGCGCGGCGTCAGCCCGCCGTGTGACCGCCAGCGATCGCTGACCGCGTCCCCTTGCATGCGCCGCGGCCCGCTCATAATTTCTCTGTGTCGTTCCGGTTGGCGCCGCGGCGCTTTGCATCTTGAGGGATCCATGATGGGCACACTCTCTCCACGCGTTGTTTGTTGGCTCGGCATCCTGTTCGCCGTGTCCCTCGCCTGTTGCACGTCGCTCACGGCTCAGGAAACCGCGAAGAAGCACCCCGTTCCCAAGGACCAGACCAGGTCGCGCGATCTGATCTTCGACATCTTCAAGGAAGACCTGCAGAATGCCAAGGAGCCGGAAGCCAAGTCGAAGCTGGCGGCGTACTTCATCCAGCAAGGCAAGGAGAGCCGCGACGATCTGACCAACCGCTACGTCCTCTACATCGAAGCGACGGCCCTGGCGGCGGCGGCCGGCGACGCGCCCCTGGCGTTATCGGCCCTCGATGAGCTGGCGAAGGACTTCGACGTCGATTTGTGGAAGTTGAAGGCCACCGCCCTCGCCGCTGCCGCCGAGAACAGCCCCACGAAGGAAACCAGCAAGGCGCAGGTGGAGTTGTTGTTGCCGATGATCGCGGAAGCGGTCGAGGCCGACAACTACGACGCCGCGGTGACACTCGGCAAGATCGCCGACGTCGCCGCCCGCAAGTCCAAGGTGATCGCCCTGGTCACCGCCGTGCAGAAGCGCCAGCAGGAAGTTGTCACGGTGCAGAAAGGCTTCGCCCGCCTGCAAGTCTTCGTCGATCGGCTCAAGGTCAACGCGAAGGACGGCGAAGCGAACCTGGAGCTCGGCAAGTACTTCGCATTCCTGAAAGCCCGCTGGGAGCGGGCGCTGCCGCTCTTGGCGATGGGGAGCGATGAAACCTTGAGGGCATTGGCCAATAAGGACCTCGCCAAGCCGCAAGCGGCGAAGGATCAGCTCGCGCTGGCCGACGGCTGGTGGGAGCTGGCCGCCAAGGAAAAGGACCCCGCCCAGCTCGCGCTCCAGCGCCGCGCCCGGCACTGGTACGAACAAGCCATCGGCGGGCTGGCCGGCCTCAATCGCACCAAGGCCGCCAGGCGAATCGACCTGGTCAGCGCCCGCGTCGCCGGCACGGTGAATGAAGGTCCGATCGGTCCGGTCGGCGAGCTGAAGAAGCTCGAAGGCCACACCGACGAGGTGAAGAGCGTCGCCTTCTCGTTCGATGGCCGCTACGCCATTTCCGGCAGCGTCGATCAGACGGCCCGCATCTGGGACCTGGCGACCGGCAAGGAGGACAAGGTGCTGCGCGGGCACACCAAGCAGATCTGGGCGGTCGCCTTCCATCCCAACGGCCGCCAGGTCTTCACCGCGAGCTGGGACGCCACCGCCCGGCTCTGGGACGCCAAGACCGGCAACGAGGCGCGGCGCTTCAGCCATCGCCTCGATCTCAACGGCCTGGCGCTGTCGCGCGACGGCAACACCCTCTGGACCGCCAGCGACGATCAAAGCGTCTACATGTGGAACGTGGCGACCGGCGACGAAATCCGTCGCATCCCCGGTCACAGCGCCTTCGTGTACACCGTGGCACTCGCCCCGGACGGCCGCCGCGTGGCGTCGGGGAGCGTCGACAAGACGGTGCGGGTCGTCGATCTGAACACGGGGCAGCTGGTGAAGTCGTTCGAAGGCCAGGCGAGCGCGGTCACCAACGTCGCGTTCTCGCCCGATAGCCGCTACCTGTTCGCGACCGGCGACAACTTCGTACGGCAGTGGGAGATCGCGACCGGTAAGGAAGTGCGCCGCTTCGAAGGCCACACCGGCCTGGTGATCGGCATGGCGCTTTCACCCGACGGCCGGCGGCTGCTGACCGGCGGCGACGACAAGACCATCCGCTACTGGGACACGGGCACCGGCAAGGAGCTGCACAAGTTCACGGGGCACAGCGACACGGTGACCTGCGTCGCCTTTTCGCACGACGGCCGCCGCGCCCTGTCCGGCGGCTTCGACCGCACGGTGCGGCTGTGGGGCCTGCCGCGCTGACCGTAGGCTAGAACTCCGATTCTGTCCGGATGACGATTGCGTGCATTCGGACAGAATCGGAGTTCTAGCCTACGTCCACGTCATACCCGCGCCGCCGTGGCCATGGGCTTCAGGTCCTTCGCCGCCTGCAGGATCGTTTGCAGGAACGCGGGCAAATCGTCCGGCTTCCGGCTGGTGATCAGGTTGCCGTCGCGGACGACCTCGGCATCCATGTACTTGGCGCCCGCGTTGCTGACATCGTCCTTGATCGCGAAGAAGCACGTCGCCTTCTTGCCCTTCAATGCCTGCGTCGAGCACAGCACCCACGGACCGTGGCAAATCGCGGCGACGACCTTGCCCTGCTCGGCCATGTCGCTGACCAGCCGCACGACGGCTTCATGCCGGCGCAGGAAATCGGGCGCGAACCCGCCGGGGATGACGATCGCGTCGAAGTCGTCGGCGCGCACGTCCTTGGCAGCCTTGTCGCTCTTGGCCGGATAGCCGAGCTTGCTGGGATACGTCTGCCCCGCCTCCGGGCCGACGAGGGCGACCTTGCAGCCCGCCTCGCGCAGCCGATAGACGGGATACCAGACTTCCATCTCTTGATACTGTTGTTCGACGAGGACGCAGACACGGATGTCGGAAAGGTTCATGAATCCATCTCCTGTGATTGGCGAGCGTCGAGGCGTAAGCCCGACGTGATTGCGTTCCCCACACGTCGGGCTTACGCCTCGACGCTCGC
>JAKEET010000109.1 GCA_022616435.1 Gemmataceae bacterium
CACATCTATCTCGATCCGGACGTCGGCCTGTTCGTCAACCGCTACGAGCCCGACCCGCTCGATGGCGAGTATCCCGGCATCCAGGGCGACCGCAAGAAGAGCGCCATCCTGCGCCGCGCCCTGGCGCTGTTCCACCTGGCCAAAGCGGGCGGCCTGAAGATCGGCCCGTACACGGTCCACGACGCCGCCCTGTATCGCACCGGCAAGTACGATCACGTCTACACGCCGACCTACGATTTCCAGTTCCCCGACGAAGGCATCCGCTTCTACTTCGACGCCAGCCGGCTCAACTGGGGCATCGTACGGCCCTCGGGCACCGGCAACGCGTTGCGCTTGCACGTGCAGCTCCACAGCCCCGTGACGCAACAGAACCTGATCGCCAAGAAGGGCGAGCTGATGCGGGCCGCGAAGGAAGTGACCGACGTGCTGCGCGAGCGGCTGGGGGCGCCGCGGGAATGATGCGGCGAGCGTCGCGGCGTCAGCCTGCCGGCGAGCGTCGCGGCGTTAGCCCGACGTGAAATCGCGTCCGGCCAAACACGGCGGGCTCACGCCGCGCCGCTCGCCTTTCGAGCGGTGTGCCGATGTGTTATGATGGGACAAATCAAACCCCTCGAAGGCCAGTGCGTCATGGCAGCCACCGTCAAGAAGCGAAAGCCGCGGACCGCCGGACACAACGGCGCGGCGAACGGTTATTTCCCCGTGCGTTTCATCCTCGATCAAGAACGCGACGGCTTCACCATTCCGGAAACCGCCCGCACGCTGCAAGGCTTCCGCGAATGGTCCTGGTCCAAGAACTATCCACAGCACGGTCGAATCAGTTATCTCGGCGGGGAGATCGTTGTCGATATGAGCAAGGAACGAGCTGAATGCCACGTCAAGGTCAAGGCCGAATTGTACCGCGTGCTTACGAATCTGACCGCCGAGCAGGACCTTGGCGAGTTCTTTACCGATGGCATGGGCGTCACCAACGTGGCCGCAAACGTTTCCCATGTTCCCGACGCTGTATTTGTGTCGTGGCAATCGTACGAGCTTGGCAGAGTGCACAAGGTTCCCAGCAAGGCTGCCGCCGGCGACTATGTGGAGCTTGAAGGCTCGCCCGACTGGATACTGGAGGTCGTCAGCCCCTCATCCGTTTACAAGGATACCGAGCGGTTGCCGAAACTCTACCATCGTGCCGGCATCCTCGAGTATTGGCTGGTGGACGCTCGCGGCGACAAGATCGATTTCCAAATCTATCGGTGGGAAGCCAAAGCCTACGTGCCGCAGTCAAGCAGGGGCGGCTGGCAGGTGTCGCCCGTGTTCGGGCGACACTTTCGGCTCAAAAGGGCCAAGAATCGCATCGGCGATTGGCATTACGATCTGGAAATGAAACAGTAGCCCCGCGGCCTCGAATTCACGCCGCGACGTTCGCCTTTGACCGATGCGCCGATGTCGTATGATGGCGGACAAATCAGGTCCTCATGAAGGCAGTGCGCCATGGCACGTACCGTCACGCAACGCAAGCAACAGACCGCCGGACACAACGGCTCTGCCAACGGCTATTTCCCCATTCGCTTCATCCTCGATCAAGAACGCGACGGCTTCACCATCCCGGAAACCGCCCGCACGCTGGAAGGCTTCCGCGAATGGTCCTGGTCCGATGAGTGCCCGCACGAGGGCCGCATCAGCTTCATCGACGGGGAGATCATTGCCGACATGAGCAAGGAACGATTTGACGCGCACGTGCTGGTGAAAGGAGAAGTCTATCGCGTCCTGGCCAATCTGGTCAAAAAGGAAGACCTCGGCATCTTCTTCCCCGACGGCACGGGCGTGACCAACATCGCAGCCAACATCTCGCATGTCCCGGACGGCGGGTTCGCTTCATGGAAATCGTTCGAGGCAGGCATCGTCCGCAAAGTTTTCAGCAAAGCGGTGGCGGGTGGGTCGCTCGAATTGGAAGGAACGCCGGATTTGGTGATCGAAGTCGTGAGCCCGTCCTCGGTCACCAAGGACACGAAGGTGTTGCTCAAGAGCTATTGCCGGGCCGGCATCCCGGAATACTGGCTCGTCGACGCTCGCGGCGACACACTGCGGTTCACCATCCATCGACTGCACGAGAACGCCTACCTAGCCCAGCCCGCCAAGAGCGGCTGGATTTGGTCGCCGGTGTTCAAGAGGCACTTTCGCCTATCACGCTCCAAGGATCGCATCGGCGGTTGGCGGTATCAGCTCGACGTGAAGAAATGATTCCTTGACATGGCGAACCTCGTCTACGATTTCGACATCATCGTCGTCGGCGCCGGCCATGCCGGCGTCGAAGCCGCCCTCGCCGCCGCGCGCCTCGGCCTCAAGACCGCGCTCTTGACCATGAACGCCGACACTGTCGGCCAGATGAGCTGCAACCCCGCCATCGGCGGCGTCGCCAAGGGCCAGATCGTCCGCGAGATCGACGCGCTGGGCGGCGAGATGGGCAAAGTCATCGACGCCACCGGCATCCAGTTCCGCATGCTCAACCGCGGCAAAGGCCCGGCCATGCACTCCCCGCGAGCCCAGGCGGACAAGAAGGCGTATCAGTTCGAGCTGAAGCGGCGCGTGGAAGAGCAGCCGAATCTGACGCTGCGGCAAGAGATCGTCGAACAATTGCAGATTGCAGATTGCAGATTGCAGATTCAACCGAAGCAATTTGCAATCTGCGATCGGCAATCTGCAATTGGCCATGTGACCGGCATCAAGGTTCGCGGCGACACGTTGTATCGGGCCAAAGCCGTCATCCTCACCACCGGCACTTTTCTGAAGGCCCTCATGCACATGGGCGAGGCCAAGACCCGCGGCGGCCGCGCCGGCGATCAATCGGCCGAAGCCCTCAGCGACAGCCTTGCCGCCTGCGGCTTGCAACTGGCCCGCTTCAAGACCGGCACGCCGTGCCGGCTGAACGGCCGGACCATCGACTTCACGAAGCTCGAAGAACAGCCGGGCGACGCCGAGCCGCAGCCGTTCAGCTTCGCGACCGCCAAGATCGAGCAGCCGCAGATGATGTGCCACATCACCTACACCAACGAGCAGGTTCACGCGCTGATCCGCGCCAACCTGCATCGGGCGCCGATGTATTCGGGACAAATCTGCAGCCGGGGACCGCGCTACTGTCCGTCGATCGAGGACAAGGTGGTGCGCTTCGCCGACAAGGATCGCCACCAGATCTTCCTGGAGCCGGAAGGCCGCAACACCCTCGAATACTACTGCAACGGCATCAGCACGAGCTTGCCCAACGACGTGCAGGACGCGATGCTGCGGCTGATCCCGGGGTTGGAAAACGCCGAGGTGCTGCGCTGGGGCTACGCGGTCGAGTACGACTACGCGCCGCCGACGCAGCTTCACCCCACCCTCGAGACCAAGAACGTCAACGGCCTCTATTTCGCCGGTCAGATCAACGGCACCACCGGCTACGAAGAAGCCGCCGCGCAGGGATTGATGGCCGGCGTCAACGCGGCCCTGAAGATCAAGAACGAGGCGCCCTTGATCCTGGATCGCAGCCAGGCCTACATCGGTGTGCTGATCGATGACCTGGTTACCAAGGGCGTGGACGAGCCCTATCGCATGTTCACGTCGCGCGCCGAGTATCGCTTGTTATTGCGGCACGACAATGCCGACCGGCGCTTGACGCCGCTGGGCCGCCGCGTCGGCCTGGTCAACGACGACGACTGGCGCCGCTTGGAATCCAAGGAGCGCGGCATCGCCCTGCTGCTGGACTATCTGCGCACGCATCGCCATGGCCAGGACACGCTGGAGAAGTGGTTGCGCCGCACCGAAGTCTCGTGGGAGCAAGTCGTCGGCATGGATCCGGCGCTCGCGGGGATTGCGGCGCCGCGGGAGGTGATCGACCAGGTCGTGCTCGAAATGAAATATGCCGGCTACATCGACCGCCAGGCGGCCCAGGTCGAACGCTTTCAGCGCATGGAGTCGAAGCCGATCCCGCCGACCTTCGACTTCCTGGCCGTGCCGCAGTTGCGCGTCGAGGCGAAGGAAAAGCTCTCCAAGATTCGTCCCGCCAGCCTGGGCCAGGCGAGCCGGATCAGCGGCATTTGCCCCGCCGATCTGGCGGTGCTGATGATCTACCTCGATGATCCGGGCAAACGCTCGATGGGCGATCCCGTTTGAATACAAAGAACACTTTCGGAGACGCCGCATCATGAGCACGCCGGATCCCTGGATCCAGTCCCTGTTCGCGGACCGCATCGGCGGGACCAACTACGGCAAGGGCACGGAGATTTACAAGTTCGAGAAGATCAAGCGCGCCAAGCGCGCCGCCCTGGCGGCCCATCCGGAACGGACTATCCTCGACTTCGGCATCGGCGAAAATGACGAGATGGCCGACCCGCTCGTCCGCGACGCCATGAAGCGCGAGGTGGACAAGCTCGACAACCGCGGCTACGCCGACAACGGCATCCAGGCCTTCAAGGACGCCGCCGCCGGTTTCATGAAAAAAGTCTTCGGCGTCACGCTCGATCCCGTCACCGAGGTGAACCACGCCATCGGCTCCAAGCCGGCCCTGGCGATGCTCCCCGCGTGCTTCATCAACCCCGGCGACGTCACCCTCATGACCGCGCCCGGCTACCCGGTGGCCGGCACACATACCAAGTATTACGGCGGCGCGGTCTACAACCTGCCCCTGCTTGAGGAAAACGGATTCTATCCCGACCTGAACGCGGTCCCGGCCGACATCCGGAAACGCGCGAAGTTGCTCGTCATCAACTACCCGAACAGTCCGACCGGGGCCGTGGCGACCCGCGACTTCTACCGCCGCGTGATCGACTTCGCGCGGACCAACCAGATCATCGTCGTGCAAGACGCGGCCCACATCCTCTTGACCTACGACCAACCGCCCTTGAGTTTCCTGCAGGTCGAAGGCGCCAAAGATGTCGGCGTCGAGGTCCATTCGATGTCGAAGGGCTTCAACATGATCGGCTGGCGGATGGCCTTCGTCGCCGGCCATCCGCAGATCGTGCAGGCCTTTGCCGACGTCAAGGACAACTCCGATTCCGGGCAGTTCATCGCGATCCAGCAAGCGTCGGTGGTCGCGCTCCATCATCCGGAGATCTTCGAGCGGACGCGGATCAAGTATCAACGCCGCCTGAAGAAGCTGGTCGCCGCGCTCACCAAGGTCGGCTTCCAGGCCCGGATGCCGGGCGGCACGTACTTCCTCTACGCCCGCGCCCCGAAGGCGTGCAGCGACCGCACGTTTGCCAGTGCCGAGGAAGCGTCGCAGTTCCTGATTCACGAGCAGTCGCTGAGTTGCGTGCCCTGGGACAACGCCGGCGCTTACCTGCGGTTCTCGGTGACCTATCTTGCCAACGACGAACAGGAAGAAGACGCGCTCATGGACGAAACCGTGCGCCGGCTCGGCAGGTTAGCGTTGCGTTTCTGAGGGCCCGACCATGCGTGTCTTTGTCAGCGGCGGCACCGGGCTCATCGGCAACGTGTTGGTGCCACGGCTGCTCGACCGCGGCGACGCGGTCGCAGTGCTCAGCCGACGGCCCGAGCACGCGAAACAACTCTGGGGCGCGCGCGTGGAAGTCGTCGGCGGCGATCCGATGCTCGCCGGGCCGTGGTCGGACGCGGCCGCCGGTTGCGACGCCGTCGTGAACCTGGCCGGCGAGGGGATCTTCAAGCGCCGCTGGAATGCCGACTTCAAGCAGCTCATCCGCGACAGCCGCGTCAAGAGCACGGACAACGTGGTCGCCGCCCTGGCGAAACATCCGCGCCGAGCCGACGGCACGGCCAAGACGCTGGTCAACGCCTCGGCCATTGGCTACTACGGTCCGCGCGGCGATGAAGAACTGACCGAGGATGCCGCGCCGGGTGATGACTTCATGGCGAAAGCCTGCGTCGAATGGGAGCAAGCCGCCCGCGCCGTGGAGCAATACGGCGTCCGCGTCGCGCTCATCCGCACCGGCATCGTCCTGGCCAAAGCGGGTGGCGCGCTGGAAAAAATGCTGACTCCCTTCAAAATGTTCGTCGGCGGACCGGTCGCCTCCGGCCGGCAGTACATGAGCTGGATACACATCGACGACGAGGTCGGCGTGATTCTTTTGGCGCTCGATAACGCCAACGTCGGCGGGCCCATGAACGCCACCGCGCCCAACCCCGTAACCAATCGCGAATTCTCCAAGGCGCTCGGCCGGGTGCTGCACCGGCCCAGCTTCATGAAAGCGCCGGGTTTCGGACTGCGCGTGATGCTTGGCGAGGTCGCCAACGTGGTCACCACGGGCCAGCGCGTCGTGCCGCGCGCGGCGCTGCAGGCCGGTTATCAATTCAAGTTCACCGAGGTGGAGAGCGCGCTGCGGGATGTCCTGCAAAAATGATTGCTTGCTGTTTCGCGCTCGCAGGTCACTGTCGCCGATTGCCCCGCTAAGCCGCAAGCGGCAGATCACGCCACCCACTCGACTCCCGGCTCCCCCGCGCGAATCTCGCCAATCACATACGTCGGAATGCGCTCGTGCTCCAGTTGCCGCTGGATGCTGTCGGCGTAAAACCGGCTGACGATCATGACGAAGCCGATGCCGCAATTGAAGACGGTGTCCATCTCCGCCTGCTCGATGTCGCCGAGCTTCTGCAGCCAACCGAACACCGGCGGCATGGGCCAGCTTCCGCGTCGGACAAACGCCCGGCGTCCCGGCGGCAACACGCGCGGCACGTTCCCCGGCAATCCTTCGCCGGTGATGTGCGCCAGGCCGCGCACCACTCGCTTCTTCACCGGATAATGGTGCAGGATGTTCTTGATCGGCCTCACGTAGATGCGCGTCGGTTCGAGCAATTCCTCGCCGGCAGTCCGGCCAAGCTCCGGCACGAAGTCATCGATCTTCAGCTTGGCATGATCGAACACCACCTTGCGCGCCAGGCTGTAGCCGTTGGAGTGCAGCCCGGAGCTGGCGAGGCCGAGGATCACGTCGTCCGGCTGGATGCTCTTGCCGCTGATGATGTGCTTGCGCTCGACGACGCCGACGCAAAACCCGGCCATGTCGTAGTCGCCGGGCCGGTAGAAATCGGGGAGGATCGCCGTCTCGCCGCCCACCAGGGCGCAGTCGGCGTCGATGCAGCCCGCCGCGATGCCTTTGATCAGCTCCTTGATGAGCGGCGGATCGTCCTTCGGCAGCGCGAGGTAGTCGAGAAACAAGAGCGGCTCGCCGCCGGTGCACAGGCAGTCGTTGACCGACATGGCGACCAGGTCAATGCCGACCGTGTCGTGCTTGTTCATCATGGCGGCGATCTTGAGCTTGGTGCCGACGCCGTCGTTGCAGGCCACGAGCACCGGATGGCGGTAGTTCTTGGCGAAAAGCTGCGAATTATAATCGAGGCTGAACAGGGCCGCGAACCCGCCGAACCCGTCGAGCACGCGCGGCGTGTGGGTGCGTTTGAGAAAGGGGACCATGCCGGCCAGGCTCTGCTCGTACAGACCAAGGTCCAGGCCGGCGTCCTTGTAGGTCAACTTAGCCATGCGGGGACATTGTATCGTTTGGTGCGGTGACTTCCGACTACGCCGCCACGGCGAAGGGCTGATGCAAGAGGTGCCACATGTCCGTCCCCAGCGCGTGTAACACCAGCGACAGCGAGCTGGTCATGATCTGCACGCGCGTCAGCGGGTGCCAGGCCAGCGTCAGGCGATTCCACACCAGCTGCACCTTGTAGGCGTCTTCGCCCAGGCGCTCGATGGCGATGCCGAAGCGCGTCGGGGCGGCGCTGTGCACGGTGACGCCGTGGGGCAAATGCCAGGCGCGTTCGACGGTTCCGGGCGCCTCGGCGTGCCAGCGCAGCTCCATCGCCGGGATCGCGCCGTTCAAGTTGATGTCGCGAAAGCAACGCACGATTTCGGGTTTCGGCAGGAATTCCATGGCGACCTCGACAACAAACGCCTCAGAGCTTGTGAACAATGGGGACAGGCACCGGCCGGCGCCTGTCCCCATTGTTTCGCAAACCATCACTTTTCCAGCAACATCTCGGCCTTATCGGGGTGCCGGTCCAGGTACCAGCTCAGCCCGGAGAAGAATAGCTGCAGTTGACCCATCCCCTGTTCCGCGATGCGCTGCGAGGCCGGGCCCAGCATGCGCGTCAGCATCGCCGCGGTCTTGCTGTCGGTTTGCACGAACAGGTCGGCGCGATGCTGGACCAGCGTGGCGCCGTCGTCGCTGCGCCGCTCCTTGTGCCGCATCACGACCAGGGCCTTGATCGGCACCAGCGGCAGCACCGGGCCGGGCCGCACCTTGCCTTCGGCATACCAGATGTGCAGCTCGACGCCGCGATGGATGGTTTCCCAGGTCATTTCGCTGCCGTGCTCGTCGCTCCAACCGAACCGCTGGTCGGCCTTGCTGGTGATGGTCACGCACTTGGCCCCCAGCTTGCGCCACGCCGCCACCGCCTTGTGCGGATGATCGAGAAAGAACTGATAGTGCTCCGGCTTGCAATAGAACGATTCGCTCGGCCCTTTCGCCGTGAAGGCCGCCTTGTCGAGCACCTGCTTGGCGAGCTGCCGCTGCCGCTCGTCGAGCAGTTCCAGGGGCAGGTCCTTGCCGGGACGTTCCTTCGCGGGCATGTCCTTGCCGCGCTGATCTTGTTTGCGCAGGTTCAGCAAACCGCCGCTTGCCGAGGCTTGACATGCGTTCAGCAACAGCAGCAAGCCGACCCAGCACGCCCGGCGCATCGCCATCGACCACCTCGGGGCACGAGGAGAAAGATGCACTCTCTCTACATCGAATGTCGGTCTTGCGGGTCTGAACGAAAAATACGGCTGTAAAGTCAGGAGTCAGGGGTCCGGTTGCCCTTGTCGAGCCGATTCGAACCTGCCTATAGTCCCCCGAGATCCTTCGACGGGAGAATGCCATGCGCCGACGGCTGGTTTGGACTCTAATGATCCTCACGCTGGGCGCCGGTGTGCTCTGGTGGAATCGGACGCCTCTTCTGGCGGTGTGGCGCGTCCGGCAGCTAGCGCGGGCAGACGAAGCGAGCCGCGCAATCTGCGTTAACCGCGTCATCGCGCTCGACGAGGCGGCGCTGCCGTGGCTGTTCCAAGGGCTGGCGCATGCCGACGCCGGTGCCGCCGCCAACCTCGAAGCGGCCCTGTCGCAGTTGGCGCGGGTCTGGAAGACCACGGATCCGCGGTCGGCGCCGTTCCTGGGGCAAGTGCACGGGCATTTCGCCGGCGCCAATGCCGCGGGGCGCACGTGCCTGCTGCGCGTGGCCGCCGTGTTGCTGAATGAGGGCGACGACCGCGAGTTGCTCCCCGTGAACATCGTGCATGCCGCCGGAGGCCTGTTGAAGGCGGCCGAAGGAGACGAACAGTTGCGCCCCGAGATGTTGCACCTCGCCGGCGCGCTCGTGGTGCGAGTGCCGCCGGGACCATGGCTGGATGTATGCCGGAACCTGGCTTCGACGGGACTGAAAGACGCCAATCCCAGGACGCGCGTCGCGGCCCTGCACCTCACCATGCGCGAAGTCATGCAGACCGAACAAGACATTTTGCAAGAGGCCGTGCCGTTGCTCCGCGACGGCGACGTCCTGGTGCGGCGCGCGGCAGTGCTGGCGCTCGGACCGCTCCAGGAGCTTGTGCCGGAGGAGGACCTGCTGCCGCTGCTGCACGATCGCGATACCGAGGTGCAGCAGCTTTGCGAGCTGGCGCTCCGCGGCCGCGGCTTGCAAGATCGCCATCTCGAGTTGGCCCGGTTGATCAGCGACGACGACCCCGCCGCGCGGTTGCAGGTGCTGCACCATCTGCGCGGCGGCGACGTCGACGCCAACGTTTGGCTCAGGCGCTTGAGCCACGACCCCGCTCCGGCCGTCCGCGCGGCCGCGGTGCGTGCCGCGGCCCAACCTCATCTCAATCTGACAGACCGGCTGCTCGAAATGACTAAGGAAGACGCCAGCATTACGGTTCGGGAGATTGCCGCCCACTACTTGGCAGCAGTCGGTAGTCAGTAAGTCGGTTGTAGTCGGTAGTCAGTACCGGTACGGCCGCCGCGCTTCTGCCACTGACTACTGACGACGGACTACTGACTACTGTCGGAATGCGTTGCAAAGCTGGTCGGATGGACGGGGCGGAAGCTCCTCAGAATGCCATTCTGCCAACTCGCCACGATATGCACGTCGAGGTTTTCGCGTCGCGCCAGGGCGTGGCCGGCGTACGCCGCTTCGACCCGGCGCAGAAGAAAGCGGTGGTCGATCCGCTGCCGAAGTGAGTGGACAAAACAACCTGCGGGCCCCTACTGGAGCTGGTTGTAGGCGGCGTCTAGAGTCGGCGCATTCCGTCTATCGCTGGAAAATCGGCAGATAATTCGCCGGCACCGACAGGATGATGACCGCGATGCTGGTCTGGTAGACGGGGCCGACTTCGCGGCGGCTGGTGGTGCTCCAGCTGCCGCTGGGGGACTGGCGCGGCAGGAAGTAGTTCACCAGCTTGCCGTACCATTGCTCCCACTCCTTGCCGCCGACCTGGTGCATGGCGTGGGCGGCGTAGTAGTGGCCGTAGTAGAAGTGCTGGTAGCTGTCGAAGTTCCTTTGCAGGTATTCGACCCCCTTGGGGATTTGCTTGGCCGTGTAGTCGCCGGCCAGGAACAGCACGCACAGGCCGGCGGCGGTGCGGGCGAAGCCGGGGCCGCGGCTGCCGGGCATGTAGCTGAAGCCGCCGACCTGCGGGATGTAACACGATTGGATGTAGGCGAGGGCCTTCTTGAGCGTGGTGTCCGGCACGTGCAGGCCGGCGTTCTTGGCGGCACGCAGGGCCATGACTTGCATGATCGTCACGGAGATGTCGGCCCCGGTGGGCGCCGGTTCGTAACGCCAGCCGCCCTGCGGATTCTGGCACCGCACGATCAGGTCGACGGCTTTCTTCAAGACGGGCCGGATGTCGTCGTCGCCGGTCTGGCCCCACAGCTCGGCAAGGGCGAGCGTGGCCATGGCGTGGCAGTACATGTTGCCGCCGCGGGCGCCGATGAGGTAGCCGTCCTGCGGCCGCGCCGACGCCATGAGGAAGCGCGAGGCCTTCGACACTTCCGGGCCGTAGAGCCCTTGATTGGGCAGATGCCCTTGCGACATGAACGCGAGCATGGCGAACGAGGTGACCGCGGTGTTGTGGCTGTAGCCGCCGTCGGAGAACGAGCCGTCGGAGTTCTGCTGCCGGGCGAGCCATTCGAGCGCCCGCGCGGTGGCCTTCTTGGTGGGTTCATCCATCTTGACGGCGGTCTTGTCGTCGGCGCGCACCGGCGCGAGGGCCAGAACTGCGATCAGCGAGAGTAGGATCAGCCGGCGCATGGTTCATTCGGCTCTGTTCAGCGAAACGGCCGTCACCGATTCGGCGCCCCGTTGGGCGTCATCTTGCCGCGGGCGATGTTGATGTAGTACTGCTGGATGAGCGCGGCGTACTCGGGCGGGAGGCTGCCGCTGAGGGCCTGGCGGATCAGCTCGCGTTGCCGCGGCGGCAGGTGCAAAAACGAGCCGTCGCCGTTGACGTCGTTGAGCTTCGACCTGGCGTTGGCGACTTTGCCGTCCGGGGTGCGGTCGCCGGTCCCTTTCTTCTCGTTCTTCTCCTGGCTCTTGGCCTGGTTGGGCATGGGCTTGCCCTGAGCCTGGCCTTGGGCCTGGCCCTTGCCGTCCTTCGGCTGGCCCATGCCGTCCATGGGTTCGCCGGGCATCGGCTCGCCGTCCTGGCGCTGGTTCTGCGCGGTCATGGGATTGGCCTGCGCGGTCGCCGGCGGCTGTCCCGGCTTCTGCGCGGCCAAGGCGGCGTTCAACGTGTCGAGCGCCTTGCCGATGTTCTGCGCGGCCTGCTTCTGGGCCTGGCCGGCTTGCGTCGGCGAGGCCTTTTGCAGTTGCTGGCTTGCCTGCGCCAGTTGCTTGCCGGCTTGCTGAAGCTGCGGCTGCACCGCCTTGGGCGCCTGGGCCTGCGCCTGGGCGAGAGCGGCCTGGGCGGCCTGCGTGGCTTGTTGCGATTTGGCGAGCGCCTCGGTCGCTTCCATCAGCTCCTTCTGCGCCTGGGCGAGCTGGGCGGGCGAGCGCGCTTGCGGCGGCATCGGTGAACCGCCCTGGGGAGAAGCGGGTTTGGCCATCGGCTGGCCGGGACTGGGCTTGCCCTGCGCGGCGGCTTCACCGGACTTCTGGCCTTTCTCGGCCGCCTTGGCCTGGCCGGACATGCTCTGGCCCGGCTTGGCGTCGCCGGCCTTGGCGACGGCGTCCTTCGCTTCGCCCGTCATCGGTTCGCCAGCCTTGGCGTCGCCCGCCTTGGCCATGGCGTGGGCCTTGGCGGCGCCGGCTTTCGCCTGGGCGGGTTGACCCATCGGCGCGGCCTTGGGCGTGGGCTGACCCGCCTTCGGTTCACCGGCCTTGGGCTGGGCCGCGTCGCCTTTCTTGGCGACGGCGGGCATCGGCTCGCCGGCTTTGGGTTGCTTGCCCATCGGTTCGCCGGCTTTGGCGGCGGCGGGCTTTTCACCGGCCATCGGCGCTTTGGCCATCGGGGCAGACTTGGCCTCGCCGGCCACGGCTTCGTTGGTTTTCGGCTGGGCGGGCTTGTCGCCCGCCTTCGCAAGCGCGGCAGGTTTCGCTTCGCCCGGCTTGGGTTGGCCCGCCTTGGGCATCGGCTCGGACTTGGCGGCGTCGGCCTTCGCTTGCGCGGGCTGCGCCTGGTTCGCCTTCGGCTGGGATGCCATCGGCTCGCCCGCCTTGGCTTCCGCCGGCTTCGCTTGGCCCGGCATCGGCTTGGCTTCGGCGGCCATCGGCGGACTTGTCTCGGCCATCGGCTTGGCGTCGCTGGCCATCGGCGCGTTGGCGGCGGCTTCCTGCAGCTTCGCCAGGGCCTTCTCCTGCGACTTCAGCGCCTCGTTCAATTCGCCCTGCTTGAGGGCATCGGCCGCCTTGCCGGCGTCCTTGCTGGCCTCGGGCAGCTTCTGCTTGCCGGCGTCCTTGGCGATCTCCGCTTGCAGCTTGGCGAGATCGGGGTTCTGTTCACCCTTCTCGGCGGCCTTGGCTTCGGCCGCCGCCATCTCGGTTTGCTCCAGCGCCTTGGCGAGCTGCTGGGCCGCCGCGGCCGGATCGGTCATCTTCGGTTGCAGGGCGACCTGGTCGGCAATCTCCTTCGCCTTCAGATCTTCCATCGCCTTGGCCAGCGCCTTCTGCGCCTCGTTCAGCTTGTCGGTCGCTTCCTTGGCTTCCGCGGCGGCCGGCTTCGCCTGGTTCTTGTCCAGCTCCTGCTTGGCCGCCTGCATGTTCTTGGTGCTCTCGGCCACTTTCTCGGCGGCTTTCGGGGCCGCTTGCTGCAGCTCCTTGGCGAGCTCGCTGGCCTTGGGCGTGAGCTTGTCCTGGTCCTTGGCCAGCTCCTTGCTCTGGTCCTTGCTTTGGGCCGGATCATTCTTGGTCAGCTCCTTGGCCTGGTCGGCGACCTTGCCTTCCTGCTTGGCCAGCTCGTCCAGCTTTTTCGCCGCTTCTTCGAGCTTGGCCAGGTCGTCGCGGCGCTTCTGCATCTCCGCGATCTTCTCGGCCAGCTCCTTGCGGGCCTCTTCCAGGTTCTTCAGCGCCTGCTCTTGCTTGGGCAACGCCTCCGGCGACTGTTTCTTGTCGAGCTTCGCGGCCGCCTCCTTCATCGCCTTCTCGGCCTTGGCCAGCGCCGGCTCGACCTTCTCCTTCGCGGGGAGCGGCTGGTCCCGCAGCTGGTTGGTTTCCAGCGCGAGCTCCTTCTGCTTCTCCGCGAGCTGCGGCGTCTTCAGGTTCTGCTTGTCGGCCGCGGTCTGCTTGGTCTGGTCGCGTGTCTCGGTCTGCTCCTTGATGATCTTGTCGAGTTTCTCGGCGACCTTCTGGAGGGCCGCGAGCGGATCGTTCTTCTCTTTTTCCAGCTTGGCGATCAGTTTATCCAGGTCCTGCTTGGCTTGCTTCAGCTCCTCGGTCGCCTTCGCTTGCGGCTCGGAGGCTTGCTTGGGGTCGGCCTTGACGAGGGCGTCCTTCGCCTTGTCCATCGCCTTCTGGGCGGCTTCGAGCTTCTGGGCCGCTTCCTGGGCGACCGGCTTGACCAGGTTGGTCGTGTCCTTCGTCTCGTATTCCAGCCGCGCTTGCTGCTTGCCCAGGTCGTTGAGCTTCTCGGCGGCCTGCGCGTCCTTCACCGCCTTCTCCAGGGCGGACTTCGGCTCCAAGGGCGTCGGCGCCGTCTTCGGATTGGCCAGGGGCGTCGTGTCGGGGAAGGTCAGCCCTTTCGGCGCCGGCTCGTTGGCCTGCGCGTCATTCTTGATGTCTTTCGGGGCGTCGTCCTTCTTCGGCTCGGCCGGCGTTTCTTGCTTGGTTTGTTCGTTGAGGTCCGTCTGCTTGGCGATGGTCTGCTCGACGCGGTCGCGGGCCTCGCGCAACAGGGCCAGCAGATCGCCCGGCAAGCGGAGCACGCGGGCCAGCTCCTTGAGCTGCGCCGCCGACTGCCACTGGAGCGCGACGGCCGACTTGAACGCTTCCTGCCGGACCTGCGGATAGCCGGCGGCCTTGAGCTTGTTGGCGGCGGTCTTCAGGTTCTCTTGAATGCGGAACTGGGTCGCCAGCTTGTCCATGGCGGCGACGCGTTGCTGCTGCTCCTCGTTCAGCTTGGACCGCAGCTCCCTGACTTGCTTGAGGACGCTGAACACGTCGCCGTGCAAGTCGTGCTGCGCGTCGCCGTATTGCCTGGCCTCGATGCCGCGGCGGTTGCGCCGGCCGATCAGCAGCCGCTCGGTCGGCGACAGGTCGGGCCGCTGCAATTGTTCGAGATCGCGGACCAGCTGCTCGGTCTGGAAATGCAGCTCCAGTTGCTGGGTCGACTGCTTGTCGAGGCGGTCGGCTGCCTGATCCAGGCTGCGGATGGCGTCGTAGCGGGCCAGCATGGCCTTGAGGCTATCGAGAATCTCGCGATGGCGGGCGTACGCGGCGGCGATTTCCCTGGTCGATTGCTCGGTGGTCTTGGCCTTGGCGGCCGCCTCGAGCCGGCCGATCACTTCGCGCATCTGGGTCTTGCTCAAGCCGCCCAGGATGCCGACCATTTCCTGCAGCATCTTTTTCTCGGCGGCCTGGTCGAGCTGGTAGAAGTCGAGCACCCGCAGCATCGTTCCCATGCGGCGGACGACGTGGTCGGTCTCGGCCTGGATTTGCTTCTGGCGATCCTGCTGCAGCAGCAGCTCTTGTTGAATCTGTGGATCAGGTTCGTCCGCACGAAGGGAGAGGCTGGCGCCGACGAGCGCCAGCGCCACGACGCAACCGATGGTGAAGCGCATGACCGATACCCCCCAATGGAAACGGCAATCTCTGAGAGTTTGTGAAAAAATGGGGACAGGCACCGGCCTCGTCTCCAGAATCGTAGGGATCCTCGAGGGATGGCCGGTGCCAGTCCCCATTTTTTCACAAACTCCGAGCCGCGTGAGTGAGCGCACCCTTCGATCTTACCGGGCGAAACACGGCGCCGCCAGCACTTTGTGGACGAAACTCACGATCAAGGGCGCACCAGGCGCCCAGACATTAGACACTTGAACAGGTCAAGAGTTCCGGTGACGGACCTTCGACGCCGGTTCTTGTGCCACGGGCTCCGGCGACAACGAACGGGATTTCGGGTTAAGATTCTTTCGGGCCGAGATGTTTTGATTATGGTAGCATTGGATCGAGCCGAGAATGCGGTCAAGCCCGCTTGACCGCATGGCAGAAGGGGGGCATCGCGTGTCGGTCTGGATCGAGGGACTTCTCGAAGGGGTTGCCGACGCCGAGCGGCGCGTCGTCGACCGCTACACGGACGGGCTGCTGAAGCTGGCGCGGCAACAGCTGCCGGACCGCTTTCGCGGACGGGTGGACGCCGAGGACATCGTGCAGTCGGTGTATCGCAGCTTTTTCGGCCGGCTGCGCGACGGCCAATTCAAGTTCGAGGACTCGCACGACCTGTGGCGGCTGTTGATCGTGATGACGTATCACAAGGTGAGCAACACGATCAAGCATCATCTGCGCCATCGGCGCGACTTGCGGCGCGAGCGGACGCCGGCCGCCGACGAGGCGCTCCCCCAGCCCGAGCCCGGGCCGGAGGACCTGGCCGTGCTCCAAGATCTGCTGGCAAACATGCTGGAGGGACTGCCGGACGCGTACCAGCGCATGGTGACGTTGCGGCTGGAGGGGTTCTCGCTGGAAGAGATTGCCGCACGGGTCAACCTCTCGCGGCGCACCATCATTCGGGTCTTGAACAAGGTGGAGGCATCCGCCGTCGAGCGACTGGAGCTGGCGCCATGACCGTGCCGGATGACGACAGGGTGAAAGCCCACCTTGGCTGGCTGGCGGACGAAGAGGTGTATCAGCGGTTTGAGCGCGCCTGGCAGGAGCGCGGCGACCCATCGTTTGCCGAGTTCCTGCCGCCGCCCGGCGCCGAGAACCATGTCCGTGTGCTGCACGAGCTGGTCCGCATCGACCTCGAATACCGGCAGCGTCGCGGCCAACCGCTCCCCGTCGCCGATTATCTGCAACGGCATCCCGAGCTGCAGGGCGCCGAGACCCTGGTGCGCGAGCTGCTCGCGGACACCGCTGGCGCGGACACCGACGGCCAGGGCGGCGCGCTTGGCCCCGCGGGCGTCGGGCGGCGGCTGGGCCGCTACGAGCTGCGTGCGGAGCTGGGCCGGGGCGGCTTCGGCGTGGTCTATCGCGGCTTCGACACCCAGCTGCAGCGCGACGTGGCCATCAAGGCGCCGCATCGCGAGTGGGCCGCTCACGCCGAATCCAGGACGCGCGCCCTCCGCGAAGCCCAGAGCGCGGCGCGGCTGCGCCACCCCGGCATCGTCCCCATCCACGAAGTCGGCGAGGACGACGGCGGACTGTTCATCGTGTACGCCTTCATGCCTGGTCCAACCCTGGCGCAGGTGTACCGCGACACCCGGCCGGCGCCGAACCAGATTGCCGAATGGACCGCGTTCCTGGCGGAGGCGCTCGACTACGCCCATCGCCACGGCATCGTGCACCGCGACGTCAAGCCCACCAACATCCTGATGGACAAGGAAGGGCGGCCGGTGCTGGCCGACTTCGGCCTGGCGCGCGACGTCCAGGCCGAGGAAACATTGACGCGCGAGGGGGACATCATCGGCACGCTGGCGTACATGTCGCCCGAGCAGGCCGAGGGGAAGGGGCGCGACGCCGACCCGCGCAGCGACGTCTACAGCCTGGGCGTGGTGCTGTATGAGGGGTTGTGCGGGCAAGTGCCGTTCACGGGGAGCGGGGTCAGCATCCTGCGGCACATCCGCGAACAGGAGCCCAGAGCGCCGCGGCAACGCAGCCCGTCGGTCCCGGCCGATCTCGAAACCATTTGCCTCAAGGCGCTCGCCAAGGAGCCCGGCCGGCGCTACCAGAGCGCCGCGGCCCTGGCGGACGACTTGCGGCGCTATCTGAATCACGAGCCCATCGCGGCGCGGCGCATCGGACCGCTCGGCCGCTTCACGCGCTGGTGCCGCCGCCAGCCGGCGCTGGCGGCCACGATGTCGACGGCCATCGCCGCGATCACGATCGTGACGGCCGTCGGCTTCTGGCAAGTGCTGCAGGAGCGCGATCGCTTTCGCCAGGAGCGCGATCGGTCGCAACAGAATCTCTATCGCGCGTTGGTGGGTCAGACCAAGGCGCAGATGCAGGCCCGCGACACCGGCTGGTGGTGGACGGCGATGGACCATCTCCGCCAGGCGGCGCAGCTTGAAGTGCCCGAGCGCGATCTCGACGAGCTGCGCGAGCTGGCGATAGCCTGCATGGGCTCCGAGTATCCGTGCTTTCGCCTGCACGCGGCCTGGACCGCCCACGACGGACCCGTGATCACCGTGGCCGTCAGCCCCGACGGCCGCTGGGCGGCGTCGGGCGGACGCGATCGGAAGATTCGGCTCTGGCAAGTCCCCGAAGGGAAACTCGTCTGCGTCCTGCCCGGCGCCACCAACGGCATCACCGCCGTGGCCTTCGACTGCGCCGGCAAGTGGTTGGCGGCCGGCGGCCTGGACGGGACAGTGCGTGTTTGGGACTTGCGGCCGCTGCGCGGCGATCCTTCGTCAGGCGCTTTGGCCGAAGCAACATCGATCGACGGCGGCGCCGGTCCACTGTACGCGATCGCGTTTTCACCAGAGCGCGATGAGTTTGCCGTGGGCGGCGCCGACGGCAAGGTGGCGGTGCTCTCCCTGTCGCCCGGCGCGGCGCCGCGCGCCTGGCAGGCCCATGCCGGACGCGTGCGGTGCCTGGCCTTCAATCCATCCGGCAAGATGCTGGCAAGCGCTTCGCTGGACAACAGCGTGCGTGTCTGGGATCCCCGCGCCGCCAAGGAGATCGCCGCCTGGAACACCTTCGACCCGCCGGCGACGGTCGAATTCGGTCCGTACGCCGATGAGTTGATCTGGGCCGACCCGGCGGCGTTCGGCGTGGGCCGGGCCAAGCTCGGCAAGGCGATGACGATTCACAACGCATTGCACGCCGAATCGGTGCTGCAGGCGCGCTGGCTGGGCTCGGGCAGGATCCTCGCCGGCGCGGGCGACGGCTCGTTCCGGCTGTGGAGCGCGGCCAATTTCAAGTCCCTGGCCGTGGCCCGCGGCGAGTTCGGCGCGGTCTACGCGCTGGCAGCGGCGGACCAGGGAAAACTGGTGATCGGCGGCTATCAAGACGGCCGGCTGCGGGCGTGGCAGCTCGCGGAGCCGCCGCAGCGGCGCATCATGATGCTGCGGGAGACGGCGGTGTTTCGGGCGGGGTCGCGGACATTGCTGACTCCGCTGGGTGGCTTCGAGCTGCAGGCGGACTTCACGGCGTCGCACAAGCCATTCCAACTTCCCCGCGCGGTCCGGATCGCGGTTCATCCGCGCGAGGCGAAGGTCGCCGTCGGCCGGGACAACGGCGCCGTGGAGGTTTGGGACCTGGCGGGGCGCGGCGCATCGTTGCGCTGGCAAGGGCACGATCAGGCGGTGCGCGCGCTGGCGTCCGATCCCGCGGGCCGGCGGCTGCTGTCGACCGGAAAGGACGGCCGCCTCAAGGTGTGGGACTGGCGAACCGGGGACTTGCAGCGGGAGATCAACACGAGTTTGGGTGAGATCCATCAGATCGGCTGGGGCCGTGACGGCGGGCAGTTCGTGGCGGCGGGCGAGTACGGCGTCGCGGCCTGGGACACGGCCAGCGCGAACGCCGCCGGCGCGGATGTCGACGGAGCGGGCGCCGCCGCACCGCGCTGGCGCCTGAGCCATCCGCTGCTTCCCAAGGCCACGCTCGCGGTCGGCGACCGGATGCTGGCCATGGGCGACGGCCGCGGCACGATCCTCCTGCGCGCCACCGACACGGGCAACGAGGTGGGCCGACTGGGGGCGCACGGCCAGCCCATCACCAGCCTCGCCTTTTCGGCGGATGGCCGGCAGCTGGCCTCGGCAGCCGACGATCAGACGGTGCGGCTGTGGAACCTGGACAGCGGCACGGATCGAGTGCTGGCGCGTCCGGACATGCCGCCGACCTGGCTGGCGTTTGATCCGCGCGATCGTTACCTGGCCTGCGACGCCGCGGTCGGCGTGCACGTCTACGATCTGAAGAAAAATCGCGGCGCACTGGCATTTCTTGACAACTTCAACGGTTGCGGCGCCTTCGCGTCAGACGGCGCGAGCCTGCTGATTGGCGCCAGCACCGGCGCCCTCGGCCAGTTCACCATCGACAAGATCGAGCGCGAATTCGAAGGCCCGTTGCCGGCCAAGTCGCCCGCCGGCCCACGGCGCGTGCTGCACTTTTCCTGGCTCGGCCCGGCGGGCCACCCGACGCGCGTCTGGGGGATCGCCACCAGCCCCGACGGCCGCTGGTTCGCGACCGCCGGTCACGATCAGACCGTCAAGCTCTGGGACGATCAGCACCGGCTGATCCGCACGCTGAGCGGGCACAAGGATCTGGTCTGGGGCATCGCTTTCAGTCCCGACGGCATGCTGCTGGCTTCCGGCTCCGCCGACAGGCAAGGCGGCGACATCAAGGTCTGGGAAGCAGCCACCGGCAGGCTCGTGTGGGATTGGCGCGGGCACGGCCGGCTCGTGGTGGCGCTGGCGTTTCATCCGCGCCGCCCCTGGCTGGTCTCCGCGGCCCTGGACGGCTCGGTAGAGCTCTGGGACACGGTGGCGGGCAAGTCGCTCGGAAGGTTGCACCAGTTCGACCAAGCGGTGAACAGCCTGGCCTTTCAGCCGGGCGGGCGCTGGCTGGCCGCGGCGTGCCGCGATCGATCGGTGGCCCTGTGGGATTTCGAAGCTCCGGCGCTGGCGGCGCAACCCGCGCCGATGGCGCCCGAGCGCGTGCTGACCGGCCACAAGAGCGCCGTCTGGGCGGTGACGTTCACACCCGACGGCCGCCGGCTGGCATCGGGCGCCGATGACGGCGCCATCTTCCTCTGGGACGCGGAGCGCTTTGAAAAGGTCACGGCCTTGCGGGCCGGCATCGCCGGGATCCGCAGCCTGTCGTTCAGTCAAGACGGCAAGTATCTCGCAGCCGCCGGCTATCCAAGTCACGGCGTCATCTGGGACCTGGATCACGTCCACCGCACCTTGCGCGACCTCAGCCTGGATTGGCTGCCGTAGCCGGGGTCTGACCCCTTTTCGGACAGCCTCTCACAAAATCCAAAAGCCCATGTCACCTCGGCCCGACAGAAGTTGCTGTAGTTGGTAGAGACTCTCCGCAAATCGATCCTGGCCTACCCAGTGCCTGGCCTACCCAGTGCCCGCGCAGATCGGGGCGCCGAAGCTGATGCCGGCAATTCAAGAGAGTCCGACGCGACAGGAGCGGGCGAGCCGCTCGATAGCCTCACGCTCAGCGCCGCCGGGGCCACGTTCTCGGCCAGCGGGGAACACGCCCACCCACAAGAAAGGAGCCGGAGATGAACCGCAGCCGGCGATTGCCCGCAAGCCCCCCCCGTCCACGCAAGCGCTTGCGCCCCTTGCTGGAGCGCCTGGAAGACCGCCTCACGCCCGCGCCGGTCGCCTGGGCGGTGGACAGCGACGGCTTCTGGGACGAGGGCAGCAA
>JAKEET010000110.1 GCA_022616435.1 Gemmataceae bacterium
CAACATCGGTCCAACCATCAACCACACGACCCGCGCCAGCACCGACGACCCCGAAGGGGCAGAATCTGCGTTCATGGGACTACCTCGGCACAAGGAAGACAGGGTTGGTATGTTGACGAGACAAGGCGCTGGGCCGCACGAATGCACCAGCAGCCGACGCAGGCGGAATCGGCGCCGCCGTTCGCTGACAATCCCGCAGTTCAGAGATCAGAGAGGATGTGCGCTCACGTCACCAGCCGCCGCCGGTGGTGACAAACAGCTTCAGGTAGAGCTGGTGCTCCGAGGTGGGATTCACGTTAACGCCGTATTGCATGGCATGGGCATTCTACCCGATTCCGGCCCATTTGCCATCCTTGAGTCGCTTTCAGGACTACGGTAAACTATCGGTATGACCGCAGCACGAAAGCTCAACCTGATCTCGGTCGAAGACTACTTGGCCGGCGAGCTGGTGTCGCCGATCAAGCACGAATACGTCGGCGGCGTCGTGTACGCGATGGCCGGGGCGATCAACCGCCATAACCGCATCGCGACCAATGTCCTGGGTACGGTCCATGCGCGGCTGCGCGGCCGGCCGTGCCAACCGTTCAACTCGGACACGAAAGTCCGCGTGCGGCTGCCGCACCAGACTCGATTCTACTACCCCGACGCCATGGTCGTGTGCCGGCCCAATCCGGACGACGATTCTTTTCAGGACGAGCCCGTCGTCATCGTCGAAGTCCTGTCGCGGAGCACCCGGCGCATCGACGAGGGGGAGAAGAAGGACGCTTACCTGACGATTCCGTCGCTTCACGTCTACGCGCTGGTCGAACAGGAAGTCCCGGCCGTCGTCGCGCACCGCCGGACGGATCACGGATTTGTTCGCGAAGTGTACGAGGGGCTCGACGCCGTGCTGCCCTTGGCGGAGATTGACATCGAGCTGCCGCTGGCCGAGGCGTATGAAACCGTCGACTTCTATCCCGAGCCGGAAGAAGACGAATAGGTTGTCACTCTTGGGCCAGCAGCTCGATCGCCTCGCGCAGCCCCCGATGACTTTCGAAGAAGCGCTGCGCCAGGCTGTCCACCAGCGTCAAGAACTTCAGCAAGTCGTTGATCCGCTGCAGCCGGGCCCGCGGCGCCTCCTCCGCGGCTTTGGGACCCAGCGATTCGGGGGCCAGCTGTTCCTTGCAGCGCCGGAGGGTGTTGATGATCGGGTCCAGCTCCCGGCGCTTGCGCTGGCTGGCGACCAGCGTGAACATCTCCCAGACGTCGTGCAGCGACTCGTAGTATTCCTTGCGATCGCGTTTCTTGTGGACGCGGCGGACCAGGCCCCACTCGACGAGCTTCGACAGGTTCATGCTGACGTTGCCGCGCGAGATCGCCAGGCGGTCCATGATGTCGTCCATCGACAGGGCGGCGCCGGTGATGTAGAGCAAGCCGTGGATGCGGGCCATGGTCGGGCTGATGCCCCACAGGTTGGCCATGTTGTTCCACAGCTCGACGAACTGGTCTTCGACGTGCTGCAGGCGAGGGGCGAGATCGGCGGCGCGGGCTTTCATGGGTTTTGCACCTTTTAGTTCTGATTGAAAATTGTAAACAATCGCCCGGCGAGCGTCGAGGCGTCAGCGCTGACGCCGTGCCGCTCGCCCTTTCGCGAGTTTTCCACCTCGGGCTTACGCCGCGACGCTCGCCATGGTAGAGTAACCCAATTCGCCGGGAACATCCCAAGGAGTTTGCATGCCGGCCACGGAAGGAACCGCGTCGCCCAAGCCCGTCAACGCCAACGCCGCTCTCCTCTTGCTGCTGGCGATCAACCTGTTCAACTACATCGACCGGCAGGTGCTGGCCGCCGTCGAGCCGGAGATTCGCGCCGAGCTGCTCCCGGACGCGCCGGAAGACGAGGCCCGGTTCTGGATGGGCCTGCTGTCCACCGCGTTTCTCGTCAGCTACATGCTGCTGGCGCCGGTGTTCGGCTGGCTCGCGGATCGCTGGTCGCGCTGGTTGCTGGTCGGCATCGGCGTGATCCTCTGGAGCCTGGCGAGCGGCGCCTCGGGCGTCAGCTGGGGCGTCGGCCTGGCGGCGGCGTACTGGCTGCTCCTGATCACGCGCTGTTTTGTCGGCGTCGGCGAAGGCGCGTATGGCCCCATCGCGCCGGCCATGATTGCCGACCTGTACCCGGTCGCCAAGCGCGGCCAGGTGATGGCCTGGTTCTACGCGGCCATTCCCGTCGGCGGCGCCCTGGGCTACACGCTCGGCGAAGTGATGATGCGGCAATTCGGCTGGCGCGAGGCGTTTTACGCCGTCGTCGCGCCGGGTGTGTTGCTCGGCGTCTGGGCGTTTTGCATGCGCGAGCCCCCGCGCGGAGGAACACGGACTGGCGCGGCGCCGCCGCCCAACCCCGAGCTCCCGAGCCAGCCCTCACCACCCCCGAAACCAGCGAAGCCCGGCCTCGATCAGTATCTCGCGCTCTTGCGGATTCCGTCCTACGTCTTCAACACGCTGGGCATGACCGCGATGACCTTCGCCATCGGCGGCCTGGCGTACTGGATGCCCGACTTTCTCAACGTCAACCAGGTCCCGGACATTTTCGGCATGGGACCGCGGACGTTCTTCGGCGTCATCACCGCCCTGTCCGGATTGCTGGCCACGATTGCGGGCGGCCTGCTCGGCGACTGGCTGCGGCCGCGGTTCTCGGGGTCGTATTTTCTCGTCTCCGGGATCGCGCTGATCCTGGGTTTTCCGATGGTCGTCGGTTTCGTGTTCACACCGTTTCCGGCGGCGTGGATCTTTGTTTCCCTGGCCGTTTTCTGCCTGTTCTTCAACACCGGACCCACCAACACCATCCTGGCCAACGTCACGCACCCCTCGGTCCGCGCCAGCGCGTTCGCCCTGAACATCCTGGTGATCCACGCCCTGGGCGACGCGATCTCGCCGCCGATCATCGGCTATGTCTCCGGGCGCTTCGGCCAGCAGACCGGCTTCATCACCGTGTCCACGGTGATGCTCGTGGGCGGTGTGTTCTGGCTGATGGGAATGAGATACTTGCAGCGCGATACGGATCGGGTGGAAACGGGGAGTTGATGGCTCGCCGTTTAGCGCGCCCGGCACAAGGTCGCTGACTGCGGCTGTGTGGCGCGAACGCTACACGGCAAGCCATACCCTAGACGGCGAGTCATCGTTCACACGCGCCGGCTGTAGCGCCGCTGGCGGCGGCCGAACAGAGGCACGATCACCTTCTTCTCAACCGCTTCGGCCGGGCGCGGCCGGCACGCTTCGAAGCCGTCGATGCGATCCTCCGGGATCATCAAGTTGATGAAGGCCTCGATCTTCGTCAAGTCCTCTCCCTGCTCGCGGGTCACGAAGGCGATGGCGATGCCGTCCTTGCCCATGCGGCCGGTGCGGCCGATGCGGTGGACGTAGTTCTCCGGATCTTCCGGCAAGTCGTAGTTGATGATGTGCGAGATGCCCATGACGTCGATGCCGCGGCCGACGACGTCGGTCGCCACCAGGCAGTTGATGGCGCCGGTGCGGAAGTGTTTCATGATCAGCTCGCGGTGTTTCTGATCGAGATCGCCGTGCATGACGGCGGCGCGCTTGTGATGATGGCGGAGCTGTTTGTACAGCTCGTACGCCCACAGCTTGCGCTGACAGAAGATGATGCACTGCCGCGGTTTCTCGAGAGCGAGCACGCGCAGCAACAGGTCGAACTTGCGATCTTCGTCTACCGAGATGTATGTCTGCCGGATGTTCTCGACGGTCACCTTTTCCGGCGCCAGGTTGATGTGTTCCGGCTCGACCATGTAGCGGTGCACCAGCCGCATCACGGGCGGCGGCATGGTGGCGGACAACAGCAGTGTCTGCCGCTGCCCGGGGCAATGCCGCAGGATCCGCTCGATGTCGGGGCGAAAGCCGATGTCGAGCATGCGGTCGGCTTCGTCGAGGACCACGTAGCGGATGCGCGCCAGCGACAGCGTCCGGCGGGCCAGGTGGTCGAGCACGCGGCCGGGGGAGCCGACGACGATGGATACGCCGCGCTTGAGCTCGTCCAGCTGGCGGCGGATGCGTTGGCCGCCGTAGATCGCCAGGGTTCGGCAGCGTGGATTGTGGGTGAGCTTCTTGGCCTCCTCGCCGACCTGGACGACGAGCTCGCGCGTGGGGGCCAGGATGATGGCTTGCGGACCCGGCTCGTTGAGGTCGCGCCAGCCGTTGAGAAACGGCAACACGAACGCGGCCGTCTTGCCGGTGCCCGTCTGGGCCTGGCCGACGATGTCGCGGCCGGCGAGGGCGCGAGGAATGAAGGCGGCCTGAATCGGGGTGGGTTGCGTGTAGCCGACGCGGTCCAGGACCGCTACGAGAGCGGGTTGCAAACCAAGGACGCGAAACCCGGAGGTGGATTTCGTCAAGGGTACAGCAGTCAAACAAACCTCCAACATGAACCAGAGAGCAACATGAGCAGACTGGGAACCAAATGGTTGATAGGCTTAGTCTAAAATCCCAGGCGGTTCTTGTCCAGACCGACGCGCGGCCTGGGCGGCCGGCGCCGGCGCGATCTGGCGATAGTATTTGACAATCGCAACCATTTTTGCGATTCTAAAGATACCCCCGCTTGACGGTTCGCGCCCGCCTGATCCTCACGCTTGTTCCCGGAGCATGACCGATGCGTTTGCGCCCCTGTGCGATGGTCGGGCTCATGGCGCTGGTCGCCGGCCCGGCGCTGCTTGCCGCCCAGGAACCGCCCCTTCGCCAGCGGATCGACGCCGAGCTCCGCGCCGCCTGGCAGCGCGAGAAGCTGACTCCCGCCCCGAGAGCCGACGACGCCGCGTTCTTGCGCCGCATCTATCTCGATCTCGCCGGTACGATTCCCAGCTACGAGGAAGCCAAGCAGTTCCTGGCCGATACAGACGCTGACCGGCGCACCAAGCTGATCGACAAGCTGCTCGCCGACCCCCGCTTCGCCGCCCACCAGGCCCAGGTGTGGGACCTGGTCTTTTTCGGCCGCAATCCGCCCAACGGCGACGCGACCCGCAAGCGCGACGGCTTCCGCAAGTGGCTGGCCGAGCAGTTCGCCAAGGAAGTCTCCTACGACCGCTGGGTCCGCGGCCTGCTCCTGGCCGAAGAGGGCGACACCGGCCTGTTCTACGTGCAGTATCGCAGCCGGATTGAAGAGACCACGGTCGCCGTGAGCCGGATTTTCATGGGCACGCAGCTGCAGTGCGCTCGCTGCCACGATCATCCGTACGAGCCAGTGACGCAGCGCGACTTCTACGGCATGGCGGGTTTCTTCGCCCGGCTCACGTTTTCGGAGAACGCCGGCGGCAAGCAACGCCGTTACACGGTCGGCGAGAAGAGCACGGGCGAAGTGCTGTTTTCCGGGTCCGCGAAGGAGCAACGCCCGGGCAAGAAGGGCGACCCGGTGAAACCGAAGTTCCTGGGCGGGCCCCCACTCGACGAGCCGCCGCTGCCCAAGGACTTCAAGGAGCCGAAGGCGCCCGCGAAACCGCTCTTCTCGCGCAAGGAGAAGTTCGTGGCATGGCTGACGGCGCCGGACAACCCGTACTTCACCAAGGCCGTCGCCAACCGGGTGTGGGCCCAGTTCATGGGCCGCGGCCAGGTTCATCCCGTGGACGATCTCAGCGACAAGAACACGCCCACGCACCCGGAGCTGTTCCAGGCGATGACCAGGGCGCTGGCCGAGCACAAGCGCGATCTGAAATGGTTCATCCGCGAGATCGTCAACACCGACGCGTACCAGCTGGCGTCCACCGGCAAGGACGCCGATCCGCTGCCGCCCTACTATGAGCGGGCGCGGGTGCGGCCGCTGTCGGCCGAGGAAATGGTCGCGGCCCTGCGCGAAGGCACCGGCACGAACGCGGCCAATCGCCTGGCCGGCAAGCCCGCCCCCGAAGGGGCGACCTCGGAGTATATGGCGCGGTATTTCGGCGAGCCGACCAACGGCCGCGGCGACTTCCAGGCCAGCCTGCAAGCGCACCTGTTCATGAACAACAGCGGCAACATCCGCCAGATGCTCTACCAGCGCAAGGGCAGCCTGAGCGATGAGCTGGCAAAGTCCAAGGCCCCGTGGCCGGACAAGGTCGATCGGCTGTTCCTGACCGTGCTGACGCGGTTGCCCCGCCCGGAGGAGCGCGAGCGCTTCGTCGCGTTCTTGACTTCCGAGCCGCGTGCGGATCAACTGATCCAGGACGCGATCTGGGCGCTGGTGAACTGCGCGGAGTTTCGATTCAATCATTGAAGCGGAGAAACGCATGAACCCCCATGTCACGCGCCGGGCGATGTTGAAACGGCTGGTGGTGGGCGCCGGCGGCGCCGCGGTCGCCAACTTCGGCGGCCTGTTCAACTCGCAGACCATCGCCGATGAGGTGCGCCGCTCGGGCAAGCGCTGCATCCTGCTCTGGGCCAACGGCGGCGCCAGCCAAATCGACACCTTCGACATGAAGCCCGGACAGCCGACCGCCGGTCCCTTCCGGCCAATCAACACGAACCTGGCCGGCTTGCAAATCTGCGAGTACCTGCCGCGCATGGCCCGCCATGCCGACAAGCTCGCCGTCATTCGCAGCATGCACACCTCGGAGCCGGACCATCCGGGCGGCATCTACCTGATGCACACCGGCTATCGGCCGGCCGTCGCGGTCAGCCATCCGGAGCTCGGGGCGATGACCGCGAAGTATTGCGGCAGCCTCGATTCCGATCTGCCGGATTTCATCCGCATGGGCTCGACCGGCAACGGCGGCGCCGGTTACCTTGGCCCGCTGTACCAACCGTTCGGCCTCGACCGCAACGGCCGGCTGTCCCAGTTCGCCAGCTCCGGTTCGACGCCGGAGGCCGTGCGCCGCCGCGCGGACTTGCTGCGCTTCGTGGAAGAAAGCTCGGCCCGCGAGCACCGCGCCGAGCCGTTCCAAGCCCACCGCCTCGCTCAGGAACGCGCCTGGCGGCTGCAGCGCACGCGGAACGTATTCAACATCGACCAGGAGTGGGCGCGGGCCCGGGAGCGCTACGGCGACACGGGCTTCGGCCGCAACTGCTTCATGGCCCGCAAGCTGATCGAGGCCGGCGTCGCCTTCGTCGAAGTCGGCCAGGAAAACTACGACAGCCACGCCGACAACTTCGTGTGCCACAAGGCCAACATGAACATCCTCGATCCGGCCTGGTCCGGGTTGCTCGACGACTTGCACGAGCGCGGCCTGCTGCGCAACACGCTGATGATCTGGATGGGCGAAGTCGGCCGCACGCCGGGCATCAACAACCGCGTCGGCCGCGACCACTTCGTCCGCGGCTGGACCGTGGTGCTGGCCGGCGGCGGCGTCCGCGGCGGCACGGTGTACGGCGCCACGAACCCCAACGGCAACGGCGTCCGCGATAACCCGGTCACCGAGGGCGACCTGTTCGCCACCATCTACACCGCGCTGGGCATCAACCCGCGTGTCCGCCATTTCGTCGGCACCCGGCCGATCTGGGCGACGCCGGAAGGCGCCCGCGTGGTGCGCGAGGTGCTGGCCTGATGTTTAGCCCCGGTTCGTAGAACCGGGGCGGACGTCATGCTGGCAATAAACACGAACCCTTGCCCCAGGACTCACCGCCCCATTTCTTCGAAACGGGGCTAAACGAATCGATGCCATGCGCAGCTTCATCATCCTCACCCTGGTCGCCGGTTTAGCCGCGGCCGGGGATGCCCCGCCCTTCCAGTGCGACAAAAATACCCTCGCCTGGTCGCTCCCGTGGGAAGATGACTGGGTAACCGCCGTGGCGTTCGCCGGACCGCGCACGCTGGTCGCCGGCAATGAACAGGGCGCCATCCTGGTTTGGAAGCTGCCGGAAAAGGTCGGCGACCCCGCTCCCCTGCCCGTTCGCACGCTGGACGGCCACACCAACGGCATCACCCGGCTCGTCGTGTCGCCCGACGGACGCTGGCTCGTGTCCGCGAGCAAGGACCGCACCATCCGCATCTGGGACATGAAGGCACAGTCCACGGACAAGGCCACGGTCATCGTCGATGCCAAGAAACGCGAGAAGGCCGCGAAGAAGGCGGGCATGAAAGAGCTGCCCAAGGCGCCGGGCGCGACCGTCCTCGTCCAGAAGGCGGACCGCGTCTTTGCCCAGCACAAGGATTGGATCCTCGGCCTCGCGCTCGCCAAGGACGGCAAGACCGTCGTCTCCGGCGACGATGGCGGCCAGGTGTACGTCTGGAGCTTCGACACGGCAAAAGTGGAACGCGAATGGAAAGTCAAAGGCTGGGTGTTCGCGCTGGCCCTGTCGCCGACGACGTCCCAGGCGCTGATCTCGGAGCGCATTCCACTGGTCTTCGATTCGGATCGACATGCCGCGGTCAAGATCTGGGATGCCGCCGCGATCAAGGTGGAGCGCGACCTGTCACCCGCGTTCAAGGGCGAGTTTTTCGAAACCGCCGCCTTCGCTCCCGACGGCAAGCTGCTGGCCATCGGGCGGGCCGGCGAGACCGAGAAGGGCAAGATCGTGCTGCTCGATCCGGCGACCGGCAAGAAGGTCCGCGAGCTGGCCGGCCACCGGGGCGGCTGCAACGACATGACGTTCTCGGCCGACGGACAGCGCCTCATCTCCTGCGGCCGCGACACGCTGGTGCGGATCTGGAACCCGGCCGACGGCAAGCAGGTGGCTGAACTGGGCAAGTCGCGCGGCGGCCAGTTCAAGGACGTGCTGCACGCGGTGTCGCTGTCGCCCGACCAGCGCTGGGTGGCCGCCGCCGACATGGCGGGCATGGTACAGGTTTGGCGCTGCGAAGCAAAATGAGGCTTGCTGTTTAGGCTGTTCGAGCCGCCGTCGCCATGGAACGAACGCAAAACGGCAAGCCGATCGCCCTTCCCCAAGTTCCGTGCCCTTCATAAGAAAATCATCGATTGCCAATCGTCTTCGAGGGACCCACCCTTGTCCTACGTCCTCAACACGCCGGCGGACCAGCGCGCGATGCTCCAGGCCATCGGCGTCTCCTCCCTTGCCGATCTGTTTCAGGCGATTCCCGCAAAGTTCCGGCTCGAGCGCCCATTGAATGTTCCGGAAGCCCTGTGTGAGCTGGACTTGCAGCAGCATACCGAGCAGCTTGCCGGACGCAACCTGTCCGCGGATCGCGCCGTCTGTTTCCTGGGCGGCGGCAGCTACGATCATTTCATTCCCGCGGTGGTCGATGCGGTCGCGTCGCGCAGCGAATACTACACCGCGTACACGCCCTACCAGGCCGAGGCCAGCCAGGGGAGCTTGCAGGCGTTCTTCGAATATCAAACGCTCATCTGCCAGCTCACCGGCCTCGACGTGGCCAATGCCAGCCTTTACGAGGGAGGCAGCGCCGTCGCCGAAAGCGTGCTGATGGCGATGAGCATCCATCCGAAACGCACGAAGGTATTGATCGCGGAGAGCGTCCATCCCGAATACCGCCGGACGCTGGCCACCTATGCCGCCAACCTGCCGATCCAGGTCGCGACCCTGCCGACGCCGAAAGGCTTCCTCGATCCCGATGACCTGCGAAAAGCGATCGATGATCAAACGTTGTGCGTCATCGTGCAGCATCCGAACTTCTTCGGCTGCCTGGAGGAAGCGGACGCGCTCGGCAAGGTGTGCAAGCAGCGCGGGGCCCTGTACGTCGTCAGCTTCGACCCGATCAGCCTGGGCATTCTCAAGCGGCCGGGCCAATACGGCGCCGACATCGCCGTGGCCGAGGGGCAGTGTCTGGGCAACCCGATGGTTTATGGCGGGCCGTACCTCGGCATCATGGCGTGCCGCGAGGAATTTGTGCGAAAAATACCCGGCCGGCTGGTGGGCCAGACGACGGACCGCCACGGCAAGCGCTGCTGGGTGCTGACCCTGCAGACACGCGAGCAGCACATCCGCCGCGAGAAGGCCACCAGCAACATCTGCACCAACCAGGGGCTGTTCGCACTGCGGGCGGCGGTGTATTTGACTGCCCTCGGACCTCAAGGGCTGCGCGAAACCGCCAACCTGTGCCTGCAGAAGGCTCACTACCTGGCGGACGAGCTGAAGAAAGTCCCCGGCGTCGCACTGGCGTTCCAGCGGCCGTACTTCAAGGAGTTCACGGTGACCGTGCCTGGCGACGCGGCCGCGGTGATCGAGCGGATGTTGCAGGCGAGGATCCACGCGGGGCTGCCGGCGAGGCGCTGGTATCCCGCGCTTGCCAACGGCATCACGATTGCCGTGACCGAACAACGCACGCGCCGGGAGCTGGATGCATACGTGGCGGCCCTGCGCGGCGGGTAGCGGATGGCTCGGGTGGCATTGCTTTCGCGGATCCCTCGCCACGCAGACATCGATTGGACCAACACCGCGAAAGCATGCGGGGCACGCCGGGGACGCATGCTTTCGCCGTGATGGTCCAGATCATTCACGCGTGGCAAGGGATCGGCGAAAGCATGCCACCCAACCGGAATGCCACCCAAACCGGCATGGGACAACGATTACGCACATGACCAACAACCAATCCACCGAGCTTCTGTTCGAGCTGAGTCACGCGGGCCGCCGCTGCCAGCGCTTGCCGGCCAGCGACGTGCCGGCCGCGCTGGACCTGCTCCCCGCGGACGCGGTCGCCGATGCGCCGCCGCCCTTGCCGGAGGTCGGCGAGATCGACCTCATCCGCCACTTCGTCAACCTGTCGAAGCGGAACATGTCGATCGACACCAACTTCTATCCGCTGGGGTCGTGCACGATGAAGTACAATCCCAAGCGGCACGAGCGCCTCGCGTCGCTGCCGGGGATGGCGAATTTGCACCCGCTGACGCCCGACGCCGCCTGCCAGGGAATGCTGCACGTCCTCTGGGAAATGCAGAACATCCTCACCGAGATCGCCGGCCTCGATGCCGTGTCGCTGCAGCCGGCCGCAGGCGCCCAGGGCGAATTGACGGCGTTGCTTGTCGCGGCCGCGCATTTCGGCGACCAGGGCCAGGAACGGACCCGGGTGCTGATCCCCGACAGCGCTCACGGCACCAATCCGGCCAGCGCCGCCATCGCCGGCTTTGACACGGTCTCGATCAAGAGCAACGAGCGCGGGCTGGTCGACGTCGCCGATCTCAAGGCCAAGCTCGACGACCGCACGGCCGTGTTCATGATCACCAACCCGAACACGCTCGGCCTGTTCGACGGCCAGATCGCCGAGATCACCGGCCTGCTGCACGACCGCGGGGCGCTGGTCTATCTCGACGGCGCCAACATGAACGCCATCGTCGGCATGACCCGGCCCGGCGACTTCGGCATCGACATGATGCACTACAACGTCCACAAGACGTTCACCGGGCCGCACGGCGCCGGCGGGCCAGGGTCAGGCCCCATCGCGGTCCGGTCGTTCCTGGCGGGCTATCTGCCGGCCCCGATGGTGGTGAAGCATGGCGACCGGTACAAGCTGGACCACGATCGGCCGAAGTCGATCGGCCGCGTGCGCAGCTTTTTCGGCAACGTCGGCATCCTGCTGCGCGGCTGGTGCTACATCCGCACGCTGGGGCCGGCCGGGCTGCGGGAGATGACCGAGAACGCGGTCCTCAATGCCAACTATCTGCTGTCGCGCGTGAAAGCCGCCTACGAGGTGCCGCACGGCGACCGCTGCATGCACGAGTTCGTCGCCAGCGCCCGCAACCTCAAGCGGCAGCGCGGCACGAGCGCCATGGACGTCGCCAAGCGGTTGCTCGACTTCGGCTATCACGCGCCGACGGTGTATTTCCCCCTGGTCGTGCCCGAGGCGATCATGATCGAGCCGACGGAGACCGAAAGCAAGGCGACGCTGGATGCGTTCGCCGACACCCTGCTGAAGATCCGCGAGGAAGACGCGGCCTTTCTGCACGATGCCCCGTACACGACGCCGATCAGCCGGCCCGATGAAATCAAGGCCGCCAAGGAGCCGATCCTGCGGTGGAAGCCATGAACGTCCGTCTCTTGCCGTATGAAGTCGCCGACGGCCCGGGCAACATGGCTCGCGACGAAATCCTTCTGCAAACGGCTGTGGACAATCAGATCGCCTCGCTGCGCTTCTATGGTTGGTCGGAAGCGACGGTCAGTCTCGGTTACTTTCAGCCCGCCGCGGTGAGATGGTCGGATCGGCGGCTGATGCATCTTCCCTGGGTGCGGCGCCCGACCGGCGGCGGCACGCTGGTTCACGATCGTGAAGTCACGTACGCCCTGGCGCTTCCTCCCCAATCTGGTTGGCAGGCTGAAGGCCGATGGATCGTTCGGATGCACGACATGGTCCGCGCCGCGCTCGGCGGCCTCGGAGCACGCCAGCTGCGATTGGTCGAGGAATTGCGGCCCAGCGGCGCGGGCCTGTGCTTTCAGCAGCACTCCTTCGGCGACCTGCTCAGTGACGGATCGAAGGTCGCCGGCAGCGCCCAGCGGAAGCACCGGCAGGCGCTCTTGCAGCACGGCGGCATCTTGCTGGCGCAAAGCCCGCACACGCCATTCTTGCCGGGGCTTCAGGAACTCGAAGGAGTCAGCGTCAACGCCGCACAGGTTCAAGAAGCGGTCGCCGCGGAATTCGCCAAGACGACCGGCTGGGCCATCACGCCCGGCGCCTGGACCGAGGACGAGCGCCGCGCGGCGGCGCAGCTCATCGCGGTCAAGTATCGATCAGCGTGGTGGAACGAGAGGCGCTGACGCAAGACATGAATCGCGAAACCGGCCGGCGTGAAAACCACCGGCCTGTCGAACAGGGCGTGTTCGACAGACCGGCGGGGGCGATGCGTCCAACCAACGGAGTAGGGGGTTGGAGCTAGAACGGATTGCGGACGCCGTTGTCGATGACGCGCGGGGCCAGGGCCGGGGCGGTCAGCGGGACCGGCGCCGTCACGATCGCCGGCGACCACGGGTGGCCGGGCGGATAGATGATTCCGGCTTCCCCGGTGGTCTTCGGGGCCGGCATCTTCTTCGGGTCCGTGCCCGGCACCTTCTGCGGTTGCTTCAAGTGCTCGGCGCCGGGCGACAGCGCCGGATCGCAGGCAACGCCGCAATCGCCGCAGCAGCCGCGGTCGCGGCGGAAAGCCTCGCGAATCCGCTCGAAGAGCCGGCCGCGGCCGCAATCGTCGCAGCACGAGGTGCGGGAGCGTCCACACGGATCGCAACTGCTCTGGCAACGGTGGCCGCAGCTTGGGCGAACGTGACAACGGGGTTGCGGACAGACGGGTTGACAGCGAACGGGTTCACAGCGAACGGGTTCGCAGCGAACGGGGTGGCAGCGAACCGGCTCACAGCGCGGCTGTGCGCGATCCGCGCAGCGATCGCGTCGGAACAAGCCGCGCAGGCGATCGCGCCAGCGCGGACCGGAGTCGCAGCACGAGCTGCCGCAGTTCGTTTCGCACGACGATACATGACTTACCAGGATGGCATGGTCCACCGGAACGATCGCATCCGGCGTTTGCCCTGCCATCCAGGCGGAACTAACCAACAGAATCGCAGCATTCACAAGGATTCCTCCATTGAGATGGACCGGGTGGCAAGGGAGCGGGTCTCGAGGCGCGGTCCGAGTCGCGCTCGTCCCGATCGGCTCCGCCGACCTTGGGACGAGACTCGCACCATCTCCCGAAACGTCGTCCGGGAGGCGCTGGTCTGCCGTACGTCGATGGATAACTTCGGCGGCGGCCGGCGCTGCCCTTTAGCAACTTGCCTGCATTCGCCGCCTGCCGGGTTGCGGACCTGCCGGACGAAATGGTTGTGACCAACGTGGCGCGAATGGTCCGCGAACGAAGTGCTTGCCGCCCAGAGAACCGGTACGGTTTATGCGACCAAGAAACTCAACGCAGAGGACGCATCAGCGCGCGGAATGGAAGAACTCGTAGCGCAGATTGAGATAGATGAACACGTTGGCCACGACCAAATAACCGATGAGCGGCGTCAGCGCGATGCCTCCCAGGACCATCACGGTGGCGTCGATGACCTGGTGCTGGCCCGGCATGGCGCCGAGCGGCCAACTGGCAATGGCGATCGGAATCAAGAGCGGCACCGTGAACACGGCCGCCAGGGTCGTCGCCAGGGCCTCGTACAGGAAGATGCGACCGAGGTGCTTGCCAAGCAGCCGCCACCAATCGCGGATGCCCTGCAGAAACGATCCCTGCTCGACGATCAGAATGGGACCGAGCAGCAACGGCGCCAGGGCGATGACCGGCCAGAAGATCACTTCGAGAATCAAGCGGACGATTTCCGTGGCGCTGGCGGCATGGCCCCACCAGGCCGAGCCGCCGGCGTGCTGTTCGCGCATCCACCCTGGAATCCAGCGCAACAGCCAGATCAACACCGCCGCGGCGCCGAGCACAATCAGCAACGCCGCCGCCAGGCGCAGCGTCTGCCCGATGATGCCCGACCACAGCTCGCTGCGGCGCGGCTGCCGCATCTTCGACAACTCCAGGGCGGTGTACTTGGTGATGAACGTGATTCCCAGGCAGATGGCCAGCAGCATCACGATGGCCCAGATGCTGGCCGCGACCGTCCATTCGAATTGGGATTCGCCGAAAGTGGTGGCGAGAAGTTTCCAGGTGATCACGCCGACGCCGCCGAGCATTCCCAGCAGGCAGGCGGTGCCGAGCTTGGCGCGGTGGAGGCTGCTGTCCAGGGCGTCGAGCAGCTCGCGCACCAGGCCGCGCACGCCCAGCAGCCGCCATTCCTGCACAGCGGCGCGGCTGCGCATGCGGCCATCGGGCATGCCGTTGCCCCGGTTGGAGCGCGCCCGGGCCACGGCGGCCGACTCCGCCAGCTCCTGGACGTCAGGCAATGATCGCCAATCTTCCTTCTCCGTGCGCCGCACCCGGCTGGTCAGCGGAATTCGCCCCTTGCGCACGTGGTACCGGAGCGACACGGTGCTGCGCGACCGAATCACCCGGCCATCCGGCAAGCGCACGTACCAGATGTCTTTGTCTTGGATGGCGGCCATGAGCGATCTCCCCAATCTATTCCACCCTACGCGCGCGCCGCAAACTGCGCCAAGGTGTCTTTTTTGCAAAGAGAACACCAACGACACGGCGTGCTTGCAGGAAAAGTCGGCAGAACCGGCACCCCGAGTTCGCTGCTGGCCGAAGTTGTTCCGAAGGATCGGGGAAGCGGTAGTGGTCAGATTGTCGCCTTTCGCTCCGCGAAAGAGCACCCCCTTTCGCGGAGCGAAAGGCGACCGTAGCCAAACGGACCCACTACTGGGGAAGCAGTCATCTTGTCCCCCGCATCCTGTCCTTGTTACGATGGCCGCACGCTGATGGTTTGTTTTCGCTATCCGAAAAGGGGACAGACCCCTTTCCGGAGGGCCTATTGATGCAAGGATGCACAGCCATGTTCCCCGGCGTCGCAGCTTCCGCCCCCTCCGTACTTCGTCACCGCTGGTTCGTGCTTGGTCTGGCGGCGTTTTTCCTGGTCCTGAACGTCAAGGTGCTGTTCAAAGTCCAGTTCTCGTCGCGCGAGAGCCGCTCGGCCATCGTCCGCTGGATTCCACAACTGCAAGAATTGCAGGAAGATACGAACATCTGGCGACGGCACAACTACCCCAACCCGCCGATCATGGCCATGATTCTGCTGCCGTTCGCGCAGGTCCCGGCCGGCGTGGGCGCGCTGGCCTGGTTCTACTGCAAGGTCGCCATGACCATCTGGGCGATCCACATGCTGTTTCGCCTGCTCGACCAACCCGGCCGGCCCTTCCCCGCCTGGGGTAAGATCCTCGCCGTGCTGCTCAGCTTGCGACCGATTCAGGGAGACCTCACCCACGGCAACGTCAACCTGTTCATTCTGTTTCTGGTGGTTGCCTGTCTGGCGGCGTTCACGTATCGGCGCGATTGGTTGGCGGGCCTGGCGCTCGCCCTGGCCATTGCCTGCAAGATCACGCCGGCCCTGTTCATCCCCTACTTCGTGTGGAAACGCGCCTGGAAAACCCTCGCGGCCACGGCGGTCGGCCTCGCGCTGTTCTTCTTCGCCGTGCCCGGTCTCGCGTTCGGCTGGCAGAAGAACTGGACGTACCTGCAAAGCTGGCAACAGGTGATGGTGCAGCCGTTCGTCGAAGGCTCGATCACCAGCGAGCACCAGAATCAGTCGCTGCCGGGCCTGATGGCCCGCATGCTGACGGAGGCGCCGTCGTACGCCGAGTATGAGGGCCACCGTTACGTGCCGACGGCGTATCACAACGTCGCCGAGCTGGATCGAACCACCTTGCAATGGCTGGTCAAAGGATGCATGGCCGCGTTCGCGCTCGTGGTCGTGTGGCGGTGCCGCACGCCGATCGACGACCGGACCAATTGGAAGCTGTTCGTGGAGTACGGCGTGGTCGTGCTGGGGATGCTGCTGTTCAGCGAGCGCACCTGGAAGCATCACGCGGTCACGCTGCTGATCCCGTTCGCGGTCTTGAGTTACCTCCTGTCGGCGTTCGCGCTGTCACGGGGCCAGCGCCGCGTCGTCATCGGCGGCCTCGCCCTGACCAGCCTGGCGATGCTGTCCACCAGCACCGGCTTCTGGGACACGCACGACTTGATCGGCAAGACGGCGCAGGTGTACGGGGCGTACGTCTGGGCATTCTTGATCCTTGCCGCGACTCTCTTCGCGACCGTAGGTTGGTCGCCCATGGCGAAGTGCGAACACAGCAGCCCCGAATCGGGTTGCGAATCGGAATTCTATCCTACGGGAACGAGCTAGCTCACCGCTTCCATCGCCAGTTGCCGCGGCCGGCCCGGAATCGCCGAATCCACATCGACCGCCGCCAGATCCATCCATTGCCGGGCGCCGTCTTGCAGCTCCGACAAACCCACCCAGTGCAGCACGCTCGGCTCGTCGCGGTCCAACTCGAATTCCGCGATCGTCGGCGTGCCGTCCATGAAGTGCAGCCGGCCGGTCTTACCGTGGCGCTCCAGGTAGAAACGGCGCACGCGATGGCCGGGGATGCGATTCAAATCGTCCTCGCGGCTCGACAAGGGGAGGCACACCAGCTTGATCAGCTTTTCGCGGCAGCCGCCGAGGCGCTTGCCCAGGCCGAACAGCCGCAGCCCGTGCCGACAGAACGCGTCGAAACCGATCGCCAGCGGCCGGCCGTCCGGCCAGCACGGCAAGTAGCCTTCGAGGCGAACGCGTTCATCTTGCCGATCACGAGAAGGATCACGCCGGAAAAGGATAGTGAGAATTCGAGACATCCAGGGTCCACGCTCCAATAGTTGGGGTCGAATCGTGCGGCGGGAACCTGGAACGTCCGTTTCCCCGAAAGGGCCCGACACCGCATTTGGGAGCTGGCGGCAGCGCCCATGCCAAACGCAGAGATGGTAATATAGGCAAAATCAGCAGATCGACGAGATCCGGCCCAAAAAAAGTCAGTCCCCAGGTGAGTGGATGTTCAGACGTGGATTTCGCACGAGTTTCACGCAAAGCTTCACTCAAACAACACACCCTGCCCCGATTGGCCCGGCGGCTTGACGCCGACATGCAGGTAGCCTCGCGCCGTCGCCTGCCGGCCGCGGGGCGAGCGCACGATGAACTGCTCGCGCAACAGATAAGGCTCGATTTCGTCGCTGAGCGTGTCGGCCGGCAGGTTCATCGTGGCGGCCAGGGCTTCCACGCCGGTGGGGCCGCCGGCGAACACCTTGACCAGCGTCTCCAGGTAACGGCAGTCTTGCTTGTCGAGTCCCTCCGAATCGACCTCCGACATGGCCAGGGCCTGTTGAACCAGCGCCAGCGTGACTTCGCCGTTGGCCTCGCTGGTGGCGAAGCTGCGCGCCCACCATAGCCTTGCGTTGGCTACCCGCGGCGTGCCGCGGCTGCGCCGCGCGATTTCCAGCGCGGCGTCCGGCGTCACCATGGTTTGCAGCTTGCGGGCGTTGACGGTCACGATCTCGGCCAGCTCAGGCACCGTGTAGAAATCCAGGTGCTCGTGCATCTTGAAGCGGTCCCGCATCGGCCCGGACAGCATGCCGCTGCGCGTGGTGGCCCCGATCAGCGTGAAGTGCTTGAGCGGCATGGAGATGGTGCGGGCGTTGATGCCTTCGCCCAGGACGATATCGACGCGGAAATCCTCCATCGCCGGATAGATGAACTCCTCAACGACGCGCGGCATGCGATGGATCTCGTCGATGAACAGGATCGAGCCGTCGGTGGCGTTGGTCAGGAACGGCAGCAGATCGGCCGGCTTGCTGAGGGCCGGACCGCTGGTCATCTGAATGGTCGTGCCGAGCTCGTTGGGCAGCACGGTGGCAAACGTGGTCTTGCCGAGCCCAGGCGGACCATCGAAGAGGATGTGGGAGAGCGGCTCCTTGAGCTTCTTGCAGGCGTTGAGGACGATGCCGAGCCGCTGCACGACCGCTTTCTGGCCGATGACTTCGCGCAAGAACCGCGGCCGCAGGGCCGCGTCGCGCAGCCTGTCGTCATCGCCGCCGCCCGTAGCGCCTTGAACGATTGGTTCGCGAGCCATGACGTTCCTTGTAGGTCCGGCGAGCCGAGCCGGACCAGCCGGCCCCGCTCGGCTCGCGGGGCCTACTTCTGCTGGTAAATCGCCAGCAGGATGTCCTCCACGGTTTTATATGTTTTGCCCCCCGTGAGGACGCGGTCGAGCCGGTCGCGCGCTTCGCTGGGACTGTGGCCGACGGTGAGGAGCGCCCGATAGGCGTCATCGAGCACGTCGCCGGCGACGGCCGCGGCCGCCGGAGCTTGCGCCGCGTCGCCGGCCGGCGTCGCCATCAGGGCGAACTTGGTCACCTTGCGCCGCAGCGTGGCCACGATCTGCTCCGCGCTCGCCGGCCCGATCCCCGGCAGCGTGGTCAGCCATTTGACGTCCTGCCGCTGGATGGCGTCGGCGATCTCTTTCACCGGCCGCATCAGGGCCTTCAACGCCTTGCGGACGCCGACCTTGTCCACCGTGCAGAACAGCTCGAAGAACTCCAGCTCCGCCTCGGCCGTGAAGCCGATCAGCCGCGGCACGACGCGGCCCTGCATCGGATTGCCGTCCATGTATTCACTGGTATGGAGCGTCGCTTCCTGGCCGAGCTTGAGCTGCACGGCGCGGCGCACGAACTCCGGCACGAGGAGCTGATACTCCAGCGGCCCGACCTGGACGCGGATTTCCTCGTCGAGCACGCGATTGATGACGCCGGTGATCTTGGTGATCATGCGGGAAGTTTCTGCGCGTAGTAATGGCACAGCGCCACGGCCAGCGCGTCGGCCACGTCGGGCGGGTCGGGGATTGTCGACAACCCCAGTTCGCCCTGGATCGTGCGCTGCACCTGTTCCTTGGACGCCCGGCCGCTGCCGGTGATCGTCTTCTTGATCCGCGTGGCATTGTAGCTGATGACGGGAATCTTTCGCTGCGCGGCTGCGAGAAAGACGGCGCCGCGGGCATGGCCCATCAGGATCGCCGTGCGCGGATGCTTGTAGTGGGCGTAGAGCTGCTCGACCGCGACCGCCTCGGGGGAGAACTGCTCGATCACCTCGATCACGCCCTCGAAGATCGCCAGGACGCGGCTGGCCATGTCCGTTGTCGCGGTCCCCGGCCGGATGACGCCGGCCTCGCACACGACCGGCCGCAGCGGTCCTGGTTCGAGCACGCCGTAGCCGGTGACGTGCAGGCCGGGGTCGATGCCGAGGATGCGGGACGTCGGCTTTGGTTTTTGGGAATTGGCCTCCATGCAACGGCCTTTTCAGCGACTCGCGGGAAGAGCGGAGACGCGTTTCTCGGCTGCGCGGGTTAGAAGATCGTCCAGAAGATCGGTCTGAATACTCCGCCGCTTGGACGGATCAAATCCCACATGCGAGATTGGGATAACTGCCAGCGATTCGATGGCCTTATCTGCTAACGACTCCCATGATCCATCCCAATCCGCCTCGGTCAGCTCTGGCAGCGCATAAACGTGGTAGACATCAGAGAAATCTTCGGTCCCCTCGTCGAATGGACAATCGAACAGAAACAAGCGATCGCGATGTCGGACCAAGAATATCCGCGGGAAATCCCGGTAGTCTCGATATTGAATGATTTGAGTTGAAGCCATCGTGCACTCCTCTAGGGCTTGCCGTCGATGCGCTGCGACGGGGCACCGGGGTTTTCTGAAGTTCGGAGAACGGAGCTCCCGTCGGAACCATGACATCCACATGCTGCTGATTTAACGTCAACTTCCGCGAACGCTGTGGCAACCAATGAACGATCCCGCCGAGTCCCCGGATCGTGCCAACCATAGACCAGCAAATCTGTCCATGCGGCACAGCCGCGGCTGCGGCCTCCAGGGTTGGGCCAACCGTACACGACACCTGCATGCCATTGAGAATCGGCGATTGGCCGCCATGCACGACATAGTAATCATCGGGCACCACCGTTGCTGGATCGGCCCCTTGCTGCACTGCCGCCGCGAGGGCGGCTCCGCACGGATCCGGGAACCCCGTGTCATTGTACCACCCGGGCACGCTACCCCACGCGCCAGATCGTCCCGCCCGGCAAGTCCTCCAGCTTCACCCCCAGCTCGGTCAGCCGTTTACGGATCTGATCGCCCAGCGCGAAGTTCTTGGCCTTGCGGGCCTCGGCGCGCAGGTCGATCAGGAACTGCATCAGGCCGTTCACGAGTTGATCGGCGCCGGCGTCCTTGGCGGGCGGCGGCTTGTCGAACACGCCGAGGATCTGGCTCAACTCCTTGAGCGCCAGCGTGCCGCGCTGGAAGGCGCGGAGATCGTCCGCCGTCCCCTTGCCGGCTTCGAGTTGGCGCTGGTCGGCGAAGCGGTTCAGCGCCGTCAGCAGTCCGAACAACTCGCCGATGGCGCCGCCGGTGTTGAAGTCGTCGTCCATGTGTTCGAGGAACTTCACCCAGTGACCCATGACTTCGGCGACGAAATCGCTGCCCGGCTGGCCCGGCTCGATCGGCTTGCGGGTCAGAGGCGCTTGCAGGCTGAAGAAGCTGGTCCTGGTGATCCGCTCGAAGCGCTCGAAGAAGCGGTAGAAGCCGTCGAGGCTGCGCCTTAGTTCGTTCAGGCGATCCTCGCTGTACGCGATCTCGCTGCGATAGTGCGTGCTCAACAGCAGGAAGCGCACCGTCTCCGGCGCGTGCTTGGCCAGCAGGTCCGCGACGTTGACCACGTTGCCCACCGAGCCGGCCATCTTCGACTGGCCCATCTTCAACAGGCCGTTGTGCAGCCAGTAGCGGGCGAACGTGCGGCCGGTGAACGATTCGGACTGGGCCAGCTCGTTCTCGTGATGCGGAAATTGCAAGTCCAGGCCGCCGCCGTGGATGTCGAGCGTCTGGCCCAGGAGGTTCATGCTCATGGCCGAGCATTCGATGTGCCAGCCCGGCCGGCCGGGGCCCCACGGGCTGTCCCACAACGGCTCGCCCGGCTTCGATGCTTTCCACAGCGCGAAGTCGCCCGGGTTGCGTTTCTTGTCGCTGACCTCGACGCGGGCGCCCGCCTCCATCTGCTCGGGATCGCGGTGGCACAGCTTGCCGTAGTCCTCGTCCTTGGCGATGTCGAAGTACACGTCGCCGCCGGCCGGGTACGCGAAGCCCTTGTCGATCAGCCCCTGGATCATCGTCAGCATGTGCGGGATGTGCTCGGTGGCCCGCGGCATGTGCGTGATGCCGGTGACGTTCAGCTTGTCGAGGCACGCGACGTAATCCTGCGTCATCTTCTCGGCGAGGTCCTTCACCGTCGTCCCCAGCTCGCGGGCCCGCACGATCAGCTTGTCGTCCACGTCGGTGATGTTGACGACCCAGACCACGTCGTAGCCGACATAGGTGAGGTAGCGCTTGACCGTGTCGAAGATCACCGGCCCGACCATGTGGCCGATGTGGCTCGGCTTGTAGACGGTCGGCCCGCACACGTACATGGTCACCGTGCCGGGGGCGACCGTTTCGAACGGCTCTTTTTCCTTGGTCAGCGTGTTGTAGACGCGGAGCGGCATCGAGATCCCTCGCGCTAGACGTATACAAGGAAAGGCAGACGGTTGCGCTAAACGTAAACCACTATTTCTTCTTGTCGATCAGCACCACGACCTGGCAGCTGATGGCTTCGCCGCGGCCGATGGCGCCGACCTTTTCGCCGGTCTTGGCCTTCACGTTGACGGCGTCCAGGTCCAGGGTCAAGAGGTCCGCGAGCCGTTTGCGCATCTGGGCTTTGACGGGGCCAAGCTTCGGCTCCTGGGCGAAGACGATCACATCGACGTTGATGACGCGATAACCCTTCTGGTCCACGCGGATCAACGTCTCGTGCAGGAAAAAGCTGGATTCGCGGTTCTTGTACTGCGGATCGGTGTCGGGAAAGGCGTCGCCGATGTCGCCCAGCCCGGCGGCGCCGAGCAGGGCGTCGGTCAGGGCGTGCAGCACCACGTCCGCGTCGCTGTGGCCGATCAGGCCGCGCGGATGGTCGATGCGCAAGCCGCCCAGCATCAACGGGCGGCCCACCTCGAGCCGATGGGTGTCGTGGCCGATGCCGACGCGCATGGAATCCTTCCTGACAAGGTGGATGAATGGTGATTGTAGCCGGAAGACTCCGGCCGCGAAAGATGAACTGGCTGCCGCTTGCGGCTTAGCGTTCGCTCAAGGATTCCGCGAACGGCTAAGCCGCAAGCGGCCATGTCGAGCCGCAAGCGGCCAATCAGAACCGGCCCGACACGTCCGGCGCCTTGTTCACGAAGCGCATGAATTCCTTCTCGAACATGAGCTCCACCTTGCCGGTCGGGCCGTTGCGCTGCTTGCCGACGATCACTTCGAGGACGCCCTCGGATTGCCCCGGCTCGTGGTACTCCGGGCGATGCAAGAGGATGACCGTATCGGCGTCCTGCTCGATCGCCCCCGATTCGCGCAGGTCCGACAGCCGCGGGCGATGATCGGTGCGTTCCTCCGAGGAACGGTTGACCTGGGCCAGGGCGATCACCGGGATTTTCAGCTCGCGGGCCAGGAACTTGAGCCGCCGCGAGATGGCGGCCACCTGCTCCTGCCGGCTTTCCCGGCTCTTGATGTCCGGGTCGATGAGCTGCAGGTAATCGATGACCACCGTCTTGATCTTGCTGCGCAGCCTGAGCCGGCGGGCGTTGGCGGCGATGCGGAGCATGTTTTGCCCCGGCGTGTCGTCGATGAAGAGCTGGGCGTGGCTGAGGGCGTCGGTGCCGGCGTGGAGCTTGTCCTGTTCCTCCAATCCCAGATGGCCCTTGCGAAGACGGTCGCTGCGGATCCGCGCCTGGCTGCACAGCATGCGCTCGGCAATCTCGATGCGCGACTGCTCCAGGCTCACGAACAGCGCGGGAATGCCCTCTTCCACGGTGATGTAGCGCAGGACGTTGAGGGCGAACGCGGTTTTGCCGACGCTCGGCCGGGCCGCGATGATGATCAGCTCGGAGTCCTGGAACCCGGCCGTCAGGCTGTCGAGCTCGATGAACCCGGTGGGAATGCCGCTGTAGGCCAGGTGGCCGCGCTTCTTGCGGGCGTCGAGGCGGGTATAGGCCTCGCCGATGGCTTCTTGCAGCGTCTTGGTGTCGCCGGTGACGCCCATCTCGGCGATTTCCAGGACGCGGCGTTCGGCGTTGTCGAGCAGTTCCTGGGCGGACTGGCCCTGGTCGTAGGCGTCGCTGGCCAGATCGTTGCAGGCGTGGATCAGGTTGCGGACCAGGGCTTGCTCGCGAATGATCTCGGCGTAGTACTTGTGGTTGCCGGCGCTCGGCGCCGCTTCCCACAGCTCGACGATGTAGGCGTAGCCGCCGGCGTCCTCGATCCACTGTTTTTCCTTGAGGTAGTTGGCCAGCGTCACGGGATCGGCCGGCTGGCCGCGCTCCAGGGCCAGCGTGGTCATGGCCTCGAAGATTTTCTGATGGGCGAAGACATAGAAATTCTCCGCCTTCACCAGCTGCACGACTTCCGGGATCAGCTCGTTGTCGCGGAGCATGCTCCCCAGGACGCCGCGCTCGGCCTCGCGATTGTGGGGCGGCAGGCGTTCGGTGGTTCTCTGTGCGTCGGCCATGACTGCTCCAATTGCCGGCGTCGCTGGACGAGCGACAATATCTGGCAAGTCATGTAGCCGGCGAGCTTGCTCGTCCGCGGCGAGCAAGCTCGCCGGCTAAATGAGCTCCTGACTGCTCTATCTTATGGATGCAACATCATGAACAAGCAACTTCTCGCCTTCGTCGGCGACATCTACGAGGACCTGGAGCTGTGGTATCCGAAGCTCCGGCTGGAGGCCGCGGGCTGCCGCATGACCCTGGCCGGCGAAGAAATCCGCACGTTCGCCGGCAAGCACGGCTATCCCGCCCCTGCCGACGCGCTGGTGACGCAGGTACAAAGCCAGGATTTCGCCGGGCTGCTGGTTCCCGGCGGCTTCATGCCGGACAAGCTGCGCCGCAACGCCCACGTGCTGAGGCTGACGCGCGATTTCTTCGAGCAAGGCAAGCTGGTCGCGTTCATCTGCCACGGCGGCTGGATTCCGATCTCCGCGAAGATTTTGAAGGGCAAACGCGCCACCGGCTCGCTCGGCATCAAGGACGACCTGGAAAACGCCGGCGCCATCTGGGTGGACGAGCCGGTCGTCATCGACGGCAATCTGATCTCGAGCCGGACGCCGAAGGATTTGCCGGCGCTTGGGGAGGCGATGGTGGAGTTTCTACGGTGTGCGAAGTGACACGGGAACGGCCTGCAAGTCAGGCTGCCACCGCGCGTAGAACACGCGCAACGATTCGAGCCGCCGCGGCGCCACCGGGCTGCGCTCGATGATCTGCAGCCGGCCGGTTTGCTCCAGCGCTTCGATGACTTCGCGTGGGGCCAACAGGTACATGTCGCGCGTCGTGTCCAGCTTTTGCGGTTCATCGACGCGCACCAGCGGCCGCTCCAGATACCACGTGAGCTGATCTTCCTTCAAGTCAACCATATGCACCGGCACATGCGCCGGCCGGATGCGATTGACGCGCTCCGCGAACCCCGCCAGTTGTGAATACAGGTCGTAGTGCGGGATCACGAACTGGAACGTCCCCGCCGCGAGCAGCCACACCAGGCCGAACAGTGCCGCCAGCTGGGCACGCATCCGCCGCCGCTGTTCCAGCCAGCCGATCCACCAGCACGCGACCGCCGCGACCGCGATCACGCCCAGGATCGGCCCGCGGCCGCGCACGTTGGCAAGGCTCATCACCAGGACAACCCCGGCCGCGAGACCAAGGTTCATGACAAGCGGCAATCGCCACCACGGCCGGGCGCTGGCATGCCGGCGCTCGACGAAATCCCACAGGCCAACCGCGGACAAGACCGCGAACGGCGGCATCAAGGGCGCGACGTAGTGGTAATGACGCCACTGGCTCATGGTCAGCAGGATCGTGCCGGGCACCACCCAGCACAACGCGAACCGGCCAAGCGGCCCACGCGCCCAGCCCTGCCGCCAGCCGACGACGATCCCCCAAACGGCCAGCGGCGACCAGGGAAGCCCGCATTTCGGGATGTTGTACAGGTAGCAATAGACCGGCTCATCCTCGCCCCAGTACCCGTGAAACCGCCCGAAATGATGGCGAAGCTGATCGTCGAGAAACGGCGGATAAGCCAGGTACGCCGCCAGCGGCCAGGCGAGCAGGCAGACGACAAGCACCAAGAGCCCGATGGGATCGAGCAGGAACCGCCAGACGCGCCAATCGCGTTGCCAGATCGCGAACAGCCCGCCGGCGCTGCCGATGAACGCCAGGCCGATCAAGCTCTTCGTCATGAACGCCAGGCCGCACGCCAGGTAGAACGCCCACGGCAGCCAGCGCTGGCGGCGGCGGCCGAACGGGCTGTCGATGTTGGCGAGCGCGAAGATGCCCAACGCCAGCGCGACGAACAAGACGAGAAAGACGTCCGACTCCGCCAGCCGGCCGAATTGCAGGACGTGATACATCGTGAGATGGATCAGGCCCGTCAAGCAGCCGATGTGATCGCCGAACCAGCGGGCCGCCAGGAATCCCAGCCAGACCGCTGCCGCCAGCGCCGCCAGCACGCTAGGGACGCGGACGGCCCATTCGCCGGCGCCGAGACATTGAATCGCCAGGGCGATCAGCCAGGACGTGAGCGGCGGCTTGTGCGTGTCGGGGATGCCGAGCATGCGCGGGATGATCCAGTCGCCGGTCTCGAGCATCTCGCGAGCCGGCTGGGCGAACACGACTTCATGGTAGGTCAGCGCCCGCCCTGCCCCGCCGAGATTGACCGCGAGCAGCGTGCCGCCATAGAGCACGATGACGGCAGCCGAGCGAAAAGACAGGGATGTTGGCAGGTTACCAGCCATTCGCGGACGATAGGACAATCCTCCGGCAGAATCAATTTCGACCGAAGACCGCGGACAGCGACTCCGCGTGAATTTGACTCGTCGAGGCAAGCCAGGCAAGGCTCCGCCGGCGCCGCCGGAAAGTGCTCTGGTTTTTTGTCATGAAGTTCTCGTATAGATTGGTGATCTTCGCGGAGGCCGCTCCGCCGGCAGCAAAAAAGAGGCCCCTGGAAACGGACGTCCAGGGTCAACAACGCCCAGGCGGGCTCTTTCCGGCGCTCCCATGGACCGGGGGTTGCACTATGTCACGACCGTTCAGCGCGCGCATCCATCACACAGCCGTCGTCGCGCCTGAAGCGGTTCTTGGCGAGCACGTCGACATTGGGGCCTATGCCATCATCGAAGGCCCGGTCACCATCGGCGACGGCTGCGTCATCCGGCCTCAGGCCTGCCTTTACGGCCCGCTGACCATGGGCCGCAACAACACCGTCTTCTCCGGCGCCGTCCTGGGCGAACGCCCGCAGCACTTGAAGTACAACGGCGAGCCGACCACGCTCGACATCGGCGACGACAACGTCTTCCGCGAGCACGTCACGATCCATCGCGGCACCACGCACTCGATGAAGACCACCATCGGCAGCCGCAACTTCTTCATGGTCAACAGCCACGTCGCCCACGATTGCGTCATCGGCAACCACTGCATCCTGACCAACGGCTCGATGCTGGGCGGCCATTGTGTCATGGAAGACCAGGCAATCCTGTCCGGCAACTCGGTCGTGCATCAGTACACGCGCATCGGCAGGCTGTCGCTGCTCAGCGGCGTGTCGGGCACATCGAAGGACATTCCGCCGTTCATGATCCAGCAAGGGTACAACTCGATCTACGGCGTCAACGTGGTCGGCATGCGCCGCGCCGGCATGACCCACGAGCAGATCGACGCCGTCCGCACTGCCTTCAAGGTGCTGTTCCGCGACGGCATGCCGCTGTCGGCCGCCATCGCCAAGCTGGAGCACGACCTCGGATCGCTCGACGTGATTCACGAGCTGGTCGGCTTCCTGCGCGGCTGCACGCGCGGCATCAATTCGATGCGGAGCCGGACGGGCCAGGAAGCGGCATAACCCGTCAAATCCGAAATCCGAATCTCGAAATCCGAAACCAATCCGAAGCACGAAGCACCATACTCGAAACCGGGCGGCCGCATGGCGAAACTCAACTTCTCCCGAATTTGTGGGCGCCACCCCTGGAAATCTACCTAGCCACGGAAAGCTGCGAATGGGACACCCGTCGAATTTTTTTGTTGCACGGCGGCGGCCCATCCGTTATCTTGGTTGTGGGTCCCGCATCCTGGATGACTGGCACACATATCTTTCCAGGAGAGTGTTATGCCATCGCGAGTTCTGTTGCCGAGGGAATACCACGTCAAGGCCCTGCAGCCCGACACGCTGCTGGACATCGCCCGCTGCTCGGAGCCGACCGACGCCGGCCACGTTGCCGTCGTCATCAATCTGATTCGCAACGATAAGAAAGCCGTCGTGCAAGAAACGGTCGATATCGCCAAGGGCAAGGGCAGGCACGCCATCGAGATCGCCGGTTCGAGGGAGCTCGTCACCAAGGTGGAAAGGGTGACCATTAGCTGGTAACGGCGCCTGGCAGCGTCGCGGCAGAGGCTTCCCACAAGGCAGCCCCCGGTTCGGATTGCCTGCTCAGACGTCGTCCAGGTCCAGCCAGTTCTTTCCCACTCCGATGTCCACGCCCAGCGGCGCCTGCAGCTGGTCCGCGAGCGCTCCCGTCATTTCCGCTTTCACCAGCGCCGCCACGTCCTTGACTTCCTCCGGCGGCGTCTCGAAGACCAGCTCGTCGTGGATCTGGAGCAACATGCGTGCCCGTCGTTGTTCGCGGTGCAGCCGCCGGTGCACGTTGACCATGGCCACCTTGATCAGGTCCGCCGCCGAACCCTGAATCTGCATGTTGATCGCTTCCCGTTCCGGCTGGTTGCGGCCCTTGTAGTTCGTGAACTTGCGGATGCCGCTGATCGACCGCCGCCGGCCCAGGATCGTGCTGACGTAACCCTTCGTGCGGCACTCGGCCAGCACCTGATCCTGATGGGCCAGCACCTTGGGATACCTGGCGAAGTAGGCGTCGATGAACGCCGTCGCCTCATCCTTGGAAATCTCCAGCCGCTGGGCCAGGCCAAAGGCGCTCATGCCGTAGATGATGCCGAAGTTGATCGTCTTGGCCATGCGGCGCATGTCGCTGGTGACGTCCTTGAGATCGACGGCGAAGACCTGGGCGGCGACCAGGGCGTGGATGTCGCGGTCCTCGGTGAAGGCGCGGCGCAGCGCTTCGTCGCCGGTGAAGTGGGCCAAGAGCCGCAGCTCGATCTGCGAGTAGTCAGCGGTCAACAGCCGCCAGCCCTCTTCGGGGATGAACGCCTGGCGAATCTGGCCGCCCAGCTCGCTGCGGATGGGGATGTTCTGCAAGTTGGGATCGCTGGAGCTGAGCCGCCCGGTCGCCGCGACCGTTTGATTGAACGAGGCGTGCACCCGGCCGGTCCTGGCGCTCACGAGCGCCGGAAGGGCCTCGACATAGGTGCTCTTCAGCTTGGCGATCTTGCGCTGTTCGAGCAGCTTCTGCGGCAGCTCGAAACCCTCTTTCGCCAGGGCTTCCAGCGTTTCCTGGTCGGTGCTGGCCTCGCGCTTGATGGTCGTCTTGGTCTTCGGTTTGTAGCCGAGCTCGTCGAACAGGATCGTGCGGAGCTGCTTGACCGAGCCGATGTTGAACTCGCGGCCGGCCAGGCGGTAGATGTCCTTTTCCAGGCGGGCCAGGTCTTCCGTCATCGATCTGTTCATCCGCGCCAACAGCGGCACGTCGAGGCGGATGCCGGTCGACTCCATCTCCGCGAGCACCTCGATGAGCGGCACTTCGAGGTCGTCGTACAGTCGCATGCCGGGCGGCGCCGCCTCCGCACCGGACGGCGGCTTCCGGTCTTTCAGCCCCATCTCCTCCAGCATCGGCTCCAGCGTCTCGCATAGCCGCCAGGCGACGTCGGCTTCTTCGGCGGCGTACTCTTTCACCTGCTCGCAGGCGATTTCATCGATGCCCTGCTGCGTCTTTCCGGTTCCGATGAGGGCGGTGATCGGCATCACGCGGTGGCCAAGGTGCTTCTCGGCCAGCACCTCCATGCCGTGGCTGCGCTCGCCGGCGTGCAGCAAGTAGTCGGCGACCATGGAATCGCCGGCCACGCCGCGCAGCCGGACGCCGTGGGCCAGGAGCGCCTGCCAATCGTACTTGATGTTCTGGTTGACCTTCGCGATCGCGGGGTCTTCCAGGATCGGTTTGAGCGCCTCGAGGACTTCCCGGGTGTCGAGCCGCAGGTCGCCCTCGGGTCCGCGCACCGGCACGTACCACCCCTCGCCTGCTTTCCAGCAGAACGCCAGGCCGACGAGCTGCGCGGCTTGCGGATTCGTGCTCGTGCCTGCGAGGTCGACCGCGAAGCGGCGCTGCCGGCGCAATTCATCGAGGAATTCAGAAAACTTCCGCGGATCATCGACGAGGTGATACGTGTGTTCCCACGCCGCGGTGATGAGCCCAGACGCCGCGCGGTCCTGGTTGTCGCCATCATGGTTGTCGCCATCATGGATGTCGCCGAACAGATCGCCCTGGACCGCGGCCGGCTTGGCCCGCTGCGGCTTCGGCGGCGGCGGCATGGCTTGCCGCACCTCGTCGGCGAACCGGCGAAAGTTCCACTCGCGAAACAACGCCAGCAGCTTGTCCCGATCCTCCGGCTGCAGCCGCCACTTGTCCCAGGTCAGCTCGATCGGCACGTCGGTGGCCAGCCGCACGAGCGTGCGGCTGATTGCCAGCTTCGGCGTCGCCTCCTTGATGCTGTCCTTCTTCTTGCCCGGAATCTCGTCCACGTGGGCCAGCAGGTTGTCGAGCGTCTGGTACTTCTGCAGCAACTGCGTGGCCGTCTTGGGCCCGACGCCCGGCACGCCCGGCACGTTGTCCACCGAGTCGCCGACCAGCGTCTGGTAGTCAATCACCTGCTCCGGCGTCACGCCCCAGTCCTTCACGAGCGCCGCGGAGTCGAACACTTCCAGCTTCCGCAGGTTGAAGATCTTGACGTGGTCGCTCAGGAGCTGCCGGCAATCCTTGTCGCTGGAGCAGATGAACACGTCGATCCCCTGCCCCTCGGCGGCCCTGGCCAGCGTGGCGATGACGTCGTCGGCCTCGTAGCCTTCGACCCCCACGACGGGGACGCGCATCGCCTCGAGCAGCTCGTGGATCAGCGGGATTTGCAGTTGCAGGTCGTCCGGCATCGGGCTGCGGTGGGCCTTGTATTCCGGATAGACCTTGTCGCGAAAAGTCGGCCCCGGCACGTCGAACGCGCACACCAGGTAGGTCGGCTTCTTGTCGTTGCGCAGGTAGAACAGATCGCGGGTGAAGCCGAACAGGGCATTGGTCGGCAGACCGGTCGGGCTCGACATGGCGCTGATGGCGTGGAACACCTGGTAGATCAGCGAATGGGCGTCGAGCAGGTACAGGGTGTCGGTCTTGGTGGCCATTCCTGAATTCTAGCTTTCAGCGGTCAGCTTTCAGCCGTCAGCTTTCAGACAGAAAGTCGCCCGTCCGGGCTGCCCGCTGACCGCTGAAAGCTTGTGCGACTCGTACAACCGCTTCCGTCGCTACTCCTCTCGCGGCTCCCGGCGGGGACGCGGCAATATCGTTTGACAGGACTCGCCACGTCTTTAAACTTAAAGAGATAGCTCGCGCCCGCCGCGAGCCGTCCCTTCTCTGGACCTTACGACCCGTCTCGGCGGCAAATCCGGACTGCGAGGTGAGCGCATGGCGACCCTGAAAAAACCGATCAAGAAGAAAGACGGCGGCAAACCCAGCACCGTCCTGATCATCTTCCTGGTGTTCTTCATCCTGCTCAGCATCGGCGTGGGCGTGGCCGCGTACTACGGCTATGAAGGGCAGAACAAGCTGAAGGAAGAGGCGAAGAGCGCCAAGGCGTCAGCCGCGGCGGCCAAGACCGTCGACGACTATCGCATGGGCGTCATCTTGTTCCTCAGCAGTTCCGTGGGGCATGACCTCGATCAGGACACTCGCGTCCGAGCGACGGCGGCCCTCGACGAGATCATGAAAGGCGACGCCGGCAGGCATTCCAAGGAACCGGACCACGCGGCCTTCGCGAAGTTGTTCAATGAACTGAGCAAAGACCTGGTGTTCGACGCGAACGCGAAAAAGTTCGCCGCGAACTACCGCGCCAAGCTCAGGCAAACGGAAGACGAGCTCAAGAAAACCGAGACCCAGCTCGGCGTGACGCGGAAGGCGCTGCAAGAGGAGCAGGCGAAGTACACCGCTTACGAGAAGAAGCAGGAGGCCTTTTACAAGGCCGCGCTGGCCGACATCGCCAAGGGGAACGCCGCCGCACTCGCCGCCTCCACGCAGAAGTTCGAATCGTACATGACTCTGGTCAAGCTGAACCAGGAAATCCAGGACAAGAAACTCGCCGCCGAGGCTGAGCTGAAAAAGGTCCAGGACCAACTCGACATCGAAAAGGCCCGGTTCGCCAAGTTCCTCGAAGAAAAGAAAACCGACCCCGCCCTCGAAGTCGTGCAGATGCGCAAGGACGGCGAGCAGCAGCACGCCCTGTTCCTCGACATCTCGCGCGGCATCCCGCTCTGGGACCGCCCGCTCGGCAAGGTCACCCGCGTCGAGCTCGATCGCCGGCAGGTGTTCATCAACCTCGGCAGCGCCGCCGGCATCCGCCCGGAGGTGACCTTCAACATCTTCGCCGACGACGGCAAGGGCGGCCCCGACAAGTTCCTCAAGGGGACCATCGAAGTCATCCGCGTGCTCGACGCCCAGTCGTCGCAGTGCCGGATCACGTCCCTCTACGACGTCAACGGCGTCGAGATCGCGCTCAACGACCCGGCCCGCGGCCGCACCGGCCGGGAAACCGAAGCCGGCATCCGCCAGGGCGACCTGCTCTTCAACATGTTCTGGAACAGCCGCGTCGCCGTGGCCGGCGCCATCAGCTTCAACGGCCCGCCCAGCGAGGTCCCCGCCGAGCAGATGCGGCAGCTCGAAACGTTCACGCAATTGCTCGCCCGCCTGGGCATCGCCACCGACGCCTACCTCGATCTGACCGACGGCAAAATGAAAGGCGAGATCTCCAGCAAGACCCGGTTCCTGATCCTCGGCGAATGGGCCGAAGTGAAGGACCCCAACGACGATCTCCAGAAGGAGCGGGCCAAGCTGATCAACGACGGCATCGCGGCCATGCAGAAGAACGCGATCGAGAAAGGGATCTTCCTGATCTCGGCGGAGAACTTCAGCATCGTCGCCGGCTACCGCAGGCCGCGCAACGCCAATAGCGTCGAGGTGGGCAGGTTCACCTCGTCGGTGCCGTTCGTCGCGCCGGAAGCGACCGGGCTGGTGATCCAGCGCGATCGGCCCGTGCAGCCGGGAGCGCCGCCGGCGGCAAAGAAGGAGCCGTAGCCGAGACCAGGAAGGAGACGAGGAGCCTTTCACTCCTCGTCTCCTCATCTTCTTGTCACCTCATCTTCTCCTCACTTCATCCCCGCTCATCCGCGCCGCGTCCTTTTTCCTTGACGTTGTTTTCGGCACAGGCTACGTTTGTAGCCAACGGAAGCAGCCTCGATCGCAACGCTTCCCGGCCTCGTTGCGGCAGCTGACGTGCTCATGTCTCTCTGCGCGCCCGCGCGGCAACGATGTCCCTTCGGCACCGAACGGCCTTTCTCGCCCGCAGCACCGAAAGGAGTGCGTATGAAACGCGCCGGCATCGCCGCCCTCAGTCTGACAACCCTCGTCGCCCTCGCCGCCTCGCTCCAAGCCGACACGCTGACCAAGCTGCTGGAAACGCTCGACAAGGCGCCCCCGCACCAGCGGGTCGTGCTCGTCAAGAAGATTGGCAACCTCGGCCGGCAGGCCAGGGACGCCATCCCGGTGCTGCAGAACCTGCTGCACGCGCCCGACGACGAGCTCGCCGATCAAGCGGCCCGCAGCCTGGCCCAGATCGGTCCCGAATCCGTGCCCTTGCTCACCGAGGCGAGCCAGAACGTTGACCCGCGCGTCAGCCTGCGGGCGCTTTGGGCGCTGAGCGTGATCGGGCCGGACGCGGAGCCTGCCATCCCAATCTTGGTGGAGCTGCTCGATCATCCCAAGGAACGAAACCGGGCCGGCGCCTTGTATGCCCTCGGCGAGATCGGTCGCGCCGCCGGGCCGGCGACGGCGCAGATCGTCAGGTCGATTCGGACGAAATCGATGATGGTTCGCTACCAGGCGGTGACGGCTCTGGGCAAGATCGGCACGGTCGCGGTCCCCGAGCTGCGGCGCTTGCTGAATGACGACGAAGCGGGCGTCCGCGCCGACGCCGCCCTGGCCCTGAGCCTGTACGGCAAGCTCGCCAAGCCGGCGCTCGACGAGCTGCGCCACGCCCTCAAGGACGAATCGGACGACGTGCGGGCCAAGGCGGCCTACGCGATCGGCGCCATGGAAAAGGACGGCAACCCCGCCTTGCCCAACCTGGTCGATCTCCTCCAGGATCCAGAGTACGACGTTCAGGTCGCGGCCTTCCAGGCGACCGTGCAGGTCGGCGTCGGCGATCCCAAGCTGATGGAGGCGCTCCGGCTGGCCAACCAGAAGGGCAAATGGGCCACGCCGTTCATCTTGAAACAATTCGGCAAGAACCCCGGCGACGCCGTGCAGCCGCTCATCAAGAAGCTCAAGGAAAAGGACGCCATGGAACGCATGGGGGCCGCGTGGGCGCTCGGTCAGATCGGCGCCCCCGCGCGGGACGCCGTCGCCCCTCTCCAGAAGATCCTCAAAGATCCGCTGCCGCAAGCGCGGGTCGTGGCCTTCAACGCCCTCAAGCAGATCGACCAGGAACTGATTCTCGACCAGAACCCGCTCTTGCGCGAGTGGCACGAAGCCCTGGAGCGACAGATCGACGGCATGCGCCTCGTGCAGGTAAAGTTCCAGAATTCGGTGGCCCTGGACAGTCGCAAGGATCACTTCAAGATCGCCCTGCGGAATCCGCACATCCAGATGCACTACGATCAGTTGACGCAGATCTACGTCGCCATGGCGGTCAACGGCAACCCGCGTAACCCGCAACTGGAACGGCTGTTCGACCACGCCGGGCCGGAAGCGATTCCGGCGCTGGTCAAGGCGGTCAACATGGTGGCCAACCTCAACTTCGGTTTCACCTGACCGTTCGGCGGGCTGATTGCCCGCATCAACCACCTGGTTCAGGTGTCCGAAGATCCAACCGCCCCGATGTTCGTGCTGGCCACCCTGCAATCGTCCGGGCCGAAGTTGAGTCCTTGCGCGATTGCGATGCTGCAGCATTGCCACCGGACGACCTTCAAGCAATATCAGCGACTCCTGCTGCTGCGGCAGCGGCAGGGGCCGAATCAGCCCGTCGAGCTGCTCGTGGCGATCCCGCGCGCGCCGTTTCGGCCGGCCGGACCCCTGGGGAACCAGCCCCACATGCCGCTCGTCCATCTGCTGGCGCACGGCGACGACATGCCGGCGCCCCTGGGCAAAGAGGCGAACGGTCCGGCGCCCCTGGGCCAGCAGGAACAGCTCCGGGAGTTCATCCGCCAGCAGATCGACGGCCTGCGCTTCCAGATGGCGGTGGCGAAGGAGCTGGAGAAGGACGATCGCGCGACGCTCCGCAAGAAGCTGCGCGATCCCAATCCGACGATCCGCTGGCTGGCGATTCAATCGATCTCGCAGCGGCGCTTGCCCTGCGAGGAGGAGCTGATCCAGCGCCTCAAGGACCCGGTGGCCGGCGTCCGGGACAGCGCCCACCAGGCCTTGCTGCGGCTTGCGCGCGGCACGGACCTCGGCCCGTTCCGCGCCGAGGGCGGCAGCCCGGTCGCCGTCCGCCGCGCCCAGGACGAAGCCGTGGCGAGCTGGCGCGAATGGGTGCGCTCGCAACGCGATCTATTCGGGGGGAGCGGGCAAGAGTAGCCCCCATGGACCCGTTTGGCGTGCGTGTGACCGCATGCGTGCGCCAGACGGTTCTGCTTTCGATGAGGGTTCTGCTATGATGCGTTGATCCGCTGCCGTTCTCTGCCGTCGAGACCTGTCTTGTTCAAGCACCACCCCGCCGGCTTGTTCCCGCTGTTCTTCACCGAGATGTGGGAGCGCTTCAGCTTCTACATCATGGTCGCCCTGCTCACCTTGTACATGGACGCCCCGGTCCACATCGGCGGCCTCGGCTTCGCTCCCGAGGTGAGCGCCCAGATCTACGGCTTGTACATGGGCTTCCTGTACTTCACGCCGCTCTTCGGCGGATTGCTCGCCGACCGCGTGTGGGGCTTCCTGCGCACCATCACCCTCGGCGGCATCGCCATGATGTGCGGCCACTTGGCCCTGGCCGGCGAAGGCGTCGCCTGGTTCTTCACCGGCCTGGCATTCCTCATCATCGGCAACGGCCTGTTCAAACCCAACATCTCGACGATGCTCGGCAACCTCTATCGCGACCAGCCGCACCTGAAGGATCAGGGCTTCAACCTGTTCTACATGGGCATCAACATGGGCGCCTTCGCGGCGCCGCTGGTCGCGACGTGGCTGCGCAACCTGTTCCTCGTGCCCGTGCCGGCAGCGACCGTCGCCGGCGGCATCGGTCTGGGCGGCACTCCCTTCGGCGCCGCCCTGGCCGCGAGCGCCGGCATCGCCGGCGATCTGCACGCCAACTTCGGCCAGCGCTACGGCTGGCATTATGCGTTCGGCATCGCCTCGATCGGCATGCTGATCTCGCTGATCATCTTCCGGATGTGCCGGGCGCGCATCCTCGGCGGCGAGCACGCGCGGTTTGTGCCCGGCGCGATGATCCAACCCGAACGCGACGGCCAGGCGTCGATGTCGGAAGCGGCGGCCGGGCCGCTTCCCACCGCGGCCGAGGAACGCATCCGCATCCGCGCCTTGCTTATCATCTTCGGCGTCGTCATGCTGTTCTGGATGGCGTTTCACCAGAACGGCATGACGTTGATCCGCTGGGCCCGCGATCACACGTCGCCGTTTCTGGGCATCGATTTCCGGACGAACGCCGCGCTGACGAAGGCAATCAATCCGGCGCTGGTGATCATCCTGACGCCCTTGCTCGTGATGTTCTGGACGGGGCTGCGGAAACGGAACCTGGAAGCGTCCACGCCGCGCAAGATGATGTTCGGCATGCTCTTGACCGCAAGCTGCTTTCTGGTGATGGGAATCGGAGGCTTGCAAGGCGGCGATCGCGGGCAGGTCTCGATCTGGTGGCTGCTCGGCGGCTATTTCCTGGTCACGCTGGGCGAGTTGTGCGTGTCGCCGATGGGATTGTCGGTGGTGTCGAAGCTGGCGCCGCCGCGTCATGGCGGGTTGCTGATGGGCGGCTGGTTTGTGGCGACGGCGCTGGGCAACTACCTGGCCGGCGCGATCGCGGTCTACTGGCAGGAATGGGACCACTCGACGTTCTTCTTCGTGCTGGTGGCCACGTCGCTGCTCGCGGCGGCGGTGCTGTGGTGTGTGATGGGGCGATTGGAGCACGCGCTGAGCCTGGTGACGCCGGCGCCGGCTCGCGCGGCGCCGCCCGGCGATGTCGAAGCACCGCCGGTTGCGGCAGGATCAGCGAGCAGGTAGTGTGTTCCGCTCTCATGGCCGTGTTCAGCATGGGAAACGGGTGTGACCATGCCGTACGCTTTCGGAAGACGCTTCGCAGGGGCGAATTCGGCCTAAAGAGAGAACAGGAACAGTCCATCGGGTGGGACATGGCACGAGACACGCCAGAGAAAGTACATGGGCCGCTCAGTCCACCACGATCATCGTTGCCCTTTCTTGACCCGCTGTTTCGGGTCGTTTGCAGGATAATTGGGTGGGACTGGCCAGATGGTACGCCACGAGAGGAACATGGCCCGCTTCCGCGAACTCCGACATCGAATGCGCTAAGACGTATGCGAAAATGGCATGGCTCAGGTTCCGGCCGGACGGTAAGCACTTTTTGGGAGGAGTGTGGCAAGCTCGTATGGCCTCATGACCGTGTAGCTGACATTCGAGGTGCGCTTGAATCTGGGCTGCGTGAGCAACTGACCAAAAGACAGGTCGCAAGGTTAACTGATGGAAGGCGGTTCGAGCGGCCTTCGACCTATGTGCACGCGACGGTTGTCTCGCTCGCACCCGACGTAGCCATTGCGACCGTCGCCGAAATGCGCATTGATTCGATCGAAAGTCCTTTTGAGAACTGGCCCGGCGCCAATCATCTGCACAGCGACCCCAAGAAAGCGTTTGGCGCTGAATACATCAGTTGCTACAACGGCAACCTGACGGTTTCCGCCGGACCGATCATCCCCTTCAGCGAAGAGATGTATGCCGTCTCAGGCAATAGAGAAGTTCCGATCCAAAGAATACAATTTGCCGGCGATGAGGCGACGATCAAATTGCCTGGCGCCGTGATAACCGTGAAACGCGAGCGTGCTGCTGTTCACGTCGAGGTCCAGTATGGCTAGCTGGCTAGTGAACTGTCCCAAAAACACCACGAGCCCGCATCCTTGCGGATGCGGGCTCGTTGATAAATCCGGCGATGACCTACTTTCGCGTTGTTCACACTATCATCGGCCCCACGTGCTTAACGGCCGTGTTCGGAATGGGAACGGGTG
>JAKEET010000111.1 GCA_022616435.1 Gemmataceae bacterium
ATGCCGCGGTGATAGGCGACCGCCTGCGGCACATACAGCGCGCGATAGCCGGCCAGATAACCGCGAAAGGCAAAGTCCAAGTCCTCGATCCGGCCAGGCAGATACAGCGTGTCGAACCCGCCCAGTTCGAGAAACAACTGCCGATCGACGGCCATCGCCGCGCCGGCCGATGCGGTCGGTCCGGGGACGTCGATCCCGTCCTGGTGGCCGGCGAAGAGCGCCGTGGCCTGCACGAGTCCCCAGCGCCAGCGGACCGCCGTCTTGAACCCTTCATACGTCACGCCATCGAACAGCCAGCAGCGCGGGGCCGTCAGGAAACAGCGCGGGGCCGCCTCGCGATCTTGCTTGACCGGACTCGACTCGCCGGGTGCCCGGCCTAACAGCGGATCGACCAGCGGATCGAGGCACGCCTCGTCCAGCTTGATGTCGTTATTCAGGAGCACGGCCACGGGCGACGAGAGCGTGGCCAGCACGTCGTTGAATGAGCACAATCCCCGGTTGGGCCGCCGCACGATCTCCATTTGCGGAAAGCGCCCGGCGACGAACTCGATCGAGCCGTCCGCCGAGTCGTTATCGACGACGATCACCCGGCAGAGATGCCGCGACGCCTCGGCCGCCGCCAGCACTGATGGCAGGCATTCTTCGAGCAATGCCCGCCCGTTGTAGTTCAGCACCAGCACGGCGACCGGCGCGGAATCGCTGGCCGAGGCGAAAAGGGTTCGTGCAGCTAACACGTGCGTCCGTGCCCGAGTGCTAGCGTCGGCCCGCCGCCAGCAGTGCGCGCGGGCGAGGAATATCGGTGAAAGCAGCGGGCACCATAGAAGCAAGCAGCGCGACGCGTCAAGACGGACGGTTCGCACACTAACCCGACGCGCAAGCGAGGGAGAAGCGCCATTCGCCGCGGTGTGCGGCAGCTCTCCCTCGCTTGCGCGTCGGGTTAGTGTGCGCTGTCTTAAGCGCCGAACGTCCAACTTCCAACCTCGAACGTCCAACGTCGAACCAATTGGTTCCTTGTTCAACCGCCGGTCTCTGGCTACAAAGAACCCAGGACAAAGGACTAAGGACAAGGGACCCTCATGCAGATCGGCCCGACGCTCATCGAAGACACGTTCGCCGAGGCTTTTCGCGTGCGCTACGCGCGGCTGATCGTGACGGCGCACGACGACTATTGGCTCCAGGCCGCGCTGCGCTCCGTGACCGGCTACGCCACGAGCGTGATTGCCTGCGACGCCGAGGCGGGCGTCGAGCGGCTGCTGCCGCCGGGCGAAACGCCTGACGGACGGCCGGGGGCGGCGGTGATGCTGTTTGGCTTTTCGACCGAAGGGCTGGCCAAGAGCGTGCCGAATCGGGCGGGCCAATGCCTGATGACCTGCCCCACGGTCGCCGTATACGACGGCCTGCCGGCGGCCGAGGAGCGCATTCCGCTAGGCAAGCACATACGCTTCTTCGGCGACGGCTTTCAGAAAAGCAAGCTCATCGGCGGGCGGCGCTATTGGCGCATCCCGGTGATGGACGGCGAGTTCCTGGTGCAGGAAGACGCCGGCGTGGAGAAGGGCGTCGGCGGCGGCAACATCATCTTCCAGGCGGAGACTTCCGAGGCGGCCCTGGCGGCCGCCCGCCGGGCGACGGCGGCCCTGGAGAAGCTGCCCGGCGTGATCGCCCCTTTCCCGGGCGGCGTGGTCCGCAGCGGCAGCAAGGTCGGCTCGCGCTACAAGGCCCTGGTGGCTTCGACCTCGGACGCTTATTGCCCGACGCTGCGTGGCCGGGTGGCGACCAAGCTGCACGACGGGGCCAATTGTGCACTGGAGATCGTTATCGACGGGGAGAGTGAATCGGCCGTCGCCACGGCGATGGCCGCCGCCATTCGAGCTGCCGCCGGACCCGGCGTCATCTCCCTCGGCGCAGGCAACTACGGCGGCAAGCTGGGGAAGTTCCACTTCCATTTGCACAAGATTCTGGAGCAGCCGGCAGTCAGCGGCGCAGCATAGAAGGTGTTGCCGCTGCCTTTTGGGGAGGACAATCGCCTCATCGCCGCGCCTGCGAGCGGAGCTCGTGGACCGTCTTGCCTTGCACGTCGTGATGGCGGAAGGTGATCGTCGGCTCGTCGGCTTCCTTCGTCACGGCCACGCTCAGGAACCCGCCCTTCACGCGGTGGAACGGCTGGATTTCCGGGTCGTGCTTGGGCGAGCCGCCGGCGTGCTCGTCGCTGGCTGGGCCGCAGGAGAACTCGTGCAGCTTCGTCGCCGGATCGATCGATAGATACTGCCAGTGCCGGTCGCCGCAGCAGACGAAGAAGTTCTTCAACCCCTGCTCCTTGGTCCACTGCCGGAAGTGGTCCCCTTCGTGGGCAAAGGCCGCGTTGGCGTGGTTGTCGGCCTTGTTGGTGCGGTCGGGGCCGACGATCGGCGTGGGGCTGATGAGCACCCGGAAGTCGGCGTCGCTCGCCAGGATTGTCCGCTTCAGCCAGGCAAGCTGCTCGGCGCCCCAGATCGTTTTGTCCGGCCCGTCCGGCATCCGGTTCGCCGAGCGATGGAGCCGCCCCTCGACGAGCCAGATTTGCAGCCCTCGGCCCCAGCGGACCGTGCGATACGTCTTGTCGCCCATCGGCACCTGCTCGCGAAAGATGGCAAAACCCTGCTCGAAGGTCAGCGGGTTCATCCACGGGGCCTTGAGGCTCGGCCAGCAGTCGTCGCACCACGTGTCGTGGTCATCGACCTCCCAATAGCCCGGCACGCGGCGGTGGAACTCCACGAGCCGCGGCAGCGAATACATGCGATGCCAATGATGGCGGGCTAGCTCCACGGTCCGTGCCCGCGGCGCTTCGCTATCGAGGTATACCGTGTCGCCCGTCGGCACGAGGAAGTCCGGTTCGAGCTTGGCCATCGCCGGATAGATGTGGAACCCCTCGCGGTGGTCCAGGTCCCAATACGATTGGCCCGTGATGACGCCAAA
>JAKEET010000112.1 GCA_022616435.1 Gemmataceae bacterium
ACCGCGGGGGGCTTGCCGTGTCGCGCCCGCCGTCACCCGCGCGCGCTACACGGCAAGCCAGGATCGTCAATTCGCGGCGGCTACCTGGCGCCCGTCCGGCTCGGCACGCTGCGTCAGCTTGTCGTTCACCGCCCGGTAATAGCGTTCCAGGACCTGGCGCACTTCGCTGGCTTCGATGAAGAAGCTGAAATTGTTGGCCACCAGGCTGCCGCCGTGGGCGACGCCGACCAGGGCGCAGCGGTCGTCGACCAGCGGGCCGCCGCTGTCGCCGGGGTTGATGGCCGAATCCGTCTCGATCTTCATCGCGTCGTAGTGGTGATTTCGACCGTCAATGTCGTCAAAAATCTTCCATTGGTCTTTGAGAACGGTTCGCACCTTCCCCGGCGAATAGACCCAGAGCGCGCGGCTGGCGCCCGGATTGCCGACGGAGTGGACTTGCTGGGCCTGTTTCACCTTGGTCCTGGCAACGGTCAACGGCTGCACGCCCTCCGGCAGATTCTGCATCTGGACCAGGGCCAGGTCGGCGCGATCCTCACGCATCACCACCCGGGCCGGGTAGCCCGCCTTCTGCTTGTACACGTCGCTGCGGACGATCAATTCGCCCTGCGCATCGTAGTCCGGGAAGTAGATGGTCACGTTGTCATTCTTGCCGACGACGTGGACGTTGGTGATGATCAGGCGATGCTTGCGGTCGATGAATGAGCCGGAGCCGGTCATCTTGGTGACGATGCCGCCGGGATTGGGGTTGGCCGGCATCGGTCCGGGCCCGGCGCCGCCGCCGCGCGTGACCGACCACGTCCAGTTGGTTCGGCCGTTGCTGGCGCTGCCGGACATGGAGTTGCCGTTGATGATCCCGTTGTAGACGACCCCGCCGCCGAAGGTGAGCGTGACGATGTTGCCGGTGTGGACAAAGCTGCCGCGCATGGTTTCCTTGGCATCGATCATGATGACCTGGATGTTGCCCACGAACTGAAAGCGCAGCCTGCCGAAGCCGGGCAGTGTTTCCGAGCCGTCCCAGGTCGAGCCGCTCAGATTGCTCGTCTGCCCGGGCTGGGGAAGCAGCGGCATGTTGTTGCCCGGCAATGGCGGCCCGCCCGGGATGACCGGCCCGCCGGGTCCGCCGGGCGCGCCTGGCCCGAAGGGGGGCCGCGGCAGCTTGGTCTTCGGGAACTTCGGCCGCGGGAAATCGGGCGGGCCGAACGGCTGCGCGAACGGGCGATTGTTGTTGGCGGCGACGATCCTGTGATCGGCGACGATCCACACGGTCGATTGCAGCAGCCGTTGGTAGATCTGCTCGCCCTTCATGGTTTCGCCGGCGGGCGGATCGGGGATCAGCGGCGGCGCGTTGCGCCGATCCGGGGGCGGGGCCGGCACATTGACGGGCTGCTGTTGCTGGACGACGGGCGGCTGATTCTGCGCGACCGGCTGCTGGTTCTGCACCATGGGCTGGTTCTGGGCCACCGGTTGCGGCGCGTTGGGATTCGGCGCGGGTGTGGAGCCGGACCGCGCCACCAGGATGATCACGATCACCAGCAGGACGACGACCCCGCCGCCGCCGGCAATCCACAACGGCAACAGGTTGGCGGAGGACTCCTCGCGGCGCCGCCGGCGCGGACGCGACCGGTCCTCGGCATCCTCGTCATCGACCACGCGGCGCCGCTTGGGCGGCGCCGGCGGCATGCGGTTCTTGTCGGCAATCCCCTGGGTCAGCTCGGCCACGACGGGCGCTTCCGCCACGGTCACCGCTCCCCCGCACGACTTGCAACGAACCCGCTTGCCCTGCAATGCGTCGGCCACCTGCATGATGGTGTTGCAGGCGGAACACTCGATGCGGATCGCCATGGTGCACCTGCCATGAGGTAAGAGAATGAGATCAACGATATCCTAACTGACGCCAGGCCGTGATTCAACTGCGAAGCCCCGACGAAAATGAGGACGGCCCGTGCATTCACCCATGGCCTCCCGCCCCGATGCCGCATAGGTTGCTAGCACGCTGCCATGGGGATGGGGGGGCACTGCGATGACTCCGATTCGAAGCGCCGAGGGGACGCTGGTCCGCTGTCTGGTGTGCGACCGGGACGTGGCACTGGAGCCGCCCGTCGGCGCCCTGGAGGGGATGCCCTGTCCCTTCTGTGCCAATCTGCTGTCCTTCGATGGGGCGGAAGCGCTGGCGATCAAGCTGGCGGCGTTCCCGATCCTCGATGACACGAACATGCGCGTCTTCGATCGGCTGCGGCGATGCCTGACCACGTTGCAGCCGCGGCGCATGGAGCTGGACTTCGCGGGCGTGATGTTTCTGTCCAGCGCGGCGCTCAGCAGACTGATCATGCTGGCGCAGACGGCCCGGACCTTGCCCGCGCGCCTCGTGCTGCGCCATCTCGAACCGATGATCCAGGAGGTCCTGGAAATCACCCGCATTCGCGATCTCTTCGACATCGAGCCCGCACCCGATTCGCCGTGACTGCGGAAATGCGAATGCGATTCCCGGTTTCGCGCCTCTATACTGGCACCAGCTCACCGCGAGACCGATCATGGCGACGAACCGGCTCAGCTCGGTTTTGCAGCGTCTTCTTCACCGGGTCGCTCCGGCGACGCCGGGCGAGGCCCACGACGCCGACCTGCTCGATCGGTTTGTGCGAAGCCGCGACGAGGCGGCGTTTGAGCTGCTGATCTGGCGGCATGGGCCCATGGTCCTGGGCCTGTGCCAGCGGCTCCTGGACAGCGAACAGGATGTCGAGGACGCGTTCCAGGCCACGTTCCTCGTCCTGGTGCGCAAGGCGCGCTCGATCGGCAAACGCGAGGCGCTGGCGAGCTGGTTGTACAAGGTTGCCCATCGCATCGCCTGCCGGGCCCGGCCGCGCGGGCCGGCCCTTTCCCATCACGTCGACGAGCTGCCGGCGGCCGACACCAGCGCCGACGTGATCTGGCGCGACGTGCGGGCCCATCTCGATCAAGAGCTGGCCCGGCTTCCCGAGGCATATCGCCGGCCGATGATCCTCTGCTACCTCGAAGGCAAGACCAACGACGAGGCGGCCCGCGCGCTCGGCTGGCCCAAGGGGACCGTGGCCACGCGCTTGACGCGCGGCCGCGAGCGCTTGCGGCGGCGGCTGCGGCGGCGCGGCTGGACGCTGTCCGCGGCGGCGCTGGCAAGCGTGCTGGCGGAGAAGGCATTGGCCGGGCCGCTGCCGGCGGGTTGGGTGCACGCCGCGCTGGGCGGCGTCCGTGCGTACGCCGCGGGACCGACCGCGGGGACGCTCCAGGTCACGTTGCCGTGCGGCGTCCGGTCCGCCGAAGCCCGGGAAGCCGCCCTCGCGCATCCACGGCGGGCCTTTCTTTTCGCCCATGCGCGCGAACGGCGGGCCATCGCCCCAGGGGCCCTTGCCGTCCTTCTTCTTGGCGGCGAAGGGAGGAGGTCCATCGCCCCACGGACCTTTGCCCTCCTTCTTCTTGCCGAACGGCGGGCCGTCCTTGGGACCGAAGCCGAACGGTCCCTTGCCCTCTTTCTTCTTCGCACCGAACGGCGGCCCTTCACCGCCCGGCCCTTTGCGCTCCGGCCGTTTACGCTCGGGCCCTTTGCCTTCCGCCTTGGCCCGATCCAGCGCCGCCTCCAGCTCGCGGACCTGGTTTCGTACCCGTTCAAGCTCGGCTTCCAGCCGCTTGACGTTTTCCCTGTCCGGCTGTGCCTGCAGCGCCGCGGGTTGTCCCGCGAACAACATCACGCCGGCAAAGCCGGCCATCATGAACCGCACCATATGATCCCCTTTGGAGAAAGTCCGGCGTCGTTGCGACGCACCGTCGATACCAACCAAGTTACGGACAACTCCGCAAGACCGTTGCAGATTCTGATTAGAAATGTGTGAATGCGGAGACTTTCTCACGGGGCGGTTCTCGTGATTGAACAGTTGGTGTTGTGCTGACATAACTTGTGGGATCTCATCGAGATGCCCAAAATGGTTCCGGCGAAACGGGCATCTCGATGAGAAACCAGGCTTGCATGACCCTGCGAGTCGTACCGGTTATTCCACCTGCCCCTCCCGAACATGCGATGCCAGCCGAACGACTCGAGCCGCGACGCGCCGCAACCGTGCCGAACTTGCCGGCCATGCGCCTGGGGCAAATCAGCTTCCGGCGCAGAAACCGATTGCCGCCTCGTACCGGATTAGGCACAATGAAACAGCCGGAAGGCCTCGTCTCTCCAGCTGATGCGTGCCTTTCGCGCGGAGGGTGTCCCAATTGGGGTCGGACGCCTTCCCAGCTGTCGTCGCCCAGTCCAGGATCGGTTCTCGCACGGAGGTGACCTACTGCTCGAGGTCATCATGGCTGCCCGTTCGCAGTGGAAGGGCTTTCTCAAGCTCAGCCTCGTCTCGGTTCCCGTCAAGGCGTACTCGGCCACCACCAGCGGCGGCGGCGAAATCCAGCTCAACCAGCTGCACGCCGAGTGCAACAGCCGCATCCGCTACAAGAAAACCTGCGAGATCCACGGCGAGGTCTCGCAGGACCAGATCGTCTCCGGCTACGAGTTCTCCAAGGGCCAGTACGTCATCGTCAACCCCGACGAGCTCGAGAAGCTGCGGACCGAGGACGACAAGGCCATCCGCATCGACAGTTTCATTCCCGAAGATTCCTTCGATCCCCTGTACCTGTCGGGCAAGAACTACTACCTGGTCCCTGAGGGGCCGATCGGCCAGAAGGCTTACCAGGTCATCTTGCAGGGCATGCTCGAATCCAAGCGCTTCGCCGTCGGCCAGGTGGTGATGCACGGCCGCGAGCAGCTCGTGCTGGTGCGGCCGTTGCACGGCTTGATCGTGATGTCGCCGCTCAACTATGCCTCGCAGATTTCGAGCTCCGCGTCCTTTGAAGAGGAGGCGCCCAAGACCACGGTGGCGCCCGAAGAGCTGCAGCTCGTCAAGACCTTGATCAACGCCTCGTCGAAGGACAACGCGGATTTGACCGGCTACAAGGACGTGTACACGCAGAAGCTGACCCAGCTCATCGAGGCCAAGGTGTCGGGCCAGGAGCTGGTCGCGGTGCCGACGCACGAGCCGGTGCAGATCATCAACCTGATGGACGCGCTCAGGCAAAGCGTGGAGCAAGTCCAGCAAGGAGCGCCGGCCCCCGCCGCGGCGGCAGCGGCTGCCGTGGCCGAGCCGGCCGCCGCCGGCAAGCCGCCGCGAAAGATGGCGCCGAGCAAGGGGACCAAGCCGGCCGAGACCCGCAAGCGAAAATCGTCGTAGCTTGGTGAGTGGTGGTTAGTGGTTGGTGGTTAGTGGTTGGTGGAGCGTGGATGGTGCAAAACGTGAGGACGGAGGATCGTTGCACCGCACCAACCTAACGACTAACCACCAACCACGAACCACCAACCACTAACCGCCATGACCAAACGCACGGACCGCGCCGCCCTGCCCGACTTCATCGAGCCCATGCTGTCCAAGTTCGGGCAGCCCTTCGATTCCCCGGACTACCTCTTCGAGATCAAGTGGGACGGTACTCGCTGCCTGTGCTTCGTCGAGCGCTCGCTCCCCGGCGGCTATCGGCTGCGCAATCGCCGCCGGGCCGACCTGACCCATCGCTATCCCGAGTTCGCGTTCCTGAAGGACCTGCCCGACGGCGCGGTGCTCGACGGCGAAATGGTCGTGCTCCGCAACGGCAAGCCGGACTTCGCGCTCTTGCAGTCGCGCGACCACACGCAATCGCCGCTCAAGATCAAGACCTTGTCTCGATCCACGCCGGCGACGTACATCGTCTTCGATCTGCTGTACGATCATGGCGAACCGGTGATGGACCGCCCGCTCGTCGAGCGCCGGACCCTCCTCGAACGGCACGTGCAGGCCGTGAACCGCGCGGAGCTTGTTCTGTCGCGCGGGGTCGTCGGCACGGGCAAGGAGCTGTTTCGCCAGGTGGTCAGCCAGGACATGGAAGGCATCATCGCCAAGCGCCTCCAGAGCCAGTATCTTCCCGGCAGACGGACCGACGCCTGGATCAAGATCAAGCGCAGCCAGGAACTGTACTGCCTGGTGATCGGTTTCGAGCCGTCGGGGAAGGATGACTTTCGCAGCCTGATCCTGGCCTCCGACCGCGACGGCAAGCTGACGTGCGTCGGCAAGGTCGGCACCGGCTTCGACGCCGCCATGCGCAAGCGCATCAACGACTGGCTCTGGTCGCACCTGCGGCCCAAACCGGTGATCCGCTGCAAGCACAAGGGGAAGTGGGTTGAGCCGCACCTGATCTGCCGGGTAAGCTGTATGGAATTGTCGGAGGCGGGCGAGATGCGGGCGCCGTCGTTTCAAGGGCTGGCACGCGAATGACCGATTCGGCGCGGAAGCTTGAAGGGAGACGGGTCGCCTTCACCGGGCGGCTGGCGACCATGGCTCGCGCCGAGGCCCAGGCCTTGGTGCGCTCGCTCGGCGGGCAGCCGGAGAACTCGGTCACGCGCCGCACGTCGATCCTGGTCGTCGGCCAGGAAGGCTGGCCGCTGCAGAAGGACGGCCAACTGACCCGCAAGCTGCAGATGGCCAAGAAGGCCGCCGTCCTCGGCCACCGTGTCGCGGTCGTCGGCGAGCTGGATTGGCTGGACGATCTCGGCCTGGGCGATCAGGCCAACCACATCCGCCGCCGCTTCACGCTCGGCCAGCTCGGCACGCTGCTCAAGATTCCGCGGAGCCGGCTGCAGGCGTGGATGCGGGCCGGCCTGGTGGCGCCGGTGGAATCGGTCCAGGGCGTCAAGTACTTCGCCTACCAGCAAGTGGCCAACTTGCGCAGCCTCTGGGAAATGACCCAGTCCGGCGTCACCATCGCCGACCTCCGACACAGCCTGCACCGCCTGGCCAAGTGGTTTCCCTCGGTCAGCTCGGCGTGTCCCTCGGCCAGCTTGCTCGAGCAGCAAGGCCAGATCCTCGTGCGGCTCGACAACGGCACGCTGGCCGAGCCGTCGGGTCAGCTCCAGCTCGACTTCGGCGACGATCACGAAGCCGTCGCCGCGCAGTCTCCCAAGGACCTGTCCGCGGCCGAATGGCTGAAGCGCGGCTGCGCCTGCGAAGAATCCGGCAACCTCGACGACGCGGCCCGGGCCTATCGGCAAGCCTTGTTCGCCGGCGGCCCGCAAGCCGACGCCTGCTTCAACCTCGGCAACGTCCTGTACAACCTCGGCCAGCTCGGCCAGGCCGCGGAGCGCTACCGGCAAGCGCTCGAGCTCGATCACGCGTTCGCCGCGGCCTGGAACAACCTGGGCAACGTGCTGGCGGAGCTCGGCGAACACGACGAAGCGATCGCCGCCTTCGAGCAGGCCCTTCAAACATGCCCCGACTACGCCGACGCCCACTACGGCCTGGCCGACACCCTGCAAACCGTGAATCGCTTCCTCGACGCCCGGCCGCACTGGAAGGAATACCTGCGGCTGGAGCCGATGGGGGAATGGGCGGTGTATGCGCGGCGGTGTTTGCGGGTGGGGGGGTGATCCTTCCGCTGGGGCGCTCTCATCGCGATTTCGGGTCGCCTTTCGACAGCGAAAACTGCAGCTCTTGCGAATCCCCTTCGGCGAAGGCTCCCGCGCGGCGATCGAACACGACTTGAAAACGATAGCCGCCGGGGCGCGACAGGTCGAACCAGTCCTCGAGGTCGAGCGCGAACGTGGCGAAGGTTGCCGCGGGCGCCGCGCCCCTCGTGGCCGCGCCAATGTTCAGAGACTGCCGCTGCTTGGGCGCCACATCGCGCCAGTCCGTGCCGTCGTCCTCCAGCGATGCGCCCCGGTTCGCGTCCTTGCTCGCGGTGTAGCGCAACCGAAGCTGAATTCCCGGATGAAGCATGGGGCCGGCCTTCGGATCTTCTCGCATCACTTCGGTCGGCAGGCTTTGCTCCACACCGGATCGATTACGCAGCTCGACCTGGACAATGACCGGTCCGCCCATCAACGGCTCGGCTGGACCATCGGCCGCATTGGTGGGCGGCTTCTCGACAAGCCGCCGGCTGAGCCGGCAATCGATGCCGTCGCTGAGCTTTGCCCAGTCGTAACCCGGCGCGGGAAACTCGATCTCCTCGGCAGCGACCTTGGCAACCTGGCCGCTGCCGACGAAGCCGAAGTAGCGCCGCCACCTGCCGTCCTGCCAGGTCTCCTCGGCTTGCCACACGAAGCCGCTCTGCCGATAGTCGGTCCGTGTGCCGGTCTTCTTGGTCTTTGGGTCGTAGCATTGCGTCCGGTACGGACGATCCTTCAGAGCGACCCAAGCCGCCGGCATGGGAAACGCGGGCAGGTTCCAGGCGCGCACCTTGGCCGCGCCATCGAGGGAGAACACGGCTTCGGCGCGGCCGAATTCCGCGCGCGTCGCCGGCCGATCGCGCCGCGGGAACGCCATGCGCGGGCGATCCTCACGCGGCCAGTCGTCGGGACTCCGGGTGAGAGGCGAAAACTTGAAGCGCTCGCCGTACTTCGACAAGAACGCCACGCAGGCCATAACCGCCCGATCACGCTCCTTCACCGGCCAGTACACTTCGCAGCGCGGCGCGCCGGCATGGTCTGCAAGTTGAAACGCGTCGAAGTCGCACACCCGGAACGGCACCTCCGCGACTCCTTCAGGCGCCAGCGGATCGAGGGAGGAATGGATCGCTGCGCCGCCCGAATAGGCGCCGGTCACCTCGAGGAACCCGTAGCATTCCTCGTGCAACTTGATCTTTCCCGCCGGGGCTTGGTCGGCCAGCTCCACCAGCAACCGCTGACGGAAGCTCGCCAGGCCAAGCAGCGGCGTCTTAAACAGGTCGTGGGTGTTCCCATCGCGAAGAAAGCGTTCGGTCCACGGCGACTTGTCGCCCTCGAACATCGCTCGAGCGGCCGCGACAATCGCGGGGTGATCCGGGTTTCTCCACATCGGTCGCAACAGCGAGCGCCAATCGCGGTCGCCGTTCTTGGGATGAACGTCGCGAATCCAAGCCGCGTAATCGCCGAGGGCCTTTTCGTCGCCGGCTTGTTGTCGCAAGTCGGTCAAGGTCGCGATCGCGCGCCCGAGCAGGTACGTGCTCCCGTCGCCGAGGTGCTCGCGGCAAGCCTGGACCATCTTGGTCAGGACCGGCACGCTGGCCCGCAGGTCCCAGGCTGCCAGGTGTTCGGCCATTTGGCAGGCGTCGTGCAGGGCGTGTAAGCCAGGCTCAGACGGCGCGAGCCCTCATCCTGTTGTTGAAGGAGCAGCTTGCGGCGGCCAAACGGGAGCCGACGAGAAAGGCGACCCCTCGATAAAACTGGGGCCAAATGGTACGCATCCTGGTCACCATCCTCGTCGCGTTGCTTGGGGGTATCGCCGGGTTTCTCTTGCCCCTTGCGTGTCTGCTGATGTTTGCAGCGGTATTGTCCTGGTGGCTCCGCGATCCGGCCGCGGGCGGCGTTCTGAGTTTCCTGATGATCCCTTTGGCGCCCATCGGCGTGCTGACAGGGATCGTCCTCGCGGTGACGTGGGTGAATCGTTGGTACAGCGGTCGTTAGAACAAGTGATAGCGTGTAAAGGAGGTAGCTCGTGAAACCGACCTTTGCTGGCCTGATTCTCCTCCTTGTCGTCTCGCAAGCCCATGCCGAGTACCGGACCGTGCTCGTCCAGATCGATCAGGACAAGGACAAGAACGCGCGCGTCACCATTCACTCGGACGAGAAGAAGGAACAGAATTCGCGCGTTTCCGTGGACGAGGCGGCTAAGGTCCTTCGCCAGATGGAGGGCTGGGGCAGCGCCGTGGGCGTCTATGTCGCCTCCGAACGCGGTGTACGGCGCGACGATCGGAAAAAAGTGCTCGACGCGATTCATGCCAATCTCTGGCTGGAGCTGGAGTATTACGGCCGCGAGGTGCCGAAGGTTGTGGGCGACTACTTCCTCAAGCCTCGCGGCGCGCGACGCCCAGGCAATGACGAGCCGTTGAATCCTTTGCCGGGGGTGGAAGTCGACCTGGTCATTTCGGTCGACAAGTACAACCCGGCACGACCGTCCAAGGGGACTGTGAGGTGCTCGGTGGTCAACCATTCCGGCGCCCCGGTCCGTGTTCTGGTCGGGTACGACGGTTGGACGAACCGGCTGACCGCGCGAGGGAAGGGGCATCCCCGAGACCTGCAACTGTTTCCGATGAACCCCGGGAAACACCAAGGGCCAAAACCCGCACAAGCCGCGGTCAAGCCCGGCGAGGCCCGGGTGGTGTTCGAGTTGCCCCTGGACGAGATCCTGTTCCAGGGAGTCAACCGGAGTGGAGCGACGATGCCCTCTGGCACTGGGACGATGGATCTCGCGGGATAGGTTTTGCGTCACCGGTCCACCACCCACGGCCGCCGCGGAAGGACTTCGTCGAGGAGGCGGTGTTCTGGGCGGCGGTCGTCGTCAACGACAAACGGTTGCGGTCAACGAAGGTGAAGTTGCAGGTCAAGCCGGAGTAGTCCACCATGACAAGGACCGCCGTTCTCCTTCCTCTAGGCGCATGCATCATGTTCGTGATGCTCCCCACCGCCGCCAGCGGCTACGAGGGCAGGACCTTGCCGGCGGCCCTCAAGCAGCGCGGCATCGACCCCGCTTTTGGCACGTACCGATCGTTCGACGTTCGCGAGAACCAGTTTGCCGTCGCCTGTCTTGGCCGGCTGCGCGCGAAGCAGGCCACCGAAGCACTGGAGAACATCGCCCGACAGACGAACCATCAAGAGCTGCGGAAACTCGCGCAGCAAGCGCTCCAGGCGATCCGCTCATCGCGGTAATCAACAAGCCACGGCCGAAGACAGGCCGTAAATTGCTTCTTCGAGGCCGTTTTTGAGCCTTGCGGAGACGTGAAGCAGGGGATCAGGTCGCCAGCCAATTCTCCACACGCAGCCCAGGCACTTTGGAGGCGATTGAGCAATGCGGCATGACCAGCGGCAGCGCGGTTGGTCAGGATCGATAGATGGTCGGTATCCAGAAAGATCACGATTTGACTCGCTGCCGCTTGCGCTGCCGGCGGCGGGCTTTCTGGCGGTCGGCTTCACGGATCTTCATAGCATCCGCGAACAACTCGATCATGCCCGGATTGTCGGTGAACATTCCCACGGTCCTGCGCCAGTCCTTTTTTCGGGACCCGTTGGCGTGCTGAGCCTTCATCTCCGCCACCTGCCGCTCCAGGGCGGCGACACGCTGTTCCAACGACAGCTGCGGCATGGCGACTGCCTCCCTTCCGGATGCATTCCCAATTCATCCTACATGAAAGTGTCTACGGCGGGCAACGGATTCGCCGCCCGAGTTCGGCGCGGGTCCCCGACTCCGCCGACTCCCCGAACCCAAGGCCTCCATTTGGACTGCCGGGCAAGTGATACAAGCTTTGGCGAGTGATACAAGCTTTGGCGAGTCCCCCAAACTTCCGCCGGCTTACCACAGAATCGTTTCGAACAGCCGCCGCAGCTTCGCCCCGCGCTCCGGATTCACCTGCCCCACAAACGCGATCCGCCCCAGCAGATGGCCGCGAAATTCGGCAACGTTCGCGCGATTCTGCGTGGCCGGACCATGACGGATGCAATTCGTCAGGATCGCCTTCAATTCGTCATACACCTTGCGCCGCACGTTCACGCGTTCGTTCACCACGACACCGGCCAACTGCTGGCACACGCCGCGGCGCATGAACCGGCTCTTCTGGAAGTGTAGCGCGAAGCCTTCCTCCGCGGCGATCACCGCGACCGCGACCTGGAAACGCCGGGCGCCGCGGGCCAGCAGCTCGCCGCCCGAGAACGCCAGGTCGTCCGCGTAGCGGGTGTACTGCGCTTCACACGCCTTCGCCAGGCCGGCCAGCCGGGCGTCCAAACGGCGCGCGCACAGGTTGGCCAGGGCGGGCGACGTGGGCGCGCCTTGCGGCAAATGACGACAGCGCAGACGAGCGCCGAACGATTCATCGGCCGCGCGCGGGTCCGGGCGTTGCTCCCAAACGTCGTCCGGAATCGTCGTCGTGCACAGGCCGGTGAGCAGCCGGGCGACTTCATCGGGATAACCCGCCGTGCGGAACACGGCGTGCCCCCGCCCCGCGTGGACCGACGCAAAGAAATCCGTCAGATCGAAACGCAACACGATCTGCCGGCCGGCGTGCGGCGTCGCGTAGCTGAGGATCGACCGGCCCGCGCGAAAGCCGTGCGCCGCCTGGTGCGGCGGAATCCGATCGAGGATGTCGTGCACGATTCGCCGCTGGATTCGCTTGAGGGTCGGCTTCGGCGATTCGATGAGCCGGAAACGTCCGCGCCGCCGTGGCCGCCAGTGGCAGACATAGTGCCGCAGCTTGGCGCTCGCCTGTTTCACGGTGAAGCCGCGCACGTCGGCGAGCCAATCGAGCTGGGCCGGCGGCACGCCGAGCCAGCCGGCGAGCTGACCGGCGCTGGTGAGCGCCGGGACTTGCCAGGCCGAGGCGGCGGCGCCGCGCGGGGCCATCGCCGCCGCCAGAAAGTAGCAGCGGCCCATGCTCTCGAAACGCCACTGCCCGGCGCTTGTCGGTTCCTGGCTCAGAAACCGCACGAGCTCGTCGAGCGCCGGCGGCGCGGGAAACGCCGACGCCACGGCACGGACGGTCAGCCGCATCCATTGCCCGGTATTCGGCCATACCTCCTTGCCGCGCGTGAGCAGGCTGCGCGCCGTCCAGGGTCCGGAGAGAAAGGCACTGGCAAGGTTGACGATCGGGAATGGCGGACGCGCGCTGGCCATGGAACCTGGGTCGGCCCACGGGATTGAGGTTGGAGAAAACGGCGCGACTCTCAACCTGTCGCGTGATGCGCGACCCGTCCTGCGCCGGCGCGCAGTCGCGGTCGCGCGCTGAAACGTCCCAAGTCCATCGCTGCCTCGGGGTAACCCCGAAGAGACCAGAACGCCGGTCGCCCAGCGTCGTCGGTCCGCTTGAGAGCCGCGCCGCCCTGGAATTGTCGCTGTCCGGCGCCAGCCCGTCAAGCGGCGGTCCCGGAAGGTTTCGTCAGAAAGTGCAGTCGCTGACGGCGTGCTCGAAAAAGGTCAGGAACTGGAAGCAATAGGCCGCGTGATTCGCTTGGTAAACTCGCCCTCAGCAGAAAAATGTTGTAACCGCAACGTCCGTCATCCGTTGCGCTGAATTCTTGTCAAAGGACGACGTGCAGATCGTGGCCAGCTGGCAGTTTGGCAAATCGTAGTCGGAATTCCCTATTCCATCGCCTTGCGAAACTCCTCGAACAGATAGCTGCTGTCGTGCGGTCCGGCCGAGGCTTCGGGGTGGTACTGCACGCTGAAGACGGGGAGCTTCTTGTGCCGCATGCCTTCGAGGGTGCCGTCGTTGAGGTTGATGTGCGTGGCTTCGACGTCCGGCGGCAGCGTGGACGTGTCCACGGCGAAGCCGTGGTTTTGCGTGGTGATCTCGACGCGCTGGCTGCGGCGGTTGAGCACCGGCTGGTTGGCGCCGCGGTGGCCGAACTTGAGCTTGAAGGTCTTGGCCCCCAGCGCCAGCCCGAGCAGTTGATGGCCCAGGCAGATGCCGAAGATCGGTTTCTTGCCGACCAGCTGGCGGATGGTCTCCTGGGCGTAGGTGAGCGGTTCGGGGTCGCCGGGGCCGTTCGAGAGGAACACGCCGTCGGGGTTCAGGGCGAGGATTTCCTGGGCAGAGGCCGAGCCGGGGACGACGGTGACGTCGCAGCCGACCTGGGTCAGGCAGCGGAGGATGTTCCACTTCATGCCGAAGTCCATGGCCACGACGCGATGCCGCTTGCGGCCGGGGTGCAGCTCTTGCGAGGCGAACGGGCTGACGAAGCCCTCGTTCCAGGTGAAGGTCTGCCGGGGCATGACGGTCTGCGCCAGATCGCGGCCGACGATGTTCGGGCTGCTGAGGGCCTTGTGGACCAGGGATGCGTCATCGAGATCGGTCGTGGACAAGACGCCGTTCATGGCGCCGCGCACGCGCAATCGCCGCACCAGGGCGCGGGTGTCGATGCCTTCCAGGCCGATGATGCGATGCTCGGCGAGGTAGCCGTCGAGCGCCGCGTGGGAGCGGAAGTTGCTGGGGACACGGGTCAGCTCGCGGACGATGAAGCCCTCGACCTGCGGCACGCGCGACTCCCGGTCCTCGGCGTTGATGCCGTAGTTGCCGATGAGCGGGTAGGTCATGGTGACGATCTGGCCCTTGTAGGACGGGTCGGTGAGCACTTCCTGGTAGCCGGTCATGCTGGTGTTGAAGACGACTTCGCCGAAGGTCTCGCCGCCGCCGCCGAAGCCGTGGCCGGTGAAGACGGCGCCGTCCTCGAGCGCCAGTTTCGCGGGGATCTTGGACATGGAATCAAGATAGGTGCGGCGTGGACAGGGTCAATGCGAGGAGTGAGTGCAGCAGTCAGTAGTCAGTAGTCCGTAGTCAGCAGCAACAATCCAAGCAGTGCGTTGCTACTGACTACGGACTACTGACTGCTGACTACGCGGCGCGTTTGCGCCGGGCCGCTTCGGCGAACACGGCCAGCAGCGCTTGATAATGATGCTCAAAGGTCCAATCGGCGGCGGTCTTGCGGGCGGCCAGGGCGCAGGCGTGCCGCCGTTGCGGGTCGAGCAGCAGGGCCAGGCAGTCGGCGAGCTGTTCGCGATCGTGCGGGTCGGCGATCACGTAGCCGTCGCGCGGCGGGCTGAGCAGTTCACTGGCGCCGTTCGCTTTCGTCGTGATGACGGGCAAGCCGCACGCCAGCGCTTCGAGCACCACCAGCGAGCAGGGGTCGTAGAAGGTGGGATGCACCAGGAAATCGGCCGCGAAGTAGGCGTTGCGCATCGGGTCGCAATGGCCGACGAAGCGGACGGCGTCGGTAATCCGCAGGCGCTCGGCCAGTTTTTCATAGCCGCGGAAGTTCGGGTTGCCGGCGACGACGAGACGGAAGGACCGGTCGCGGCCTTCAGGCCGATCGAGAAGGACGCGGACGGCGCGCAGCAACGGCTCGAGGCCTTTCAAGCGATAGTTCATGGCGGCGATCAGGCCGACGGTTTCGGCCGGCGCCAGGCCCCAGCGCTCGCGCCATTCCTGGCGGCGCTTGAGGCGGTCGTGCTCCGGAAAGCGGTTCGGGTCGATGGCGCTGCGGACGACGTGGAGCCGGTCGAACGGCACTTCCAGGAAGCGCTGGAAGTGGTCGCGCACCATGAAGCTGTTGACGACGATGAGCGGCTGCGGCTCCCACAGATACTGCTTGCGTTCCAGGAGCGAGAACGACCAGTGGGCGGGATCGATCGCCTTGACCACGCGCGCCAGGCCGCGCAGCAGCCGGTTGCGATGCTTGTTGCGGTTGCACTCGGCCGACGCCGCGTGCAGCCCGCCCTGCGGGTACAGGACGTCCTGGCCCCACGTCTTGTCGAAGCCGAGCGTGACATCGTGGCGGCGCTGGGCAAGCGCCTTGAGACACGAATGTCCGAAGCGCCAGGGACGCAGGAATCGCGGCCCGTGCACGGCGGGAAGCTGATGAACGTGGATCGTGTCGGGGAGGGCGCCCGGGTCCCAGCGGCACGCGTACAGGTGGACTTCGTGGCCGTCGGCGATCAGGCGGCGGGCCAGGTCGGCGATGTACGTTTCGCAGCCGCCCTTCGCCGGCAGCACGCTCTCGTAACAAAAGGCGATGTTCATGACGTCCCCCCCGAACACGAAGCCCCAGAGCGGTCTTTCCTCGTCGCGTTCCGGCGGCGGTAGTAGGCGCCCTTCAGCGCCACGCCCCACGCCCACCAGCGCTCGTGCCAGGCGCGGCCCTGTGCGCGGCAGTACGCGCGCCAGAACCGCAGGCGATCGCGCGGCGCGACGCCGTCCACGTCCGCCGACGAATACAGCAGGCCGCCGAGGTCCTTGAGCAGCCAGATCGGCCAGGTCCAGCGATGGCGGCGCATGCGGTGCAGGTCGATGAGGAACACGCGGTCGCGCCACGTGGCCGGCAGCCGCGCCGTGTCGTCGCGGGCCACGTAAAAGTGACAGAGATAGAAGTCCTTGTGATACGTGCGGCGGTCGTGCACGAGGCGAGCGAGCCGGGCCATCTCGGCGGCGAGTCCCTGCTTCCAGCGGCAGAACTCCGCCGGATCGAGCCGCTTCTTGGCGAGCGGAATCGCGTGGTGCAAAGGCAGCATGCCGACGAGTTCTTCAATCGCAAGGAAGCTTTGCAGCCGGCAGCGCGGGCCGATCCACTCGCCGGCGGCGACGACCTTCGGCACCGGCAGTCCGTGCGCCGCCGCTTCGAGCAAGTTGCGGCGCTCGCGCATGCCCGGCGACCAGGCGCCCGCCGGCCACACCGTCGCCAGCAGGCCGTGCAGCCACGGCAGCCGATAATGGCGTTTGAGGTAGACGGACAGGCGCCGCGGGTTCCGTTCGAGCACCCACCGGCACGTGGAACGGCCCTGTTTTTCGTGCAGATCGTCCGACACGATCACATGGAGGATGCGGTCCGGCCAATCGGGTCCGGCGAATTCAGCCCAATCGGCTCGCGCCTGGAAGTGGCGCACGCCGCGTGTCAGCCGTTGCCACAGCGAGCCCGGCGTATTCTCCGGACAGTCATGCGGCGTCGCGGAGACCAGCGGAACGTCGATGAGCTGTGCCATCACGCCACCCGCCTTTCGCGGGCGGCCCGGCGCCGGGAACGTGGCGCGGACCACTGTCGCAGCAGGCGGCCCACGGGCGGCGTCACGCGCTCCAGGCCGTAGTAACCGAGAACGAAGCGCAGGCGGTCGGCGGCGCTCACGTTCCCAACCGCCGTCGCGAGCCTACCGAGGTCCAGTCGTGCCAGCCGGTCGGGCGCGCCGGGTTGGCGGCGCAGGCCGTCGACGCCGGTCAGCACCACGGCCCCGGTGTCGGTGCGAACGGCCCAATCGTCGAGGCAGCGGCGCCGGCAGGCGTAGCCCGCTTCATGGGCGCGGCGCAGCAGCCGGCCGGCTTCACGCAAGACCCGCCCACGTTGAGGTTGTGTCGCGCCGTCCAGATAGCGAAGCAACGGCACGGTCCCGGTGGGAGGTTCCGTCAGCAAGAACGAATAGGTTTGCCAGAAGCGGACGGGACGATGCCCGAGCGCCAGCAGCCGCGGCGTTTCGATGCCGTAGCGTTCGAGGCGGATGATCGCGGCGGCCTGCTCGAACTCCGGGGCCGGGAAGAACGGCCGCCACCACCACGAGGCCAGCCAGCGCCATGGCCGGCTGGCCCAGCGTCGCACCAGCGTCCAGGTGGGATGACCGACGTCGGCCAGATCGACCGTCTCGACTCGGTTCGGCGCGGGTTGTGGGATGGTCAGCCACGCGGGGGGCTGCGCGACCTCGGCGTGAAAGCGCGGCGTGACGCACAGCGCTTCGCCGTCGAGCCAGATCAGACCTTGCCGGCCGGCGGGCAGCGGCGCTTGCCGCAGCTCGCGAATACGGCGCTTGCGTTGCAGCCGGGCGCTGAGCCGGCACACGACGCGCAGGAGCCGATCGGAGCGCGGCGCCGGCCGTGGCTGGGCCGCGAGGTACGCGTGCCAGCACAGCAGGCGCTCGCGCCGCGACGCCAGCGGCTCGGCCAGCGTGGCGTCGAGGGCGGCCAGGTCGCGCGCGCGCTGCAGCCGATTGACGCGCCGGACCTGCCGGCCGCGCTGCCAATCGAGAAAACAGAAACGCCAGCCGGCATCCTCCGGGCCGACGAGAACGTGCTTGGAATACAGATCGCGGTGATGGAAGCCGGCGGCATGGATGCGCGCCAGCTCCCGGCCGAGCGCGGCGGCCAGCGCGGCACGGTCCTGCGGATGGTCCTGCAAGTACGTTCGCAAATCGTGCATGCCGCTCGCTTCGCGGAGCAGCAAGAACGCGCGGCCCGCCTCGTCGCCGCAGGCGAGCGCTTGCGGGCAACCGATGCCGGCCGCTTCCAGCTTGCGCAACAACCGGCCCTCGCGGATCGATTTCGAAATGGCGCCTTCGCCGCGCCACCAATGGGTGAAGCGGTCGCGCCAGGAGACGCGATGCTCTTTCTTCAAGAAGCAACTGCCGAGGGGAAGCGCCACCTGCAGCACGTGCCGGTCGGGATGGCCGCCGAGGATGGTGCCGTCGAGGCGCAAGAAGTCGGTTGGCGCCGCCAGGCCGAGCCGGGCCAGCGCGTCGCCATGCGCCGGATGCACTTCGAGCAGGCTCATCACCAGGCCTTTCGTCACGAAGCCTTTCGTTCGATTCGCGCCAGCAGCTCCGTCGCCGCCCGAAACACATCGACCGGCAACAGCTCGATCATGCAGCGATGGTCGCCCGTGGGACAGACGCGCTCCTGGCACGGGCCGCACGGCACCTGGCGCTGCAGGTGCACCGCCTTGGCAAAATACGTCTCGGTCCAGGCGATGTGCGTCGGGCCGAACAGCGTGATCACCGGCCGGTCGAACGCGGCCGCGAAGTGGCGTGGTCCGCTGTCGGTGGTGATCAGCAACGTCGCGCGGCGGATGAGCGCCTTCGTCAGGCCCAGCGACAGCACCGCGTCGGCCAGCGAATGCACGCTGGCATGACGCGCCAGGGCCGCGATGTGCCGGGCCATTTCGCGCTCGCCGGGGCCGCACAGCACGAGGACGCCGGCGCCGCGGCGCTCGGCCAGCTCCCGGGCCAGCGCCGCGACATAGTTGTTGTCCCAGTGCTTGGCGGCGCCGAAGGCGGCGCCGGGGTTCAGACAGATCACCTCACGATGCCGGCCGAGCCCGAAGTGCCGCCAGATGGTGTCGGCGGCCTGTTCGTCCGCCGGCGTCGTGAACAGCTCCAGCCGATGGCCCGGCGCCGGGCAGCCCGCGGTTTCGGCGAGACGGTTGTAATCATCGATGATCGGCGTCGGCTTGAAGCGACCGTCGGCGTCGCGGGCCGCGTGGAGGCGATTGGTCAGCATCCACCCCCGGCCGTGGCGCTTGAAGCCGACGATGCGATAACAGCCGCCCAGCCAGGCGACCAGGGCCGAGCGGAACGAATTGGGGAACAAGACCGCCAGATCGATCTGTTGCTTGCGAAGCTGCCAGGCGACGGCCGGCCAGCGCTGCTGCCGTGGTCCGCCGCGGTCGAGGAAGATGCGTTCGTCGAGCCAGGGAGCCCCGTCGAGCACGCCGCTGACATAGGGCCGGCACACGCCGATGAGTCGCGCCGACGAGTAATGAGCGCGCAGCGCCCGCAGCGCCGGCGTGGCCATCACCACGTCGCCAACCCAGTTCGGCAGGAACACGGCCAGGTTCATGACACGGGAGTCAGGGGTCAGGAATCAGGAGTCAGCAGTCAGTGGCGAGTGGCATGCGGCTTGCCGTTTCGCGCTCAGGAGTCAGGCGGCACGCATCTTGTCGAGCAAGTTTGTCGTCGAAAAGCCCTGGTGCAAGGTCGCCAGGTGGACGCGGCCGCCGTACGATTCGACGAAGTCGCCGCCGACCACGTCGTCCTTGCGGTAATCGGCCCCTTTCACGAGCACGTCGGGGCGGAGGGCGTGGATCAGGCGCAGCGGGGTGGGCTCATCAAAGACGGTGACGAAATCCACCGCCTGCAAGCCGGCCAGCACAATCGCCCGCGCCGCCAGGGGCTGCACCGGACGGCTTGGGCCCTTGAGGGCGCGCACGCCGGCGTCGCTGTTGAGACCGACCACGAGGACGTCGGCCTGAGCCCGGGCTTCCTGCAAGTACTGCACGTGGCCCGCGTGCAGCACGTCAAAGCAGCCGTTGGTGAACGCGATCTTCAGGCCGAGCCGGCGGCGGCGCTCGAGCTCGCGCGCCAGCGGCTCCAGGTCGACGACCTTGGCGGCCGCGGCGCCGGGCGACGATGATTGCAGCAGGTCGCGGAGCATCTCGTCGCGGGTCACGGTGGCGACGCCGATCTTCTCGACTTCAAGGCCCCCGGCGATGTTGGCGAGCGGGATCGCCTGCTCGTAATCGGCCCCCGCCGCCAGCGCCATCCCCAGCACGCTCATCACCATGTCGCCGGCGCCCGTGATGTCGTACACCTGTCGCGGCCGGGTGGGGCAGAACCGCAGGCGGCCGTCGCGATGCTTGAAGGCCATCCCATCCTTGTCGAGCGTGACGATGGCCGCCTCCAGGTCCAAGGTTTCCTGCAATTGCGCGGCGGCGGCGCTGACGTCGGCGTGGGTGGCCAGGGTGCGGCCGGTCGCGAGGCCCGCCTCCAGCCGATTGGGCGTGAGCGCCGAGCAGCCGTGGTACTTGCGATAGTCGCTGCCGCGGATCGGGTCGGCGACGCTGCGAATGCCCTTGGCGGCGGCCGCACGAATCACGGCCGCCGTCACCGCGGCAGTGCACACGCCCTTGTCGTAATCGCTGATGAGGACGATGTCGGCATGGCGGACTTGATGCTCGATTGCCTGGACGAGCTGCGATTCGAGCGGTTCGCGCACGGCGGCGCGGTCCTCGGTGTCGACGCGGATCATTTGCTGCGGATGACGATGCTGGGCCCGGCCGATGTAGCGTTCCTTGACCGTGCTCGGCCGGTGAATGTCCGTGAGCACGGCGTCGTGATCGATCCCCAGGTCGGTGAGCATTTGCCGGATGCGGCCGGCGTCGTGATCGTTGCCGACGATGCCGGCGATGGCGACCCTGGCGCCCAGGGCCCGCAACATGGTGGCGACGCTGCTGGCCCCGCCCAGCCGCTCTTCGCGACGATCGGCGCGCAGCAAAATGACCGGCGCTTCCTGGCTGATGCGCTCGGCGTCGCCCCACACGTAACGGTCCAGCATCAAATCGCCCACGACCAGCACGCGCGGCTGTCCCAGACGCTGGACCAGGTCGATGAGTTCCGTGGCCATGCTTTTCCCCTCCGTGGGTCCTGCAAGCCAATCGCAAATCGAGAGTTGGCCATTGCCAATTGCAAACCGCCACGGGGTCGTGCGCTGCAGTTTGCAATGCTCAATTTGCAATTCTCAATTGTCAATGGGCTTCACGCCGCTGCGTACGCTGCTTCCGTCGACCGGGCCGGCGCCGGCTTGGCCAGCTCGCAGGCGACGCTCAGGTGCAACAGCGGCAGCATGATTTCGTGATGGCCGATCAGCTCGATCCCTTCGCTGCTCGGGCGCTCCAGCACGTTGACGCGCGAACGGTATTGCGCCTGCTTGTCGAGGTTCACCGTGACCAGGCCGTCCAGGTCGTGGCCGAAGTTGTTGGCCACCGACACGGCCTTGACGAACACTTCCGGCATGATGACGGCGCTGCCGAGGTTCATCCACACGCCGTGGCCCAGGCCGGCGACCACGCTGCACAGCCGGCGGAAATCGACGAGCGACGCTTCTCCCAGGGCCGCGCCGGAAACGTGCGGGTGCATGTGGACGATGTCGGTCCCCAGGGCCACGTGAATGGTGCACGGGATGCCGGCCCGGTAGGCGGCCAGCACCAGGCTGGACTCGGCGTACGGGCAGTCGAGGTTGGCGAGATGCTGGCCCAGCGCCCAGCCCAGGCCAAGCTCGTTCTCCGAGCCGACGCGGGCGGCGACGGCGAACGCGTCGGCCGTTTCCCGGGCCATGCCGAACTGCCCGGCCGGAAGCTGGGCCGACACATTCTCGCTGGTCTTGCCGGCGACGGCCAGCTCGAAGTCGTGGATCGCCGCGGAGCCGTTGAGGGCCACCGCCTTGAGGATGCCGCGCTGGATCCAGTCGATGAGATAGGGCGCACAGCCCGTCTTGATGACGTGGCCGCCGAGCGCCGTCGCGACGATGCGGTCCTGGCGAAAGGCGCGGCCGATGTGGGCCGCGGTGCGGCGGACGTCGTTGGCCGCCAGCTGCCGCGGCAAGCCGCCGAGCCAATCGTCCACCGTGGCGCCCGGCTCCGTGGGCCGGCCGAGGTCGTCGTGAAACACCTTGGAGGGCCGCGAGCACAGCTCGTACGTTTTCAGACCGCGAAGATCGTACGGCTTGCACGCCTCGAACGCCGCATAGTGCGGAGCGCGTACCGCCGAATGCTTGCCGTTGCACGTGACCTGAGTCATCCGCCCCTCCTTGGGTTTAGTCACTGGTATTAGTCATCAGTCACTGGTCATTAGTCATGAGCCGTCACGAGGGTGGCCAACGAATCACTAATGACTAATGACCAATGACTGATGACTAATGACCAATGACAGCTTCCGTTCCAGTTCTTCCCTTCCCGACTGCACCTGGAGCTGGATGCGCAGGGCCCACAGCTCCTTGTCCGCCAGTCGATCCAGGCGGATCTTCACCAGGTCCTTCTGCGTGGTCGCCATCACGGTGTCGGCCGGCAGCTCGCGGGCCCAGGTGCGCAGCGATTCGATGTCGTCGCGCGTGTATCGATGATGGTCCGGGTACGTCCGCCACGCGACCACCTGCAGGCCCATGCCTTCGAGCGTCCGGCGAAAGGCCTCGGGATTCCCCAGCCCGCAGAACGCCGCCGCCGGCCGGCCGTGAAACGAATCCAGGGGCGCGTGCCGCCCGGCGTTCACCCAACGCGCCGGCTGGTGCGTGGTCTCCAGGATGGGCGTTTGCGGCGCCCGGCGGCCCACCTCGTCGCGAAGCCGGCTCACATCGTCCGCCGGCGCTTGATCGCAGCGCGTCAGCACGATCACGTGCGCCCGCCGCAGGCTTCGCGGCGGCTCGCGCAACAGGCCGCGCGGAAACAGATGCCCGTAGCCCCACGGACAGGTCGCGTCGAGCAAGACGACGTCGAGGTCGCGCCGCAAGCGGCGATGCTGGAAGCCGTCGTCGAGCACCAGGATTTCGCTGTCCAGCTCCTCGACCGCGATCTCCGCGAGCGCCGCTCGATCCGCGCCTTGCAAGTGCGGCACGTCGGGCAGGTTCTCTTCCAGGACGAGCGCCTCGTCGTTGCCGCCTTGGCCGTTGCCATTCTGGTCGCCATAGCCGCGGCTCAGGATGGCGACGCGGCGCTCGTGCTCGCGGAAGAATCGGGCCACAAATTCAACGCACGGCGTCTTGCCGGTGCCGCCAAGCGTCAGGTTGCCGATGCTGACGACGGGAACCTTGGCCGCACAACTCTGTTTCCAGCCCCGCTCGAAGGCCCAGTTCCGCAGGCGCACGCCGACGCCATAGAGCGTGCTGGCGACCCGCAAGCCGCCGCGTTGCAAGCTTGGTCCGAGGCCGCGCCGGTCGCCGCGAATGAGTTCATGAAAGTACTGTTCCAAGGCAACGCCCCGCGTGCCGAACCTTGCGCCGCTCCGGGCCTGGCGCTCCGGGTCGCCAAGGTTAGCAGCAAAGTGGATTTGCTGTCAACCGCGAGTGAGAATTCGGAGTTCAGCGGAGCTAAGCGTGCGTGATTCGCGCTGCACCAACCCGAAGCGTCAGCGAGGGAAGCAGGCGAGAATCCCTCGCTGACGCTTCGGGTTGGTGCAGCAGGAATTGCGCACGGCTGTGCAAGAACGCGCGCTGACACACCAACCCGAAGCGTCAGCGAGGGGAGCAGACGGAATCCCTCGCTGACGCTTCGGGTTGGTGCAGCAGGAATTGCGCACGGCTGTGCAAGAACGCGCGCTGACAGGAAAGAAAACGAGCGCGAACCAGCAAGCCTTGTTGCCGATTCGCGCTCGCGGGTATCACCACTCACGACTCACCACCACGCACGACTCACCACTCACGATCCACGACTCCGCGTCATTCCGGAATCTGAATCCCTTTCGACTCGGCCTGCACGCGCAACGTTTCCCGCAACGCGCGATCCAGGCCGCGCGTCGGGTCGTTCGCTTGCTTCTGCATCTCCGTGCGGATGTAGGCCTCGCGCTTGGTGTTCAGCTCGGTCACCTGCTTCTGGATCGCCAGGCGCTCCTGCAGCTTCTTCTGCACGTATTCAACGCGCTCGGCCGGTTTCAGCTTCTTCAGCTCGTCCGACAGCTCGGCCTCGGGAATCTTGGTGATGTCGAGCTTCGGATCCTCGCGGAGCTTGTCGACCAGGCACCACGCCGAGTTCTTGTAGAGTGCCGACGCTTGCGTGGCGACGCGGGCCGCGAGGTTGGCGCCGCCCAGTTGCCGCGAATTCTCGGTCTGCGCTTTCTGGTCCTTCGCCTTGCCGTCGCGGAACTCCTTCTTGCCCACCGGCACGTAGGTCGCATTCACCTTGTCCGCCAGGGCGGCGATGTCCTTGTCGAACGGCGTGTTGACCACGACGCGGACATTGCGGCTGGCGTCGATGTTGGCGTAGCGGCCGCCGGTCATGAGCGCGAATTCGCGCCAGCCGCGGCCGTCGGAGTCGTCGGCGCCGCCGCAGTAGATGGGATTGATCAGGACGCCGTGCTTCTTGGCCAGCGCGGCGACTTCCGGCAGCTTGACGAGCGGATCTTGCGTGGCCGGCTCGTTGCCGCACACGAACACGATCTTGAGCGCGTCCTTGGCCTGGGACCATTTCAGGTCGCGGACGGCGTCGCGGCACACGCGGCCGACGTACTCGTCGCCGCCGTTGGTGCGGTATTCGAACAGCTTCTTGAACACGAGATCGAGATCGTCCACGAAGTCGAGATCCTTCTTGACCCAGCCCTTGGCCTGCTCGTAGTTGGTGGCGCCGTAGCTGTACAAGGCGACGCGCAGGTTCGGCGTCGGCTTCACCTTGGCGAGATCGTTGACAATGTCCCACAGTTTTTGCTTGGCGGAATCGATCAGGTGCTCCATGCTCCCCGAAATGTCGAGGCACAGCACCAGATCGATGTCCTTGGCTTTGGGTTTGGCGGGTGGGTCGTCGCCGCGCGACGGCACAACCAGGAAGATGACGGCCAGCAGCATTGAGCCGGCGAAGGCAACACGCGACATGAGGGCTCCTTTCGCGAAAAAGCGAGCGGCGCGGCGTAAGCCCGCCGTGATGCTCGATGCTACCGGAAAAGACGAGGGGGCGGGCGGAATGGATTTTGGGGTCGAGTGCGGATTTCATCACGGAACCCGTCAATCCAACCCAGCTTAACAAGGGCGGGCCGTTCACGCGGTCTAATCCTTCAATCCGTTAAGGCCGGGCATCCGATGTTAACCCATAAGCCAAGTAGCTTGCTGAAACTGTGCGTCTTTGCACGCTGTGTGGGGCCGACAAGCCATGAAGAAACTCGCGATCTCGTCGCTGGCGGTGGCACTGTGGCTGCAGGGTTCCGCCGAGGCGCAAAGCCCGTTCTTCCAGCCGGCGGCCAACCAGCCCTGGGCTCAACAGCCCTGGGCTCAACAGCCCTGGGCCCAGCCTGCGGTCCAGCCGGCCGGTCAGCCGATCCAGCTCGTCGCGTCCCGCCCCGCTCCGATGCCCCCCGGCGGCATGGTCCCCGTGCGCGTCCACTTTGGCGGCGCCCTGACCAGGGACGGCGTCGTGCCTGTGCCGGTGTATTTGAATCAATCGGCAGCGTTCCCCGCCAGTGTGGCCTCCGGCAGGACGCCAGCGGCCGGTTCCGTCACGCGCGTGCAGCACGAAACACTCAAGGAGCCGACGCGCAAGGCGTCCCCGCCGGCCGGCGAGTCGAAGGATGCCCCAAACCCAAGCACCATCTCCGTGTACCACGGCGCCCCGGAAATCTGCGATCCCCGCTTCGTGGCCCCCGACGTGGACGACCTGCGCCGTCCCCATCCCGCCCCGTGCGGCTACCGCTGGTACATCGCGGGCGAATATCTCCACTGGTGGGTGCGGCCGATCGACTCGCCCGCGCTGTTGCTGGTGGACGGCGCCCCGGTCACGGCCAGCGACGTCGACGCCTTCGACCGCCAGGGCGCCCGCTTCACGATCGGCCGGTGGCTCCCCAACCCGCATGGCCTGTGGGGCCTGGAAGGCACGATCATGTTCACCGGGCTGCGGCGGGCGCGCAACACGTATCAATCCAACGGCGTCCAGCTTCTGGAGCATCCGTTCATCGATGCGGGCACCGGAGCGCCGGACTCGCTGCCGGTCGCGATCGATCCGCCGGCGCTCGATCCGCGCGAAGGGCTCACCGAGATCGAGGCTGCCAGCCGGATGTTCGGGTTCGAGGTGAACTTCCGCCGCGAGCTGTGCCGCACGAGCTGCGGCCACCTGGACTTGCTGTTCGGGTACCGGCAATTCCACCTCGATGAAGCGATTGCCGTTCGCGACCGCGTCATTTACGACACGGCGCCCATACCGTTGTCCGACGCGACCGTGATCGGCGTGGACGAGTTCGGCACGCACAACCGGATCTTTGCGGGGCAGATCGGCCTCGATGGGGAAGTCAACTGGCGGCGGCTCTACGTGGGCGCCTGGGGCAAGTTCGCGGTGGGCGGCAACGACGAGGTCATCAACGTGAGCGGCTGGACGGTGGTGCAGCCGACGCCGGGCCGGCTGCCGCCGCCGCCGCAGACCAACGGCAAGAGTTTTGCCGGGTCGGTGTACACGCAGGCCAGCAACATCGGCTCGTTCTCCGACAGCCAGCTGACGGTGTTGCCCGAAGTGGGCGTCAACGTGGGTTACAAGATCACGGATAACTGGCGGCTCGGCGCCGGTTACAATTTCCTGTACATCAACAACGTCGTTCGCCCCGGCGACGCGATTGACACCACCATCAGCCGCACCCAGATTCCGCAGTTGCAGCCGCTGGCGCCCGCCCCCGGCCCGCGACCGGCGCCGCCCAGCTTCATCGAGTCGGCGTACTGGGCGCACGGGTTGACGGTGCACATGGAGATTCGGTATTGATCGGGCCGCTCGGCGGTCCCATGGCCATGCTGCCGCACGAGACGGGCGGTGTTGATTCGTTCTCTCGATCTGTTCAATTCAGCGTGCCGCCGCCGGATTGGCGGCGTGTGCGAGGGCCCCTGCCTCTGTTCCCCGTTCCGCGAGCATCCGCCACACCCGCTCGCGCAGCCGCTCGGGCCGCATCAGCCTGCGAATCCCTTCCGACACCAGCGCCAATCCCAGCGAGCACACGAGGAACCAGATCGTGGCCCGCAGCCAGAACTGGTCGGTCCAGGCCTGCAACGGCGGAATCAGCGCGAAGAACACCGGCATGTGCGCGATGAAGATGAACACCGTGTTGCGTGCAAAGAAGCGAACGACGGCGGACCCGGGCAGCCAGCATGCCACGCGGTAGACCAGGTAGGTATAGCCGACATAAACGAACGTCACCGCGGCGGACGTCGCGGCCAGGTTGAGCGGCGTCGAACCAACGTCAAACACCATGAAGGGGAACGAATCGCCCCGCGTCGCCAGGCCGCCAAGCACCGGCCAGGCGATTGCGAGTACGCCCAGCAGCGCCGTCCACAACCAGGGGCCGTCGCGCTCCGGCGTGTGCTCCCGTTGCCCGTGGAACACGCCCAGGAGGAACACGGTCGCCCAGTTCGGGAACATCATGTAGGCCACGTACAAGCCTCCCGCCTGGGCCAGCGCCGCCCGCAGTACGATTTCGGCGGCGGCGGTCAGCATCAACACGCCAGGGCCGATCCGCCGGCCGCGAACGAACAGGGCCCACAAGAGCAGGATGTGGATGTACGCGCCGATGAACCAGGTCGTGGGGTTGGACGGGAAATTGTCCAAGACCACGTTGGCGCCGAAGGCGAACGGCAGATAGTTGCTCAGGGCGAGACGCGACGATTCGGCGTAGGTGACGGCGCTCATCAACAGCGCGAAGGGGATGCCAAAGAGGAACAGCTCAAAAAGCCGGTTGAAGAGCACCTGCCGGGTGGGCCGCCGTTCGCGCGCCAGCGAGAAACCGGAGGCGAACAGGAAGAACGCGACCCCGAGCTGCTTGGGGTAGATGGGCGGCGCGAGCGGCTCGAGCCAGCGGGCCGCCACGTGGCCCAGGACGATCAAGAGGATGCCGAGGCACTTCAGCCAGTCGAGAAAATCGAGTCGAGCCAGTTTCATGTCGCATATCCCTGAAACGCTTCGACGCGGCCGCCGGGCCGGCCGTCGCCGTCCGCGGGGACGATGTCGTCGATCGCCTTGCCGATGAAGCGGGCCGGGTTGCCGCCCACGATCCGGTTGTCCGGCACAGGCGCCGACACGACGCTTCCGGCGGCGACGATGCAATGGCTGCCAACGTCGGCCATCAGCACCGCCGCCTCGCCGATCCACGTCTCGGCGCCGACATGGATGAGCTGGCATGTGCGCGGGTCGAACCCGGTGAGCTTGCCGTCGGGACCGTGCCGGTGCTGCCGGCCGCCGTTGAGGATGCTGGCCCGGCTGCCGATGAGGCTTCCTTCACCCAGGATTGCGTAACCGACGCTCACGCCGAAGCCGACGTAAACGCGTGGACCGACGCGCGCCCGGCGGTCGCTGAAGTAGCTCATGAAGCCGAGGTCGCAGCTCATGGCGCAGGAATCGAGCGTCAGCCGGTAGAAGCACTTCCGCAGGTACTTGCCGGGCAGACCGGGCGCCAGCGCGAACGACTGCCCCCAAAAAAGAAACATTTCGTTGCGGCGGGACAGCAGCGCTTCGAGCTTACACAGTAGCGCCGGCGCCAGGACCACGATGAGTCCCAACGCCAAGCACAGTCCCTTCAGGAGGCGGTTCACACGCTGTTTACCATGATTGTTTCACATCTTGCGTATCTTCTTGCCGCGAGCGTTGTACTGCTCGCCCGCGACGATCTCCACTTTGACCGGCACCATGTACGGCGCCAGCCGCCCCTGGCAGTGCCGGCGCATCTGGGCCTTGAAGTCGGCCGGCGTCTGCGGCTCCACCAGGTTGACCCGGGCGACCACGCATTGCCCGACCAGGGGGTGCGCCTCGCCCCGGACCGTGACGTCCTGCACGTTGTCCATTTCCAACAGCACCGTCTCGACCTGCGCCGGGTAGACCTTCTGGCCGCCGACGTTGATCAGGTCGGTGGTGCGGCCCAGAAACCGCAGCCACTCGCCATCCTGCTCGACGGCATCCTGGGTGTTGAACCAGCCGTCGGCGTCGAAGCAGTCGCCGGCGTTCAGATAGCCCATCATCGCGGAGCGGGCGCGAATCCAGAGGATGCCGTCAACGATCTTTGTTTCGAAGCCCTCGCCGCCCACCTTGACCCAGAGCGAGCCGTCCTCGCGGCTCTTGCTCCGCAGGATGCCCAGCTCCGACAGGCCGTACGTCTGCTGAAAGCGGACGCCGGGGAACGCGCCGTGGAGTCGTTCGAGCGTGCTCGCCGGCATGACTTCCGTGCCGTAGGTGATCAGCCGCAGGCTGGAAAGGTCGTTGCGCAGGTGTTCTCCGGAGAGGAGAAGCAGGTTGAGAAACGTCGGCGTGGTCGGCAGGATTTCGACACGGTTGCGCTCGATCGCCTGGCAGACAGCCTGCGGGCTGCGCTGACCGACGCTGACCACCGTGCCGCCGCCGGATAGGCCCGCGAACAGGGTGTTGATCCCGCCGATGTGGTCCAGCAGCAAGAACGACAGGATGCGCAGCTCCTTGGCAGGGCCCTGGAACTTTTCCAGCAGCCGGCCGAAGTCGTGCAGCATCGCCTTGGACTTGCCGGTGGAGCCCGAAGAGAACAGGACCAGCCCGGGCCGGCCGGCGTCAATCAGCCGCGTCAGCAAGACATGGTTCGGCCGAACTCCTGTGGCCGCCGCCGCCTCGGGGTCCGGTCCGCCGCAATCGATGAGGTACTCCGCCTGGGCGATGTCCGCGAATTCTTGCTTCTGGCCCGGTGCGGCCGAGGCGAGGGGGACGGCGATGCAGTTGTGCTCGATCAGCGCCAAGAGCAGGCCCACGGTGCCGACGCCGTAGTCGCCGTCGAACGCCACCACATGACCCGGGCCGATCCCGGCACGCTCGAAGGCCTGATGCCAGCGGGCTACACCCTCAAGCAGGTCCCCGTAGTTGGCCGACCAGCCGTCGCCCGCCAGAGCTTCGCGGTCGGCCCACTGCTCGAAGCGTTCGAGAAGCCACGTCAGACATGAGGAGGTCTGGCAAGAGCCCGTCATGAGACACCTCCCAGGTAGATCACCTGCCCGGTGACGAAGTCGCTTTCCGGGCGAAGGAAAAAGTCGATGACGTTGGCCACCTCCTCCGGCCGTCCCATGCGTGGGATGGGCTGCGAGGCCACCAGGCGGTCGATCTTGTCCTTGGGGACGCCGCGAATCAGGTCTGTTGCAATCGGCGTCGGTCCGACCGCGTTGCAGGTGATGCCCAGGGGCGCCAGTTCTCGCGCCAGCACGCGGGTCAACGTCTCCACCGCGGCCTTCGACGCCGCGTAGGCGGCCTCCCCTTCCAGGTTGAGCGGAACGGCGACCGTGGAGAAATTGACGATCCGGCCATGCGGCGCCGCGCGCAGCAGCCGGGCGGCCTCCCGGCACAGGAGGAACGTGCCAACGACATTGGTTTCCAGGATCTTGCGTACGGCGTCGAGCGGCGTCAGCAGGGCATGGTTCATCGCGGCGACCCCGGCGTTGTTGATCAGCGCGCTCAGGCCGCCGAGTCTGCGAATCTCCCCCATCAGCTTCCGCACCGCGGTTTCATCGGTCACGTCCACGCAGTGGTGGACGTAGCCTTCCGCCTGCAGATCGCTCGGCTGGCGACTGCAGCCCACGACCCGGCAGCCGCGCTCGAGGTAGTGGCTGACCAAGGCGCGGCCGATCCCCTTGCGGGCGCCGGTGATCAGCAGGACGGGCGCATCGGTCACGCCATGACCTCCTGCAGCCGGAATGAAATGTAGTCCGCGAGCGCGCCGACATCCCGAAACGGATTGCGGTGCTGCGACATCGCGCGTTCATCGGCTAGGACAAGCTGCGTGCCGGCCAAAGCGTTGACCCCCTCCTCGACGTCGAGCAGGAACGACACCAGGCCAAGCGAGTCCAGATGGCCTTTCGGGCCGTAGAGCGGCGTGTCCACGGTGCACGGGACCGGATTGTCGGGCTCGCGCAACTCGTTCAGGCGCTCGATGACGGCATAGATGATGGGGACAATGTCGGCGCGTGGCATGGGCGCATCACCATGGGGTGAACGACGCCTCTCCTGGACATCAACGTGTTCCGAACGATATGTCGTCCGGGTAATGCAAAAAGGAGGCCATTGGGCGACGTCGTGCGCGTTTTTTCAGGACGACGCGGTCTGACCTTTTGGTCTGGCCCCCTACTTAAATGTGGAAGTCTGGCACGTGTGGCGCGGAAAGTACGTTCAACCCCCGACGAACATTCCGTGGCAAGGCATTCTGGCATTCCGCAGACCTTCAGAGGCCATCCGCATAGGGTTATTTGGTTACAGAACTGTCAACTCCAAGGGACAGTCCTGGTTGCGCTCCGAAGCTTCACTTCTCAGGAAAAAACAGCGGCTCGCCGAGCTTGTCCACGCCGAATGCGGCAATCAGCTTCTTGGCGCCCGGGTCGGTCAGGAAGTCCGCGAACTGCTTGGCCGCCGCGGCATTGACGTGGGCGTGCTTCTGCGTGTTCACGGTGATCACCGAGTAACGGTTTCGCAAGAGCGCATCGCCCTCGGACAACACCACCAGCTCAAGCTCCTCCCGCAACGACAGGAACGTTCCCCGGAGCAGCACCTGGGCGAAGATCATGGCGCTTGGTGTGTAGAGCCAGCCGAGGAAACCGAACGGTCCGCTGCGGGATAGGAGCAGATAGACGAGCAGGCCGACGACCACCGGCGGCAGTGCCATGCCGGTGTAGACGGCAGCCCAGGCGGCCCGGCTGCCGCGAAACCGCGACCGTCCCAGCCACAGGCCCAGCGGCACGCCGATCACACCGGCGACGCAGACCGCCGTCCCCGCAACCCAGAGGGACAACCGGAGAATGGGGCAAACCTCGTTCGGCATAGAAAAACCGCCCGTCATGTTTTGATAGCCTCCGGTCAGGCGGCTCACGGATCCGAATTCGGTTTCCGCTTGCGTCGCTGCGCATCACTCTTCACAATGCAACTTGGTGTTCACGGGACATCGGTTGTCTCGGATTGCCTGGATTCCTCTCCGGACTTTGACAACAGGAGGCGGGCCATGCGCCAACACGTCGCAACGGGGGTTTTGGGATGCCTGCTTGCCGTGACGAGCCTCCCGTCGAATGCCATATCGCAAGAAGCGGCCCAGCCCAATCAAACGGTTGAGTTCAAAGGCACTGCCAAGCTCAGCGCGCACACGTATCGGTTGCTGAAGGGAGCGACATATCGAGTCACGGTCCAGGCGGATGGATTCGTGCCGGAGCTGGCCGTGGTCGATGACCTGGGCGTCTTGACCGGCGCGGCGGGCGATCTGGCCGGCGCGGCCCAACTGGTGTTCACATCGCCCGAGACGCGTGACTACCGATTCTTGGTGACCTTTTCCGCGCTCAAGTTGAAGAAAGGCGAGAATCGCTACGTCCTGACCATTGAGAAGGCCAGTTTCGCGACGGAAACTTCGTTCAAGGATCCCCTCAAGCTGAACGAACATACGCGCACCTTGACGGCGAACCGCCTCTACAACATTGCCGTGACATCGTATGACTTTGAGCCCGACATCCGCATCCTCGACGGCGATAAGACGGTGGCGTCGCGGAACAGCGTGGGTTCCGACGGTTTCGCTCCCTACGATTTCAAGCCGGACGTGAAGCCGCCGCTGAAGCCGCCGCTGAAGCGAGAGTACGTGACGAACCTGTCGTTCGCACCGCCGCGGACCGCCCAATATCGGATTCTAGTATCGGTCGGCCGCAATTCGAAGCTGGGAGACAGGGCCCTGGCGTACATCACGCGCGTCACAGAGCTCAAACCAGAACTGTCGATCGTTGGAGAGATCAAGAACGACGATCCGGTGTACCGGCGGTGGGGTGAAGCCCGACACAAAGTGCATGCGCTTCGGCTAGAGGCCGGGGCCACGTACCAAATCGATCTCGCCAGCGACGCGTTCGATGCATTTCTGTTTCTGGAGGACGCCAGCGGCGACGTGATCCTGGCCGACGACGACAGCGGCGGCAACCTCAACGCCCGCATCGTTGTCCGACCGAAAAGGTCCGAGACGCATCGGATCATTGCCACGACGTTCGACCGCGACGGCTTCGCCACAGGCCCGTACACACTCACGGTGGTGGTGAATCCCCACGCTCGGCCGAGTGCTCCCCATTCTGTTCCTGTGCCGGGCGAGCCGTTGGGGAAGAAGAAGTGAGCGGGCTCAAGTGCGGGCCAGAAGGGGCGCCGCCAGAGCCCACAAGGCCATGAGCGCGAGCAGGCCCACCAGTACACAAAGGGCCACGGTGCCGTGGAGCAGCCAAGCGAAAGGGGTCGCGGGGATCGGATCCTGATTCACCGGCGGCGCGCTGGGGCGAAGCGGCTCGCCGAGCTTCAGTTCCTGCGCCATTTCGGCGAAATGCTCTTCCACGACCTGGCGCTTGATCAGGCCGCCGCCAAGATGAACGGGACCGACGTTTCGGCCGAACGAGGTCGGCGGTTCGAAGGCGCCTTCATGCGGCTGATCGAGCTCGGCGGCTAGACGGCTGGCCTTCAGGGGTACGAGGTACGACCTGATTGTGGCAGCGATCGCAAAAATGTTGTCGGTAACACGGCTGCCGGCAGTCTTGAACCGCCTGACATCGTCCTCGAACAAACTGTCGAAATCAGCTTTTGATCGATACAGCGCCCTGATGCTATCGGAATCTGCGTTGGAGTACGGGTAACGCTGCGCGTTGGCCTCGAAATGCGGGCGGACCTGATCGCCGCCGCTGATCGGGTTGGGCACCATGGTTGCTCGCGGTCCTTCGAGGTGACAGATGATGCAAGAAAAGGCGGTCGTGACCGTTGGCTTCCTGGGCAGAATCGGCACGTCGCTGACGATTTCGATCGGCGCCGCGTCGATGCGCGTTCCGTCGCGGTCCAGCAGCAGATAGGCCTGGAGACCGTTGGGCAGACTGAAGATCACCTCGCCGGCGCTGTGGTTGAAGACGTCGGCTCCCTCCCCTGGTCCTAGCGGGAAGGCGAACAGATTCTGCCGTCCTCTATTCGTCTCAAAATCGTAGCTCTTCCAATAGTAGCCGCCGTCTGGGTACCGGACGGTTCGGTCGGCAGCGCCGAGTCGAAATTCCAATCCGTTGGCCAGCGGGTGCCGTTCGATCAAGCGATTGCTGAAGGATACGCCGGAATCGCTGAACCCGGCCCGGACCACTCCGGGGGGCGCTGTCCTCAGATTCTTGGCTACATCAACTTGGAGCCAACGCTCCAGCTTGGCGGCAGTGCGCGGCAGGTTCAAGATGTCGTGGTACAGGGGCGCTTGGGAGGCAGCGAACACAAACCAGTCGGCCCGAAGAAACGCCAGCTCACTGCCGGTTGCGGATTCAATCGCGCGGGCCGCGTCCCCGGCCCGCTTCAACCCGTACGGATACTGTGCCACGACGCGCTGCCAGGTACGCTCGTCCCAGCCGTAGTGCCGCAAGTCGATGTGAAAGATCGTCCCGGCGGGATCGACGCGTTCGGGAAGACGAGTCTGAACCTGCCACGAGAGACTGTTGAGCAGGAATGAAAGCGCCGCGTAGATTTTTGGAACCATCTCGCCCGTCGACTGACGCTTGTCGCGTCGAACGGTCTCGAACATGCTCTCATTGTGGATGTGTGTGGCGACCAAATAGCGCGCATACTTGCGATCGGACGCTTGGCGGCGCAGCAGGTCCGCCGCAATCCAGGGAAGCGCATAATCCATGTCGGGCAGGAAGTCCTGCTGAAACGCATGGACGACGCCGCGCACCAGATCCGGGCGGTGCATTTGCGCCAGGAACGCATCCGAAGGCTCAAGGGCTTCCGGTTGTTCGCTCGGCCCTTTGCGGATTTTCCATTTCAAAAGACGTTTGCCGCCCGCTGACCCGTCATAATAGCCCTCGGGAGTGATCGACAACCAATCCTGGTCGGCGACAAACAATTGCAAGACAGTGCCACGAAATGAATGCCAAATGCGCAACGATTGATCGGTCAACACTTCGACTTGCAAGAAGGAATCGTCCCCTCGGGATCGCGGCCACACGGCCGTCGCTACGATCGTCTCCCGACCCGGCTGCGGTTGGGCAGGCGATGTCACAGCGCTGGAAGGCCAGAACTCTTCCGCGGGTGGATTCCGACGAAGCGTCAGGTCGCTGAACCGAAACATGCGGCCATCACGCTTGGCGGCACGCACGGCGTTCACGTCCTTGTCGTCCGCCGCCGCCGGCCACCAAGCAATGGCCGCGCCGTCGCGACTCCAGGCCACTTCCGCGATCGGCGGCTGGCGCGGCTGGATAGGAAGCTCCACGACCGGATACGGCTTGTTCCAGACTTGCTCAGAAGCCGGTGCTGCCGGAGCGGCAGCCGCTATACACAGCAACACACCCGCCGCGCGCATGCCTGATCCTCGTGTCGTCGCCGAACCTGTGGTTGCCCGACGCGTGGATGCTGCACGCGTCGTTGCCGGCCGCGCTGGTTTGCGGCTTCTGAGCCCGGGCTTCGACTTGCAAGACCAGCAGGTCCATCAAGCTGTCGGCCTTGGCTCGTACGGCCATGGCGTCCGTGGCTGTGTCCTCGATCTCATGCAACAGGTCTTCACATCGCGCCGCCCATTCTCGGCATTTTTCCAGCAGCCACTCCCTTTCGCCGGCGATGAGCGGCTTGTGCTCGGCCAGCAGCAGCACGGTGCAGCCGTATCGGAACTCGGTCAAGCGCCTTGCCAGCGCTCGGCGATCCTCAGGCCGCCGATCGTACCATTGTCTGGCCGGGGCTGCGATACTTTTCTTGTAGTACTCGGCCGCACCGAGGTCGGCGCGAAACACGTCCGGATCCTGCCACCCCCAGAACGTCGCCGCCAGCTCATTGCCCCGAAAGATCGTCAAGCCGACAATCCCGACGACGATGAGCAACGAGGCCGCCCACGCCGCCCGAACGAACCAAAGACGTAGACGCGCTGCGCGGGCTGCGTCACGGAGCTGCTGGTCGGCCACCAGCCAGTCTTGGATCTCCGGGATGTGAGCGTGCTTGTCCCGGAAGCCTTTGGCTTCGCCGGAATCCAACCCGTGGCGGTCAACGAGATCGAGATAGGTTTCCGTTAGATCGTCGATGGCGGAGTCGAATCCGGGAGCGCCCCCGGTAACGGCGGCGTCTCCCGGGTTCGGCGGCGGTGGAGCGTCTGAGGTTGTGCCGGCGGTTGTGCCGGCGGGCAGGTTCGGCGATGACATGATCGGTTCCTTTTGTCTGATGACGTGGCGATTGACAGGTCTGCGGCGAGTCACAATAACCCGCCCGTTGAGACTCTGACGGTTGCCGCCCCGCCGGCTTAACGGCCCTCTTTCGGTTTTTTTGCCGCCAGGCGCAATTTGGCGATGGCCCGGTAGTGCAGCTGCGCCGCGCCTTCGCGGGTCGTCTGTAACGCCTGACCAATCTGATCGTTGGTCTGGCCGTGGAAGTACTTGAGGATCAAGACTTTGCGCTCACGGGCCGACAAGCCCGCCAGCAGCCACTGGACGAAGTCCCGTGTTTCCAGCCGATCCTCGGGGAGTGAATGGAATTTCGGCAACATGCTGGCCAGACCGGTCACCAGCTTGTGCTGCCGTTGTTTCTCCCGCAAAGCGTCGACCGCCATCGACCAGCCGATGCGCCGCACCCAAGCCAGGAACTCTTGCGGCGTGTTGCCCTGGAAATCCAGCCGTCGTTCCCAGACTCGTTCGAGAACACGATCGCGAAACTCGCCGAAGTCCAACACCTGCCGCCATTGGCCGTGCTGACCGCGCAACTGCCGATCCAGAACGCCGCTGTCGATGGTCTCTTGCAACAGCTGTCGAACATCAGGAGGTAGAGGCGGGCTGACCGTCATGTAGGAGAGATTCGGTCAAAAAGAGTCAATAGCCGTTGTTGGCTGACGCGGATCGGCTTGCTGATATAGCGATTCGGCGCCGCGCCCGGGATTTCTCCAAGTTCCAGCTTGCGCAGCTTGCCGACGATCAGCCGTTCGGACGCCGGCAATGAGCTGCCGATTTCCGCGCTTGTGGCCTCTGGGAGCGGATCGGCAGCGGCGGCGACGCCGGCGCTCGAATCAGCCTTCCACATGCGCCACAGGAGAAACAAGCCGGCCAAGAACGTCAGTACGACCAGAGGAGTCAAAACGAACCACTTCAAGCTGGTCTCGAGCTTGGCAAACAAGAGAATCACGAGCAACAGCGTAGCCATGAACATGAGCATGGCGAGCGCCTGCTGTGCAGGTTTTGCCTTGAGGAGGTTCTCCCAGAACTTGAGAAAGGGCTGGATCGAAAGGGGCATTGGACGATCCTCGTGCTGGGCCGTTCGCTTTGGAACTGCGCCGCAAATTGTCGTCCCGAATGGTCCCGCGGTCAATGAAATAATCGCCTCGAGCTCGGACCCTCGATGGGTTCCGGATGAAAATCTCAATTCGATTTGTACAGTTCCCGCCGTTTCCCGACGTATCCCTATAGCGAAGGGCCGGAACCATGAGCATGGACTCGGATCGGTTGCTGCGCCTGTTGCTGGCGCAGCGCGGGATGTTGCTGGGGTACATCCTGTCCATGGTGCGCGACATCCACCTCGCCGAGGATGTCTTTCAGGACGCGTCCCGCGCACGACCAAGGACGTCATCGAGGAACACCTCTTCGGCCGGCGTCGCGATTTGTTCACGGAGGTTGAAATCGTCTTCTTCGACACCACGTCGTTGTA
>JAKEET010000113.1 GCA_022616435.1 Gemmataceae bacterium
ACCGGCGGCGGCGGCGGCGACTCAGGGGTTGCAGCGACCGTGCCCGGCAAGGTCGCCACGACGTGGTCGCTGGCGGCAAGCGCGGCCCCAACCGCATCGAGCAGTAACTGATGTTGCCGGCGCTGTCCCAGGGCCTGGCGCAGCAATTCCGCGCCCAGATTCGCGGCCGCTTGCACCAGACGCTGGTCGGCCGGCGTGAACAGGCCGTCGGCCTTGTCGAACAGCTCGATCACCGCATGAATTCCCGGCGCGACCGTCATCGGCGCCGCCAGCAAGGATCGATGGTTTTGTTCGAACAGCTGCAGCTCGACCGCGCCGGCCTGCGACAGGTCATTCATGACGCAAGCGTCTTGCATGCTGACCGCGGTGCCCGCCACGCTCTGGGCAAACGGCGCCAGACGAGTTTCCAGCAACTTGCCGTCGGCGTCGTAGACGCGGCACGCTTCGGCGGGTTGACGCTCCGCATCATAATGCCGGACGAAGAGCACGCCGTCGCGCGCTTGGGTGACTTGTGCCAGGAAACGCACCAGGCTGCTGACCGCCTCCGGCAGCGGCACGGGGTCGGTGAGCGCCGCGGCCGACTGCACCAGCGGCAGGATCTTCTCGACGGCCTCGCGAAACGCCGCCAGGCTGCGGTGCAGCCGGCGGGCCCGCTTCGCGGGACGGATATGCTCGAGCTGCTTCTTGACGGCGGCCAGAAACGTGTCGCGGCTCAGGTCCTGATTCTTGTCGAGATAGTCGCGCACCCCCATGCGCATGGCGTCGAGCGGCGTCGCCTGGTTGGCGAAACCGGTGACCATGATCGCGACGACGTCCGGGTGAAAGGCGCACAAGTCTTGCAGGAGCTGCAAGCCGTCTTCGCCGGCGCCCAGGGCCCAGTCGAGGATGGCCAGATCGATGGTCTGCTGGTTGGCGATCCGCAGCGCCGCCTCGGCGTCCGGCGCGGTCAGGATGCGGCACCCGAGCCGGGCTTCGGTCAGCCATTCGGAAAACGTGCGCCGCACCGGCTCTTCGTCATCGACGATCAGGATCGTTTCTTGGTCGCTGTCGGCGGTCATCGCAAGCCCTCAAAGCGGCCTTCCCCTGGATGCACCATGCCTGGATGCATCATAAATGAAGCGAGCGCGAAACGGTAAGCGATTTACCGATTCGCGCTCGCGCGGGACTGCATATTCGCCGCTTGCGGCTTAGCGTTCGGACGGCGAGACCGGCGAACGCTAAGCCGCAAGCGGCCGTATCGATCACGCCATCACCTCGCGGATCGGCTCGGCCCCTTCGACGCCGACCAGCGTCTGGTCCAGCCCGTTGTAGAAGTACGTCAGCCGGTCCGGGTCGATGCCCATGAGGTGCAGGATCGTGGCGTGCAAGTGCTTGACGTGGAAGCGATGCGACACGGCGGCCGAGCCGAGCTCATCGGTTTCGCCGACCGACACGCCGCCGCGGACGCCGCCGCCCGCCATCCACATGGTAAAGCCGTAGGCGTTGTGATCGCGGCCGGTGCCCATGGCATACTCGGCGGTGGGCTGCCGGCCGAATTCGCCACCCCAGACGATCAGCGTTTCGTCGAGCAGGCCGCGCCGCTTGAGGTCCTTGATGAGGGCCGCGATCGGCTGGTCGGTGGCGCCGGCGTGCTTGCTGTGGTTGAAGACCAGGTCGCCGTGGGCGTCCCAGTTGTCGTCATTGTGGGCGCCGCCGGAATAGAGCTGGATGAAGCGCACGCCGCGCTCGACCAGCCGCCGCGCCAGCAGGCAGCGGCGGCCGAAGTCGCGCGTCCGGGGATTGTCGATGCCATAGAGCCGGCGCGTCGCCTCGGTCTCTTGCTGCAGCTCGACCGCTTCGGTGGCGTGGGTCTGCATGCGGAAGGCAAGCTCGTAGCTGCCGATACGGGCGGCGAGGTTGCTGTTGTCGGCCCGCGGCGCCTGATGGCCCCGATTGTATTCCTGCAGCGTGTCGAGCAGCCGCCGCTGCATGGACTCGGACATGCCTTCGGGACGGAGCAGATCGAGGATCGGCTGGCCGTTCGAGCGCAGGATCACGCCCTGGTAGCTCGCCGGCATGTAGCCCGACGACCAGTTCTTGGCGCCGGAGATCGGCCCGCCGGTGGGATCGAGCATCACCACAAAACCCGGCAGGTTCTGATTGACGCTGCCCAAACCGTAGTTGAGCCACGAACCGATGCATGGACTTCCCGACAGGATGCGGCCGCTATTCATCTGCAGCATCGCCGAGCCGTGGATGGGCGAGTCGGCGGTCATCGAGTGCAGGAAGGCGATGTCGTCGGCACACGTTCCCAGGTTCGGAAACAGGTCGCTGATGTACTTGCCGCACTGCCCGTATTGCTTGAAGCGCCACTTCGGCCCGACGACGCGGCCCTGGTTGCGATGCCCGCCGCGGCCGAAGGTGCGGACGTTGATCGTCCGGCCGTCGAGGTCGTACAAGGCCGGCTTGTAGTCGAAGGTATCGACCTGGCTGGGCCCGCCGTACATGAACAGGAAGATGACGCTCTTGGCCCTGGCCGGGAAGTGCGGCTGGCGGACGGCCTGCGGGTTGGGCGCGGGCGCATCGGCGGCGGCGCGCGACGCGAAGAAACCGTCGCGGTCGAGCATGCCGGCGAGGGCGACGCCGGTGAACCCGGCGCCGGCTTCCCAGAGAAATTCGCGGCGGGTGCGGCGGCAGAAGTTGGTCATAACGTCTCTCCTACGTCCATCCTGGTCTAGTCCGGCAGCTCAACCGCCTTCGTCCGAAACGAGTTGATCAGCTGCCGCAGGTCGCCCTGGATGCGTTCCAGGCTGGCGTTGATCTCGCTCACCGAGGGGCGATTGTTCGCTTCGAGCTTGGCGCCTTCCTCGAACGAAACGAACGCCGCGTCGCGCTTCACCTTGGACTTCTGGGCGTACTGGGCCAGGCCCAAGTAGTACTGATAGCGCGCGTCGTGGCCAAAGAAACCGACGGCCTGCTTGAAATGGGCTTCGGCCTCGGGAAAGTGCCGCGACCAGTACAGGTGCAGGCCCTTGCCGAAGTGGACCTCGGCGAGGTAGGCGCTCGGGGCCTTGGCGGCGTCGGGCTGCTGAAACGCCGGATGCTCTTCGATCAGCCGGGCAATCTCCTTGCCGGCCATGCCGGGGACCAGCATTTCCATCCCCTTGAGATACTCGCGGATGCCTTCGGTGCGCTTGCCCTGCTTGGCGAGGGCCTGGCCGAGCAGCATGTGGCCCTGGGCCTTGATCTTCGGGTTGGCGGATTGGAGCAGCTCCTTGGCCAGATCCATGCTTTCCTTGAGGCGCGCCGCGGCGGCGGCGTCGAGCTCGTCCTCGGCGCCGACCTGAGCGAGGACAAGACCCAGCGCCAGCGGGAACGCCTGGCTGAGCTCGCCTTCGGCCGCGTCGGCCGCTTTCTTGTCCTCCTTGGGCGCCGGCGGCGGCGCGGCGAACGGCGCTCGGTCGCGCTGCAGCACCCGCGCCAGGGCGATGCGGTAGCGATTGGCGTCGTCCCGCGTTCCTTGATGCGTCGTGAGCGCCTGGCGGAACAGCTTCTCCGCCTGGTCGTAGTTGCCGAGCTCTTCTTCCAGCAATCCCAGGGCGTAGGCCCCGTCGGCCGCCGCCGGCGCCGACTTGAGCGCCGCCGACGCGTCTTGCCGGATCGCCGCCTCCACGTTGGCAGGGATCTTGGCGCCGCGCGCTTCCTCCAGACGCACCAGGGCACGGTGGGCCAGCAGCCGGCCGTCGTTGGGCATGGCCTTGAGCGCCGTCGCGATCTCCTGCTGGGCCGACTTGAACTGGCCGCCGGCCTGAAGCTGATCGATGCGCGGCAGATAGAACGCCGACGGATTGGTCAATTCGCTGAGGGTCTGCTTGGCCCGAGCCTGCCACGGTCCCGGACTCGGGACCGGGGTCGCCAGGGCCGCTGCCAACGCCTGCTTGGCCGCGGCGTACTTCTCCTGGTTGCGGCGAACCAGGCCGATCACCGCGTGGGCCTTCGCCCTGGCGGTTGCCGAGGCGTCGGCGGCCTTGGACAGCACCCACTCGGCGTCGCGCAGCGCGGCCGCATGTTCGGTGGGATCGTTCCGGCTGCGATCCTGGTAGATGACCAGGTGGGAATCCAGCCTCTGCTCGGGCGACTGAATCAGCGGCTCGCGCAGCCGGTAGAAGTTCACCTCGGCCAGCAAGGCCGCGTTGGCGAACGTCGCTGGCGTGTCGCGGACCGGATTCAGGCCGAGGCTGCCCAGGGTGGCGGCGAGCTGGGCCAGCGGCACGGTGAGCGGCGATTCGGTGCGCTGCCGGGCAGCCTTGGCGCCGACGAGCACTTGCTGGCGCGGGTTGCCGCCGGGCGGGACGAGCTGGGCGTCGGCGAGTTCCTTGTGAGCCGCCTTGATCGCTTGATCGAGCTCGTCGCGGTCCTTCTGAAGCTGGTTGCGGAGCTTCAGGATTTCCTGCAGACCCGCAGCGCCCTCGCCCTTGATCTTCTCGCCGGTCAGCACCTTGTTGACGGCCGTCAGCTTGGCGTCGAGGTCCTTGGCGGCGGTCACGAGCTGCTCGACCCCCTTGCTCCCCTTGTCCTTGATCTTGGCGTCGGCGAGCAGCGTATCCACGGCCGCGAGGGCCGCTTGATTGGCGGCGAGGTTCTTGACGATCTTGTCGATGGCGGCCGGGTCGAGCTTGCCGTTGCCGGCGAGCTTGGCGTCGGCGAGGGCTTTCTGGATGGCCTGGAGCTGCGCCTCGGCCTCCTTCTTCGTAGCCAGCGCCTTGCTGAGCGCCAGCGGCAGGTCCTTGGGGTCGGCCTTGATGTTCTCCTTGGCGAGGATGTTGCGCAGCTCGAGGACCGCCTTCTCGTTCGCCTTCAACCCGGCGACTTGCTCGCTCAGGCTCTTGTGTTCGAGCGTCTTCAGCACCTGGGCCTTGAGCATGTCGTTGTTGGCCTTGGCGAGATCGTCGAGCACGTCCTTCACGGCCTTGTCGTCGGCGTTGAGGTCGGCCTTCTTGTCGGCCTGATCTTTCTGATACTTGAGCCAACCGGCCTGGGCCCGCGCGGTCAGGTTCGCCGGCGTCTCCTCGGCGTTTTGCAGGAGCTGCAGCGCGGCGTCGTAGTCGTTTTGCGCGATGGCCTCCAGGGCACGCTGGACGGGAGTCAACTGCGGCGGCGGCGGTGGCGGCGGCGTGACGGTCTTCTTGGCGGACGAGTCCCCCCCAGGCAGCACCCCGAGAAACTGGGCGCCGACCACGCCGCCGACGCCAAGCAAGAGTCCCAGCACGCCCCCGCCGATCCAACTGGTGTAACTCGGCTTGGCCGGCTTGGTCATGACGGCCGTGCCGCCGGCTTTCTTCTTGCGCGGCGCGGGCGCGGGCGCGGGCGCCTCATCCGCGGCTGCGGCGGCCTCTTCCTCGGCGGCCGGGGCGGCCGGGGCCTTGCCTTTCCTGGTCGGGACCGGCGTCGATGGGCCGGCGGCGGGCGCTTCCACTTCTGCCGCCTCGTCGGCGTCGGACTCTGTGGCCGCCGGCACTTCCGCTTCGTTCCACAGGTCGGCGGCTTCGTCCTCGGTGGTCTTGGCGGCGGCTTCGTCGTCTTCGCCCAGCAAGTCCGCGGCGGCGACTTCCTCCGCCGCGCCGGCCTCGCCGGAGATGTCCACGTCCTCCGGGGTCCGCTCGCGCCCCAGGTTTTTCCGGCTCGACGGCACGTCGTCCGCAGCCGCGGCGCCTTCCAGGACGTCGAACTCGAGGTTCGAGCTCGGCCTGCGCGCCGCGGAATCCAGGGCGCCGAGATTCACGCCCGACTCCAACGCTTCGGCGACCTCGTCCACGCCATGGTGCGACGACCCCGAGCCCCCCGACTTGACCGGCGGCTTGGCCCCCAGGTCGACGGACGATCCCTCGCCGACGTCGTCGAACGACACGGTTTGATCGTCGGCCTGCTGACCGCTGAGGTCGAAGGGCTGTCGGAACTCGTCCGTCTTGTTGAAGGGCCCGGGCTTACGGAACTCGTCCGTCTTCTTGCTGCGGACGCGCACGCTCGACTCGGCGCGCGACGTCGGCACGTCGCCGCCGACGGCATCCTCATCCAGGCTTTCGGCGTATTCGAGGTCGGCCTGCTCGGCCTTGACCGGGGTTTCCGGCGCGCTCTTCCTATCGACCTCGGCCTCTTCGGCCGAGAACACGTCCTCGTCGTCCTGCCCCTGGACCGGCGCCGCCTTGGCGACTCCGGACTCCACCGCTTCCGCCTCGGCGACGTCGGAAGCGGGCATGGCCTCCAGGGCGTCGGATGCGGGCTGGGCCATGACGACGTCCGACACCGGCTGGACTTCGACGACGCCGGAATCGACGGCCTCGGCCTCCATGGCCTCGTCGTCGTCGGAGACCTTCGGCGGGCGCGGCGGCGTATCCTGCGCCTTGGACGCGCCGGGAGCGAGCATGGTCGGCTGCGACGCCTTCTTGGCGAGCTGGGTCGGCTGCGGCGACTGCTTGGCGAGCTGCGTCTTCTTGCGTCCAGCGTTAGCGGCGTCGTCCGCCTCGAGAGCTTCGTCGGCGTCGACAATCTCCGGCTCATCTTGAGATGCTTGAGATGGCGGCTTGTTCCTGGGTTGCGGGTCGTCGGGATGCTGCTTTGCCATGGAATCAACACTCCACCTTAGAAGTCAAGCGAGATGCTGTGTGGAAACATCGATAGGCGCGCTTGGCGGCGCGTGGTGATTGAGCGCTTTGCTCATTGTCGCGCTTGGCGGCGCTGCCCGCAACCGCTTTTTCGAGAATTGCGCGAATTGGGGAAGCTGTGCCGGGCGTATGGCCTGTAGGACCGGCATCGATGGCGCAATCGTCATCGCCTGATTGCTGCTGCGCGACTGGATGCCGGCTACCACGCGAAGTGGGCGAACGCCTTGTTCGATTCGGCCATCTTGATCGTGTTTTCGCGCTTGGTCCAGGCTTCGCCCTCGCGGCGGTAGGCGGCCATCAACTCGTCGGCGAGCCGCAGAAACGAGGGGCGGCCTTTCTTGGCGCGGGTGGCCCCGATGATCCAGCGGATCGACAGGCTTTGCTGCCGCGTCTTGTTGACCTGCATCGGCACCTGGTAGGTGGCGCCGCCGACGCGCTTGGAACGCACTTCGATGGGCGGCTTGATGTTCTCCACCGCCTGGGTGAAGACCTCGATCGGGTTGGCGTCCGGCATGCGCTTCTTGATCTGGTCGAGGGCGCCGTAGAAGATGCGCATGGCGGTCGGCTTCTTGCCCTGCCACATCAGGCAGTTAATGAACTTCGAGGCCAGCTTGGAGCCGTACCTCGGATCGGGTTTCAGCGTTTCGGCGCTTGCGGTTCGTTTGCCCATGGGTGGTGTGTGGTGGTTTGGTGGTTGGTGGTTTGTCTTGGTGGTTGGTGGCTTGGGTGCTTGCACTTGGCGGCGACCCGTGTTCGGTCGAGCACCAAACACCACGCACGAAAGACCAAGCACCAAACCACCAAACACCACTCACCAGAACTAATTATACGAAGGCACGGGGATCTTGTAGCGGACCGGCTCCTCGTCGGGGAACACGTCGTCGAGAGCGCCGTCGTCCGGGCTGAAGATGACCTGGTTGGTGTGGTGGCAGCTTGGGCACGGGACCTTGACATACGCCTTGGCGTCCTTGTCCGCCAGCCCGGGGCCTTCACACTTCAGGGTCGCGCCCATGGGGCGGCCGCACACGCAGCACGCCCAGTCGAGCATCACTTCGGTTTGCAGCATGATACACAGGTTCCTTGGCGGTAAGGGGCGATCCGGCCAAGGGTCAGACCCGGGGGCCGGATCCCTTCTTCGGACAGCCTCCAACAAAATGACCCAGTTCGGCCCGTGGCAGCAGGCTGAACCCGCAATGGCCGTCGAACCCAAGCGAGAATGATTGACGTTGTAATCCGGGAGGGCAGTCCCGAAATGATTCGCCGCTGGTGGCGTTGACACCCGCCCCGGCGGCGCTGGGAAAGCGTTAGCCGCCTTCCTTCTTGGCCCCGTACTTGGAACGCGCTTGCTTGCGGTCGGCCACGCCCTGGGCGTCGAGCACCCCACGGATGATGTGGTAGCGCACGCCCGGCAGGTCGCGAACGCGACCGCCGCGGACCAGCACGATGGAGTGCTCCTGGAGATTGTGGCCTTCGCCGGGAATGTAGGCCGTCACTTCGATGCCGTTGGACAGGCGCACCCGCGCCACCTTGCGCAGCGCCGAATTGGGCTTCTTGGGCGTCATGATCTTCACTTGCAAGCACACGCCGCGCTTCTGCGGGCAGCCCAGCAAGGCCGGATGTTTCGGCCTGCGGTACTGCTGGACGCGCGGCTTGCGGACCAGCTGATTGATCGTCGGCATCACGGTCTCCCACGGACACGACAGGCGAACGCGCCACTGGTGAACCGCTATTCGCGGCTATCGGGCGAGCAAGCATTCGGGCGATCCGCATCGGCGTGTCAGGCGAATCCAAAACGAAAGTGTAACGGTATTCGCAACCGCGCGATTGGTCAAGGGGGAAAGTCGAAGACCGCCCCTTTTGTCGCGGGCCGGCAACGGGTACATTGGCCATCATGTCGGAGGTCAAGCGCATCCTGACCGCGATGGCAGCAGGCGATCCGTCCGCCGCGGCGCAGCTCCTGCCGCTCGTCTACGACGAGCTGCGCCAGCTGGCCGCGCACCGCTTGGCCCAGGAGCAACCGGGCCAGACCTTGCAAGCCACGGCCCTGGTGCACGAGGCCTATCTGCGGCTGGTCGGTGACCAAGCACCAAACACCAAGCACCAACCACCAAAACACTGGAACAGTCGTGGCCACTTCTTCGCCGCCGCCGCGGAGGCCATGCGCCGCATCCTCGTCGAGAACGCGCGACGCAAGTTGCGGCTGCGTCACGGCGGCGGGCTGCAGCGGCACGACGTGGATGCCCTCGGCCCCGCCGCGCCGCCAACGCCGGACGAGCTGGTGGCGGTGAGCGAAGCCCTGGACCGCCTGGCGGCGACCAACGCCCAGGCGGCCGACCTGGTCAAGCTGCGCTTCTTCGCCGGCTTGACCAATGAGGACGCTGCGGCGGCGCTGGGCGTTTCCCCTCGTAAGGCCAATCAGATCTGGGCCTACGCGCGCGCCTGGCTGCTGGAAAGCCTCGGTCGTGAGCCGATCTGACCGGCCGCGAGCGCAGGGCGCGACCAAGATTCTGAATCGGTGCGCAATTCCTGGCCCGACGTCGCACTGATCTGTGAGGTCGGGCGCGGCCCGACAGGAGTGCCGGACGTGAACGAACAAACCCTCTTTGCCGAAGCGCTGGAGCGAACCGACCCGCAGGACAGGTCCGCGTTCCTGGACCAGGCCTGCCAGGGCGACCCGGCCCTTCGCCAACGCATGGAGCGACTGCTCGCTCAGCATCAGCATGCCGGCGCTTTCCTCGAATCCCCGCCGCGGGCGCCGGCGCCGACTCTCGATCAGCCAGGCGCCGAGAGCCCCGGCGCGGTGATCGGCCCATACAAGCTCCTCGAGCAGATCGGCGAAGGCGGCATGGGCACGGTCTGGATGGCGCAGCAGAGCGAGCCGGTCAAGCGCCTCGTCGCGCTGAAGCTCATCAAGGCCGGCATGGACTCGAAGCAGGTCATCGCTCGCTTCGAGGCCGAGCGCCAGGCCCTGGCTCTCATGGACCATCCCAACATCGCCAAAGTGCTCGACGGCGGGACCACGCCTTCCGGCCGCCCTTACTTCGTCATGGATCTTGTCAAGGGCGCGCCGATCACCAAATACTGTGACGAGCACCACCTCACGCCCCGGCAACGGCTGGAGCTGTTCGTCCCCGTGTGCCAGGCGGTGCAGCACGCGCATCAGAAGGGCATTATCCACCGCGACATCAAGCCGTCCAACGTCATGGTCGCCAACTACGACGGCAAGCCGGTGCCCAAGGTCATCGACTTCGGCGTGGCCAAGGCGGCCGGGCAACAATTGACCGAGCAAACGCTGGTCACCGGCTTCGGGGCGATCGTCGGCACGCTGGAATACATGTCGCCCGAGCAGGCCGAGATCAATCAGCTCGACATCGACACGCGCAGCGACATCTACTCGCTGGGCGTGCTGCTGTATGAGCTTCTGAC
>JAKEET010000114.1 GCA_022616435.1 Gemmataceae bacterium
GAGCACCCGCGCCGACGGCAAGTAGCCGAACACGTCGTTGCAATACGCCGCGATCCAGAGCTGATTGGGACCGAGCGCCTTCTCGAGCATCGTCATGTAATCCACCACGACTTCGCCCGAAAGACCGACCAGAGTCAAGTCATTGCCGAACTGCCACACGGCCAGCGGACAGGGATAGTGGCCCGGCAGCTTGTCGCCGCGGTCGAGCACGGCCAGCATCTGCTTGGCGGCGTAGTTTTTGGCGTTGCGCTTGTCGGCGGCGAGCTTCTCCAGATCCGGGCGCGACGCCGGCTGGAGCGGCACGTCGGCGTGGCCGAAGGCCATGTGCAGCGGGCCTTTCACGGGGCGAAACTTGCCCGTCATCACCCGGCACACCTCCTCGCCCAGGGCCTTGCCGTGCTGGCGGGCGAGGTCCATGGTGCCGCGCGGATACGGATTGGCGTCGCCGGCGCAGCCGAGCATGAACATCACCTGGACCTTGGGGAACTTCTCCTCGACGTGCATCTGGGCGAAGCCGGCGTAGTCGCCGCAGATCTGGAAGTTCTTCGGACCGAGGGTGGTGCCGTGAACGGCGGCGCCGAACAGGATGGCGCGCGGCGTGCCGTCCGGGGCGTCGATCCGCAGGACGGGGACGCTGCGATCGGCCAGCCCGCGCGGATTGACGCCAAGGATGACGCCCGTTGGCGTGAACTCGCGGCGGTTCATGACGAAGTGGATCACGCCGCTGCCCCAAGAGAGGGTGGCGGGTTCGAGCCGCTCCGCCGCCTGGACGACGACGTCGACAACCTTGTCTTGCAGCTCGCGGGTGTATTCCAGGCTCCGCAGCGCGTCGGCGCCGCCGGGAGCGTCCTTCGGCGGCGGCCGGCGCACGAGCTGCGGCCCGGCGTGGGTGTGGGAGGAGTTGAGCAAGATTTGCTCGCGCTTCAGGCCGATCTTCTTGCCGATGCGCTCGCAGATGGGCTCGGCCACGTCGGCGGGAAAGCCGAGCAGATCGCTGGTGACGATGACGCCGCGCCGGCCGGCGCTATCCTGAAGGATCATTGCCTTGACGTACAGCTCGGTGGTCACGCCTTCGAACGGCTTCGTGCGGCCCGCGTAACCGGACATCAGCATGGGCTGCATGGGCGTGATCTTGACCTGGGCGAGGCCGACTTTCCAGTCGGGATCGCCGGCGGAGGCGGGCAGTCCGCTTAGGCATGCGACAGCGACAAGATATGTTCGCATAGATTGGATTCTCATGGCTGGCTTGCGCGGATTGCGCCCTCGTGGTTGTTGGAATCGTACTGGGAAGCACACCTGTTCGCAATGCGCCGGAGAGCTTCGCCTATGGCCCGGCGCTTGTGGCCAGCGGTCGCTTCATGATCAGCGTGACTTTGCCGTACGTTTCCCCTTCCAGATCGTGCAAATCATGGACGATGTCCTCGCGCTCGCCTAGTTTGCTCGTCCAGCGGCCGCCAGCCTGCTGTCGGGCCGCGTGCAAGGGGAAGGGCTTGATCGTCGGTGAAGATGGCGATCTTCTCGACGCCGGGCTCAAAGTCTTCGTTGCGGCATTCCACGTATCCAAGAGTTGAAAAGGCATCACGAAATGCGTCGAGAGTTTCCGCGCAGGCGACGCCTGCCGGCCAAGCAACCTCGCGAACATCGGGCATTGGCCACCACCAACTGTCTGTATCGCCCGCCGCGAAGGCAATGCAATTGTAGCGCTTGTCTACGGGCGACGTGATTTGGAAGCCGCCTTTGGACAAAGAAGGAAAGATGTCTTCGATGGGCCTTACCATGAGTAATGGTTGTCCTTCGCCCAGCGCAGCCACGCTTCCGCCATCTTGGGAATATTGCCGGCCGCTTCCTCGGGGATCGGATTCGCCCCGGTGATTTCGCGAAGCGCGGCAAACCAATGCGTGTGGTTGTCTTCGAGGTCGCGCAGCAAAAGCGGCACAACGTCGATGCCCAGCCCAATGATCTCTCGGTAGGCAGGATGGTTGTTGCGCACCGTCGTCGAGGAGTGGTAGGCGACGGCTTCTTGCCACGCGGCGGCGAGGCGGCGGAAGCGATCTTCCAAGGTCTCCCCGGCCTGTCGAAACACAACCTGCTTGTCCGAAGTGGTCGCCATTGGGCTTCTCCAACGCGCGGGTCATTCTTCAGTTGGAACGCCGGCTAACAAGGTCATCCTATCTGAGTACGGCTTGCCGCGACAAGCATAGCCCGAAGACGTCGTGAAATCTACCCCGCGCCGGCCCCCACCTCCGCATCGTACTCCAGCTTCGCCAGCGCATCCTGGATCTTCTCGCGGCATTTGTCGCGGGCGTCGATCTTGGCCTGCGCTTCCTTATCGATCTTCTCCAGCCGATCCTCCTGCGTGTTGAGAGTCTTCACGAAGCGCTCGCGCAGCTCCTTTTCCGACGCCCGGTCGCCCAGGGCTTGCAGGTTCTCGCGGATGCGCTTCTGCTCGTTGTGGATGTTCGTGCGCTCCTTGTCGAGCTGGGCCAGGGCGGCGTCGAGCCGGCCGGCCTCGGCGCGCAACTCCATCACGCTTCGCACCGTCTTCTCGGTCTTGGCGTCGAGGTACTTCTGGTTGATCCACAAGGACAATTGGTGATCGGTCAGATCGGTCAAACCGTAGGCCGAGTGCAGCGTCTGCCGTTGCTGGACAACGAACCGGGTCGTCTTCTTGGCCGGCAGGGCGAAGCGGAAACGCCAATGGTTCTCGGTGATCTCGTGCGGCTCGGGCGTGTCGAACAGCTTCCACTCGCTGCCGGCCCGCGGATGCTCCAGGTAGATCGCCTGCTCCACGTCCGATTTGTTGTTGAGGGTGTAGGTCGTCTTCTGCACCTGGACGTAATGCGCCTTGAGCTGGCCGCGGCGGATGACGATGCGGTGGACGTGTTCCTGGTGCGAGTCGATGTTGTCGAGCACGTGGACGCTCAGCTCGACGGCGTACGGCACCAGCCGCTGATCGTCGGGCTTGGTGGTTTCGAGCATGGCCTCGCCGACGTAGTTGCCGGCTTCGAGGACGCTGACCGGGCCGCCTTCGAGCGTGAGGCCGGTGGTGTTCTTCAGTTCGACGCAGCGCATCGGGTTCTCGGCCCGCGTCTGCTTGTTGTAGAGCAGCACGGGTCGGCCCTCGAATGACCGCAGCACGATGGGCACGAGGGCGGACTGGTTGCGGCGAATCGTGACGGGATGTTCGATTTCGTACTCGAAGAGGTCGCCGATCTTGCGCTCGCGGACCTGGGCGGGGGTGGTTGCTTGCAGCGTCTCGTAAGATGCGGCTCTCGGCGCTCGCACCCGTTCCAGCTTGCGTTGCATCGCCCTCATCTTGCCGGCTCCGGCCGTCGGCGCGGCCGCCAACATCATCACCTCGTCAGCCATTTCCTCGACTTCCACTCCCTCCTCCACCTCCGGCGGCAGCACCCCCGTCGTCTCCTGCACCTTCACTTCGGGCCGGCGGATGTAGCGGGGCGTGTACAGGTCGTGGACGAACGACACCGGCAGACCCGCGATCAGCGAAAGCTGCACGTTCTCCCAATCCTCATCCTGCGTGTTGTCCACGACTGCCCAGCCCTGGATTAAGGGGGGCTTGCCTTCCTCGCCGAGCAGCACGCGGTAGGTCGCCTTCCACACCGGCGCTTCGAGGGTGTAGCTCAGGCGGATGGTGCGCTGCCCCTGGCCCTGGGCGAAGAAGGTGAAGGTGCGGGCGTCCTTCTTCTTCGCGGAGAGCTGCGTCTTCAAGTAGAAATCGAGATCGCGGCGCAGCACCGGGTCGAGCAGTTGCACGCCGGCGAGGTTGTGCAAGTCGAACGACCGCACCTGGCCGGCGTCGGTGACCAACGAGAGCAGGACGATCTTGACGATGCCGTCGCCGGTTTGCCGCTCGGTGGTGTCGATGCCGAGGATGCAGCCTTCGACCGGCTCGCCGACGCCGGAATGCAAGGCCACGCGGGCGCCCTTGATCTGCGGCAACAGGCTGACCAGGCTGCCGCTGTCGGGGATCGACAGGGCGACTTCGCTGAGCAGTTGCGCGAGCGGCTTGGTCGAATCGTAGGACACCGAGGCGATGTGGCCGCCGTCCAGGTCGAGGACGGTGAGCGACTTGAGCACGTCGCTGACCTCGGCTTGCTTGAAGGTCAAGGCGAGCGTGGCGTCGTTGTCGACTTTGCCTTCGCGCTCGAAGTAACCGACGCCGTGCTTGTAAAGCACCACGCGGGTGATGGGGAGGTTCATCGGCGATCCGCTTTGTTGATGTTTGTGATACTGACGATGCTTGCGAACTTGGTTGATGTATTGCAATACAGCGTCAATCCCATGACAACCTCGTGTCTCGATCAAGCGTTGCCACATGCTGAATCGATTGCGCTGATCGTAGCCGAGCTTGCACGGAATCGCAACCGCCGGCCCGCTGCTTCCCCACCTACGGAACCGCCTCCAGCAACCCCAGCCGATACGGGATCTCGCCGTACTTCTTCCCCTTCTGAGCCGCGTCGGCGACCCCCTGGAACAGAAAGCGAAGCTTGGCCGGGTCCACGTCGAGGTGTTCGTCGTGGCCGGCGCGGAGCAGCTCGCCGTGGCTGATGGAGTCGGTCCAATGGTCGCCGGTGTGGCGAACGTTGACCGGCGCCGCGAACGGCTTCGCGCGGGTCGCGGCCAGCGGCTGCCACTTGGCGTCGAGCCGGTCGGCGACGTACGCCTTGTAGTACCGGCGGCTGCCGGCCTGGGCTTCGACCACGGTCAGGTAGCGGTCCAAACCCTTGAGGCGATAGGTGTGGCTCGCCTCGAAGATGTCCCCTTGCAGCACGACGGCGGGCTTGCTCCAGCCGCGCGGGAAGTCGGCCAGCTTGGTCTCGGCTCGCCACATCCGGCCGTCGAGCGAGGTGAAGAAGAGATGGGCCCGCGTCTCGTCGCAGATCACCCAGAAGTCGATCCAGCGCGGCACGTTGTCCGGCGAACGTTCGAACAAGAGCGCCGGCTTGCTCCACGACTTCGGATCGGCCAGATCTTGCGTGGTCGAAAAGGCGGGCTGCAGGGCCGGCTGCCGCGATTTGTCGATCACTTGGTAGACGAGGCACCAGCGCTGGTGCGGCGTGAAGTAGAAGACCTGCGGGGCGCAGAAGTAGCCGTCGGTCAAGGTGAGCACGTGGCGCTCGGCCTTGCCGATGTCGTTCCAGTCCTTGAAGGAGAGGTACTCGATCTGATGACTGCGAACCTTGCTGCGGATCGTGCAGAACAGATGCCAGCGGCCCTTCCAGAAGACGACGGTCGGATCCTTGATCGAATGGCACGGATCGGCGGGCCGCGGCGCCGGGCCGAGTAACGGCGGGCCGACGATCCAGCGGAAGTCGCCGGACTGGATCGGGTTGGCCGCGGCGGCTTTTCCTTGGGCCGGCGGCGCCGGCTTCGTGGTGGCTTCGTCCTGGGCGACGCCCGCCACGGCGGCCATCACGAGCAGCAAGGGCGGCAGGATTTCGCGCATGGCGAACCTCGTCATCACGGACTTCCACCGCTCGAACGCGCGTGGCGCACCTTGGTTTACTTGCCAGGTTGCTTGGGATTATCAGCCGGCAGAGGTCGCGTCCGGCCGTGAAGGTCCGCGTGTAAGAGATGAGCGTGGAAACGCATCAGGTCGTACAGCGGCGCGGCGGGCGGCGGCGGCCAAGGCGCCTTGATCTTGGACTTCTTGAATCGGTCCCGCACCGCATCATCGAACGCCATTTGCGCCGTTCGGCGCGCGACGTTCTTGCCCACGGGGTCCGCGGACAGCTCGAGCAGGGACTGGCGAAGCTGGTCGGCTGCCTGTTGAGAAAGGCCGGCCTTGCGCAGCGCTGGCGCCAACTCCGCGGACCAGCGCCTTTCGAGTTTTTGCCGCCATGCCTTCCATTCATCCTCCCAGGCGAGCTCTTTCTTCTTCAGGTCAGCGCGACGCTGCTCGAGCCGCTCCAGGCGCATCTTCTGCCATTGATGGTAGTGTTGCGCCGCCTGTGCCGCTGCCTCCGTGGCCTGCGCCGCGAATTTCCCCATCGCCTCGACCTGGCGGTTCGCGGCCTCCTTGTCCCGGGCCCGCTTGGCGGCTTGATAGCGCTGGAGGCTGGTCAGGTAGGCCCGGCCCAGGGAGTTGATGTTTCGCTGCGTCAACACCGCCGCACGCAGGATCGCACGGGCCTCGGGGTTTGCCGCTGGTTCGGGGACCGGCGCCACGGCAGGCTTCACGACCGCCTTGAAATCGGCCTCGGGCGAGTCTTTCAGAAATCCGTTCAGGACTTCCTTGAATCGCATCGCCTCCTTCAGCGCGTCCCAGATCTGCTCCGCCGTCGCCGCGTCACCGCCCGATTCCGCTTCGTAGAGTTGCGACCACAAGTCGGCGACGTCGTCATTGAGCTGATCGATCGAATCACGCACGCGCTTCTTGCCCTCGTCCGTGCCGAGACGCGGCAGCGAACGGCCGCCCGACCCTGCCTTGGCGGCGCCGCCCGCCTTGGCGGGACCGCCCGCAGTGATGCCGCCGATGTCCCGCGAACCGCCGACCACGCACGAAACCTGCAAATCCATCCAACGCCCCTGGACGCGGTCGATCGCCGCATCGAAGAGCACCCGACTCAGACCGGCCGATTGGTCGCGTGCGGCCGACAACCCATCGTAGAGCGTCTTCAGATAGTCCGACTCGGTGCGGCAATCGAGGCATTTGCCTTTGCAGTCGCCGCAAATCCCGCCGTATTTTCGCGACGTGCCGATCCACGACGCCCCGGGAACCCGGTAGGGGACGTTGCAGCAGTCACAGATCGCATACTGCGCGACGGCGGGCTGGACGCTGCCAAGCACCACCAGCAAGGCCGCCAACGCTCGGCCGCTTGATCTCGGCATAACCCGACTCCAAACATGACATGGCGACGGCAGGTTATCCTCGTTGTTATGCCGCCGAGCCGGGATGTCAAGAAGTTTGCGTGTCGACGGCGCCCGATTTTCGTTCACTCACGGCGTGCCGTCGTTTATCATCGGCGCCAATGCCTCTTTTCCCGGTAAGCTCGGAGGTCGGACCGGAGAGGCGACTTCGCATGATCAAGGAGACAACGTCATGTTGCGAATCGGTGTGATCCTGCTCGGCCTGCTCCCCGGCGTCGCCCTGGCGCAGCCCTTGACCCGCGACCAGAAGGTCCGCAACGACCGCGCGAAGGTCGAGGCGCAGGGGTTCTGGATCTACAACGACCTCGCCAAGGGCTTCGCCGCGGCGAACGAGACCGGCAAACCGATGCTGGTCGTGTTCCGCTGCATTCCCTGCCACGAGTGCGTGAAACTCGACGACGAGCTGGTTGACCAGGATCCGGTCATCAGCCCGCTCCTGAAGAAGTTCGTGTGCGTCCGCGTCGTGTCCACAAACGGGCTTGACCTGTCGCTGTTCCAGTTCGACACCGATCAATCGTTTGCCGCGTTCATGCTCAACGCCGACGGCGTTGTCTACGGCCGCTTCGGCACGCGTTCGCATCGCACGGAATGGCTCGGCGACGTGTCCTTGCCCGGTCTGGCGAAGGCCCTGGAAGGCGCGCTCGAGCTGCACGCCGGTTACCCGAAGAACAAGAGCATGCTGGCCGGCAAGCGCGGGGCCGCCCCTGAGTTCGCGAGGCCGGAGCAGTATCCCGCGCTCAAGGGCAAGTACTCGTCGAAGCTGGACTACGCCGGCAACGTCGTCAAGAGCTGCATTCACTGCCACCAGATCGGCGACGCGCAGCGCGAGTACTATCGCACTCGCAAGCAGCCGATCCCGGAGGCCGTGTTGTTCCCGTATCCGCATCCCAAGTCGATCGGCCTGATCCTCGATCCCAAGGAACGCGCGACGGTGCTGCGCGTCGAGCCGGAGTCGCCGGCGGCCAGGGCAGGCTTCCAACGCGGCGATGTGCTGGCGCGGCTGGCCGGTCAGTCGCTGCTGTCGATCGCGGACGTGCAATGGGTGCTGCACAACACGCCGGCCCAGGGGGGCGCCGTGCAAGCCGAGGTGCGTCGCAACGGCCAGCCGCAGCAGGTCACGCTGACGCTGCCGGCCGGCTGGCGGCAGGCCGGCGATCTCGGCTGGCGCAGCACGTCGTGGGGGCTGCGGCGCATGGCAACCGGCGGCTTGATGCTGGAAGAGCTGTCGGTCGCCGAGCGGACCAAGGCCGGCATTCCCGAAGATGGCATGGCGTTGCGCGTCAAGCACGTCGGCCAGTACGGCCCGCACGCGGCGGCCAAGCAAGCTGGGTTCCGAGTCGGCGACGTGCTGGTCGAATTCGACGGCCGGACGGATCTCAAGCGTGAGACGGATGTGCTTGCCCATGGGGTGACCAATCGCAAGACCGGCGAACGCCTCGCGGCCACGGTGCTGCGCGCGGGGAAGCGTGTGTCGCTGATGCTGCCGATGCAGGAGTGAAGTGTCGATCCGGATTCTGTCCGGCTCGAAGCAGGATCTCGGGCTCGCTCGTTCGTCACGGCGCCGCCGCGTGCCACATCACCACCTTCCGTTCCCCTGCCGCCGCGACCCGCCGACCGTCGGCGCTCAGGGCGAGCTGGATCAGCCGGGTTTCCTCGGGCACGCTGAGCGACAGCAGTTCGCGCCCCAGGCGCGCGTCCCACCACTTCACGAGTCCACCATGAATCGCGACGACGCGCAGGCCGTCGGGCGTTGCGAACGCTGGTCCGCCAACGCCGTCCACGGTGGCGATGGTTTGGCCGGTGTCGGCATCCCAGACCGTGGCCTGGCGACGCGTGAAGCCGATGACCTGTCGGCCGGCCGCGACAAACTGGACCCCGATGATGTGATCGGCCGGGCCGCTGAACGTGCGCAGCTCCTTGCCGGTGGCGACGTCCCAGGTTTTCACCGAGTGATCGGCGGCGCCGGCGAGGCGTTGACCGTCGGGGCTGAAGGCGACAGCGACCTGGCCGGGCAGGACGTGGCGGAGTTGTCCGCTGGTCGCGTGCCAGACCTTGATCGACACGACCGCCTGTGGAGGCGCCACCTTGAGCTTGGCAGGCTCCCCCAAGTCAGGGCGGTGGTCCACGGCCGGGTTGCGGGTCGCCGTGGCCAGCAGTTGGCCGTCGGGGCTGATGCTCAGGCCCACCACGCCCGGTTCGACGAGAACGCCGGCGGCGCCCGCCTTGTCCAGGTCCCACAACGTGACGGCGTGCTCCTCCGCGGCGGCGAGCCAGCGTTTGTCCGGGGCGAATGCGAGGGCCCAGATCGGTTTGGCCGCCTCAAATTCCAACGCGCCCGGATCAGCCGTGTCTTGATCGGGCGTCGGCACCACGCGCAGCCACACGGTACCGCCGCGCGGCAATCTGCGGACCACGTTGCTCAGGGCAAACCGGCGGCCATCGCCAGCGAACGTCAGCGCCGAGGCGAGCGGTTGGGCCAGCTCGACGAACTCCGGGTTGCGCACGGGCCAGACACGGATGGTGCCGTCCGACGAGCCGGTGACGAGCCGGGTGCGGCCGGCGGTGAACGCCAGGTCGGACACCGCGCCTGCGTGGCCGCGCAGCGTGAAACGGATCGCGCCGGTGCCGGCATGGACGAACGCGATGCCGCCGTCGCCGCAGGCGCAGGCGATGTGGGCGGCGTCGGCGCTGAAGCCGGCGGCCGCGACCGAGTGCGGCAACACGATCTGGAGCGGCGCTTGCCGGCCGTCGCGTGCGCTCCAGAAGCGCACTTCGCCGCGCACGGGGCCGACGCCGCCGGCGCCGCACGAGACGATCTGATCTTCCTCGGGGCTGAAACCGACGCTCGCGATCGGTCCCGGACCACGGCGGCTGACGATCTCCTTCCTTGACTTGAGGTCCCAGAGCTTGACGAAGCCATGCGTGCAGCCGCTGGCGAGGCGCTCGCCATCGGCGCTGAACGCCAGGCCGCGAATCTCGCCGGAGTGCCCGGCGAGCGCGAACAGCTCACGGCCGCCGGCGACGTCATAGACGCGAATCTGTTGCGAAGCGGCCGCCGCCAGACGGGCGCCGTCGGGATGGAAGGCGACCTGGGTGAAGAGCGTCGCACCGGCGATCGTGCGCAGCTCACGGCCGTCGTTCACATCCCAGAGCCGAATCGTCTTGTCGTAACCTGCCGAGGCCAGGAGGGCGCTGTCGGGACTGAAAGCGACGTCGCCGATCGCGTGCCGGTGGCCCTTCAGCTCGTGGACGAGCTTGCCGGTGGCCGCATCCCAGATTTTCAGGTCCCATTCGGGCGGTCCGACGCGGCGCAGCAGGGAGGCGGCGGCGATGAGCTTGCCGTCCGGACTGGCGGCGAGGGCGTGGATGCCGCCGACGTGGCCACGGATGGTCAGCAGCTCGACATGGCACTGGCGGTGGAGGTAATGCCATTCCCAATGCCGCAGGTCGGGCGGGCAGGCATCGAGGATGCGCCGCGCTTCATCCAGGCGATTGCCCTGCAGCTCACGCTGGGCCAGGCCGATGCTGTGCACGTAGTGCAGGGCGCGTTCGCGCTCGTGGGCGGCGGCCAGTTTGCCGCGCGCGTCCTCGGCTTCCTCGTGATTCTTTTCGGCGAGAAGCCGGGCGTCCTGGGCGGTGGTCAGCGCGGCTTCCTTGGCGGCGACCGCCTCGCCGAGCTTCGCGTTGGCGTCCTCGAGTTCCCACGAGTACGCAAGGCGGACCGCGAGGGCCACGACCGCGAGCGCCGCGACGGCGCCCAGGGCAAGGCTGGCGGCACGGCGGGTCGGCGCCGCAGCCACTTGGCGAGCCGTTCGAGGCTGCCGACCGGGCGGGCGTGGATCGGCTCGCCGTTTTGGAAGCGGCGCAGGTCGTCGGCGAGCGCCGCGGCGCTGGCGAAGCGGCGCGCCGGTTCCTTGTGCAGACACGTGAGACAGATGGTTTCCAGATCGCGCGGGCAGCCGGGCTGAAGCTGCGCCGGCGGCGTCGGCTCGGCGTGCCGCACCAGCTCCAGCGTCTCCACGACCGACGGCCCCTTGAACGGCGGCCGGCCCACGATCAGCTCGTAGAGGATGGCGCCCAGCGCGAAGATGTCGGCGGCCGGCCCCACCCGCGCGCCGTCGGTCGCCTGCTCGGGCGCCATGTAGCTGGGCGTGCCGACGATGGCCCCGCTCTGCGTTTGACCCAGGTCCTGATCGAGACGCTTGGCGAGGCCGAAGTCCGTCACCTTGGGAATGGCAGATTGCAGATCGCCGATTGCAGATGTGCCAACGCTGTCGCCGGCCGCCGCGTTCGGCAATCCGCAGTTGGCAACCTCCAATAGGACATTGCTCGGCTTGAGATCGCGGTGCACCAGACCCGATTCGTGGGCCGCGGCGATCGCCCGGGCCAGCGTCTCGATCAGCGCCGCGGCCTGCCGCGGCAGCTGCGGCTCGCCCTTGGTCCGCTCCGCGAGGCTGCCGCCGTCGACATACTCCAGGGCCAAGAACGGGCGACCGCTGGTCTCTTGCACCTCGAAGATTTGCACCACGTTTGGATGCTGCAACCGGGCGACCGCCTGGGCCTCGCTGCGGAAGCGCTCCAGGTCGGCGGCGTCGGTGCTCTGCAGCATCTTGAGCGCGACGATGCGGCCCAGTGTTCGATGCCGTGCCTTGTAGACGACGCCCATGCCGCCGCGGCCGATCTCACCGAGGACTTCGTAATCGGCCAGGCAGATCTCTCGCTCCGCGAGAGGATGGCCCGCCTCTCGCGGAGCGAGCGGGCTACCTGGCGTCGCGCCGCCGTGCGGTGTCTCGGCAAGGGACTGCGCCGGCCGCAGCGCCTGAATCGCCGGCAGGATGTCGCGCAGCAGCTCGGCCAGCTCCGGATAGCGCTCGGTGTACTCGTCGAGCCGCGGGTTGTCGCCGCGCTGGTGCCGACGCGTGAACTCGTCGGCGATCGCGCCGATCCGCGATTCCAGAGCAGCGTCAGGTGATTCCGCAGCCATCACGATCCGCCTTCGGAAGGAAATGCCAGCGCCTGCCGCAAGCGCAACAGCGCCCGGCCGTAGCGCTTGCTCGCCGTCCCCGGCTCGAGGCCGAGCACCTGCGCGACTTCCTCGTTCTCCAGCCCTTCGAAGGCGCGCAGTTGCAGCACTTCGCGATCGATGTCGTCGAGCTTGGCGAGCGCCTCCTGCACGCGGCGGCGAATCTCGTCATCGACGAGCTGTTGGCCCGGCCAGTTCCCGGCAAACAGCTTGCGGGCCAGGAGGATCGACGACTGGTCCGGCAGCGCCACCTCGCGGGCCACGGTGCGACGCTCCGCATCGACGTGCATCCGGCGCAGGCGAATGAGGTTCTCGTACGTGGTGCGGTGCAGCCACAGCCAGAACGGCATCGGCTGGCGCTCGAGATAGTCCTGGATGCGCCGCGCCACTTCGAGCTGGGCTTCCTGCACGACGTCCGACGGATCGAGCCGCGGGTTGAGCCGCGCATCGAGCCGCAGCTCGACGAAACGCCGCAGCGCCGGCCGATGCCGGACAATCAGCTCGCCCAGGGCGTGTTCGTCCCCCTGGCGAACCCGTTCCAGCAAATTCAGCGTTTCCGGGCTGTCCGCGTGCAACGCCGCCTCCCGTTTACCTGCAACAACATCGGCCGATCGACCGCCGTGGGGCAGTATTCCGTTCCTGTCCGTCATGAAGAGATTTGATTATCGCCGATTTCCGGTCGATCGCGAAGGGTTTTCGCAGGTCAAAGGATGGACAAACGCCGCCGGAACATCCAACGACAGGGAGATTGCAATGCATTCGCCGATCAGCAGATGGCTTCCCGCGCGACGCCGCGAACCGGTGCGCGGCCGACAACACTGCACGTCGTGGCGCCCCGCATTGGAAGCGCTCGAAGATCGCACCGCGCCGGCCACCCTCACGGTCACCAGCCTGGCCGATACGCTCGTGGACGACGGCCAGGTGACGCTCCGCGAGGCCATCACTGCCGCCAATACTGACACCACCGTGGACGGAGTCACCGGCGCGGGCGCCGACGTCATCCAGTTCGCGCCCGGGCTGAACGGGACGATCAACCTGACCGGGGCGCTGCCCGATTTGGTCGGCAACCTGCAGATCCAGGGACCGGGGGCGGACCTGCTGACCGTGCGGCGCGATAGCGGCGGCGACTATCGCATCTTCAGGGTGAACGCCGGCGCCACGATCTCTCTAACAGGCCTGACCATCGCCAACGGCCGGCTGACCGGCGCCAACCAAGGGGCCGGCGTGGTGGTGGTCGGCGGCGGCGCCCTGACGGTGAGCGCTTGCCGCGTCACTGGCAATGTCGCCAACAACGTCGGCGGCGGCATCCTCAGCAACGGCACGCTCGAGTTGCGCGACTCCACGATCGACGGCAACAGCGCCAGCAGCGGCGCCGGCCTCTACAACGGCGGCACGCTCACGGTCACGAACACCACCCTCTCCGGCAACAGCGCCGGCAGCTTGGGCGGCGGCTTCGTCAACACCGGCAACGGAACTGCGAACCTGACGAGCGTCACCATCACCGGCAATCGCGCGACCCAGGGGGGCGGCGTCTACGTCGCCGTCGGCGGCACGGTCACTCTCCACAACACCATCGTCGCCGGCAACACGCGCCATGACGGCACGACTCGCGACGACGTCAACGGCGCGCTGGTCAACACCGGCTCGTTCAATCTGATCGGCGACGTGACGGGCATGACCGGACTCACCATCGCCAACTCCAACCTGCTCGGCCACAGCCTCAATCCGATCGATCCACTCCTCGGCCCATTGCAAGACAACGGCGGCCCGACGCCGACGCACGCCCTCCTCGCCACCAGCCTTGCCGTGGACAAAGGCAAAAACGTCGGCAGCGCGGCGAGCGACCAGCGCGGCTTCGCCCGCACCGCCAACCTGTCGACCGTCACCAACGCCTCGGGCGGCGACGGCGCCGACATCGGCGCCGTCGAGGGCCGCCGTTTCCTCGTCAACAGCACCGCCGACACCGACGACGGCAATCCTGCCAACGCGACCACCACCCTGCGCGAGGCGATGGTCGCGGCCGAGGCAGCCGCCGACGCGGACGTCGTCAACTTCCTGCCGACTGTCACCACGATCACCCTGAGCGCGGCCTTGCCGCAAATCACGCGCGACGTGATCCTCCGCGGCGACGACGCCGGCTTTCTCAAGATCAGCGGCGCCAAGCAGTTTCAGGTCTTCCACATCGCCGACGGCGCCAACGTGCTGCTCGCCGCCATGACCATCGCCAACGGCCTGGGCAGCTCCGGCGGCGCCATTCGCAACGAGGGCACCCTGACCATCGTCAACACCGCGGTCGTCGACAGCGTCGGTTCTCAGGGCGGCGGCATTTACAGCAGCAACACCTTGATCGTCACCAACAGCACCATCTCCGGCAATACCGCCAGCTTCCAGGGGGGCGGCATCCACATCACCGACCATATCGGGTCGAACGCGACGCTTACCAACGTCACGATCACCAATAACGTCGCCGACTCGGGCGGCAATTCATCAGGCTCTCCGCGCGGCGGCGGCATCGAGTCCAACACCACCAGCCTGGTCAGGCTCAACAACACGATCGTCGCCGGGAACTTCCGCGGCAGGGCCGGCATCCGCGACGACGTCAACGACACGATCGCCGGGTCGTTCAACCTGATCGGCGACGGCTCCGGCACGAACGGCATCGCCAACGGGCTTTTCGGCAACCAGATCGGCAGCGCCAGCCGGCCGATCGACCCCCAGCTGGGATCGCTCAAGAACAACGGCGGCCCGGCCCCAACCCACGCCCTCTTGCACAGCAGCCCTGCTCTGGACGCCGGCAGCAATGCCTTCGCCGCCCCCTTCGCCGCCGACCAGCGCGGTCTGCCGCGCATCGGCGATGGTTCGACCACCGTCGACCTGGGCGCCTTCGAGCGCCAGAACTTCATCGTCACCACCACCGCCGACGAAACCAACGCCGCCAACGGCCAGACCAGCCTGCGCGAGGCCGTCGCCCTGGCCAACGCCCGACCGGGCGCCGACGGCATCCTCTTCGACGTCACCGGGACCATCACCCTCGGCGCCGGCGAGATCGTCATCGACGACGACCTGGCGATCCAAGGCCCCGGCGCGGCCAACCTGACCGTCAGCGGCAACAACGCCTCGCGCGTCTTCGCCGTCAACTCGGGCAAGGCCGTAGGGCTCATCGATCTGACGATCGCCAACGGCAGAGTTGTTGGCGCCGACGGCGGCGCCGTACGCAACAGCGGCCCCTTGACTGTCGTGCGCAGCGTCATTACCGGCAGCACGGCCGAAAGCGGCGGCGGCATTTACGCCAACTTCTCTGAACTCATCCTCGTGGACAGCACAGTTTGGGGCAACACCGCGACCGATGACGGCGGCGGCATCTACGCCCGGGGCCCGTTCACGGCGCGCAACAGCACGATCTCGGGCAACAGCGCTCAAGGTGACGGCGGCGGAGTCTACCTGGACAGCCCCGCCGCCACGCTGGTCAACGTCACCGTGGCCGCCAACCTTGCCGACGCGGACAACAACGGCGGCCAGGGCGGCGGCTTGTTCGTCCGCACCGGCAGCGCGCCGACCACGCTCCTCAACACCATCAGCGCCGGCAACTCCCGCCGCACCGATGCCTCCGCCGCTGCTGACGATTTCGTCGGCAAAGCCGAGTCCGCCGGCTCCTTCAACAATCTGATCGGTAAGACAGGCACGACCAGCGGTTTGAGCAGCAGCAGCAATGAGAACCAGGTGAGTGTTTTTACCCCCATCGACGCCCGCCTCGGCCCCTTGCAAGACAACGGCGGCCCCACGCCCACCCATGCGCTCTTGCCCGGCAGCCCCGCCATCGACCGGGGCAGCACCCTGGCCGCCGGACTCGCCGGGCTCAGCGCCGACCAGCGCGGCCTTGCGCGCTTCGTCGACAGCGCCGATGCCGGCAGTGCCACGACGGCGGACATCGGCGCCTTCGAAGCCACGGTCGACGTCGAGGACATCGCGGATCACACGACCGACGAGGACGTGCCTTTGGAGATCGTGTTCGCGATCGGCTTCCAGCAGTCCCAAGGGGTCGTCAGCGTCGCCGCCACGTCAAGCAACCAAACCCTTGTCCCCGACGCGAGCTTGAACGTCACCACCGTCTCGTCCACAAGCCGCAGGTTGGCGATCACCCCGGCCCCCGACCAATTCGGCCAGGCGACCATCACGGTCACTGTGACCCAGGCCGGTCAGACCATGCAGGACACGTTTGCGTTGACCGTCAGTGAAGTCAACGACGCCCCTACCGGCGCCCGCGACACCCTTGCCGGCGTGGACGAGGATTCCGGGGCCCGCGTCATCCCCTTTGCCGACCTGCTCGGCAACGACGTCAAAGGTCCCGCCAACGAGAATGGGCAGACTCTGACGATCATCGGAGTCGGCGACGCAAATGGCGGCACGGCCGCCCTCGACGGCGCCAACGTCATCTTCACACCCGCCGCAGACTACAACGGCCCAGCGAGCTTCGTCTACACCTTGCAAGATGACGGCGCCACCAACGGGACCGCCGATCCCAAAACCTCGACCGCCACGGCCGCCTTCACGATCAACCCGGTCAACGACGCCCCGGTCAACATCGTGCCCGCCGCCCAGACAACCCGCGTCAATCGGCCGCTGGTGTTCACGGGATTCGGCGCATCTCGATCGCCGACGTGGACGCTGGCGACGGCGTCGTCACCGTCGCGCTGCGCGTCAACCGGGGGAATCTCTTCCTCGGTTCGACTGCCGGGCTGGCATCGGTGGTCGGCAACGGCAAATCGCGCATCACCCTGAGCGGCACGGTCGCGGCGGTCAACAACGCCCTCGACCGTCTGCGCTTCAAGCCGGCCCCGGGGTTCCGTGGCAAGGCCCGGCTCAGCATCCTGACGATGGATCTCGGGCATACCGGCTTCGGGGGCCTCAAGACCGCCCTCAACTTGGTGAACATCAACGTGCGGTGAGAGCCAAGGCGCTACCTCCCCTTCCAAACCGGAGGCCGTTTCTGCAAGAACGCCGTCATCCCCTCTTGCGCGTCCGCCCGCCCGGCGTTGTCGGTCATCACGCACGTGGCTCGCTCGTAGGCCGCCGGCTCATCCAGGGCGAGTTGATCGTAGAAGGCCGCCTTGCCCAGCCGGATCGTCATCGGGCTGGAAATCAGGATGGCATCGACAAGTTCTTGGACCGCGCCATCCAGTTCGTTGGCCGCGACCACGCGATTGACCAGGCCCAGCTCCAGGGCGCGCCGCGCGGCGATCGGCTTGCCCGTCAGCAGCATTTCGAGGGCTGCCTTCGGCGGCACGGCGCGCACCAGCGGCACCATCGGCGTCGTGCAGAACAGGCCGATCTTGACGCCGGGCGTGGCGAAGGTCGCGGACTCGGCCGCCACCGCCAGGTCGCAGGCCGCGACCAACTGGCACCCCGCCGCCGTCGCCGTTCCCTGCACGCGGGCGATCACAGGCTGCGGCAGCCGCCGAAACCCGAGCATCACCCGCGAGCACAGCGCGAACAACCGCTGATACTCCTCGGCCGGGCAACCGACCATTTCCGTGAGGTCATGCCCCGAACAGAACACCGGCCCTTGCGCCGCAACCACCACGACGCGGGCGGATTGATCGGCGGCGATCCGGGCTTGCGCGGCCTCCAATGCTTCGAGCAGCTCCCGCGACAGGGCATTGCGTTTTTCCGGGCGGTTGAGGACGAGATGGGCGACGCCGCCGCGGACTTCGGTGCTGAGGACGGGGGCGGCGGTGGCGGTTGAGGATGGCATGGGTGTCGCCTCCTGGAGTATCTGGAGCACCATTCTAAAATGCCTGTGGTATTCTAATCGGAGGTGCTCTGCCTTTGTGCTACAACCCATCGTCGGAGGTGGACCATGGCCGCTCGAACGGCGCGCACAAAACGACGAACCAGAACGGCAGTCGCCGACGACAATGACGTGGCACGCAACGTCGCGTCAACCGGGGAGATGGCCCCGATCAGCCTACGTGCGGAGAGGACATTTCGCCGCGAGCTTCCCGGCCTCCTGGCCAAGGAACGACTTTCGCTGCGACATCCGGCCCGTAAGCGCTATCGAGAGGTGCGTGGCTCATGCCGCTTGCGTCGTTCGACGAACTCCACGAGCACGCCGACGCCCTGTTCCAGCCGGCGCCGATCGCGGTCGCCGGCGCCGCGGACGCCACCGTCCTGCACGCGCTCCGGTCCGCCTGCGATCGGGGCTGGGTCATGCCGTTCTTGTGCGGAACAGAAGTCGACATTCACCGCGCGGCAACCACGGCCGGCGTTCCCCTGCACGGCTTCTCGATCATCGACGCCGCCGACCCGGCGGCGGCCGCCGTCGGCCTCGTGCGCAGCGGTCGGGCGCGCCTCTTGATGAAGGGCCAGGTTTCGACGCCATCCCTGATGAAAGCCGTGCTCGACCCGGCGGCGGGGTTGCGGACCGACCGGGTCATCTGCCAGGTGGTGCTGATGGAGCTGAGCCACGGCGGTCGCAGGTTTCTGCTGGCCGACACCGGCGTGTGCATCCAGCCCACGCTGCCGCAGAAGCTCGACATTCTCCAGAGCGCCGTGGACCTGGCGCACCTGCTCGGCACGGAATGCCCGAAGGTCGCGTGCCTGGCCGCCACGGAGACGGCGACGCCGGCGATGCCGGAAACGCTCGACGCGGCGGAACTCCAGCGTCTGAACCAGGCCGGCGCGATCGGCGGCTGCACGGTACGCGGTCCGCTCTCCTTCGACCTCGCCTTCGATGCCGACGCCGCCGCCAGGAAGAAGCTGCACGATTCGGCCATCGACGTCGCCGACATCCTGCTGTTCCCCAACCTGCTGTCGGCGAACTTGACCGTCAAGGCGATCATGTACACCGCCGACTGCCGCTTCGGCGGCATCTTGTGCGGGGCGGCGTGTCCGGTCGTCTTCATGTCGCGCGCCGACACGGCGGCCACGCGGCTTGACTCGCTGGCGCTGGCGATGAAGGTGGTGCGCTGGCCGCTGGCGGCGTAGCGTTCTCTCAGGAGTCCAATCATGGCCGACACACGGCGAGGCATCCACTGGTCGTTGGAACGGCCATGCCCACTGCGGACCGGCGAGGGCTGGGCACTGCCGAGAGCCACCTCCCGGCAACTCGCGGATGTATCCACCTACTCCAATGCACTGCCTGACGGCCTGGTGGTCAATGATATTTGCGTGACGAGTTACACCTTCGGCTCCGACAGCGCAGGAAACTCCGTGATTTTGCCGTGTTCGGGTTTCCGAGTCAGCCTCGCCCTGTCGGCGTTCGGCGGAGAAGCCGCCATTCGGGCGGCTTGCGGCGCGTGCGAGGCCAACGTGACACGCGATCACAAGTCGACCTTTGCCGGGTGTCACGGCTTCCTCGATGCCTGGCCGGACAGCGAGGAACTGGAATCAGAGTTGCGTGACAAGGTGCGTCTGAAGGGGCTGGCAGCGGAGCTTGACACGTTGTTTCCGCGCACCACGCCGCTCTGGTACGGTTTCTGGATCGAGTCCCCGCTTCGTCGACCGCATTGCGAGGCGCTGCTCGCTCTCTTGGAAGGGACTGACGATCCCGCCGAGACGAGGGACGACGACCTGCGCCATTTCCTGGCGGCGCTGCGGGCAGCGATCGATTGGGAATTACCGCTGCATGTCGAGATGGCGCTGCCAGGCCACACCGATTTTGGATGGTACACGATCTTTCCGCACTGCCCGCGCTGCAAGGCTCACGCACCACTCGCACGTTGGCAGGAATCCTATCCCGACGAATCGATCGACTGCATGGTATGCGGTCACCGCTACAGCCCAGCAAAAACTCATAAGGAGGAGCGCATGGATGAAACGGCCTGGGACGCGCAACGACTGGAGAATGTTCTTGGCGCTGGAGCAGTCGAAGGGTTCCGCCGCCGTTTCCTCGCCCATCGTGGCTGCACGAGCGAACAGATCGACGACATCCTCGACCGAGAAAACGACGGACCACTGAAACGCCGAATCAACGATTTGCGCCGCCGCCAGGATGCCACGCGGCGGGCCTTGCCGGCCCGCGGCCACCAGACCGATTCGTTGCCAGACAAGCTTGTCGTCGATGTCGGCGACAATGCGCCGATGCGATTGCTGCTGGTGCGCGAGGGAGACTTCTTGATGGGTACGATGGGGCCGGCGGATGAAGCAGGATGCGAGGGCCCACAGCATGTGGTGCGAATCGCCGCGCCGTTCTACCTCGGTGAGTTCCCGGTCACTCAGGTGCAGTTTGCCACGGTGATGGGCCGGAACCCATCGCGATTCAAGGGGGACTCCGATCGGCCGGTGGAGCAGGTGAGCTGGTTCATGGCTCAGGAATTCTGTCTGCGAATGTCCGATACGATTGGACGGCGCGTACGATTACCGAGCGAAGCCGAGTGGGAATACGCCTGTCGGGCCGGCGCCGCATCGAAGTACCACTGGGGCGATGAAGCAACTGCCGAGCTCGTCAACTGCAAGACTGGCGATCCGCTGGCCGCATTGACGGACGACTTCAGCACCAAAGACCAGGACGTGACCACGAATGTGCAGGGCCGATTTCCGCCAAATTCCTGGGGCTTCTATGACATGCTCGGCAACGTGCAGGAGTGGTGCGAGGACGAATGGCACAACGACTACGCCGGTGCACCAACCGACGGATCAGCCTGGGTGACGGCCGGCGACGAAGAGCCTTTTCGGCCGGTGCGCGGCGGTTCCTGTCGGCACTTCGCGACTGCTTGCACTTCCGCCGCCCGGCAACAACTTCGCGCCGACGCCTGCGATGAACCCGAAGAGCTGCTGGACGACGATTTGATCGGCGCGGTCTTGCGTAGCTTTCCGCCGGTTGGTTTTCGGGTTGTCGTCGAGGTGGATTGAACCTCTGGCGGCAGTTTTCGCTCTTCCTGCGAGTTGCGGCTGCAAGGTGTCGAGAAATATCCACAGCTTCGATGGAAAACCCATGCCTGACCGCGTCCACTTCCACCCCGACCTCATCGTCTCCCTCGGCACCCAGGTGGTGACGCTGATCGACATCCCCGGCGCCGGCGGGCTGGTGCTGCATCCGCGCGGGGCCGTCGGCGTCGTCGTCAAGGCGCCGACCGATCACGAGCACTCCTATCGCGTTCGGTTTGCCGATGGCCTGGAGACGCCGCTCAAGCGGAACGAGATTACCATGCTGGCCCTGTTCAAGGAGGGCGCGATCGGCGACAGCGGCGTCCTAGCGGCGCGCACCGATCTCTACGAGCGCGTCATCTACCGCTGCGTCATCGGCTCGCAGGCGTATGGCCTGGCGGACAGCGAATCGGATGTCGATCGGCGCGGGATCTATTTGCCGGCCCCGGAACAGCACTGGTCGCTCTACGGCGTTCCCGAGCAACTGGAGAATGACGCCACCCAGGAGGCGTACTGGGAGCTGCAGAAGTTTCTCGTCCTGGCCCTCAAGGCGAACCCGAACATTTTGGAATGCCTCTATTCCCCACTGGTGGAAAAGGCGACGCCGCTGGCCGAGGAGCTGCTGGCGATGAGGTCCGCGTTTCTGTCGCGCGTCGTCTACCAGACGTTCAACGGCTACGTGCTGAGCCAGTTCAAGAAGATGCAGGCCGACCTTCGCAACCAGGGCGCGGTGAAATGGAAGCACGTCATGCACCTGATTCGCCTGCTCATCTCGGGCATCCAGGCGCTCAGGCACGGCTTCGTCCCGGTGCGCGTCGACGAGCATCGCGAACGGCTGCTCGCCATCCGGCGCGGCCAGGCGCCGTGGGAGGAGACCGAGAAATGGCGGCTGGCGCTGCACGCCGAGTTTGAGCGGGCCTTCGCAGCAACGGCATTGCCGGAGCGTCCAGACTACGAGGCGGCGAACGCCTTTCTCATCAAGGCGCGGCGTCGGGCGGTGTCAGGGGAAATGCCATGAAGCTCACGCAGAGGCGCGGAGGCGCAGAGGGACAAAGACCCCAGTCGTGGCTTGCTTCACACCTCCGCGCCTCTGCGCCTCGGCGTGAGCGTCAGACCAACAAGGATTATCCATGATCCCGCTGCCGCTGCTCAAGAAACAGGTCGAACAGCATCCATACCCGCTGCTCTTCGCCACGGTCAGCGGGGCGCACCTGTACGGCTTTCCCTCGCCGGATTCCGACTACGACCTGCGCGGCGTCCATCTGCTGCCGCTCGAGGAGGTCGTCGGCCTGAAGACCGGGCCCGAGACGGTGGTAGAGTCGGGGATCCACGACGGCCTCGACATCGACCTGGTGACCCACGACGCCAAGAAATTCTTCAGCCTGATGCTGAAGAAGAACGGCTACGTGCTGGAACAGGTGTTGTCGCCGCTCGTCGTGCACACCACGCCGGCACACGCGGAACTGAAGGACATTGCCAAGGATTGCATCACCAAGCATCACGCGCATCACTATCTCGGCTTCGCGGCGACGCAGTACGCGCTGTTCGCGAAGGAGGACCCGCCGCGCGTCAAGCCTCTGCTGTACGTGTACCGCGTGCTCCTGACAGGCATCCATCTGATGCAGACGGGAGTGATCGAGGCGAACCTTGTCCGGCTGAACGAGTCGGCACAGCTGCCGCATCTTGCCGACCTGATCGAGCGTAAGATCGCCGGCGCCGAGAAGGAGCGCGTGACCGACGCGGACCTCGCCTTCCACCGCCGCGAGGTGGAGAGGCTGCGCGCCCAGCTCGAATCCGAGCATGCCGCGAGCAGATTGCCCGAGGCGCCGCGCGGCAACAACGCTTTGCACGACCTGCTCGTCCGGCTCCGGATGGCAAGGACTGAGCTGTGACTCATCTTCGACAGTTAGCACGCGCTTACTCGTCGTAAGTCCTTGATTTGCACAGCTGCGTTCGGCAAAAAGCCAAAATCCTGCTGCCACGTTTTTGC
>JAKEET010000115.1 GCA_022616435.1 Gemmataceae bacterium
AGCTGGCGTCGTCATTGACGGAGTTGATTCCATTACGGCAACTTCGCCGACTCCACGCAGTTCGGGCTTGAGCGTTAGCACTCGAGCGACCGCTTCTGGGGAGTGGGGAGGCAGCCCCTACGCCAGCTGCTTCCGCATCTTCGCCGACGCGAACACGATGATCGCCACCGCCATGCCCCACAGCACCAATCCATGCACCCACAGCTCCGGCCAGCCGCCGCCGCGGAGGATCACGCAGCGGCCGGCGTCGATCAGCCATGTCGCCGGCACCAGCTGGCCGATCCATTGAAACAGCGCCGGCATCGAGTCGAGCGGAAACACGTAGCCCGACAGAAAAATCGCCGGCAGGATCGTCCCCATGGTCATCTGCGTGGCCGCGTCGCGCGTGCTCGCCTTGGTCGAGATCAGCAGGCCGAAGCCGATCATCGTCAGCACGAACGGCACAGCCAGCAGCAGGAGCGTCACGAACGAGCCGTTGATCGGCACCTGGAACACGGTCCGCATCAGGAACGCGATCAGGCAGAACTCGGCGACGGTGAGGACGACGTAGGGCGTCATCTTGCCGAGGATCAGCTCGCTGCGCCGCACCGGGGTCATGAAGAGCTGCTCGAGCGTGCCCAGTTCCTTCTCGCGGACGATGGCGTTGGCCGACAGCATCGTCCCCATCATCTGGCAGAGGATGACCATGAGGCCGGGGATGAAGAAGTTGGCCGAGCGCGTGTCCGGGTTGAAGAGGACGCGCGGCCGCGATTCGACGGGGAGGGGTTTGCCGTCGAGGACGCGCTCGAGCGATTCCTGAAGGGCGATGGCGTTGCCGACGTTGATGGCCTCGGCGGCGACGCTCGATTCGGTGCCGTCGACGAGCACGAGGACCTGGGCGGTTTCGCCGGCGTCGAGCTTGCGCGAGTAATCGTGCGGGATCTTGATGCCGACGCGGGCCCGCCCGGCCACGATCGCCCGGCTCAGGTCCACTTCGGAGTAGACCTGGTCCACGATCTTGAAGTCGGTCGTGTTCTCGAAGCGGCGGATGAACGCCCGGCTTTCCTGGGTGCCGGATTCGTCGAAGATCACGGTGCGGACGTTGCGGACGTTGGTGTCGATGGCGTAGCCGAGCAGGAACAGCTCCATCACCGGGATGAACAGGGTGAAGAACAACGTCGCCGGATCGCGGACGATGTGGAGCAGCTCCTTGACGGCGATCGAGAACGTGCGTTGCAGCGATGACTTCAACATGGGGACACTTCTTTCGTTTAGCCCCGTTTAGCCCCGGTTCGAAGAACCGGGGCGGGGCAGGCGGTCGGCGATGGATGAATCCCACGCGCGGGATCCGGTCCGCCCCGGTTCTTCGAACCGGGGCTAAACGGGGCTAAACGGTCATCCGGCCAGGCGCTGGGCGCGGGACAGACTCACGAACACATCCTCCAGGTTGGCATGGGCTGGGTGCACGGCGGCGCCGCGCTCGATCACGGTTTCCGGGCGGAACGTCCTGTCCACGAGGGCGTGAATCGATTCGCCGAAGATCGTGGCTTCGCGGACGCCGGGGGCGTGCCGCAGCTCGTTCAGCAGGCTGGAGCTGTCGGCGCCGACGATCTCGACGCGGCGCGTGCCGGCCGGCGTCACCGCCGGCAGCGACCGCAGCTCGCGCGGCGTGCCGACCACCAGCAGCTTCGACAGATACAGGTATGCCACCCGGCCGCAACGCTCGGCTTCGTCCATGTAGTGGGTCGTGACCAGGAGGGTGATCCCCTGGCCGGCGAGCTGGAAGAGCAAGTCCCACAGCTCGCGGCGGGCCACCGGATCGACGCCGGCCGTCGGCTCGTCGAGGAACACCAGCTTCGGGCAATGGAGCAGGGCGCACACGATGGCGAGCCGTTGTTTCCAGCCGCCGGACAGCCGGCCGGCGCGGCGGTCGAGGTACGGGCCGATGCCGGTGAGCTGGATCAGCTCGGCTTGCCGTTCCCTGGCCTGGGCCGCCGACAGCCCGTAGATGCCGGCGTAGAAGTCCATGTTTTCCTGGACCGTGAGGTCGGCGTACAGCGCGAACTTCTGCGACATGTAGCCGATCTGGCCGCGGATGTTGTCGGCGTCGGTGGCGACGTTTTTCCCGAGCACGAACGCCGCGCCGCCGGACAGGGGCAAGAGTCCGCAGAGGGCGCGGATCAGGGTCGTCTTGCCCGAGCCGTTGGGGCCGAGCAGACCAAAAACTTCGCCCTGGTCCACCCGCAGATTCACGCCGTCCACCGCCGTGAACTTGCCGAAGCGAATGGTGGCGCCGCGGATGTCGATGGGCGGGACGGCGGCGTTGCGGTTCTGCGCCGCGGTCGTCCGGATCGCAGCGTCCTCGGCGAGCGCTTCGAGCGTGGCCCGCATGGTCGTGCGATTGCGTTCTCGAGTAATCATGACATCCTCCTGTAGTCGCAGGCTGTAGCCTGCGATGCATTCCCTCATCCATCGCAGGCTAAAGCCTGCGACTACCGGTTTGCCGTCAGGGCGCGGTCACTTGCAGCCACACGTCGGCGGCCATGCCCGACTTGAAGATCCCTTGCGGATCATCGACGCGGACCTTGATCGCGAACACCTGGTGGCGGCGCTCGTCCAGGCTCTGGATGTTCCGGGGCGTGAATTCGCTCGTCGAGACGATGTGGGCCACGACGCCCTGAAACCGCTTGGTCGGGAACGAATCGATGGTCAGCTCGACAGTCTGACCGACCGACACCTTGCCGAGATCGACTTCCGACACGTAGGCCTTCACCCACAAGTCGTCGGCGCGGAGCACGCGCACCACCGGCTGATTGGCGGCGACCACGTCGCCCTTGCGGACGGCGACGACTTCCACCACGGCCCGCTCCGGCGCCCGCACGACCGCTTCCGCCAGTTGCGCGTCCAGCTCGCGGAGCTTGCCGTACAGCTCGGCCACGCGGGCGTCGGCCTCGGCGATTTCCTCCTCGCGCGTCCCGGCCTGGAGCAGCTCGGCCTGGGCGCGCCGACTGATCCACTCCGCCTTGGCCTCGGCCTTGTCCTCCGCGCGATGGCCGCTTTCGTAGAGATCGAGCCGCGCCTGGGCCTGCCGGACCTTGGCGTCGAGCTTGGCGGCGGCGCTGGTGGCGCTCTCCAGCTCCGACAGCGACGTCGACGTGCGCAGCCGCCGATGGCGTTCCATTTCCTGCTGAGCGAAGGTGAGCTCGGCCTTCAGGGCCGCCACTTCGTGGCGGGCCTCGTCCTTCTCTTCAGCCCGATACCCGGCCGTCATCCGGTCGTAGCGGGCCTTGGCGGCGTCGGCGGCGGCGAGGGCCGATTCCTTCTCCTGCGGCCTGGCCCCGCGCTGGGCCTTGAGGAGCGTTGCCTGGGCCGCCTGCAACCGCGCCTGATACTGATCGCGCTGGGCCCGCAGCTCCGGCATCTCGAGATGAACGAGCGGCTGGCCAGGCTCGACGATGGCGCCTTCCTGAGTCAGCACGGCCTCGATGCGGCCGCCGACGCGGGAGCTGAGCCGCACTTCCTGGATCTCGACCGTGCCGGGCAAACGCAGCCGGGCGGCCTGGTGGTTGACATGCCACAGGTAGCCGGCGGCTCCGGCGACGCCGACGAGCACCACCGCGCCGATTCCAAGGATTGCACGTTTCATGTTGATCTCCTTCACATCGTCCTTCTGCGTAACCAAGCAGCCGGTGCGGGCGTTTCGGACAAACGAGTTCACTTTTTTCCTCAGGCGGCTTTCGTGGCGCTGACGGTGCGGAAGGGGTGGCCGTGGCGTCACGACGTAGACACTGTTCCGGCAACGGGTTAACATTCGAACATGGCGGAGAACACCACGGGCGCCTTGACCGACTTGATCGAGCGCCTGCGGCGCAACGAACCCGGCGCACGCCGTGCCCTGCTGGATCGCGCGTGCGGCCGGCTGCGGCGGCTGGCCTCGGTGATCCTGCACGGCTCGTTTCCCGCCCTGGAACGCCGGCACAGCGTGGACAGCATCGTGCACGAGACGTGGCTGCGGCTGGTCGGCGCGCTGGAGCAGACGCAGCCGCCGACGTTGCCCGATTTCTTTCGCCTGGCCGCGCACAAGATTCGGCAGGTGCTGCTCGATCTGGTGGAGAAGGAACGCCGGCTCAATGCACGGGAAAGGCCGCTCGATCCCGCCGGGTCGCAGGGAGCGCCCGAGCCGGGGACGCGGACCTACGATCCAGCGCGGCTCGCGCTGTGGACGGAGTTTCACAACAAGGTGACGGAGCTCCCGGACGACCAGCGCACGATCTTCGAGCTGCACTACTACCTGGACATGCCGCAAACCGAGATCGCCGCCGCGCTGGGCCTGCACCCGCGCAAGGTGAGCTACCTGTGGATGGCGGCGACGGAGACGCTCGGCGAGATTGCGGGATGATGTAGGTTAGGTTTTCAACCCGACCGGTGTTGGGTGGCAGCCGGTGTTCGTGGCATGCCGGTGTTGGTGGCATGCTTTCGCCGCTCCCTTGCGACATATGAAGGATTGCGACCATCACGGCGAAAGCATGTGTCCCCGGCGCGACCCGCATGCTTTCGCGGTGTTGGTTCAGAGTATCCTCGTCAAGCGAGGGAGCCGCGAAAGCATGGCACCCACCACTCGTGCAACCGCCGGACAGATTGGAAATCTATCCTACTTGTAACGCCCATGACCGCGACCGACGACAAGATCATCGATCTCCTGGTGCAATGGGACGAGGCGCGGCGGCAGGGTAAGTCGTTGACGCCGGAACAACTAGTCCCCGACGACGAATCCCTGCGCGAAGCGCTGCGCGTCCGCATCGAAAAACGGCAGCGGCTGGAAGCGCTGGTCGATCTGCCGCAGGCGACCGTGCACGAATCGAAGGCGCCGCCGGCGTCGGCGCCGCCGGCGCTCAACGGTTTCGAGATGCTGGAGCTGATTGGCCGCGGCGGCATGGGGGTCGTCTACAAGGCGCGGCACCTCGGCCTGGGCCGCATCGTGGCCGTGAAAATGATCCTGGCCGGGGCCGGCGCCAGCCGCGAAGAGCTGGCCCGTTTTCGCACCGAGGCCGAGGCGGTGGCGCGGCTGCACCATCCCAACATCGTGCAGATTCACGAGGTCGGCCAGCAAGCAGACTGTCCTTATTTGGTGCTCGAGCACGTCGGCGGCGGCAGCCTGGCCGATCTCTTGGCGCGCGGTCCGATAGAACCACGCCTGGCCGCCGAGTTGATCCTGACGCTCGCCCAGGCCGTCCACCACGCCCACGAGAACCACATCGTTCATCGCGATTTGAAGCCGGCGAACATCTTATTGCAGATTGCAGATCGCAGATCTCAGATTGAAGACCCGCCGCTGCCGAGCCAATCGGCAATCTGCCATTGGCAATCGGCAATCCCCAAGATCGCCGACTTCGGCCTCGCCAAGCGGCTCGACGCCGAGCGCGGCTTCACGCAGACCGGGGCGGTCCTCGGCTCGCCGGCGTACATGTCGCCCGAGCAGGCGTCCGGCCGGGTCCACGATGTCGGCCCGGCGACCGACATCTACGCTCTCGGGGCGATTCTCTACGAGGCGTTGACCGGCAGGTCGGTCTTCAGCGGCGACACGGTGCTCGAGACGCTCGAACAGGTGCGGCAGCACGACCCGACGCCGCCGCGAAAATGGCAGCCCAACGTGCCGGCCGATCTGGAGACCATTTGCCTGAAGTGCCTGCAAAAGGAACCCGCCGACCGCTACCGCTCGGCTGCCGCGCTGGCCCACGACGTGAGCGCGTTCCTGGCGGGCGATCCGATCTCGGCGCGCGACTTCACGCTCTACGATCACCTGGCGCGGACGATCGCGCATACCAGCATCGACCCGCGCTTCGGCACCTGGGCCCTGCGGGCGCTGATGCTGTCGCCGTTGCCGATCGCCGTGCACCTGCTCGCGTTCCTCGTGTGCCGCGACTGGCCGCAGTACGCGGCCTTGATGATCGGCGCCACCGTGCTCACGGTGACGATCATGGTGTCGTTCATCCTGTCGGGCAACCGCGCCCTCATGCGGCAAATGCCTCGCGTGCAGCGGCGTCATCTCACGACCGTGCTGATCGGCAATCTCCTGGGCTGCTTCATGATGCTGGCGGTGGTGCTGCTGACCGCGCGCGTCGAGCAGCCCGAAGATCTGTTCATGGTCTATCCGATCTGGGTGGTGATGACGGGCATCTCGATGTTCGCCCTCGCCAGCCAGGCGGGCTGGCACTACATCAGCGGCCTGGTGTTCTGGGGCACGGCCCTGGCGATGGCGTTGTTCCCGCGCTGGGCGCCGTTGATGGTGGGTCTGCTCGCCAGCTCCAATCTCTTGTGGCAGGGGCTGCACCTGCGGCGGCTTGCGGCGAACGAAGGGCAGCGCATCACAACGGGGCGCGATGCACTATCCTAGATATATACAAACATACATGTTGTGACGCAATGTCATATGTGGATTTAGATTGCGGAGGAAGGCACCAAAAAGGTTTCAAAAAAATGGATGGGTGGCTTTGCAACGCCTTCCCCGCACGGCCGGTCCCCACAAGTAAGAGGGACACTTGACTCGGACGTGAATCACAAACGACAGTGCCTCAATAACATGTGACGAGGGAGTCAAGTGCCCCTCGCGCTGGACTTCAGGGGCACTTGACTCTGGGCCTCTCCCTACTCGACAATCATCTCCCCGTTCATCACCATCCAGTGGCCGGGGAAAGTACATAGATATGGATACCTGCCCTTGGCGGACGGGGCGGTGAAGTAGACGGTGCCGCGGGCCAGGGGCGGCACGATGTCGGTGTAGGCGATCACGTCGGTGGATTTCGGCACATACTGGCGGGCGGCGGCGTCGGGCTCGGCGATGATCTGGTTGACAAGCGTGCCGACCTTGTCCAGCGTGCCCGGCTTGATCAGCACCCAGTTGTGCGGCACCACGTCGGGGTTGTTGAAGGTCAAGCGGAGCTTCTCGCCCGCTTTCACGGTCAGCGTCTTCCGCGAATAGGTCAGGTTCTTGCCCGCGTCGAGGCTGATGGCCCGCGCGCCGGGCAACGGCTTCTTCCATGGGTTCGGCACGCTGTGCGCCACCACCGCGAGATCGGAGAGGATCGGATGGGCGGCGATGGTGCGCGGGACTTTTTGATAGCCGGGGATGGCCGTGTACGGCGCCGCCAGCTTGTGAACGGTGATGATCAGATCGTGCGCCGCGCCGTCATCGACGCGCAGCCGCAGGTGGAGTTGGTTCACCGGCTGGATGTCGGGAATCTCGAAGAACACCGTGCGGCCGTCGGCGGCGACGTGGGCCGAGGCGATGCGCACCGGGTCGTGCCCCTTCGTGCCGGGATGGCGCGGCGAGAACTCGGGCGAGCCGTACGAGGCGCTGTATCGATAGTTCCACGCCTGGGCGAACTGGTTCGCGGTCTGCTCCGCGACCGTGCGACTGACCGGCAAGGTGAACGTCACCTGCACGCCGTTTTCGTGGACGCGAAAGGCCCTCGGCAACTGGGCCGGTTCGCCGGTGTAGCGGACGCGCTGGAAGCTGCCGTCCGCGTCGGTGTACGTCCCCCAGCCGGCCATGCCGCTGACGTAGAGCTGGCCGTCCTTCGGATTGAACCGGCCGCGATGGGCGCCGGACAGGAACTCGCCGACCAGCGGCACGATGGCGCCCTGCGGCTGACCGTCGACCTCGTCGCGGAGCACCAGGAAATGGCTCCCCTGGCCGTAGGAGAGATGGATGAGCTGGCCCTTCATCGGCCCCCAGCGATCGCTATCCACGTAGACCTGGCCGCCGCTGGAGTTGTCCAGACCGCGCGGGAGATAGACGAGCGGCAATGACGGGGGCTGGCCTTTCTTCGGGCCGCCGTAGCCGAAATGGGGGGTGGTTGACACGCGGGGATCGCTGCGCTCCAACCCCCGGGAATCGCTGCGCTCATCCCGGGGCTTGACCAGGCAAATCATCGACGAGGGCGTCCATTCGCCTTCGGAGCACGGGACGGTGATCGAGCCGTCGGGCAGGATGCCGAGGCCGTCGGGGTTGCGGAAACCGGTGGCGAGGACCCGGGCGCGCTTCCCGTCGGCGGAAACCTTGAGCAGGCCTTGATTGCCGGAGACGGTGTAAAAGTTGCCGGCTGCGTCGCGCTGCAAGCCGCAGATGAAGTCGTGGCCGGCCGGCGACGTGACATACGCGTTCGAGAAGCACTCGTAGAAATCGGCTTCGCCATCGCCGTTCTTGTCGTGCAATCGCGTGATCTGGTTGCGGCCGAGGACGAACACCTCGTCATTGACAATCTTCAACCCGAGCGCTTGATGAAGGCCGGCGGCGATGCGGCGCCAGCGGACGTTGTCGAGCTTGTCGTCGATGCCCTGCACGCGCCAGACGTCGCCTTCCATCGTGCAGATCAGGGCGGTCCCGTCCCGGTAGAAGTCGTGATCGCCGAAAAACATCAAGGCTTTCCAGGGATTCTCGAACGGCGGCGCGATGGTGTCGACGACGTACGGTCCGCCGTTCGGGCCGCCGTTCGGGCCGCCGTTCGGGCCGCCGCTGCCGAGCGTGCCGCGGGTGGCGATGGTTTGCGGCCACTGGGCGGGCCCGCCGCGCGTCAGGTGAGCGAGCGGGTGATCCTTCGCGGGGGCGACGACGTGGACGAATTTGCCGTTGTCGACCCAGGGGGCGTCGAGCATGTCGACGTCGCCGAGCTGGTAGGCGAAGATGACGCGCTTGCCGTGGCGGTAGAAGCCCCGGTACTGGCGCGACTCTGACCCCCGGGAATCGCTGCGCTCATCCCGGGGCTTGGGCCGGGGCTTGGGGAGCGCTTTGCCGTCCATGATGAGGCCGTCCATGAAGCCGTGGCGCACGTCGGAGAACTTGACGAAGCCGCCTTGCCAGACCGCGTCGTAGGTGAGCGTGTCGGGGTTGAAGCACGCGGCCATCTCGCCCTGGTCGCCGAGGCGGACGCAGACGCCGCGCGGCACGGTGACGCCGTTGCCGCGGAAGACGCCGCACTGAAGCGAGCCGAGGTCGGTCAGGTTCCAGCGGGCGTCCTTCCAGGTCGATTCGTTCTGGTTGCCCCAGTGGCCCTTCCGTCCGCCGTCGAGGCCGGGGAAGGCCGGCAGCAGCATCGGCATCGTGGTTTGCTTGCGGAAGTGTTCGGCCTCGCGGGCATAGAAGTCGTAGAGGCGGTTGCTATTGACCGGGAGCTGCCAGCCGGGCCAGTGCTTCGGGTTGAGCGGCGCGCGGACGATGTCCATCTTGGCCGGCTCGACGACGTGGGCGGCCACAAGATCGACGCCGGTCTGCCCCGTGCCCAGATCGAGGAGGAAGCGGATCAGGTCGCGGCGCTCTTCATGGGTCATCGCCTCGGCCAGGCCTTCGGGCATCAGCGAGCCGGTTTCGCGGCGCAGCTCGATGTCGGCCTTGCGAATCCTGGCGACGGTTCCCAGGGCCGGATCGCGCAGCACCAGCTCCTTGTCGTCCTCGCGGTCCTTGTAACCTTGATGGGTTTTGCCGTCGGCGGTGACGACCGACAGCGCCATGTAGCCTTCCTTGACCTGGCGCTTGGGCCAGAGCACCGCCTCGACCAGTTGATCGGCGGGAATGCACTTGCCGATCAAGGTCAGGTCGGGCCCGACAGTGCCGCCGAGCTTGCCGACCTTGTGGCAGGAGACGCACGCGAACTGCGGGGCCATGAAGACACTGGCGCCGCGGCGGGCGTCGCCGCGGCTCTTCGACTCGGCGAGGAGCCGGCTGATGAGCTCCGGGCGGTATTCGAGGACCTTGCCGGCCGGTTTGGGTTGAGGGGACTGCCCGCGCGCCGCGGCGGCGATGGCGAACGACAGAACGGCGGCCGCGAGCATGCGCGAACAGAAGCAAGACATCGGCGAAGATCCTCGCTAACGTTTAGCCCCGGTTCGGAGAACCGGGGCGGAGAGTATCGCGCGCTTGGGATTCTTCCACTGCCAACCGCCTGTCCGCCCCGGTTCTACGAACCGGGGCTAAACGAAGTCAATCCTTCAGCAGCAGCACGTTGACGGCCTTGACGGCGACGCGCACCTTGTCGCCGACCTTGAGCTTCATGTCGTCGAGCGAATCGAGCGTCATCACCGACTGCATCTCCGCCCCGCCGGCCAGCTTGACGCGCACCTGGCACATCACCGAGCCGCGCTTGATTTCGACGACCTTTCCTTCGAGCCGATTGCGAGCGCCGACCTTCATGGTTCACTCCGTGTTTGAGCGGGCTGTGGACTGCAGGCCAGCGCCAACGCCGTGGTCGCCCAGCCGCTGGCGGAGATCGAGATGAACTGGTCCTTGCCGTGCGGGAAGCCGGTTTCGAAGTAGAGCTGGAACGGCCGGCTGCGCGAGCGGATGTGCCAGGAGCCGTCGTCGAGCTGCGTTTTCACAAGAAAGCGCAGGCCGCGCTGGTAGGCGGGGTCGTGCGTCGGCAGCCCGGCGGCGTCGTGCAGGGCGACGAGGGCGGTGCCGGTGGCGTAGGCGTCGGGGTCCATGGCGTCGGTCTGGCCCCAGCCGCCGCCGTCGCGCTGCGTCTTCAGCAGCTCCTGGGCGACGCGCTGCACCTCGACCGGATGCGCGGCCGCGTGCTTCAATGCCCACAGGCGAAAGACGCGGTCCTCGGTGTCCTTGGCCGGCGTCCGCAACAGCCAGGCGCGGACTTGCCGGGTGCGGCGGGCGATGCGCTCTTCTTGCTCCGGCGTCCCGAAGGTTTGCAAGGCGCGCAGGGCCAGGTAGTTCGCGGTGAAGTGGCTGACTTCCGAGGGCGGCCGGTTCGCGGTCACCCGCCAGTGCGGCGTGTCCTGATGATACCGGAGAAAATACTCCGCCACCGCGGCGGTCGTGGCGTTCGCCGGCCAGTCGCCCAGCTCCAGCGACCAGAGCGCGTAGCCGGCGGTATCGACCTGGCCGCCCTGGCCGCGGCCTTGCAGGTAGTTCGCGCGGTTCTTGTCGAGGAAGTCATTGATGAACTTCATGTTCTTGGCGACTGCGCCGTCGTCCACGACAAATCCGCGGGCGCGGGCCGTGGTCAGGGCCAGGACGGGTGTGTGCTGGTTGTGGCACGCGAAGCAGGTGCGGTTGGCCATGTGCCCCGCGGCCCCCTTGGTGAGCAACGGCAGCGATTTCTCGACGGCCGTGCGGAGGTGCGCCGGCGGCATTTCCTCCGCCGCCGCCTGAGGCGCGAGCGCCAAGCCGAACAGCATGCCGAGCCTGAGATATGGACGAGCCATGGCCGCACCAAGGAGAGAATCAGGGAGGATGGCTTTCGCATCATCGTATCTCAGATGCGCCGGGCTCGCCACCATTCGCCCGGAAAAATCCGGAGGCTGCCTGTTCGCATTGACACAGGAAGCCCCGGTACCGTCTAATGTCGCGAAATCTTCGTACTCCATGGAGGGAGGCACGTCATGGCCCCAATCGGTTTTCGATCCGCAATGTTCTGGCCGTTGCTGGCGACGCTCATCGTGGTCGCTTACGCTCCGGCGCAAACCCCCAGGACGCAACCGTATCCCACTCCTCCGCAAGTGAAGCCGGCTGCCCCCGCGGCCGACGACCAGGGAATGAGCTGCGTCGTGTACAGCCTGCGCGACTTCGGCGACGATCCGGACCTTGGCGCCTGGATCGCGCAAACCATACCGGGCCTGATTCAGCGCAGCTCCTGGACCCAAGAAGGCGGTTCCGGCGCGATGAGCTACTATCCACCGGCCAAGATGCTGGTGGTGTATCAAACGCCGGCTGTGCACGCCCAGGTCGATATGTTCCTGAAGAACGTCAAGAAATCGCTGCCGATCACGAAAACGGCGGCCACGAAGACGGCGGCGAGCATGACGAAGAACACGATGCCGATATGCCGCGACAGCGGCGTCGTGCCGGCGACTCATCTCAGCGTCCCCGAGTCGCGCCGCGTCATCGACTCGGCGCCCGCCGCTAAGGGAACGTATCCAATCCCCGCGCCGATGCAGCAGCCGAAGCACCTGTTCCACTTCATCATCCGCTACGAAGGCGACGGCGTCATCGACGCCAATGTGTCGACCTTGGCCAAGGCGTTGCTCGGCGCCGGCGGCGTTGCCGTGGAAGAGACGGATGAGACCAAGCCCGAGCCGGCCAAGACGCAGTCGCTGAGCCAGTTGTTCAACATCATCCTGCGTTACGAAGGCGAAGGGATCATCGACGCCAACGTGGCGGAGCTCATCAAGGCGATTCAGTCGCAGAGCTCGTCCAGCTGCGTCCCTGCCGCCCGAGTGACGGAGTTCGCGGCGCCCGCTCCCCTGTCGAGCCCGCCGCAGATTCAATCGGCGCCGGTTCAGAACGTGCCGGCTACTCCTTCGACCGCGCCGCGGGGAAGTGTGCCGGCGGCCGCGTACTTGCAGCAAATCCCGAGCTATGCGACGCAGCCCCAAACCGCGGTCACGCCTGGATCTCCCCCGCAACCCGAGCCGCGCGTCACCATGCCGCCGGCCGACGCGCCGGCGAGCGGGGCGCCGACGCCGTCCAGCTCCGCGCCGACAAGCGTCCCCCAGTCGGGACGATAAGGCACTCCAGCGAATCTCCCCTCTCCGATCGAACTGGGGAGAGGGGTCGGGGGGTGAGGGGGTTTCGACCCGCATGCACATGCTGACGCCGGACCTGGTCGCGGATTTGTGCGGGCTGTCGCTCGGCGTCGTGCTCGCCGGCGGCGTCATCGGCCTGGTGCTGTGGCTGTTCGGCTGGAAAAGCCATCGCTTCTGGGTGGTGCTGCTGACGACCGTGTCCGCCGGGGTCTACGGCCTGCACGAAGCGGCCACGCTCAAGACGCCGCCCCTGGTCGCGGGCGTGTTGCTGGCGGTGGCGGCCGGCGTGCTGGCCCTGGCCCTGGTGCGCTTGCTGGCGTTCTGGGCCGGCGGCGTGGCGGGCCTGCTCATCGTCCAGGCAGCGGCGCCCAGCCTCGACCAGCCGCTCGTTGTCTTCATCGTCAGCGGACTGGTCAGCTTGCTGTTGTTCCGCTGGTTCCTGATGGTCCTCACCAGCTTCGCGGGCAGCGTCCTCGTGTGCTGCGCCGGCGTCGCCTTGCTCAACATGTACGGCGCTCTCGACGCCGTCGCCTGGGCCGAGCAAGGGACGACCCTGCTCAACTGGATTTGCGGATTGATGGCGGCGCTGGGCTTCCTGTGGCAGTTCGTGCTGGAGCGGCGCGGTTCGCGGCGGCAAATCGAAGAGGCCGACGACGAGGACGACGGCATGCTCGTGCGGTTCAGCCGCTTGTATCGCCGGGCCGGTTAAACTTCCGAAGTCTTGAAGACTTCGGAAGTGTTCCGCGATACAATGTCCGCGATGGCACGCATCCTCGCTCCAATCCTGTTGATCATGATGCTGCTGGCGCCGCCGGCGCTCGTGGCCCAAACGCCGACCCAGCCGGCGGCGGCCCCCGAAACGCCCCCGGTGACCGGCCCCGAGCGCAGCACCGGGTTCGACTTCATCGTGGCCTTCACCGGCGTGGCCTTGACGCTCTTGGTGGTGTGCTATCCAAGCCGGCGCTACTAATGTGCATCGTGGGCGGGGCCGAGTCTTCAAGCCCTGGCGAACCGACGCGAATCGAGTCAGCGCATTTCTTCGATCTTGGTGATCTTCTCAACACGGCGGGCGTGGCGGCCGCCCTCGAACGGCGTCTCCAGGAAGATGCGGACCATGCGGTCGATCAATTCGTCGCCGAGGAGGTCGGCGGACAGGCACAAGACGTTGGCGTCGTTATGGCGGCGGCACATCTCGGCGGTGATGCTGTCGTGGCACGGCGCGGCCCGGACGCCGCGGACCTTGTTGGCGGTGATGCACATGCCGATGCCGGTGCCGCAAATGAGGATGCCGCGCTCGGCCGAGCCGTCGCTGACGCGTTTGGCGACCTCGTACGCCAGGTCGGGGTAGTCCACGCTTTCGGGGCCGTTGGTGCCGGCGTCCACGACCTCGTGGCCTTGCGCCTGCAGCGCCGTGACCAGGCGCCGCTTGGCCTCGACGCCGCGATGATCGCTGCCGATGACGATTTTCATGAGTCGGGTCCAAGTCGTGGGGCGCGTTGCCAGGCCGCACGTGTTGCGCGACGGTTTGTCGCGCGCCACGGTCGGCGTCAGGCTTCCAGCAATTGCGGCAAGCGCTCGTTCAGGTAATGCCAGATCTGGGCAGCGCACGCGCGATAGACGTCATCGCTGCCGCCCACGGGGTCTTCGACGTCGGCGCCGGCCGGCGCTAACAGCTGCGGAACAGGTCCGGCCGGGACCCGCAGGCTGCGAAGCAAACTCAGCTGGCTCCATGTCATGGTAAACACTTGATCGGCTCGCGACAACAAATCTATTGTGAGCGGTTGGCTGCAATGCCCGCGCAGGTCGCCGCCGTAGGCCTGGGCGACGGCGGCCGCTTCCGGAGTCGCCGTGTTCCCCGCGCCGGCCGCCAACCCCGCCGACGCCACGCTGTAGCCGTGGGCCAGCAAATCCGCGGACGCGCATCCCACCTTGGCCGACAGCAGGGCGCGGCACAACGTCTCGGCCAGCGGGCTGCGGCATGTGTTCCCCGTGCACACGAACAGGATGCGGCACGGCGTCACGGCCTCGATGTCGTCCTTGCGCACGGCGCCTTCGCGCACGACGGCGGCAGACTTGGCGTCGGCCCGCACCAGCGTGGGCGGCCTGATGAACGGACTCGGCCCGGCGTCCACGATCAGCGCCACCTGGTCGCGGCCGGCGGCGATCTGGCCGGCCTCTTGGGGAAACCCCGGCAGCGGCGCGGCTGCCAATGGTCCGGTTAGCCGGCGCAAGGGCGCCGGCCATTCGTGATCGGGCAGCCGCAACGCCAGTGCGCCGTCGCGCACGACATGGCTGCGAACCGCATCGGGAAGGTCGCGCGCGCAACCGAAGGCCGCGCCGGCGCCGCTGATCAAGGTGAGGGGGCCGGGCCAGAAGGTCCGCAGCAAGCGCAGGGCGGCGCCGCGCAACGGCGGCAGCCAGTCGAATACCTCCATGGCTTCGCCCAGGACCAGCGCCAGCGGCTCGGCCGCGCCGGCGCGGCCGGCAAGCTGGGCCACGGCATCGGGGCGCACGGCCGAGGCCACTGCTTCGTAGCCGGCCTCGGTCGGCAGCGCCACGAGTTGGCCCTGGCGCAAACACCCCGCGACCCGGCCGAGGGCGGCTTGGGGATCATCGCGGCGCCAATCCAGGACATCCGGCATGGGCAAGGGGGCCAGGGAAGAGTTCCGAGTTGTTAATCCAAAGGGTATGAACCGCTGGCGTACATGGCAAGCGCCTCAATACAATGGTCGCGAACACTCCGCCAAGGACATCCATATCATGAACCCTCCCCGCAAAGTCGCCCTGGTCACCGGTTCCGCGACCGGCATCGGCCGGGCCATCGCCATGCGCTTCGCCAAGGAGGGCCTGGCGGTCGCCGTCAACTATTCGCGCTCGCAAAAGGAGGCCGAGGAGACGCTGGCCGAGGTGCGCGCCTGCGGCGTGCCCGCGATCCTGTGCAAGACGAGTGTCGCCGACGAGGGCGGCGTGCACGACATGCTGCGGCGCTGCCACGATGAGCTGGGAGGGCTCGACGTCCTGGTCAACAACGCGGGGACCACGCAGTTCATCGACCACAAGGACCTCAAGTCGCTCACCAATGACGTGTGGGATGAGATCCTCAACGTCAACTTGAAGGGGACGTTCTTCTGCTGCCGCGAAGCCTTGCCGATGCTGCAGGAGCGGCAGGGGTGCATCGTGAACGTGACCTCGGTGGCGGGCCTGCAGGGCTTCGGCAGCTCCATTCCCTACGCGATCAGCAAGGCCGCGGTCAACTGTCTCACCAAGTCGCTGGCGCGGGCGTTCGGGCCGACGGTCCGCGTCAACGCCGTGGCGCCCGGCCCCGTGCTGACGCGCTGGCTCGCCGACCACATGGATCACGTGGCCCGTTCGCTGCAAGTCACGCCGATGGGCCGGGCGGCCGTGCCCGACGACATCGCCGACGCCGTTCGTTTCCTGGCGCTGGGAACGTCGCTCATGACCGGACAAGTGGTCGTCGTCGACGGCGGACGCACGATGTGACGCGGCGCGTTCGTTTGCGCGGGTGTGGCGCGAACGCTAAACGGCAAGCCGGAGGCCGCATTCCAGCGGTCCGCGAATGCTGTCCGGACGCACGCTTGTTCATCCTGGCCCTACCGCCCCGGCTCCACTGTCAGAATCTTCACCTTCGGCGTGGACAGATCGACTTTGACAAGGCTGTCCGTGATTGCCTCGCCGATGTTGCCGGCCTGATCGACGGCTTCGACCTTGATGTGGAACTGATAGGGGACGCCGCTTTCCGGCATGGTCCACACGTGGCGGCCGTTGGCGTTGGATAGCTTGTCGGCAAAAGTCTTCCACGGGCCGGCGGCGTGCTCGGCGTACGAGAGCGTGATCGGTTCGCGGTGCAGGTTGCGGTCGCGCGCCGTCCAGTGGATAAACAGCTTGCCCTTGTCCGTTCCGGCGCCGACCACCACGTTCTGAAGCTGCACGGCGGGCTTGGTGAGATCGACTTCGATCCAGAGCTGCGGCCGGTCGCCGAACTGCGGCGGCCGTTCGCCCAGGCCGACGCCGCTCTTGGCGCACAGCGAGATGCCGTAGACGCCTTCGCCTTCCACCTCGAACGCGATCGCGGTCTGTTTCGGATCGTCGAAGCGGTGCGGATACTTGTTCCAGCTCCGGCCGTTGACGGTGTACCACAGCTCGACCGCCGAGACGCCGGACGGGCCGACGTCCTTCAGCTCATAACTGAGGGTGATGCGCTTGCTGTTGACCAGCTTGCGCTCGTGCTCGGCGGGGCCGTTGACCAGGTCCTGCGCGCGGCCGCCCTGCGGCGGCTGCGCGGCGTGGTTCGGCGGGACCAGGCCGGAATTGGGGCCGGGATTCGGATTCGGGTTGGCAAAGCCTGGGTTGCCGGCCAGGCCGATGGTGGCGACGGTCTGGGCGGTGTTGCCGGCGCGGTCGCGGGCTTGCAGGCGGACCTCGACGGGGCCGGGCGCTTGCGGGACCCAGTAGAGCTGCGTGGCCCCGATGGGCAGGTTGAGCGGTATCCAGTTCTGGCCGCCTGCCGGGCGATAGTCGAGGCGGACGGTGTCGTTGGCCAGGAATTCCAGGTTTTCGTCGCGGATGTCCCAGGAGACGCCGACCTTGTCGCCCTGCGGCGTCAGCGTCCGCAGGTGCACGCCGGGGGCGGCGGTATCGACCATGACCTTCAAGCTCGGCGCCGCGCCCTGCATGTTCGGCGGCGTGAGGCGGTTGTCGAGGTCGAGGGTCTGCACGGCGAACCAGTGCAGGCCGTCGCGTTCGGCGCCGAAACGGAAAAAACGCTGGTCGGGCGGGGCGTTCGCGGCCGCTTGCCAGGATTGGCCCTGATCGAGCGATACGTACAGTTGCACCTGGCGGATCTGGGCGGCGCCGGCGCCGACGTTGAAGGGAATGCGAAACGTGCGGAACCGCGAATGGATCACGCCGCCGACGGTTTCCTGCCCAGGCGCGGACGGGGTCCCCAGACCGCCAAGCGCGATGACGCCGAGCGCCAGCAGGACCAGGACCACGAGCCGTCTTCGCATGGCCGACACGCCGGAAGCGCCTGGGAAAGAATCGCGGAGCAGACGGCCGACCTTCGTGGAAGCACGGCAGGTCGGCGACCTGGCCCACGTGAGAGTTCACGGCATCTCGTGTTGGTCATCGACCGGGCAAGCGCGCGAACTTGAGCAAAAGGCGAAACTGGGTGGTTTTGGTAGAACTGCCGCCGAGCCGAGCCGGCGCGGCTCGCCAGTGGCTCGGCTCACCCGAACGGCAAAACCCTCCCATTTCGTATTTCTCATAGCTTTTTCATGGCGGCGGGGTTACAAATACCATCGTTTCATGGCAAATGGACTCCCATTGCCTGATCCACCCGAAATCTGGAACGGGCCCCAATCCATCACTCAAGTCCAACCCAAAGGAGGTAGATCATGCGTAAGATCGGCGTCGTGCTCGGTTGTTTGGTGATCGGCTTGCTCGTCGTCGGCCTGGCCGAGGGCCAGCAGCAACCCAAGAAGAAGTTCGGCGGCGGCTTTGGCGGTCGCGGGTTTGGCGGCTTCGGCGGCGGCGGGTTCGCCAACAACCCGATCAACCTGCTCAACAATGAACAGGTGAAAAAGGAGCTCGAGATCAGCGAGGCGCAGCTCGAAAAGCTGCCCGATGCCCTCGACAAGGCTGTCGCCGAGATTCTCAGCGAGCCCCAGCTGAAGCGCTTCAGGCAGATCCGCTTGCAGACGCGCGGCACCCAGGTATTCACCGATGCCAAGGTCGCCGCCGAGCTGAAAATGAGCGAGGAGCAGCAGGAAAACGTCAAGTCGATCCTGCAAGAGGCCGGCAAGGAACGCCTGGAGATCTTCAAGGAAGCACAAGCCTCTGGCGGCTTCCAAGGCATCCAGGAGAAGACCACGGCCCTCGACAAGGAGACCAAGGAAAAAATCAACGGCGTGCTCACCGCCGACCAGCGCAAGCAATGGCGGCAGATGATCGGGGCCGAGTTCAAGCTCGAGCAACAGGGCTTCGGCGGCTTCGGCAAGAAGAAGGGGAAGAAGGACGCCGAGTAATTCCGTGCCAATCCAGTTCAGCCGATTACAATACTCGCCGGGGATGAATCCAGTGGTTCGTCCCCGGCGATTTTGTTTCGATGGGTGCCGCCATGCGACTCGCGCTTCTCTTGCTCGTTCCATTCTTCGCATGTCCCAGCCTGGCCGACGGCGGCGCCGCCAAGCCGAAAAAGTGGAACATCATCTGCGTCGTCACCGACGACCAGGCGGCTTGGAGCATCGGCGCCTACGGCAACAAGGAATCGCGGACGCCCGCCATGGACCGGCTGGCGCGCGATGGGGTCTTGTTCACGCGCGCCTTCACGGCCACGCCGGTGTGCTCGCCGAGCCGGGCCAGCTACCTGACCGGCCGTTACGGGACGCAGGTCAACATCACCGACTGGATTTCGCCGAAGGAAGCGAAGGCCGGCGTCGGCTTGCCGAGCGACACGATCACCTGGATGGAGGTGCTGCGCCGCGCCGGCTGGCGCACCGGGCTCATCGGCAAGTGGCACCTGGGCGCCCTGCCGCAGTTCCATCCGACCAAGCAGGGCTTCCAGCATTTCTTTGGCTTCCTGGGCGGCGGCACGACTCCCATGAACCCGACGCTCGAAGTCAACGGCAAGGAGACCAAGCTCAAGGGCACGCTCCCCGATCTCCTGACCGACGACGCCATCGCCTTCATCAAGAAGAACAAGGACAGCCCGTTCGCATTGTCGTTGCACTTCCGCGCGCCGCACTTGCCGTACATCCCGGTTCCGGAGGCGGATGCCGCGCCGTTCAAGGACCTCGATCCGACGATCCCGGCCTTTCCTGGCCTGGACGTGAACAAGGTCAAGACCTGGACGCGCGACTATTACGGCAGCATCCATTCGGTGGACCGCAACCTCGGCCGGCTGCTCGCGTTTCTTGAAGAGGCGGGGCTCGCGGACAGCACCATCATCCTGTTCACGAGCGACCACGGCTACATGATCGGCCACCACGGCCTCAACACCAAGGGGAACGCGTCCTGGATCGCCGCGGGCCACACGGGCCGCCGGCCCAACATGTTCGATGTGTCGTTGCAGGTGCCGCTCATCATTCGCTGGCCCAGGGTCGTGCGGCCGGGGACGAAGCTGGACGCGATGGTGTCCAACATCGACACCTTCGCGACAGTGCTGGGCATGCTGGACGCGCCGCCGCCGAAAGACTACCGGCAACACGGGCAGGACTTCACACCGCTCTTGCGCGGCGACAAGGCGACATGGCGCGACGCCGTCTTCGCCCAGTACGACATGCACAACGGCGACAAGGCCCACATGCGCAGCCTCCGCGGCGAACGCTGGCACCTGGTCCGCCAGCACCTCGGCAACCAGCCGGACGAGCTGTTCGATCTGCGGAATGACCCCGAGGAGATGAAGAATCTGTACAACGACCCGCGCCATCGCCAAACGCGCGATGAACTGCAGCGCCGGCTGGACGAATGGATGCGTTCGGTGGACGATCCGTTGATCCGAAACAAATGACGATAGCCGTCCCACCGCGTATCCTATGCAGCGGACTCAGGACTCGTAGCCGAGGAAACAGCCATGAAACTGACGAAGATGATGGTTGCCGGCATGGTGCTCGCGAGCGTCGCCGGCCTCGCGTTGGTGGCGCAGCAAACGGCAGCGCCCGGCGGGCAGATGGTGACGGCGGCCCAGAAGCTCCTCGGGGCGCTCACCGAGGATCAGAGGAAGCAAGCGACCTTCGCGTACGACGACAAGGAGCGGACGACCTGGTATTTCACGCCGCGCCAGAACAACAACACTCGCAAAGCAACGCGGAACGGCCTGCCGCTGGAAGCGATGTCGCCGGCCCAGAAGAAGGCCGCCCTCGACCTGGTCCGCGCCGGCACCAGCGACTCGGGGAATGTCGCCGCCGTGACCATCATGAGCCTCGAAGCCATCCTCGCCGAACTGGAATCCCCCAAAGGGAAGATGATCCGCAATCCTGAGTGGTACTTCTTCACGATCTTCGGCACGCCCGCCAAGACCGGCAAATGGGGCTGGCGCGTCGAGGGGCATCACCTGTCGCTCAACTTCACGCTGGACGGCGACCAGGTCATCGCCTCGTCGCCGGCGTTTTTCGGGGCCAATCCCGCCGAGATCAAGGGTGGACCGAAAAAAGGCCATCGCACCCTGGCGCCGGCCGAGGATTTCGCCCGTGAGCTGTTCAATGCCCTCACCAACGAGCAAAAACAGGTCGCCCGCCAGCCCAAGCACTTTGCCGAACCCGGCGAAACCAAGCCGGCGCCCAACGTTGGCCAACCCGTGGGCCTGTCCGCCGCGAAACTCAACGAAGCGCAACGCGCATCGCTCATGAAGCTGCTCAAGAGCTACACCGAGCGCATGCCGCCGGGCGTCGGCGCCGTCGAATACAAGCTCGTCCAGCAAGCGAAGCCGAGCGATGTGTTTGTCGCGTACAGCGGCGATCCCGCCCCCGGCAACGGCTACACGTACCGCGTCCACGGTCCGACGTTCGTGGTCGAGTTCCTGAACACCCAGGCCGACTCCGCCGGCAACAAGGCCAACCACATCCACAGCGCGTGGCGACGGATCAAGGGGGATTTCGGATTGTAACGTGGGAAACGGCTAACGCTTTCGGATTGTAACGTGGGAAACGGCTAACGCGCGGACCCGTTCAGCGCACGCCGGATCATGGATGCGTTCAACGGGTCCCTTGTTTGCGCTTCGATCAGTCATCAACGCCCACAAACGGATTCGTCCGCCTCTCGGTCCCGATTGTCGTCGTCGGGCCGTGGCCGGGGTAGATCACCGTCTCATCAGGCATCGGGAAGAGCTTCGCGCGGATGCCGCCCACCAGCAGGCGCTGGTCGCCGCCCGGCAAATCCGTGCGGCCGATGCTCCCCTGGAACAGCACGTCGCCACCGAACACGCGCACCAACGGCTCATCGCGCACCACGTAGACGACGTGTCCCGGGGAATGGCCGGGGATGTCGAGTACGTCGAATGTCAGACCCGCGAAGTCGAGCCGGTCGCCGTCACGCACCAGACGGTCCGCCGGCGGGCTGGTGATCTCGAAACCGAACGGGGCGCTCAGGTTGGCCATGGCGTCGGTCAGGAGCGGCTCATCGTTCACGCCGATGATGAGCGGCGCCTCGGGAAACGCGTCCTTCAGCGCCGCGTTGCCGGCGATGTGATCGGCGTGGCCGTGCGTGTTGAGGATGACGGCCGGGCGCAGCCCGTTCTCGGCGAGGCACTGGAAAATCAGATCGGGTTCGAGGCCGGGATCAATGACGACGCAGTCGCTGGCGCCGTCGCGGCCGACGCGCCGAACGACGTAGGTGTTTTCTGCAAACGGCATCGACACGATGGTATGAATTTGCAACGACATGGCTTCCTGCAAATTATACAGCTTGCCCAATCCCTGCCGGCGGCGATTTCGCCTTTTTTCCCGGTCGCGGTTTCCTTTAGACTTGCGCCGCCCACGCCGGACGGCGAACGCGCCGGCATGGAGATTGCACGAACGGCACACACGATGGACGAGGATTGACCATGAAGCGCCGGCATCTGGGAAGGATCAGCATCGGCATCTGCGGACTCGCGTGGGCGGCGCTCGCCGCCGGCTCGGACGGTCAGGCCCCCACCCAGCCGCCGCCCGGGCAACCTCCGGCCGCCGCGGCTCCAAAGCTGACGCCGCTCGATCAAGCGATTCTCTGGCTGCACGACGCGAAGCGCAATCACGGCGCCGTCAAGGACTACACCTGCACGATGGTTTCGCGTGAGAACATCAAGGGCAAGCTCCGGGAAGAGAGCATCGTGCAGATGAAGTTCCGCGTCCAGCCGTTCAGCGTCTACATGCGCTGGCTGTCGCCCACCGAATCGCGCGGCCAGGAAGTCGCGTTCGTCGCCGGCAGAAACAAAAACATGATGCGCGTCCATTCGAAAGGGCTGTTGAAAGGCGCGATCGGCTTCGTGTCGATCGACCCCAACGACCCGCGCGTCATGGAGCACAGCCGGCACACGATCCGCGAGGCGGGCCTGGGCCAACTGATCGATTCGACGCTGGCGTACTGGCAAGCCGACAAGAGGTTCAACCGCACCGAGACCCGCATCGCCGAGTACGAGTACGACAACCGCCGCTGCCTGCGCATCGAGAACATCCGCCCCGACCGCCGGCCCGAGTACTACGCCCACCGCAGCGTCCTGTTCCTCGACAAGGAGTCGAAGCTCCCGGTCCGCAACGAGAACTACTTCTGGCCGCGCCCCGGCGGCCCCCCGACCGGCGAGCTGATGGAGGTGTACAGCTACATCGATCTGCGCTTCAACGTCGGCCTGACGGATCGGGATTTCAACAAGTGACACTGCCGCGGCAAGCCGGGTGCCATGCCCACGGCTTTGCGTGGGCATGGGAGGGGCCTGGATAACCGGTGCTGCTCATGCCCACGCAAAGCCGTGGGCATGGCACCCGAACCTTCAGTTCCGCGAGCTCACTTCAAGTCCTTGATGTGGATGTTGCGGAACTCGACCCGCAAGTTGTAGCTCTGGAAGCCGATGTATCCCTTGTCGCGCAGGATGCCGGGGTGGCGCTTGGCGTGCTCCTTCACGTAGTCGTCGAGGTTGGCGTCCACGAGCACGGCGCCGTTGTTCTCAACCCGGATGTGCCGGCCCTTGGCGACGATCCGCATCGCATTCCACTCACCGATCTCCTTGTTCTTGATCGTCTTGGCCGGCACGACGTTGTAGATCGAGCCGGTATGCTGCCAGGTCTGCAGGCCCTTCCAGTTCACATCGTCGATGAGCTGGATCTCCATGCCGACGTAGGCGGGGTCGCCCTTGGACGGCGTTCGCAGGGCCACGCCGCTGTTGCCTTTCTCCGGCAGCTTGTATTCCAGGCGCAGCTCGTAATCGCCGTACTCTTGTTCGGTGAGCAGCCAGCCGCCTCCGCCGCCGGAGACGTAGAGCACGCCCTTGTCGGCGCCCCACACGTCCATCTTGCCGGTCGCCTTCCAGCCGCTGAGGTCCTTGCCGTTGAACAGCGGCGTGAATCCTTCCGGCGCGTCGCCGGCAACCGCATCGGCGAGCACAGGCGCAAACAATAGTCCAACGACCAAGGAAATCGCGAACCGGCGCATGGAAATCTCCCAGATAAGCCACGCACCGCAGTGCGTGGGAGACGGCGCCCACGGGAAGGCGGTCCGCGGGCCGACAACGGGCGTTGTCCCTGTAATAATGCCTCGGGGGACCGCAGGCCAGAAAAAACCGGCTCAGGCGAGCGGCGCGGCGTCAGCGCGACGTGACGAACGGGCGTCGCCGTCGGAAGTCACGTCGGAAGTCACATCGTGCTGACGCCGCGCCGCTGGCCGGCTGGCATCCCTTTTGCTATTCCCTCTTCCCTCGCCCCCATCTCCCCAGATAAGGTAATGGCTATGAAACCCATCGCTGTGCTGACTCTGTGCGGCTCGTTGGCGATGCTGGCTCTGGCCGGCTGCACGGCCGACGAGCCCGTCGCCAAGCAGGATCCGAGGCCGAAAGCGTCGACGGCGCCGGCCAAGAAAGTCAACGTCGGCAAGAACGTGTCGCTGGAGATCAAGGGAGACGAACGCCGCGTCGTCGTCGACGCCCTGGTGTGCCTGCGCCAGGGGATGCTCGAGCAGTTCCTGACGCGCAAGCGCACCAAGGAGCACGAGGCGATCCTGGTGGCCGACGTCGATGCCCGCGAAATCCACAAGGCGCTGATCCTGGCCGGGGCCGAGCCCGGCAGCCCCGTGAAGTTCGTGCCGAAGTACGAGCCGGCCCGCGGGACCGTGATCAAGGTCTTCCTGGAGTACGAGGACGCCGAGAAGAGACCGCAGCGCCTGCCGGCCCAGCACTGGATTCGCAGCATCAAGACCAAGAAGACCCTCGAGCATGACTTCGTGTTCGCCGGCAGCGTGCTCATCCAGGATCCGTTCGACCAGACGAAGCCGCCCTTTTACGCGGCCAACGACGGCACCGTCATTTGCGTTTCGAATTTCGAGAGCGCCTTGCTCGACCTGCCGATCATGAGCACCAAGGACAACGACGACTTGTTTTTTGAGGCCCACACCGAGAGCATCCCGCCGCTGGAAACGCCGGTGCGCGTGATCCTCGAGCCGGTGCTGAAGAAAGAGCAGAAGTAACCCGAAGTTCGTGGGGGCAAGTCTCCAACTTGCCCCGAACCAACGCGGCAAGTTGAACACGTGCCGCCACATCGCGCACCAAGGACAGGTTCCCCATGGCCAACCTTCTCGTCTGTCCGCACTGCAAGAAAGAGCTGCGGACCAGCGCGGCGGCGTCCGCCGGCCTCCGAGTCAAATGCCCCGCGTGCCAGACCCTCTTCGAGGCGGCCCCCTTCGCGGCGGAAACCGATTCGCCAGGCGCGGCCAAAGCTTCGCCAGCGGGGGGCCGGCGGCGCGTCGGCGTTCTGGTCGCCGGCGCCGTTGCTATCGCCGGGGCGACGCTGTTCCTCGGTTATGTGTGGCCCGGCTTCCTGCGCTCCGGCAACCGCGCCCAGGCCGCGGCCAACCAGGCGCAAGCGCGGAACCTGCTCGCGTTCCTGCCGGCCAACAGTTCCGCGGTCGCCGGCATCCACGTCGGCCAGGTCCGCAAGCAGCCCGAGCTGCGCCACGCCTGGAAGACGTTGCAACGGCAACTCGCCCAGTTCAACCAGATTCCACCCGAAGCCCGCGACCTGATCGACGACGCCGACATGGTCTTGCTCGCCGGCGGCACGGGACCCCAGAGCGTGCCCGTCGTGGTGCTCAGCACGGATCATCCGTTCGATCCGGACGAGATACGCACCGTCGTTCGCGCCGGCCCGGCGCGGGAGCACCAGGGCATGAGCATTTGGCCGAGCACCGCGCACCTGGCCGGCAAAACGGGTTGCCTGGCGCTGCCGACGGACCGGATCGCGGTGTTCGGCTTCATGGAAAGTGCGGAACTGGCGGCGGAAGTCGCGGCCGCCACGCAGCCGCGCTTGCACGCCGACTTGAAGGCCCAAATCGATCAGGTCAGCGGCTCGGTCATCTGGGCGGCGGTCCAGTTCGACGAATCCACCAAGCAGCGCTTGCGCGAGCTCGGAAACATGGCGCCGGTCATCGCCTTGGGCATCCCGGAGATCACGACGATTGCCCCGATCGCGCTACGCGGCAAAGGCGGCGTCATCACGGTCGATCTGGCCGACGGACAGAAAGTCAAGCTCAGCATCGGCTTCACGTGCCACGACGCCGATGATGCCGCGAAGCTGCGCTCGACCGTTCTCGACCTGTGGCTCAATCGGGGCGAGTTCCTGATGGACATGGTCGGCGCCCAGGGAGGGCCGAAGCTGACCAAGCTGCTCGCCGAAGTGAGCGCAACGTTCGACCTGGAGCAGCGCGACAACAGCGTCCTCCTGTCGGTCCAGGTCAACCAGGCGACGCTGGACGAATTGCTGACCGCGCTGCCGCTGTTCAAGTAGCTCTTCAAGTAGGGTGGGTGGAGTCTTCGGAACCCACCCGTTTGGTCAGCCGGTGGTCTCCTCAAGCGGGGTCGGTTCCGCGGACGCCACCCACCCTCCGCCCCACCGTCGTTTCGTCGGAAAAACGTTGCGAAGCACGCGCCGGCGCGTTACGATCCGCGAATAGGGCCGCGAATAGGGCCGCGATAAGGCCGATGTGCCGAACCAGCCGACCGATCCACATCCGGACCGAGAAGATCGCTGCTTCGTGGGGAGCCTTTCAAATCACTCGTCGCAAGGAGTAAGAGCCGATGTTCGCTCGCGTGACCTGTCCAGCCTGCCAGTACAAGTTCTCGATTCCGGAAGGCGACATGGGCAAGCGCCACGTTTGCCCCAATTGCCAATCGCCGTTTTTCGCGGGCAGTTCCGTGGCCGAGACGGCGGCCGTCGGGGCCGCCTCGGCGGCGATCCAGCCGGCGCCCGGCGCGGCCCCCGGTCCTGGTTACGCCAAGACCATGCTCGGCGAATCGGCCGGCCTCATCAAGTACAATTGCCCGCGCTGCAAGGCGCCCCTGGAGGCGCCCGCCAGCGAGGCGGGCGTGAAGAAGCCGTGCCCGGCGTGCGGGCAGCGCTTGCAAGTTCCGGCCGCGCCGCCGCCGCCGGTGACCGCGCCGCCCAACCTGAACAAGACCATGCTGGCCAGCGACGAGAGCAAGGCGGCGCCGATCAAGTACAACTGCCCCAACTGCAAGAGGCCGCTCGAAGCGCTCGCCAGCGAGGCGGGCGTGAAAAAGAATTGTCCCTTCTGCAGCCAGCGGTTGCAGGTGCCGGCGGCCTCGCCGGCAACCTCCGGTCTGAACAAGACCATCCTGGCCACGGATGAAAGCCGGGGCCACCCGGCCGGAGCGCCCGTGGGGTATGCGACGTCCGCCGCTCCCGGCGCCGCGCCGGCAGCCGCGCCGGCCGCCACCATGGTGACGCCGCGGAATGTGGCGATTGCCGCGGGCATCCTGTTCCTCCTGGTGTTCGTGGTGCCCGCGGTCATTCGCGGCGGGGCTCGCGAGGACGCGGCGGCCCTTGCCAAGGCCCAGCAGGAATTTGAGAAGGCGAAGTTGGAATTCGAGCAGCGAAAGGCCGACGCGGATCGACTGACAAGGTTCGAAGAGAATGTGCGCCAGCAGCTCAAGGACCTCACCAAGAGCCTGTACGATCGCGAAGAGCGGATGCGCGAGGACCACTTCCGAACCCTGGCGTCGATTGAGGACGAGAACGCGAAGGCCAAGTTGAAGGCCAAGTACGAGCAGGATCGGGCCGAGCTGGCCCGCGAAAAGCGCGAAATGGAAGCCAAGCAGCAGCGCATTCTCGAGGAAACCAAGGCCAAGCTGGACGAAAGCAAGCGCGCGCTCGAGCAGGCCCAGCAATCGCAGCAACGGCAGCAAACCATCATCCAGCAGCCGCCGGTGATCTACTATCCCCCCTATCATCCCAGGTATTACTGGTGGTGGTAGTCTGCTTTCGGAGGCGGCCTATCCGAAAGCTCGTGGATGAGTTTTTGGGGGGGGTGTCAGCGTTTTGCACACAAACTGCACACACCTGGCCCAGACTGCCATCATGGCAGCCGACGTGCCGCGCGGCCTCGCCGGGGCTTCGAAGACTACAGCCCCGGCCACGCCACGATCCCTTACGGCGCGATCGGCTGACCCGGCGTCACGGTGGACACAGCCTCGGCCCCCTTGTTGTTCTCATCCACGATGATGTGCCGGTTGCCGGTCAAGTTGGTCAGTGTCTGGCGCTTTCCGGAGGGCCAGCGGATGGTGAGAGTGTCCATCTTGGCGTGGTCGCCCAAGCCGAAATGGACGATGCTCGGGGCCTGGGAGTGGTGGCCGTTGGCGGGGTAGAGCTCGCGGACAATCGGCTGTCCGTTGACGACGGCGGTCAAGCGGGCGCCGATGCCCTGGCGGTTGCTGGCGTGGCCGCGCAGCGAAACGTGCAAGTAGTTCTTCTTGGGCAGACGGTTTTCGAAGAGCAAGAGCGCGCCGCCGCCGGCCTGGCGCACCAGCACATCGAGCATGCCGACGTTGCGGAAATCGGCGGCCACCACGGCGCGGCCGTCGCCCTCGCTGTCGGCGCCGGTCAGATGGCTGATGTCGAGAAAGTCCTGTCCCCGCACATTCAAGAACACCCGATTCCGTTCGTAGCAGCTGAGATTGTGCCCGTGAGCGACGATCTGCCACGGATTCTCGACCCAGAACTCCTTGAGCCGCGCGTCCAGCTTGCCGGGCAAGGGCACCAGGGCGCTGCGGTCCGTCGGCTGTGACACGACAGCCAGCCAGACGCAGTTTCAGCCGTCGGGAAGGTCGCGGCTGCGGCTGACGTAGCCGGCCGTGGCGTAGATGTCAAGCCAGCCGTCGCTGTCCAGATCGGCCAGGCAAGCGCCGTACGCCCAGCCGACGCCCGCGATCTGCTTGGCGGTTCCCACCTGCTCGAACTTGAGTCCGCCTTTGTTGAGGTGAAGCTGGCTGCCCGCGACGAAGCGGCGCACCTTCTCCATCACCTTGGGCGGAAACGCGTCGAGGGCAAGGTTGCCGATCACGCGCGTCCCCGCCTTGGAAAACATGTTGGCGCAGTAGATGTCGATGTGGCCGTCGTTGTTGACGTCGCCGACCGCCATGCCCATCGAGCCGTAATCCGCGGGACGGCTGGCCAGCGCCTGCTCCGTGAACGCCCCCTTCTGATTGTTCACCAGCAAGACGCCGTCGCCGAACTCATTGATCACGTGCAAGTCGGGCCAGCCGTCGTCGTTGGCGTCCAGCCACGCGGCCGCGAACGTGGACCGGCGGTTGCCGGAGGCGCCGGCGGCCTGGGTCACGTTCTCGAATTGCCAGTCACCCAGGTTTCTGAACAAGTAGTTGCCCCGGGCGTCGCCGCTCTTGTCGTCCAGCCACGACTTGCTGCCGGGCTGGCCGACGCGCGTCACATACAGGTCGAGTTTGCCGTCCTTGTCGTAGTCGGCGACGATGACGTTGCCGGCCCTGGGAGGCAGGCGCCAGCGCGCGCGGCTACCGACGTCGGCGAAGCGTTGGCCTTCCTCGTTGCGGTACAGGCGGTCGCCCAGGATCAGGTCGTCCCAGCCGTCGCCGTCGAGATCGGCCCATGCCGCCAGGTAGTTGCCGCCCGTATGCCGGGGCAGCCCCATGGCGTCGGTGACATCCGTGAACCTGCCGCCGGGTCCGCCTTGATAGAGGGCGACGACGTTGACGTCGGTGATCAAGACGTCGAGGATGCCGTCGCGATTGCAGTCGCTGACGAAGGCGCCGCCCGTGCCTGCGTGGAAATACGACTCCCGCCAGTTGTCGTGCAGCTTCGCATCGTCGAGGCCCCGTTCCTTGGCCGTCTCGACAAACAGCGGCCGCGCGGACAGCGCCACGTGAACATTGAGCAACGCGGCCCCCTGGAGCCAGCCCGGCTGCGCCAGGCGCTGTTCGGTCGGGCGCGGGATCTCGTAGCGGATGATGAGCGACACTTCGGCCGGGGCGTTTTTCTCGCGAGGGCCGAACATGCGCAACAGGGCCGTGCCGACCCAGGGCCCGTCGGTCTGTTTGTGTTGCTGGGGACCCAGGTTCATGAGCGAGAACTTGACGGCGGGCGCCTGAGCGCCGAACAGCTTGCGGAATTCGAGGAGACGAGCCGCGAACGCGTCGCGGCCGAGGATCACCGGCGGCTGACCGCGATCGAGCAGCCGTTCGACTTGCATCGTGTCGTTGGCCGTGCGGATGCGGTGCGGATCGCGGAGGTCGGCGCCGCGAAAGTCATCGGCCATGATGCGGTTCAAGGCGTTTTGGTCGGCGTTCTTCAGGGCGTGACCCATTTGACTGAAGCCGTGCTTGCCGAGCAGGTTGCCGTGGTGTTCGATGTTCCAGATGTAGATGCGCTCGTCCTCCGGGAGTTCCAGTTTACGGTCGGCGCCGGGGTCGCGGGGCGCGAGCTTCTCGCCGGCGATTTGGGGCCACGCCTCTGCAATGGCCGCGCGGACGTGGGCATTGGAATCGTCGAGCAGGACGCGCAGCCGCGGCAGTGCGGCACGGGCTTTGGGGCCGACGCCGCCCAGAGCGCGAGCCGCGGCGGCCTGCTGCTCCGACGTATCGGCGGACTCCAGCATCGCCAGCAGCGCGGGGACAGCTGCCTCGTTGCCGGCGCTCGCCTTCCCCAGCGCCAGGGCAGCCAGCTCCTGAATCGTGTGGTGGAACATTCCCAGATTGGTCTTGTTGGCGTCGTCGGCGATAGCCTTCAGGAGCGCCGGAATCGCCGGCCGAGCGCCCTGGCCCATGCGTGACAATGCCAGCGCGGCGTTCATGCGGACCGAGCCGTCTGGATCGTCCAGCGCCTTGGCAAGCCCTTCGGCCAGCGCCGGCGCCGGCGAGCGCCCCGCCGGCGCGATCTTGGCCAGCGCCAGGGCAGCCTGCTGACGAGATTCCACATGGTCGTCCTTGAGCATCACGGCGATCAGCGCCGGCGTCGCATCGGGGCCCTCGCCGCCGATGGCGCCGAGGGCGAACACCGCCTGCTGCCGCGCCTTGGTGTCCGGACTTGCCAGGGCCTGGATCCATGCGTCGGCGGTTCGGCCCCCGTGCTGTCCCTTCGGGATGAAACGGTCCACGACGTACAGCGGACTGCCGGGAACCAACATGACGCTCGCCAGCAGGGCCGCCCCAGCCGCCAACAGCCACATCGTGCGACGCTTGTTCTTGGTCATATCGGACAACCTAATCGGCGTGCGCGGGCGTTGCAACGTTATTTTGCCGGTTGGCGGGTCAATTCCCGCTCGCGCAGCAGAGCGCCCAGCAATTGCCGGAAACTCTCCTCGCCCGGCGCGCGCTCCAGCGCTTGCCGGACGTAGTCGATGGCTTCGTCCAGCTTGCCCAGCCGGGTATGGGCGATGGCCAGGTTGAAATAGGCCGCGGGATCCGCCGGCGCCGACCGCGCCGCGGCCCGAAAATGCTCGATGGCCTCGGCGTGCTGATCTTGCTGGGCGAGGAGGGCGCCGAGGTTGTTGTGCGCCGCGGCGAAATCCGGGCGCAGCGCGACTGCCGTTTCGAGATGGCGCCGGGCGTCCGGCAGCTTGCCAAGGCGGCGCAGCACGACGCCCAGGCTGAAGTGCGACTCGAAGTGACTCGGATCGACCTGCAGGGCCGCTTCGTAGGCCGGCGCCGCCTTCTCCAGGTCGCCCATGAGAAAGTGGGCCTTGCCGAGGTTGTGATGATGCGCCGCGTCGTGCGGATAGAGTCGAATCGCCGCCTCGTAATGAGGCCGGGCCAGGTCCGGACGGCCCTGCCCGGCGAGCAATTCGCCCAGGTTGTTGTGCGCCATCCAGCACTCGGGGTTCTTGGACAGCGTGTCTTCCCACAACGTTCGCGGATCGGTGAACACGAACCCGTGCCGCCAGGTGAGCGCGCCCAGGAGGAGCAGGCAGCCAACCGGCGCCAAGCGCCGCACGTTGTTCCACGACTGCGGCAACCGTTGCCAGAGCGCTTGAATGGCGGCCAACGCCAGCGCGAGGAACGCCGGACTCGCCAGATACACGAAATGGTCGGCGACGAAAGAGAAGCGCATGGGGTAAACGTCGATGAAGCCAAGCGCCGGCACCAGCGTGCCGGCGAAGATGAGATAGGCGACCAGCGGTCCCCAGCCGATGCGGCGCCGGGCGGCCGCGAGGCTGACGGCGGCTCCGATGGTTGCCAGCGGAAACACGTACTGCCACCAAACCCCGGCGTCGACCTGCCAGCGCGGGTAGATGAAGGTCAGGTCCGCCGGCCAGACCAGTTTGGCGGCGTAGAAGCACAGGGCGCGCCCCGCGATCAGGCAGCGTTCGACCGGCGACAGCTCGAAGCCAAGTCCCTGGGCGCCGACGTGGTGCTTTTCCATCCAGATGGTCACGGCCGCCAGCAGGGCGCCCAGCGCGAAGAAAGGCGTCAGGGCCGCGAGATCGCCCCAGGGGAACCTGCCGCGCCGCCACCACAGGGCCAGGAGGAGCGCCGCCGGCAACGAGCAGGCGACCGTCTTGCTCAAGAGAGCGCCCGCGAACAACGCCAGCGCCAGCACGTACCACCGCGAGCGCGACCGGACCTCCTCGCCGGCGGCCGGCGGCGAGAACTGCAGATACGAAAGCGCCGCGGCGAAGTACAGCAACGTGGAGAGCACGTTCTTTCGCTCCGTGATCCACGCCACGGATTCGACATGGACCGGATGCAGCACGAACACCGCGGCCACGAACCACGGGGCCGGCGCCCGCAACCGCATGAGCACGTGCCACAGCAGCACGCCGTTGACCCCGTGCAGGAGCACATTGATGACGTGGTAGCCGAGCGGGGCAAGCTCCCAGAGCTGGTACTCCGCCCAGAAGGTGGTGAACGTCAGAGGATAGTATTGCGGCGTCGCCCCCGGCTCGAACCAGATGCGGGCGAGGCCCGGCCATGAGCGCAAGGTTGGATTGGCGGTGACGTAGAAATCGTCGTCCCAGATGAAGCCGCCGCTCAGCGCCGGCACATACGCCAGGACCGCCAGAATGAGCAAGCCGGACGCGGCCTGAAACCGGGATGGAGCGATTCGGGGAGCCGCTTCGGTCGCGCCCACGCGTTACTCCAGCAGTTTCAAGTAGCCTTGCGCCAGCGCCCGGCCATTGAAATCCAGCCCACGACCCGCACGGACCGCGGCTTCGTTCTGCCAGACGCGGAGGGCCAGGCGCAGGGCGACTTCGGCCTCTTCCATGTCTCCCACTTCCAGGGCGAGCAGGCCGCGCAGCACCGTCAGGTCGGTTTCTTGCTTCAGGCGGCGCGCCAGCCCGGCTACCTGATTGTAATACTCCGCCCGGCGATACGCGCGCCACGCCAGGCTCGGGACCGAACCGTCGGCCGCATGTTCGTTCAGGATCGATTGCGCGGTCACCACGGCGAGCAGCGCGTCAACCCGCAATTCCGGACCGGCCTGAACCGGGGCTTGCAGCGTGCGGATCAGCTGCAGGCATTCGTCGTCGGCGCGCGCGTAATCCCCGGAAGCGGCGAACGCCTGGATGCGCACCCAGTGATACTCGTTCGGACCAAGAACGGCGCGTTGTTCGGGGTTGGTCCAGTCACGCACCAACTTGACGCGGCCGGAGCCCAGCAGCAAGTCCAGCTCCAGGGCCATGCCTTCCGGGCCGAATGCCGCCACGTCGGATTGCAGAAGGATGTCGCGTGCTCGGGCCGCCAGCCCTTTCTCCACGGCGAGCCGGGCCCGGTCCAGCACACGCGCGCCCGCGGCTTGGGCCGCGTAGGCCTTGTTGCTGCCGTCGACGCGGCGCGCCAGCCGGCCAAGCTCGTCTTCCCGCTGTGCCGCGCGCGCCCGAAACTCGTCCGGATCGACGCCGGGCGGAGCGCCGGCCGCCTTGCTCTGGCGGAGATAGGCCCGAAAGTGTGTCAGCGCCAGATCGAGGTATCCCATGTCGCGGTACAGGCCGCCGAGGCTGAGGTGCGCCTGGGCCAGGTTGGGTTGCAGCGCGAGCGCCTGGTTCAGGGCCGCGCTGGCCTGGGAGCGCCGAAGCTGCGCCAGCTCGGGCATTCGCTGGCCCCAGGTCCGCTCGCGCGTCGTCTTGAACAGGCGCACGTAACACTCGCCGAGAACGAGATGCGCCGCGGCGTCCCGCGGATTGACGGCGACGGCGCGGCGGGCCGCGCGAATGGCCAGCAACAACAACCCCGTGGGCGAATCGTCGCGCAGCAGGGTGAAGCGCATTTGCCCGGCGTGCACCATGCGGTCGAATTCCTCAAGATCCCGAGCTGCTCATTTACCTGGCCAGGCTGTGTTTGCACGAAGGCCGGCCCGCGGAGGCCGAGCCGTGGTTGCGCCGCGTCCTCCAGGCCGATCCGTTCGACGTCGAGGCCCAGTTCACCCTCATCAGCTGTTTGGAGCACCAGGGCCGGTCCCAGGAAGCGGCCGACGCTCTGGCCCGCTACCAGGAAAGCAAGTCGCTGCTGGAGCGCGCCAATCGGCTCCTCAAGGACGAGGCCTCGCGCGCCAGTCTTGACCCCGATGCGGCCGCCACCATCGGCGCCGATTTTCTGCGAATCGGCCAGCCCCGGTTGGGACTGTACTGGCTTCATCAAGCGCTCGAGCGGTCCCCGGCACATGCACCGGCACACCGCGCCCTCGCCGATTACTATGAATCCCGAGGTGACGCCGACAAAGCGGCAGTCCATCGCCGGCGGCTGGCGCCGCCGCCGCAGAAAGCCGTCCCCTGAGCGCCCCCGGCGAGCGTCGAGGCGTAAGCCCGACGTGGCCGTGAGGCGGTCGCGGATGGCGGGATACAGGCAAGATTCTCAATCTGCCTCAAACTGCGTCAGCAGGAAGATGAGCATCGCCGTGCGCTTGGCCTCGGCGGCCGGCGGGATGAGTTGGATGGAGTTGTCGGGGTCGCCGCCGCTGAGCTTGCCCGTCTCGTCGAAGCGCAGCTCGATGTCGTTGGCCTTGGCCGAGCCGTCGGCGGCGATGGTCGCCAGCTCCACGCCCTCGGCGTCCACGACCCGGCCGTCGTCCAGCAGCCGCCCGCGCAGGTCGCCATTCGGGAAGGTGACGGTCCCGTCCGGAAGGGCGTGGCCCCACGCGCCATGGGGCCCGGTCACCACGCCGTCGTCGGACATGGTGAGCGGCCTGCCATAGCTGTCCACCAGCGCCAAACCCACGATAGTAAGAATGAGGGTCTCCAGAAATCGCGGCGTGCTTGCCGGCACGCCGGCAGACGGAGGCGGATCGCGTGTCAAACTCCCGAAGCCACATAGACTTCGGGAGCTTGAACCACCATTACTTGAACCAGCCACATTAGCTGACCTGGCGACTGCCGTCGCCGGCGCAGGTGATCGCCCACGCCTTGCTCTTGCTGGTCAGCTTGGTGCCGTACTTCACGGAAACGCGCAGCTCGATGGCGCCCACCGGCTTGTCCCGGGAGCCCGAATTGAACGGCTTGCCGCCCGTCTTGGCGTCGACGTGGACGGTCCAGCCCCAGGGCACATCGATCGACTTGCACCATACCGTGTAGTTGTTCAGGAACAACCCAGGCGCCTTGTCGCTGCGGCCGCCCCACAGGTAGCCCAGCTCGAAATCAATGTCGACGGTGGGGCCGAAGCCGAACGTGCGATAGAACTTGGTCTTGTATTGGAACGACCATTTGTCGGCTGCCTTCTTCCAGCCGTAGAGTTCCTCCCAGGCGAGCTGCGACTTCTCGGGCATGGCCTGGCAATAGGTAGTCTCGGCCGTGGCATCGGGGGCGTTGTCCTTGACGATCGCCCAGGCTTCCTTGAGCGTATTGACGATCGTGGTGACCGCCGCGGCGGCGCCGCCGCCGCTGCCGCCCTCGCCGCTCCTGTCCGACATGGCCATCGCGTCGCCGCCGCCCCGGACTTCGGGAACGGGGATCCCAGACTGGCCGCTGGGGTTGGTGCTGTCGCCCTCGTCGCCGGTCAGGAGCAGCTCCTCGGTGTCGCCGCGTCCCGCCTCGGCGGCCTTCTTGATCTCGGCGAGGGCCTTCAGGGCTTCCTTATCGTTCTGCTTTTTCGCCGTCTGTTCGTCCTTGGCGACCGCAGTCTTGGCGATCTTCTCCAGCGCCTTGAAGAAGTTGGCAGGGTCCTTTTCCTTCTTCAGGTTGGTCTTGGCCTTGGCGAGCTCCTCCAACGCCTTGTGCACTTCGCCGGTCTTGATGGAAGCAGGCGCGTTCTTCTTCCACGCGGCGGGATCGAGTTGAACTGCAGGCATGCTGAGGCTCCTTCTGCCAGATCACGATGGACCTGGTGTTGTGTATTGTGCAACCGCTTCGCGACGGCCACCGGCACGGTCCGGGGCGCCCAAAAGCTGAACGATTATAGGCGGCGCGCAACAGGCCGGACAAGTCCTCGCCAAGAATCCCCGGGGATTTCGGCACTCCCCAAAACCTCATCGATCCGGCCAAAATTGTTGGCGATTTTGCACAAGACGTCGCGAGTCTTGAAACAGCTTGGAGATGGATCAATCGGCGGCGCCGTCGGCTTCCAGCTGCTGAAGCGCCTCGGTTGCAACGCTCTCCGCGTTCTTCGCGCCGCGGACCACACCGATAGAATCGGGAACTTATTGTTCGAATGACGCTAAGGGGCCTGATCCGTTTTCGAATAGCCTCTGAGACCCGGGCGGCAGCGGGAAGGCTCACGACGATAGCGCGTTCCGCACCGGGAAGTCGAGCCGGCGAATGCGACTGGCGCAGCGCCTTGGCTGCCGATTCCCTTACAACAAGCTGCAACGGCGTTCCACTGTTCCTACCTCACTTGAAAGGAGATGCCCATGTCGACGTCTGGTTACGAGTTCACCGGCGAGCAGAACCAACTGATCGGCAGCCTCGCCGGCAAGATGCGCTTCGTCGGCTTGTTCATCGTGATCGTGGGCGTCCTGTACCTCCTCATGGCGCTTCTGGTGGTGCTGGCGGTGTACCGCGACCGCGTCCCCGCGGACTGGAAGGCCAAGACCACAGAGTATCTGCAGAAGGCCCGCGACCAGCTCCCCGAGGATGCCCGCAAGCAGGCCGAGAAGTACTCGCTCGACAACCTCCCGGCCAACGACCACCTGTGGGGCGTTGCCATCGGCACGGGGATCTCCGCCTTGTTCTACCTGCTCATGGGCTCCTGGACGCGCTCGGCCGCCCGGTCATTTCAGAAGATTGTCGATACGAAGGGCAATGACATCGGCGAGTTGATGAGCGGGATGGGGGCGCTGCACAAGATGTACTCGCTGCTCTACCTGTTGCTGATGCTGGTCCTCCTGGCCGGCATCGTGTCGCTTGGCTTCACGATCTACAAGCACTTCGTGGCATGAACGCTTGCGGGCCACGGCGGCGCGAGCCACGGCGGCGCGGATGCGATTCCCGCCGCCGCTTGCCGGCGGCGTCGCGGAAATCTTCTCCAGCGCCGCGGCGCGATCAGACCGGCGGAGGGCTTCCGCTCCGCACAACGCATATCGACGCCGGCGGGCCAGCGCTCACGGTTGCCGCAAGAACCAGCCGCGCGTGGTCGTGTCGGTCCGGAAGAACTCCAGGAGATGCCGGCCCAGCTTTTCCACGCCGGCTGGGGAGTGGTGCGTGCCGTCCTTGCCGAAGTCGCTCTCTTCATAAGAAACGCCGGCGCGATTCTTCTTCGCGCCGTTGGCCCAGAGATCGGGTCCCCAGCTCAGCCAGGGGGCCTTCACCTTGCCGCGGGCCGGATCGCAGTTCAGGCCGGCGTCGCCCTGCAGTTGCTGCTCGATCAGCCACTTCACGGAAAAGCCGGATTCGTACGCATACGGTTCCGGGTTCAGCTTCGTCGTGGCAAAGCCGCCATACGTCCGGCTCGAAAGATAGGCGAGCTTCACGTTCGGGAACCGCTCCGGCAGGAGTTGCACGATCCGGGCCAGCTCGCCTTGCAGTTTCTTGGCATACGCTGGAAAGCCCTGCGAGGGACCAGCGTCGGCTTGCTTGATCCAGACCGCCTGCACCTGCGCCCGCGTCAGGCCAGCCTGTTCGAGCCGCTGGTCGATGGTGGTCCAGTACTTCACGCCGGAGTCACTCGTGGGATCCTGGATCCGCGCCGCGGTCATGCCGCCCTGGGCGCCGTTCACAAACACCATATGCGGATTGACGCCGTCGGCGTCGCGCAACTGCCGGCTGAAGCCTTGCGACGCCTGCGAGGTGTTGCTCATGCCGATCGACAAGAGCACGATCTTGCCCTCGGGATGCGGTTGGCCGTCGGCGCCGCGCGGCATGATGTCCCTGGCGAGCCGCAGGCCGGCGGCTTCGTGCTCCTTGGGGCGTTCGTTCTTGCCGCCCGGATAGAAGCCGCCTTCGAAGCCGTGGTACTTTCCTGTCCCCAGCTCCGGCAACGGGATCAGCTTGGACCTATCCCCGTCCTGCGCCGCCGCGCCCCGGAGCATCAATGCGAATCCGAGCGCACAAGCGATGATTCGTGGCATGACAGTCTCCCGGCGATGTGGGTAGAGACGTTGCAGTGGGCGATTGGCGTGCTGGCCAGTATAGCACCCCGCGCGATCAAGACTATGGCGGACCCCGATTCCCTTTGCTATGCTGAGTCGCGTTCCCTTCAGGATGTCCGTTGTGAGCGCCGCCATGTCACGCGTATCCCTGACCCTCGTCTTCCTTGCCGCACATCCGATCCTGCACGCCGCGGAGCCGCTACGCCCCGACAAGCCCATCGCCCTCTTCAACGGCAAGGACCTTGCCGGCCTCACCACCTGGCTCAGGGACGCCAAGCGTGCCGACCCGCGCCAGGTGTTCACGGTCGTTGACGGCGTGCTGCGCCTGTCCGGCGACGGCTTGGGCTACGTGGCCACGGCGCGCGCGTATCGCGACTACCATTTGACCGTGGAATACAAGTGGGGCAAGCGCACCGACGGCGGCAAGTACGTCCGCAACTCCGGCATCCTGCTGCACGCCATCGGGCCCGACGGCGGCTCGAATGGAACCTGGATGTCATCCATCGAATGCCAGCTGGCCCAGGGTTGTGTCGGCGATCTGATCGTGATCCGCGGCAAGGACGACCGAGGCGAAGTGATCCCGGTGGCGCTCACCAGCGATGTGGCGCTTGGCCCGGACAAACGGCCGCGCTGGAAGAAGGGGGGCGAAAAACGGGTCTTCACCCGAGGCCAGCTCTGGTGGAATCGCCACGACCCAACGTTCAAGGAATACCTCGACACACGCGGCAAAGACGACGTCGAAAGCCGGCTCGGCGACTGGACCAAGGTCGAGTGCATCTGTCGAGATAGGACGATGGCCGTGAAAGTGAACGGCGTCGACGTCAATCAGGCGTACGATGTGTATCCGGCGGCCGGCAAGATCCTGCTCCAGACCGAGGGCTTCGAGATCTGGTTTCGCAAGTTTGAGTTGAAGCCGCCGGCGAAGTGAGATCGTGATTACGAGATGATCTCTTCCACCACCCGCCCCGCCACGTCCGTCAGCCGGAAGTTGCGACCGTCGTAGCGGTAGGTAAGCCGGGTGTGGTCGAGGCCGAGCTGATGCAGGATGGTGGCGTGCAGGTCGTGCATGTGGACCTTGTCGGCGACGGCGTGGTGGCCGTAGTCGTCGGTGGCGCCGTGGACGATGCCGGGCTTGATGCCGCCGCCGGCCAGGAACTGGGTGAAGCCGCCGGGGTTGTGGTCGCGGCCGGTGCCGTTGCGCTCGGCGTACGGGGTGCGGCCGAACTCGCCGCCCCACCAGACGAGCGTGTCTTCCAGAAGGCCGCGGCGCTTCAGATCGGCGAGCAAGCCGGCGACGGGCTTATCGGTGGCCAGCGCGTGGTCGGCGTGCTTGGGCAGGTTCGAGTGCTGGTCCCAGGCGGGGTTGTCGGTGTTGTCGCCGTAGTTGATCTGGATGTAGCGCACGCCCGCTTCGGCCAGCCGCCGGGCCATCAGGCATTGCCGGCCGAAGTTGTCGGTGGGTTGCTGGCCGATGCCGTAGAGCCGGAGCGTTTCGGGGGTTTCGCGCGTCAGGTCGAGGATCTCCGGGGCGCGGGTCTGCATGCGGAAGGCGACGTCGAAGGAACCGATGACCGCGTCCAGCTCCGAGTCCCCTGCCCTGCCCCGTGCCTGCTCCGCGTTGAGCGCACGCAGCAGGTCGAGCTGGCCGCGCTGTTCCTCCACCGTGCGCGCACTGTTGGTCAGGTTGCGGATGCGGGCCTCGGCCGCGGGAATGCCGGCCCGGCCGATCGGCGTCCCCTGGAACGCCGACGGCAGAAACGCGTTCGACCAGTTGCGCGGTCCGCCGTTGCCCATCGACGGGCAGATGGTGATGAAGCCGGGCAGGTTCTGGTTCTCGGCGCCGAGGCCGTACAAGGTCCACGCCCCGACCGAGGGCCGCACGAGGTTGATCGAGCCGGTGTGCATGAACAGGGTGGCCGGGCCGTGGGCGATGCCCTCGGTGTGCATGCCCTGGAGGAAGCACAGGTCATCGACGTGCCGGCCGATGTGCGGGAACAGGTCCGAGACCCACTTGCCCGACGCCCCGTATTGCCGGAAGCGCCACAGGTTCTTCATGACGCGATGCTCGACGACGGAGCGGGTGCGGGCGAAGGTGCGGGCGTCGTCGAACGACATCATCCGGCCGTCCTCGCGCGCCAGCCGCGGCTTGTAGTCGAAGGAATCGACCTGACTGGGCCCGCCCTGCATGAAGATGAAGATGACGCGCTTGGCCCTGGCCCGGTGATGCCCGGCCCGCGCGGCCAGCGGGTTGGCCTGGGCGTGGGCCAGGTCGGCCAGCGCGAGATAGCCGAAGCCGCACGCGAGCGACTTGAGGGCGTGACGGCGGGAGAAACTTTGATTGAACATTTCGGCTCCCGGTTCAGGATCTCGCTTGGATCATTCACCATACTCGTAGGGACCTACGATATGCTCGCCCTGGACGCGCAGCATACCGGCCACTTCCTCGGCTTTGCCGACATCGTCAAACTGTCAGTCTACATACCGGAAGTCCAAACACGCAAACACAGTTTGGCACAAGCGCTCCCATGCCGCCGGTCTCTCAGTCCCATTTGCGCTTTCCAAATAGGCAATCGCCACCTGCCGCTCACGTTCCGCCGGAAAACGGCCGAGCGCCGTGCGATAGATCAGGTCCAGCCGTTGCGATTCGTTCAATCCCTCTCGTGTCAACAGTCCGGCCGCGACGTGCCTCGCCTGCCCCATCACGAACGGATTGTTCATCAAATACAACGCCTGCGTCGGCACGGTGCTGACGTTGCGGCGGCCCATGACCATGTTCGGATCGGGGAAGTCGAACACCTCGAACAATTCCAGCAGGCGATTGCGGAACACCGGCGCGTAGATGCTGCGGCGCGTATCGTCGAAGATGTAGTCGCGCTCGACCGTCGTTCCCTTCTTGATGTTGTTGCCGAAGACGGTGCGGTCGAGCTTGCCGCTGACCGCCAGGATCGCGTCGCGGAGCGACTCGGCGTCGAGCCGGCGGCGGTTTTGCCGCCAGAGCAAGCGGTTCTCCGGATCGATCAAGACTCCCGAAGTCTTGGAGACTTCGGCAGTCTGGCTGCTCATCTGGAACGTGCGCGACAGAACGATCTCGCGGATCAGCGTTTTCATCGACCAGCCATCCTGCACGAACTTGACCGCGAGGTAATCGAGCAACTCCGGGTGCGACGGCAGCTCGCCGGTCTTGCCGAAGTTGTCCACGGTGCGAACCAAGCCCGCGCCGAACAGGTGATGCCACACCCGGTTGGCCATGACGCGGGCGGTCAACGGATTATCGGCGCTCGTCAGCCACGCCGCCAGCTCGCGGCGGCCGCTGCCATTCGAGGCGAGCCGTGGGGCGTGAGCCCTCGGTTGCGTCGCGACCTGCAGGAACCCGCGTGGCACGAGGTCCCCCTTGTTGTGCACGTTGCCGCGCAGGGCGATGTGGATGTCCTCGATCTTGTCCCCTTCGGCCACCGCCATCGCCACCGGCCGTTCGGGCATCCTCTTTTCCAGACTCTTCAGCTCGGCCTCAAGCTGCGCCAGACTCCCAACGTCGCGAGGACTTCCGGAGTCTTTCTCGGCCTTCTTCACATCGTCTTCCGACAGAAACTGCACCGCGTCGGCGACGACGTGGCCGTTGGCGCCGTCGGTCGTCACCATCACGAACCACTGGCTCCCTTCCTCGAAGCGATACTTGCCCAGCGAAATCCACCGCCCCGCGATCGGCGGCGTCTTCTTCTGGTTGACGAAGACGGTCGTGTCGCCGTCGGTGTGGAAAACGCGGACCGCGACCTTGTCGGCCCGATTGTTGGAAGGAACGAACGAGAACCGCACTTCGTAGAATCCGCTCCTGGTGAACTCGGGCTGGAAGGTGACGGTCTTCTCCCCTTTCATGCCGCGGTCGTCGTACAGGTAACCCTGGCCCACGAAGTGATTCGTGAAACTGGAATTCTTCCATTTGCCGACGATCTTGGCCTGCGCGTCGTCCACCACGATGCCGGGCAGATCGGCGGCCACGATCGGCATCCCTTTCTCCGGCGCGCCGCCGCCGGTCTTGGCGAGCTGCGCCTTGGCCTGCTTGATCTGCTGCTTGAGCGCCGCGATCCGCGTTTCGTACTTCGAAATCGCCAGCTCCTGTTCGGCGTCCAGCATCGGCAGCCGCCGGCTCATCCATTTCGACACGTTGTCGTGCACGATGAACTTGGTGCTCTTGAAGATGCCGGCCAGGGCGTAGTAGTCGCGCGTCGGGATCGGGTCGAACTTGTGATCGTGGCAGCGGGCGCAGCCGATCGTCATGCCCAGAAACGCCTTGCCCATGGTGTCGAGCTGCTCGTCGACGATGTCCATCTCCAGGATCGGCTTGTCCTGGCGCTCGTAGTTGTGCGGACCGAGCAAGAGGAACGCCGTCGCGATCAGCCGCCAGTAGCGTTCTTCGGGAGTCCTGGCGTCGAGCAGGTCGCCGGCCAGTTGCTCGGTGATGAACTGGTCGAACGGCGTGTCGGTGTTGAAGGCGCGGATGACGTAGTCGCGATAGCGCCAGGCGTCCTTGAACATGAGCGTGCGGCCGCCGCCCGACGACTCCGCGAACCGGGCCACGTCCAGCCAGTGCCGGCCCCAGCGCTCGCCGAAGTGCGGCGATGCCAGAAGGCGATCGACTGCGCCAATGATCGCTTGCTGTTTCGCGCTCGCGTATTTTGAAACGAATTGATCGATCTCATCCGGCGTGGGCGGCAAGCCGATCAGCACGAAGTGCAAGCGCCGCAGCAGCGTCGCCGGCTCCGCGTCGGGCGCAGGCCGCAACCCCTTCTCTTCGAGCTTGGCCAGCACCAAGCGGTCGATGTCGTTGTTCGGCCAGGCGGCATTCTTGACCTTCGGCGTCGGACCGAGCTGGGGCGGCTGGAACGCCCAGAACTTGCGGCCTTCCTCGATGGTCGGATACTTGTGCGCGGCCTTGGCGGCGGTGGCGACGCGCGGATCGGGCGCGCCCAGGCTCACCCATTTCTCGAAGTCGGCGATGACCGCATCCGGCAACTTCCCCTTCGGCGGCATGCGCAGCTCGGGATCGGTGTACCGCAGGGCTTTGATCAGCAAGCTTTCCTGGGGCTTGCCCGGCACGAGCGCGGGGCTGGTGTCGCCGCCTTGGAGAACGCCGGCCTTGCTATCGAGCAGCAGGCCGCCGCGGTGCTTCTTGGCGTCGCTGGAATGGCACGAATAGCAATGCTCGGCGAGGACCGGACGGATTCTCTTCTCAAAGTGATCGATGCCCGCGTCTTGCGCGAACGCAGGCCCGGCAAGGAAGAGACCGACCAAGACTGCTTTCCGGGTATGCGAATGCATGCGTCCTCCGCTCGACGATGGCATGACTCCGATTATAATCGAGAATTCCCTTCAAGGGTCTACTTTTCCGCCTTCCGCCGCGTCCTTGGGGATGCCGAGCCAGCGATGGTAAGGATCGAACATGGCAACATCTCATTAGTCGGCACGCTGCGAAGACCATTCCCACGTCAGTCAATCTTATTGCCAGCTTCGCGGTTGATGCCGTTGAGTTCTTCGGTCATGGCTTGAATCTGCTCTTCCAGTTCCTGGAGACGCTGCAGCTGGCGAATCTGCGTTTGTCTTAGCTCCTGTTGACGTCGGCGCTCCACGCGATACCGAACGAGTTGCGGACGATTCAAGTGAAGCCGTTCAACGTGGAAAGTGCCGGTCTGGGTCAGCCCTCGCAGTCGGCCGTCCGCGTCCTCAGTCACGTGTGTCCCCAACTGATCGCGAAGCGGATGCAGAATCCGGAAAGGTTGGTCCGGTTGATGGAAGTCTCCCTTGAATTCATTGCATGCGTGGCAGGCGTACACCCAGTTTTCAGGATGATGCAGCCCGCCCCTGGAACGCGGTTCAAAATGGTCGACCGTCAACACCGCCCCGACGTCCTCTTCGCGGACACCGCAGTAGCCGCAGCGGTATTGATACAGCTGTCGCAGCGTATCGTGCTCGTCATCCCGCATCGGCTAGTCGGTGTTGGAGCCTTCCCGCGCCGCCAAGACGGTCGCGACGTCGTTGTCGATGGCCTGTCGCTCGATTCGCGCTTCCGTCAGCACCTGGTTCACTCGCAATGCCAATGCCTCTTTCCGTTGGATCAACCTTTCCAGCTCTCGATTCTGCGTTTCGGTGAGTTCGTTTCTCAGCCGCAACCGTTCAGTAGCCGGTTGCAGATATGCCGATTCGGCTGTCTCCAGTTCCTGCAATAATGACGCCAGTTCGGCTTGCTCTACGGCATCTAGCTGGCGACTCGGCTGCCGCATCTCTTCGAATCGTTGTCGCTTTTGATCGTTCCACATGTCGAGTGACTCCGCGGCTGTTGCCCTCACTCCAGAGACCTTGATGGCATCATATCTGAGCCATCAAGTTCATGCCACCCGGCCGCGCTTCTACGCGGAGCAAGACGGCTACGCGAACTGCGCCCACTTCTGCTTCATGAACCGCAGCCCTTGCGTGTACACCTCTTCCGGCGACGGGAACAGGTCGCGCCACACCTTGGTCGCCGCAGCCAGCGCCGGCAACGCCCGGCCAAACGCCTCGATCACCAGCCAGCCGTCGTACTTGGTTTCGCGCAGCGCCTTGAACGACTCGTCCCAGTGCACCATGCCGGTGCCCGGCGTGCCGCGGTCGTTCTCGCTGATGTGGACGTGGCCGAAGTGCGGCGCCAGGCCCTTGATGGCGCTGGCCGGGGCCTTCTCCTCGATGTTGGCGTGGAACGTGTCGTACATCGTCTTGAAGTGCGGATGGTTGACGCGCTGGACCAGGTCCTTCGCCTGGGCCGCCGTGGTCAGGAAGTAGCATTCGAAGCGGTTGAGGTACTCGATGCACAGCATCACCTTGTGCTGCTGGGCGATCTCGGCCGATTGCCGCAGCACGTCGGCGGCGCGCTTGCGTTCGTCCTCGGTCGGGCCGGTTCCCGAAAAAACCGCGAGCGGCGAATGGTACGGCCCGCACAGGTTCTCGCCCCCCATGATCGCCGTCATTTCGATCGCCCACTTGTGCCGCTCGACCGCGGCCTTGCGCACGTTGGCGTCGGGGCTGATCGGGTTGGCCTCCGGCCCGACGACGGTGACCGTGGTGCAGCCAAGCCCTTGCTTCTTCAGCTCGGCGGCGATCTTCTGATAATGGCCGGCGTCGCCTTCGAACAGCGGGATCTCGACGCCGTCAAAGCCGGTCTGCTTGAGCTTGGCCATGAGCGGGAACAATTCCTCGGTGACGTGCGTGGTCCAGAGGAGCAGGTTCATGCCGGTTTTCATGGTTTCCTCGCGTTGCTATTCCATCGGGTGGTAGAATGGTCGTATTGTCCGGCAAGTGCATTCCAAAGGCAAGCGTTGACACGTCGTCAGAGGATCGAACATGCTGCAAGCCAACTTCGAACGCAGCCTTCGCAGATTCACGCGGCGGCGCCCGTTTCGCCCTTTTGTCGTGGAACTCACGAGTGGCTCTCAGTTCTTCGTCCAGCACCCCGAGGCATTGGCCTTCTATAACGGCATCGCCGTATATCTGGCGAGCGAGGGCGACGACTACATGTACTTCGATCATCACACGGTTGCGCGTGTTGGCGGCAACGGCAAGTCGTCGAGGCAGGAAAAGTAAAGAACTCGATACAGCACGACCATGGAAGTCATCAACGCTCGTTCCATCTTCAGCCCCGCCACCGGCTTCATCCAGCGCGGCGGCTTCGACTGGACCTGCAATCCCTACCTCGGCTGCTCGTTCGGCTGCACCTACTGCTACGCGATGTTCTTGCCGCAGAATCGCCGGCCCAAGGAGGATTGGGGCAAGTGGTTTCAGGCGAAGTCGAACGCCGTGGACCTCGCCCGCAAGCACGCCCCCAAGGTTGCCGCACAAGCCCTGTACATGTCCAGCGTCACCGATCCGTATCTTCCCGCCGAGCGCAGCCTGCAACTGACGCGCGGCATCCTGGCAGCGCTCGTGCCGCATCAGCCGCGGCTCTTGGTCCAGACGCGCGGGCCGCTGGTGACGCGCGATCTCGATCTCCTGAAACAATTCCACGCGGTCCGCGTCAACATGTCGATCCCGACCGACAGCGAAACGGTGCGGCTAGCGTTCGAACCGAAAGCGCCGCCGCTCGCGCGGCGCTGGCAGGCCATCGAGGACGTCCGGGCCGCGGGCGTCCCGGTCGGCATCTGCGTGACGCCGATGCTGCCGCTCGACCACCCCGATGCCTTCGTGGAGAAGCTGACCGCGTTTCGCCCCGACGTGCTGGTCGTGCAGGACTTTCACGACAGCCACGGCGGCTTCGGCGCCGACACGGGGCCGCTGGCCCGGCGCTTGCTCGCGGAATCCACCTGGTCGATGGGCGACTACCACCGGGTGCGGGCCGCATTGGCCGAACGGCTGCCCATCTTCGAAGGCGAAGCCGGCTTCTTCCCGCCGATGTCCCGTTTCCTCGACTCCTGAGGAGAGGTCAAGGGACGATGGGCAGCCACGCGTCATCGACAAATGGGCCGCGACGGGTGGGCCGAATGCCGGCCGCATGACACCGAGAATGCCACACGCCAGCACGCCTTAGAAGTTGGAGTTTGCGGCAGACACATGGGGAACAGAAGCGTCTCGAAAATTCCTGTCAGCTTTTTCCTTGGCGCGACGGTTATTCGTCAGGGAAACTCGGTGCCAATGTTCATGTGGCGCCTGCATTCCTCCTGACCTGGCCGAGATGTCTCATGCCAACGGACGAATTCTCGCCTTCGTCGGTTGCGGACCTAGCGGCGCTGGGCCGGCTGTTCGAGGAACATCGGCCGCGCCTGCTGGCCATGCTCGCCCGCCGCATCGACCCCAAGCTTCATGCCCGCCTCGACGCCGACAGCATTCTCCAGGAGACGTACCTGGTCGCCCGCCGCCGCTGGAGCGACTTCCAAACCTCCTCCATGACGGCCTACTCTTGGCTCTATCGCCTGGCGCTGGACACTTTGATCGAAACCTGGCGACGCGAGACCCGCGGCCCGCGTGATGCCCGCCGCGATTTGCCGTTGCCGGAAGGCAATGCAGAAATCTGTGTTTGATCTGTGTTCGATCTGTGGCTGACTTCTTGGCCTCTCTGTGTCTCTGCGTCTCTGTGGTTCAAACTGGAAGCCTTACCCATGAGCCAGTCGACGACGGCCCCCGATCCTGCGGACGCCATTCTCTCCAAGTTTCTGGCGGACTACGAAGCCGCCACGGACCCCGAAGCCACGCTGCGCGACTGGTGCGACCGGCATCCCGAGCTCGCGGCTCGCTTCCGGTCCTCATGGCTGATGCTCGTCATGTCTGGCGGCGACGTCGCTGGCGCCGCGATCATAGCGGCGGGAAAGGATCTCATAAACCCGATCCACGTGGGCTTCTTGCTCCGGAGTTCGCCTGGTCGATTTGCTCGGTCCATTCGCAAGGCCGATATGGACCTGAACGTAACTGCCTTCAGGGAGTTCGACCGGTTCCGTCGGTCGTGGGCCACTTGAGCGCGGGTGACGATCGGCGCCGTGCTGGGCACGTCGAGCGCCTCCAGCGTCGGCTGGCCAAGTACGGGCCGATGCGCGGCGCGGGTTTGGCGGCCGGTGTCGCCTCGAAGCCGCCGCATACATAGGTTCAATGTTGTCCGTGACATTGAACACGAGGAGCGTACGATGCGGTTTCCATGGCGCTGGGTTGCGATGCTGTCCATCTCCGTCCTGACCATCCCCACCGCCGCGCGGGCCGGCGAACCGCAACAAGAAAAGCGGCCGCAGAAGCGGCCCAACGTCCTCTTCCTGTTCTCCGACGATCAGCGCGCCGACACCATCGCGAGCCTCGGCAATCCGCGCATTCAGACGCCCAACCTTGACGGGCTCGTCAAGCGCGGCGTGAGCTTCACGCGGGCCTATTGCATGGGCTCGATGCAAGGGGCCGTGTGCGTGCCGTCGCGGGCCATGCTCTTGTCGGGCCGGTCGCTGTTCCGCGTCCCCGCCGATCTCAAGGGGGTCACGACCTGGCCGGAGATGTTCGCCCGCGCCGGTTACCGCACGTTCATGACCGGCAAATGGCACAACGGACAGGCCTCGGCCCTGCGCACCTTCGTGCTCGGCAAGAGCCTGTTCCTGGGCGGCATGGGCAACCCGTACGAGCTGCCCGTCGCCGACATTACCGGCCAGCGCACGCTGACCGCCAAGCGCAACAGCGGCAAGCACTCCGTCGAGCTGTTCGCCGACAGCGCCATCGAGTTCATCAAATCGCAGAAGGGCAGCGATCAGCCGTTCCTGGCGTACGTCTCGTTCAACTTGCCGCACGATCCGCGGGTGGCGCCGAAGGAGTATCACGACATCTACAACGCCAGGAAGCCGCCGTTGCCGCCGAACTTCCTGCCGCAGCATCCGTTCAACAACGGGCCGGACATCATCGGCCGCGACGAGAAGCTGGCCCCCTGGCCGCGGACGCCCGAGGTGGTCCGTCAGCACCTTGCCGACTACTACGCGGCCATCACGTTCCTCGATGCGCAGATCGGCCGCATCCTGGAAGCGCTGCGCGCCGCCGGCCTGGAACACGACACGATCATCGTCTTTGCGAGCGACAGCGGCCTGGCGATCGGCAGCCACGGGTTGTTCGGCAAGCAGAACCTGTACGACCATTCGATGCGGGCGCCGTTGATCATGGCCGGGCCGTTCGTGCCGCGGGATCAGCGCCGCGACGGCCTGTGCTACCTGCACGACATCTTTCCCACGCTGGGCGACCTGTGCGGCGTGGAGGGTTCCAAGGAAAACGAGGGCCGTAACCTGGTCGGGCTGCTGTCCGGCCGAGCCGCGGGCCGCGACGAGCTGTTCTTCGCCTACCGCCACGTGGAGCGGGCGGTGCGCGACGACCGCTGGCACCTGATCGTGTACCCGCAGATCAACCACCGCCAGTTGTTCGACTTGAAAGAGGACCCGCACGAGACCAAGGAAGTGTCGCAGGATCCGGCCCATGCGGCGCGGGTGGAACGAATGACCGCGACGCTGGAGCGCTTGCAGCGCGAGTATGGCGATCAGCAACCGTTGACGGTGGCGAAGCCGTTGCCGCGCGAGTTTGATTTTTCGAAAGTGCCGGCGGGGAATTGACCTTGAACCACTGATTCCACGGATATCACGGATGGCGGTTATACCTATCGCACAAAGTGAATGCCATGGGCGCGCGCGCTTAGTCAGGCTTGGACCTGCGTCGTTTCGTTCGTTCACCAACTGCCTTCCAGAAGGCCGACTCGGACAAGCCCTTGCCCGCATTGAGGCTCTTGCGAGACCGGTTCAGCATCGCTTGAAAGCGCGTTGAACGGCTGAGCAGGAGACGTTCCAAATCGTCGTCATCGTTGGGAGCGAGCAACACAGCGACCGCCTTGCCATTGCGCGTTATGACGATGGGGCCTTGCGTCTCACATTCATACAGATACTCACTGAGACGGGCTTTCACATCCGCCAATGGGGCAATCTTCATGGTGTACTCCTCTCCTCCAACGAATAGCCGGTTTCGATCTTTCACGCCGATGGCGAGAATCGACACGGTTCCGGCTTCGACATCCGCGTCGTAAAAGACCCTGAACCGATTATCGGGGCCGCAACGGAGTTCCCAACTTGCATCGTATGGGGCCGGCTGCTCCAATGGCTTGCGATTTCGAGTTTCGTCAGTCGGCGTATGCGACAGTTGCTCCCGGATCTCTCGGCGCAGCAGGCCGTGGTGCTTTGGTTCGATGGAATCGAGATGTTCAACCGCTTCGGGCGCGAACGACAGCGTGAATCTGGCGCGCTTCGGCATTAACCAGAATTCTAGTCAATTCACGCGACCTCGTCAACCGCGAGAATTAGCATTAGATGAGCTCCCGCACCGGCCCCCGGTCGTCGAGCACGTGCATCGGCCGGCGGTTGTGGTCGGGGATGGTGATGGCCGGGTCGATGCCGAGGTGGCGATACAGGCTCGACAGCACGTTGGCGGGCGTGTACGGCCGGCCGCGGGATTGGCCGCCGATCCGGTCGGTGTCGCCGATCACCTGGCCCATCTGGAAGCCGCCGCCGGCGATCACCGCGGCGCCGGCCTCGGGCCAGTGGTCGCGGCCGTCGCCGCGCGAGATGCGCGGCGCCCGGCCGAACTCGCCCCACAGGACCACGGCGACGTCGTTCTGCAAGCCGCGGTCGAAAAGGTCGGTCACCAGCGCGTGGAAGCCCTGGTCGAGCTGCGGCAATTGCTCGCGCATGTCGATGAAGTTCTTCTCGTGCGTGTCCCAGTCGCCGACTTTCAAGGTGACCACCGAGATGCCGGCTTCGACCAATCGCCGCGCCAGGAGGAAGTTCTCGCAGAATCGGCCATAGCGGGCATGGATGTGGGCCGGCTCTCGGCGCAGGTCGAATGCCTCGCGCGCCCGCGGCGACGTGATCATCTCCAGCGCCCGCTGCCGAAACGCGTCCATGCCGGCCGCGGCGCTGGCGTCGTCCAGCTCGCGGCGCATGCCGTCGAACGTCCCCAGTAGGGCGCGTCGGTCGCGCAACTGATCGCTCGTCACGCCGCGCGCCAGGCTCAGGTTGCCGATGCCTTCGCCGCGCGGCACGAACGGCCGATGCGCGGGACCGACGTAGGTCGGGCTTTCGTTGTCGTACAAGCCAGGGGCCCGGTACATCAGGCTGACGTACGGGGGCAATCCGTCCGAGCGCGGCTGCAAATGGCTAACGATCGATCCGAAGGCGGGCCGCCGGCCGCGATCGGGAAAGCCGGTGACGATGTAGTGGGGCGTGTGATCGCCCAGATCGTTCGAGCGGATGCCGCGGACGATGGCGAGCTTGTCCATGATGCGGGCCTGGCGCGGCATGTATTCGCAAATCTGGATTCCGGTCACGTTGGTGGCGATCGGCCGGAACTCGCCGCGGATCTCGGCGGGGGCGTCCGGCTTCATGTCATAGCTGTCGATGTGCGACGGCCCGCCGCGCATCCAGATCATGATGACCGACTTGGGTCGGGCAGTCTGCGAAGCGCCAGCGGCGCGGAGCCGCAGGACATCGCCGAGCGTCAGGCCGCCGAACGCCAGGCCGCCGACGCGCAGCAGCTCGCGGCGCGTGATGCCGTTGCAGAGTTTCTTGCCGTGGCCGAGGATGCTCAGCATGACTGCCCCCCGTTTCGGACGATCAAGAGGATTCAACCTGAAGGTAGCCGAAACACGGCGCAATGGCAATGGCTGTGCCGCAAGGGAGCGGCCTCGCCCGCTCTTCATTCGCCTGACCACCGACCAGGATCTGACCGTGGGTGCCGACCAGCAACGCACCACGAAGTGCGTGCCGCGACGTTGGGCGGGAAGTGTGCGGTCTTGACACACTACGCTCGGTGGATCGCATGTGACTATCGAACACGATGAAGGTGCGGACGGCACATTCGCAGCGATTCGTGAGGATTTATCAGCAAGATGCCAGAGTGCGGCTGACGCGAAACATCGTTGGCACATCGGTTGCTACCGGAGGGATTGTTGATGAATGCGCGACCGATCCTGTTGCGTAGTCGATTCGCCATCTCATGCAATGGGCGAAGTGAGGATGCGTATGTAGCGCATCGGTCTAGCGTCGGGGGGGTACGGTTTCCGCGCGAAGGGAGACCAACCATGAACCAGATCCTACCTACCGGTCGGCAAGTACGACAGTGGGCGTGCGCCGCCTGTCTGTTCCTCCTCGCCTCTTCGCCGCTGCCGGCCCAGCTGCCGAAGTTGTCAAAAACACTGGCGTCGGGCTCGATACCCGTCAACTTGGTTTTCAGCCCGGACGGCAAAACGCTGGCGTCGATCGGCGGCTGGACCGACCGGGAAGGTCCCAGCGAGGTGAAGCTCTGGGACGTGACCACGGGCAAGAACAACGTCACGCTCATAGATTTCGCCGGAGCGGTCTGGTCCGTGGCCTTCAGTCCGGACGGCAAGACCCTCGCGTCGGGCGGTGGCTCCCGCCCCCCCGAAGGTGGGCCTGGGACGGGGGAGGTGAAGCTCTGGGACGTGCGGACGGGCAAGTCTATCGTTGTCATCGAGGAGCGGCCCGGGGTGGTCGCGTGCGTGGCGTTCAGCCCGGACGGTAAGACCCTCGCCTCGTTCAATGGGGATGGCACGGTCAGGCTGTGGGATGTGGTCACCGGTCGTAACACCAAAACATTCCCGGCCAATGGACAGTTCCCGGGCATGAGCTGCATATCGTTCAGCCCCGACGGCAAGACGATGGCGGTGGGCGGCGGTCACGCCAAGCGGCAGGACGGAGGCGTGACCGGTGAGATCCGGCTGTGGGACCTGGCCACCGGCAAGTTGACCGCCACCCTCCTGGGACACCCGGGCCACGGCTGCTTCTCGAACATGTTTGCCGTGGCGTTCTCCGTGGCGTTCAGCCCGGACGGCAAGACCCTGGTCTCCGGCGGGGCGCAAACGATCGAGCGGTGGGAGGTGGCCACCGGCAAGAACCTCGCCACGTTCCCGCAGCCCAGCGTTGTCTGGCGCGTGGCGCTCCACCCGGACGGCAAGACCCTGGCGTGGGTCGAGCCCTGGATGGACGGGCCGCCGAAGACGCCTCGGGAGCAACCGATCCGGCTGCGCGATGTCGCCAGCGGCAAGGAGATCGCCGCGCTCAAAGGACACCAAGGGTCGGCTAGCTGCGTGGCGTTCAGCCTCGACGGGCGGACTCTCGCCTCGGGCGGGGCGGACGGGAAAATCCATCTTTGGGACATTCCGGCGACGTGGCGTCAAGAATAGGCACGCGCGAGACTCTCCAGGGTCATTTCGTCAGGGTCTTCGTTGAGCGTGCTCCGGTAGATCCGGTAGCGCGCGACCAGCTCGGCGACCGGATACGGGGTCAAGCGTCAGGAAATGGCCTCGTCGCGGGTGAGCATCGGCGTGTCGAGGCGCTGGCAACGAACGAGGACCGCCGCCGCGACGACGCCGGCCAGCGCCAGGCACCGCAGAGTTTTTGGAAACATTGGGCGATCGCCTATGATTCGGCATGTTCTGGGCGATCCTCTCCGCGTTCTCCGCGGCCTCTGCGTTTCAGCATTTGCAACGCGGAGGCCGCGGGGAACGCAGAGAATCGATCAAAGATCGTGGGCGGGGGACGTCATTATATCTTCTCATACAACCTTACGATGGTCACCCCCTGCACGCGGAGAGCTTCCGGAAAGCGCTTTTCCTCCGTCATCTCCCATCCCGGCGGCGCCGGCACGCTGCGCGTCCCCCAGCCCCCCTCGGCGATGTCCACGACCCACACGCGCCGCGCCTCCATTCGCGACCAGTCGTCGGCCGTGAACATTTCTCTTGGAGCGAGGACCGACGCTCCTTCGTAGTGCAACACGCCTCTGCCGTCATGGTAAACTCGCCAAGCGCCGTCATCACCGGCGTGAAAGATCAGCGGCAGGTACACCATCGGATTGCACACGACGGCCAGTTCCCCCGGTTGCCGGTTCTCGGCGATCCAGCGCGCCGCCGCACGGCCGCCCGGCTTGTTGACAAGGTCCAGTCGTTCCCAAAAGCTCACGTAGATCCACAGGCAATTGGCCAGCACCACCGCGACGATGACGTTGCGTTCCCAGCCGGCCGGCAGACGCCACAGCACGACGCCGAACGACGCCAGGAGGAACAAATGGCTGACGATGAAAAACCGGGGATGAAAGATCTTGGTGTCCCACGCCGAGACGGCGACGCTCAGCAGCAGCGGTCCCGTTGCCGCGAGCAACAGGTGCCACTCGGCCGCGCGGGCCCTCCACAACAGACCGAGCAGGATCGCCGCGCAAACGGCGGCCACGAGCGCGGCGTCGCGGCGGGAAGGCGTCGCGTTTTCGGGTTCAAACACCATGCGATGGCACACCATTGGGACCTGCCACGCATCGATCGGTTGCGTCCAATAATTGGCCTGAACCTGCGCGCGCTGCCGCAGGAACACCGGCAACGACGGCAGCCAGCCGACGATGACCAACGCGATCGCCCAAGCCGCGCGCAGGCACGCCGGATCTTTCAAAGCGTCAATGATCCTGAGCCGATGCCTCGTCAGGAACCAACCAGCCAGGAACAACCATTGCACGGCAATCGTGAACAGCGCGTAATAGTGCGTGTAGGCGAACAGCAACACGGCGATGGCGTACAGAAGCCAGGGCACAAACGATTTGCCGTTCGCGTGCAAGGTAGCGTGCAGGGCGCGAAACAAGAGCCAGCTTGACAACGCCGCCAGCGCGGCGCCGAGCGCGTACATGCGCGCTTCCCAGCCGTAGCGGATTTGAAAGGCGCTGACCGCCACCAGCGCGGCGACCAGCAAACCAGGCCCGCGCGCGGAACAGCTTCGTGGGGACAACTTTTCAACTTGCCCCGATGCCAACGGTCCCAACGAATGGCGCCTGCCAAACGCCTCGGCGACGAACAAGTACATGGCCACGATCGAGACGGCCCCCATGGCGACGCTGAACGACCGCAAGGCCCACGCCGTGGACCCGAACGCCATCGACCACAGTTTCAGGAGGGCATAGTAGAGCGGCGGGTGGACGTCGAGCGCGGCGCGCTCCAGCATCTCGTGCCAGGAGAAGGTGGTCAGCCGCCAGGAAAACGCTTCGTCGTACCAGAAGCTGCGCTCGCCGAGACGATAAGCGCGCAGGATGACGCCGGCAACGACGATCAGGCCGAGAATCGCCCACGCGGTCGGCGCCGACAATTCCTGCGCCGGTTTGCCTTGTGAGTCGGCGGCAGTATCGGCCGACATCGGTGTCGAAGGGGCATTCATAATATGCCGTGCGAGCGCATTGAAATGCAGATTCATCCACGGATCACACCGATTTCACGGATTTGCATTGCAGACTCGCCGTCGTGATTCCTGCTGCCATCCGTGGGATCGGTGAAATCCGTGGCTCAACTCTTCGCCCAAACCGCCGCCGCAGCCGCCACAAGCCGGTGAGCATCCGCCAGCCGTCACGGACAAGCCGCACCTTCGAGCCGGGGACGTCGCGCCACGCCACCGGCGCCTCGGCGATTTGGTAACCCAGCCGCTGCGCGTGCAGCAGGAATTCGACGTCGATCAGGAAGCCGTCTTCGCGGCACATGGCGAACAGCCGCTGGGCCACGTCGCGGCGGAACATCTTGAAACCGCATTGGGTGTCGCGGATCGTAAGGCCGAACATCCGGCGCACGACCCACGCGAAACAAGCGCCGGTCAAATTGCGCGACCACGAGCGCTCAATGCCTTCGGCCATCAAACGGCGCGAGCCGATGGCGATGTCGGCGCCTGCCTCGATGGCCCGGCGAAGCTTGGCTTGTTCCTCAATCGGCGTGGCCCCGTCGCCATCCGCGAGGAGAATGACGTCGCCCTGCGCCGTCAGCGCTCCCGTGCGCAATGCGGCGCCCTTGCCTCCATTGGACCCGTGCCTGACCACGTGCAATTCCGGCCAGGAATGGATCCATTCCGCCAGTGCCTCCCGCAGCCCGTCCGTGCTGCCGTCATCGACGACGATGACCGCATATCCGCCGGCCGCCCAGGCGCCATCCGCATACTCGCGCACCGATTCCAAATACGGCGGCAGCCGCCGCACCTCGTTGAATGCCGGAATCACCAAGGTAAGTTTCATCCTGAAATCGCCCAAACTAAATCACGACATCAGGAAAGACTGCACTTTCTGACGAATCCTAACTTCTCGGTTTGCTGAGAGCGAAGGTCGATTTACGAAAAATGGCCCTCCTGTCACGATAGCGATCATCACAAAGC
>JAKEET010000116.1 GCA_022616435.1 Gemmataceae bacterium
AGCTGGTAGACAACATAAGCGACCTGCCCGGAGGCGGGGTGTGTGGAGAGGGCATGGGCGTAGTTGCACCCTTGAAACAACACCCGTCCATCCGGCACGCCCTGGCCGGTGTACCCTCGCTCACCGCGTTTGCCGAGCGTGCCCACGCCGACTTTGAACTCGACCTCGGTCAAGTCGTCGAGAAACACGGCTTTGGGGGTCGAAGGCGCAGGCAAAGCACCGCCGCCATTCAGCCGCCGCAGATGTGGCTCGACGAGCCCCAGGTGCAGCGCATCGAGCGGCACGTACATCGCCCGCATGACCAGCCGATACAACTTGCCCACTTCGTAATTGGGGATCAGCCAGTTGAAGGCCCATTCGGGGTTGCCCTGCCCGCCGCCGATGGGCAACTGGGTGAAACGGGCCTGGTCCTCCTGCCGGAACATCTGCACGAAAGCCATGCCGTGGCTGCCGCCGTAGAACCACGGCTCGTCGTAGCGATGCTTCGAGTAGCTGACGACTGCGGGAAGGGGAAAATCGGTGTCCCGTGAGAACTCGCGCTGATCGCCGACCGCCAGGTGCGTCGCCAGCTCGGCGTATGCCGGCGAAACGGCACGGACCCAGCCTCCCGCCGCTGCACCGTCACTGCGTCCGAGGAAGTACATGTCGGGCGACTCGGCCCGGTTGAAATAGCTGGCGAAATACGACCCGATGTATCCCTTCGTGAACGTCTTCTGGCGCGGAATGCACTCGAACGTCATTTCGATCACGCCGTCATCCAGCAGATGGTAGCGGATCGCGCTTTCCAGGCCCCAGGCCGGCGTGGGCTTCTGATAAAGCTCCACGATCCGATCGCTGACCACTCGCAGCTCCATCGGCGTCCGCCGCGGCTCGAAAGTCACGTCCACCGGGCGATTCGTGCCGTCGTAGATCGATGCCAGGTGCAAGCCGCAGTAGGAGGGCACGAAGAGATTCGCCGGACGGGCCTTGTGTTTCAGCGAGGCCACGCCGTGGTAGCCCAGGCGATGGCCCGGCAGCACGTCGTTGTCCACCGGCTCGTTATCGACGACGACCGCCTCTACGTCGCCGGCGCGGACAACCGCGTAGTGCTCCTCGGGCACCCTGTAAAGCACGGCGGCGTTGGCCAGCGACGTGACGCCGGCGCCTGCTCGCGGTGCGCGGCTCACCATCGGCATCAGCCAGGCCGCATGAGCCCACGCATGAAGGCCGGGACAATGGACTTCGAGCCTGAGCGTCTGCACGCCTTCGACGTTGACCGCGAGCGGCTCGCCGGTCCCCAATCGCTGGAGGGGGGATGACTGCCAGAGCAGCTTGCCGTCGCCGACGACTTTGAACGTCAGCGGGCTGAAGGCCTGCCCCTGATTGGGCACGTCCTGGATCGCCGCCATGGCACGCAGGGTCGAGAACTGGCCGTTCAACTGGTACACGACATGCGATACGCCCCCCTGCGGCGGGTGCATCGCCAACGCATGAGGCACCTTCTTTCCCTGGTAGAGCACCTCGGGCGGATCGTGTCCGCGCTGGCCTTGTTTGCCGAGCGTGCCGATGCCGACCTTGAACTCTTCCTCTCGCGCGTCGTCCAGGTAGACGGTCTCGCCGCGGATCTCAAAGGGCCGGGTCCCTGAGCTGCCCGCGCCGCCTTGTGGCGGTGCGGTCGGCGGCGGCCGGCTCAGCGCCGGCATCAACCATGCGGCATAAGCATGGCCGTTGCTGCCCGGACAGTGGACCTCCAGCTTGAGCGTTTTGACGCCTTGAACGTTGACGACGAGCGATTCTCCCGCGCCCAATCGCTGGAGCGGATTGCGGGATTCCCAGAGCAGCCGGTCGTCGCCGAGAACCTTGAACGTGAGCGGGCCGTGCGACTGGCTCTCGCCGGGATGTTCCAACAGCGCCGCGATCGCACGCAGCACAGCGAACTCGCCGTTCAACTGGTAGACGACGTAGGAGACGCCGCGCGCCGGCGGGTGAATGGCCAGCGCGTGAGGCACCGGCTCTCCCTGATACGATGCGGCCGGCAGCTTGTCGCCAAAGCCCCGGTCTCCGTGCTTGCCGAGTATGCCGCCGCCGACCTTGGAGTCTTGTTCCTGAAGGTCGTCGAGGTAGACGGTCTCCGAAGAATCTAGTGGTTTTGGCTTGGCGATGCCGGCGCGGTCCCAATACGCCGTGCCGCCAAACTGCGTGGCGCCCCAGAGATGCACTTGAGACCCAGCCGCCAAGCCGAGCCGCTCGACGGGCACCTCCAATCGGACCCATTCACCCGTTTTGGGTAGCGCCCCCATGCGGCGACGCGACGCCGTATCCGCCTCGCCATAGGGAATCACGTCCTCGCCCCAGTAGGCGCGGCGGTACCGTTCCGGCAAGTTCGGCGGATAGTTGCTGTCATTCACTTGCAGCATGATCGCCTTGGGCGGGTCCTTGGGATCGAGATAGACGTGTGCGAAGAGCCGATCTCCTTGGCCGATCTCGAAGCGTGGATTGGCGCCCAGGAAGAAATGCTCGTGAATGCCGGTCCCGGAGCGACGCATCGACTTGGCGCCGCTGAACACGGGCGCCGGCTGGCTCACCCATTCCCAGGCGCCATGCAGCTCCACGCCGGCGGGCGGGGCGTCATCGATCCAGACGTGCTCCTTGGCACCAGCCTCTGAATTCTCCGCCGTCTTTCCCGCACGTGACAGCCGTCTCGCCGTCCCCGATACAAGCTGCACCTGCACGCGGTGGAAGCGCACCTGGGCGTCCCAGGCGCCGACGGACACGCGGTTGCGGCTGTCCCAGCCGGACAACGATGCGGGGCTTCCCTGCCAATCAATGAGCGACTCGCCATCCAACGTCACGCGGACGCTGGCCTTGTCGGTGCTGGCCTTCTCGGCGGGACGAGTGACCTCGATTTCCGCCCGATGACGCTGGCCGATCACGACCGGGTGCTTGTCGGTGCCCGTTCCGTTGTCGTTCATGTGTCGGCCGTCCACCCAGAACAGCCCAGAGAACGCTCCCAGCTCCACGTTGCACCAGCGACCGGCCACCGGAATGAGGATCTCGACGCCGCCCGGCGACTGGCAGGTGAATTCGACCGCCAGGCGGTAGTCCCCCTCCATCTCCAAGGGCAGGGCGCAGACCTTGCCTTTTTCGCTTTGCGCCCCCTCGAGCTGGCCGTCGAGGCTTTGCCACTGGCCGGAGACGGCATCCAGCGACACGTCCACCCACGGCAGCACGTCGCACCAGACCCCCGCAGGCAGGCTGTCGCCCGGCTCGACCTGCGATTGAACGACGGCCGGCGTATCGTCGAGGTGATCGCGCAGGGACTCCGGCGCGGGCTCGCCGTTCCGCCCGGCGCGGATCAGCGTCACGTAAAAGACCACGGCGATGAGCAAAAGACCCAGCGTTGCGCCGGCGATGGCCGCCTGCTGGGGCGAGAGACCACGGCGCTTCTTGAGCGGAGGAAAGGAAAACGTGGGAAATGGCCCGCCGGCCGCTGGCTCGGACGCCAGGTAATCTTCCACGTCGGGCATCGATTCCCCCGCGGCCATGCTCTCGTCCGACACGGCCGGAGCGGGCACCTCGCCGGTCGCAGCCCGCGGCATCGGTTTGAGCCGTCTGGGTTCCGCCGCGTCCTTGTCCGCCCGCAGCTTCCGATCGTACTCCGCCTTCTTGCCGACGTTGAGCAGGCAGAGCTTGGCGGCCGTGATCTCGTTGAGCAGCCGTTGCGAGACTTCGCCGTGCGGCCCGTTCTGGAACGACCGCACGTGCTGCATCCGCTGGTCGGCCGCGTTTTCGATCACATCGACGTTGGATTCGAACTCCTCCACCCCCAG
>JAKEET010000019.1 GCA_022616435.1 Gemmataceae bacterium
CAGGAGGTGCAAGTCCTCCGCGGGCGGTGATGGCCCGAACCGCAAGGCTAGGCAAGGGTGTCCGTCGCGAGGCGGAATCTGAAGAAAGCCGATGCCCCCACACCGAGGCGCCGAGAAGATAAAACAGAGAAGACAACATCAGGGAATCACGAAAGTACGAGAACACGAAATAGAACCAAGGCGCGAGTCCATCTCAACGTTTCTTTCGTGCTTTCGTATGTTCGTGTTTTCGTGAGCGAATTGGCTCTTGTCTTCTCTGTGTCTCTGTGCCTCTGTGGTTCAATGCTCTTGAGGGAACAACCATGCCCGGTCCGGGCCCGATTCTGAGGGAAATTCATCGCCTGCGGCGCAGCATCAAGGAACTGGACAGCGCCATCGAGAACGGGCCGCGCCAGCTCAAGGCCCAGCAGAACAAGATCGCCAAGGACGAGGACAGCGTGCATCGCGCGCAGGAGCTGGTCAAGCAAAGCAAGATCAAGATTCACGACAAGGAAGTGTCGATCAAGGCCACGCAGGCGGAGATGGCCAAGTACGAAAAGCAGCTCGGCGAGATCAGCAGCAAGAAGGAATACGACGCCCTCCGCAGGGAAATCGCCTCCGCCAAGGACCACATCCGCGAGATCGAGGACGAGATCCTGGTGCTGATGCTCGAAAGCGACGACAAGGCGAAGCTCGTCCCGGAAGCGGAAAAGGCCGTCAAGAAGGCCAAGGACGACCTGGCCGTCTTCGAGCGCGACCTGAACGACCGGCTCAAGCGCTACGCCGAGGAAAAAGCGCGGGCCCAGCAAGAGCTGAAACAGGTCGAAGCCACCCTCCCCGCCGACATCAAGTCACATTGCGACCGGCTCGTCGGCATGAAAGGCGAGGACAGCATCGCCGCGGTCGAAGGTCAGACCTGCACGGCGTGCTACACCGATGTGACGGCGCAAATGGCCAATGACCTGCTGCGCGGCGAGTTCGTGCTGTGCAAGAGCTGCGGCCGCATTCTGTATGCGGCGGCGCCGACGGCGGCGGCGGCGGAGCCGCCGGCGTGACTTCCGCAAATCGACATGCCGGCGCAACAAAAAACCTCGACGCCCAACAGTCGTGGTGCGACGAGGTAGATGATGGCGGCATAACCTTCACGGCGCCGGCTTGGCGATGACCGGCGCCTGCGGCGGTTCCGTGCTCGCCTTGCCGTGGATCGCTTCGAACACTTCTTGGCGATGGACGGGGACTTCCTTGGGGGCGACGATGCCGAGGCGGACCTTGTCGCCACGGATCTCGACCACCGTCACCGTGATGTCATTGTTGATGACGATCGATTCGTTTTTTTTTCTGGACAGTACTAACATCGCCGCGTATCCTTCGTGGAGAGTGTCAACTCCTCGGGGTGACTGATTCCCACGCACTCAGCGACGGTCCGGTTCAAGGGTGCAAAGCGCGCCGGTGAAGATCCCCTTCCCCTGCAAGAATCAGGTGAGTCTCGGCGAGTGGATACCAGGGACTGCGGCTGGGAGTACGCGTGGTCCCGGGCGCAAGAGACTCATCAATAGTAATGGTAACCGTCCCAGATTGCGCCGTCAAGCGTCGCCGTCGGCATTTGCGGAAGTTTTTTAATCAATTGGCATGAGTCTTATTACCAGCTGCAAACCCGGAATGTGTCAGAACATGCATTTCTCGCGAATTGTGCTCCCAAATCCCGTGTCTCCACGCGTTTTGCAAACTGCGGAATGCCGCCAGCCTTTGCAATCGCCCGAATCTGCCGCGCGGAGCGCGCGGAAATTCTAAAAACCAACTGTCTCGGCAACGCCCTCAAGGCTCTTTACTTTTTCTTGGAAAGCTTGAGTTTTTGTTGCAGCTGACGTGCGCATCCCGCGGCGCCGATGAACCCCGCATCGCCGCCCAGCTGCGCATACACGATGTGCGTTTGCGCGGCCGGCACCGGAAATGCAAGCTGCAACACGTGCTTGCGAATCCGCTTCAGGAAGTCCTCGCCCGCCGCGATCATGCCGCCGCCGTAAACGATCATGTTGGGATCGATCGTGTGCATCATGTTGACGGCGCCCACCGCGAGGTAGTACGCCGTGTCCTCGACGATTTCATCGGCGACCGCGTCGCCCGCCGCGGCCGCCTCGAAGATGTCGCGGGCCGTCAAGCCCCCTTCCTTGTTCATCATCGGCTTGAGCTGCGATTTGGCGCCGCGCTTGCCGAGCTTCTCGACCGCGCGCTTCACGACCGCCGTGGCGCTGGCGTAGGCCTCCAGGCAGCCCCACCGGCCGCAGCCGCATTGCCGGGGCTTGGTCATCTCGATCTTCATGTGGCCGACTTCGGCGCCGTGGCTGTGCTCGCCTTCGAGAATCAACTCGCCGATGATGATGCCGCAACCCACCCCCGTTCCCAGCGTGAACAGCACCATGCTGTGAACGTCCCGGCCGGCGCCGGCCCAGAACTCGCCATAAGCGGCGGCGTTGGCGTCGTTCTGAAAGGCGGTCGGCAGCTTGAATTTCTTGTGGATGTAGTCGCGGACCGGCACGTTGCGCCACGGCTTGAGGTTGGGCGGATCGAGGATCAGGCCGCCGGGGATGTCCATCGTCCCGGGCGTGGCCACGCCGATGGCGTCAATGTCGGATATCTTCAGATTCGCGGACGCGACGGCCTGGCGAATCGATTCGCACATGCGTTCGAGGCCGAATTCCTGGCCGAGATGGGCTTCCGTCGGCAAACTGACCGAGCCCAGCGCCTTGCCGTCGTCATCGACAACCCCGGCCTTCATGGTGGTGCCGCCGACATCGAGACCGACATAGAGCGAATTGGCCATGGGAATAAACTGACCTCGCGGGGATTTCGCATTGTTTTATAATGGGACGCTCGCCGGGAACACTGGCAATCTGGAAGGGATCAGGGATGGCCACCCGCCTGCATCGCCGCGTCTGCCACTATCTGTTGCTGCTGGCCGCCGGTGCGTGTCTGTTCTTCTGGAACCTGGGCGGCGCCAGCCTGTGGGACATCGACGAGGGCAAGAACGCCACCTGTGCCGCGGAAATGATGGCGTCGGGCAATTACGTGGTACCAACCTTCAGCGGCGACTTGCGCGTCGATAAGCCCGCCCTGCTCTACTGGCTGCAGATCGCCGCCTACCATGCGTTCGGCATCAACGAGTTTGCCGCCCGGCTCCCCTCGGCCCTGGCGGCCCTCGGCGCGCTCCTGCTCGCTTACGAACTGGGCCGTGCGCTGTTCGGCAAGACCACCGGCCTGTTGACGGGGCTCATCGCCGCCAGCACGCCGATGCTCACCGGCGCGGCCCGCTTCGCCAATCCCGACGCCCTGCTGCATTTCTTTTCCCTGCTCACGCTCGTCATCGTCTGGCTCGGACATCGGCAGCCGAGCCGCTGGTGGTGGCTCGGCCTGGGCGCCGCCACCGGGTTCGGCATGCTCGCCAAGGGCCCGGTCGGCGTGGTGTTGCCGGCCGCGGTCGCCGTCATGTTCCTCGCCTGGGAAGGCCGATTCCGCACGCTCGCCGACCGCCGGTTCGCCTGGGCGGCGCTGGCGTGGTGCCTGGTCGCGCTGCCCTGGTACATCTGGGTCGCCGTCGACACCAAGGGCAACTTCCTGCGCGGCTTCTTCTTGCAGCACAACGTCGGCCGCTTCGGCAGCGCCATGGAGAATCACGGCGGCTCGCCACTGTACTATCCGATGGTGCTGCTGGTTGGGATGGCGCCCTGGTCGGTATTCCTGGGGGGCGCACTCTGGTGCGGCTTCTGGTCGGCGCTGCGCAAGCCTTCGGAGATTTCGCAAGGCCGGCTCGATCGCTGGCGGCGCTGGGCGGCCGATGACGAACAAGTCGGCCATCCCGAAGTCAAGCCGGCGCCGGTGTCGGCGTATCGCTTTCTCTTGTGCTGGATCGCGGCGTATCTCGTCTTCTTCACGCTGGCAGCCACCAAGCTTCCGAACTACGTTCTGCCGGTGGTCGTGCCGGCGGCGATCCTGACGGCACGCCTGCTGGATCGGTGGCGGCGCGGGCTGCTCGTGGCGCCGGACTGGGTCTGGACCACGGCGTTTGCTTGTCTGCTCCTGATCGGCGCGGGTTTCATTGCCGGGCTGGCCGTCGCCGGCGGCGTCGGTGAGCTGGCGGTGATGCGCGGCCGCTTCGTGCCTGGCCTGGCGGCATGGGCGTGGCTCGGCGTCCTGCCGTTGGGCGGCGTGCTGCTGGCGTGGCGCTTCTGGGCGCGCGGGCGGCGTCATGCCGTGCTGACCTGCTTGACGTTGTCGGCCGTGACGCTGGTGGCGCCCCTGGCGGCGTGGGGCAGCATCACCTTCAATCACGTCAAGGCGCCGCGGCGCCTGGCCGAGCTGGCCGGCGCCGCGCGGCGGCCCGACGACATCCGCATCGGCGCCTGGCGGCTGGAGCATTTGCCCAGCCTGAACTTCTACCTGCGGCGCGACGTGACCTATCTGCGGAACGAGGCCGAGTTGCGCGGCCTGCTGCGCTATCCACTGCCGGTGTACGTGTTCCTGCCGGCGCCGGCGTGGCAGCAGTGCCGGCCGGCGACGCAGGCCTTGGGCCGGGAAGTGGCGCGGCATCGCGATCTGTACCGGCAGGCGGACGTCGTGGTAGTCACCAATCAATAGGCATGTTTGGCCTGTTTGGCCCGCTCGCTTCCAGCCCCTCTCCCGGCTGGGGAGTTGCCGAGCACGCGATTCGATTCTAGACTTTCTTGCCGAATGAGAATCTCGATCGTGCAGCCCGTGCGCTGGCGGATTGTTGGTCGGTGAGGCCGAACGCGCTAACAGCACTGCTTTTGGCGGTGGGGAAGGTGGGCTGTGATGTCGATGTCGCGAGCTCAGTTCTGGTGCTGCATCGACCAGTGCCGCCAGCACGCCGACAGCATGCCGGCGTTCAACCAAGTATTGGAGGCGCTGCTCGACGGCTGGGAGCTTCCGCAGCTTGCCGCGTTCCACAAGGTCATGTGGCTCGACATTGGCGTCTACCATGAAGAAGAACTTTGGAAGATCATGTACCGTGCTGCCGACTACCTCGGCAGCGACAACTCGTGGGACAGCTACGGCGGCTGGCTCATTGCCCAGGGTGAGGCCTTCTACGAGGCGGTCATGCGCGACCCGCAGGTGGCGCTGACCCGGGTCCCGCGACCCGAAGACGTTCGGGAAGGGGAGTCGGTGATCTTCGCGGCTCAGCGTATCTGCTTCAAGCAGACCGACGGGAAGTGGGGCCTGTATGACTTGTTCGGAGACGACCTGTCGGGCAAGCCGCTGCCCGGGGTGGATTATCCCGTCACTGGGTAGGTTTGTGAAAAAACTGCGGATGGCGCCCTGCCGGCGCCGGTCCCCATTTTTTTCCCTGAGCACCGACAGGGGTTGCCGGGCGAGCAATTCGCTTCTACATTACGTGTTCCGATTTCCCGCAGAGGAGAATCTCGCCATGGGCCAGCGCCGCATTCGCCGTGAACAGCGGCAGACCGATCAAGCCGCTTCGCGGCTCCGCAACGGCGACGTGAAAGTGAAAGAAAAGGCCCGCCGCGACGCTCGCCTCCTGGAGGTCGTCAAGAAGGGGAATCCCCCGTATTTGCCGCACGTCATGAGCTGGCTGAGCCAGCAGCTCGACAAGCCGAGCCGGCTGATCACGCCGGACGACATCAAGCAACTGACCAATTCGTAGCTGCCGATTCCGTTGTCGATCCACGATCACGCCGCCAGCGGCGGCGTGATGCGCTGCGGGTCGGGCCCTTCGCTCAGGTGCGTTTCGCCGAAGCGTTCGCCGCCGCCGTCGTAGTAGAGGATGCGGTTCTCCTCGCCGGCCCAGACCGCATAGTTCTTCAAGAGCCGCGGGCCCTGCACGTGGAAGAACAAGCCGCACGGCTTGCCCCGGCGGGTGATCAAGGTCAGGCCCAGCGGCGTCTGATCGGGATCGAGCTGATCCTTCTGGCACAACGCGCGATGAACAAACCGAGTGAGTTCCGCGATGGTGGGAAGACTCTGGGTGTCGATCATAGCACGGGTATCGGCCGGCAAGACGCGGAAGATGCACGCGCGGTGGGAAGAGAGCGAACGTTCAGGTTGGGGTTCTACCAGGATTGCAGTTGGCGCAGCGCTTCATACAGGACAATGCCGGCTGCGGTGGCCAGGTTGAGGCTGCGGACCGCGCCGGCCGGCATCGGGATGGTCAGCACGCGCTCGCCGAAATGGGCCAAAGTCTCCGGCGGCATGCCGCGCGACTCGCTGCCGAACAGCAGACAATCGCCTTCCTGGAACCGGGCGTCGGTGTAGGGCCGCCGGGCGTGGGCGCTGAACGCGAAGCAGCGGTCTGGAGCGTGGCCGTGGGCGGCGCGCCAGGCCTCGAAGTCCGCCAGGTCGGCGTGCCGGTGGATCGTGACGGCGTCCCAGTAGTCGAGACCGGCGCGGCGCAGCGAGCGCTCGTCCATGCGGAAGCCGAGGCGGCCGATCAGGTGCAGCGGCGCGCCGGTGGCGGCGCACAGGCGGGCGATGTTGCCGGTGTTGGGTGGGATCTCCGGTTCCCAGAGCGCGACGTGGATCATGATGGAGCGATGTGGAGTGGAAACGAACCTGGCTTGCCGTTTAGCGCTCACCGGATCCGGTGAGCGCTAAACGGCAAGCCAGCGGATGATCGCGGGGACGGATGGACGCGCCGAACCGCGCTGTCCAACATCCCTTATTCTTGCTTGCCCGGCGGCGGCTTGGGCGGCGCCGGCGGGGGTTGCTGCTGGCCGGGCGCCGGCGCCGCCTGGCCGTCGCCTTTGGGCAACTCCATGTTCGGCTTCGGCGCGACCACCTTGGGCGGTTCCCTGTCCGGATACTGGCTCCAGTCGAGGTACAACAGCGCACAGCCCGCCAGGAGCGCGATCAGCGAAATCGCCAGCATGCCGGTGTAGGCGTCGTTGGTCGCCCGTGTCGTGTCTTGTTCTTCGTCGATCTCGGCCATGGTCGAATCCCCCGGCCCCCACTCACCACTCAGAGTTTGTGAAAAAAGGGGACTGGCTCCGGCCGTCCCTCGACAAACGTTGGAAATCGGGGGACGAGGCCGGTGCCTGTCCCCATTTTTCACAAACTCTCACCACTCACTCAATTCCGCGTCAGCGTGCTGGCCACGGTGTCGCCCACGCGCAGCTGCGCCCGGTTGGCGGCGTTGATGCGCTCCAGCCGTCCCACCGCGTAGTGCGGCTGCACGTCGACGATGCGGAGCAGCCCAAGATAGAGTTTCGCGTCGACGCGGAACACCTCGAGCGTCTGGTTCTTGCTCAAGCCCTTGTCGCTGCCGACGTTGATCTGCACGAGCTCCTTGTCTTCGGGATGGATCGAATCGATCTTGCCTTCCACATAGGTGGACGGCGGATTGGCCTTGCCGCGGACGACCGCGTCGACGCCGCCGGCTTGGCCGGCGGGCGCGGAGGCCTTGGCCAGGGCGTTGGTCAGCTCGGCGATCCGGGCCACCGCTTGTTCGAGCCGGTCCTGGGTCGCCTTGCGGGCGCTTTCCTCGGCGACGGCAGCGTTGCGGTATTTCACGATGGTGGCCTGCTGCTGGACGATCTCGGCGTCGCGCGCCTTGTTGGCGGCCAGCAACAGCTGATGCTCCTTTTGCAACCGCTCGCTCTCGGCGAGCAGCTTCTGCATGGCCAGTTGGGCGTCCTTGGCCCGCAGGTCGGCGGCCTCGATCTCCAGCTTGTGGGTGGCCTCTTTGGCCTTGAGGGTGTCCTGAAGGTCGGTGACATCCTTGCGGGCCGTATCGCGCTCCGCCTCGAGCCGCTTGTTGTCAGCGTTGAAACGTCCGAGCGAGTCGGGCACGACCCTGTAGTTGGCTTCGGCCACCTTCATTTCATCGCGCAGCTTGAAGTAGGCGTCGCGCCAGTTGTTGCGGGTCGCGAAGTCGACGACGAGGAAGCCGCCGACGGCCACGGCGAAAATCAGGTTCAGGATCACCAGGATCTTGCCCAGTACGTTCATGGTCCCACCCTCCTCCGCGGCGCGACGGCACAAAGCCGCGGCGTTTCCCCCGCGCGCCGGCTGGAGCGCAACCTCGTTCCCTGGAAATTGAGGCGGGAGTATGCCGACGACCACTACGCGTGTCAACGGCAACTGGCACGGATTGGCGCAAAACTTCCCGCCTCCAGGTCAACGTCCATTATGGACAGGCGAATCTGGGAAAACCAGGGGAAACGAACAATTGAAGATTTCAGATTGCAGATTGCAGATTGCAGATTCCAAATTGCGAAGCAGGCTCGCTTGTTTGAATTTGCGATCTGCAATCTGCAATTCGATCACCGGCTGACGATCCCTGCTCCCCCGAGCTGGAAATGCATCTCGGCGCTGGCGCGGATCACCAGCGACATGGTCGGCTCGTGGAAGGTGATGCTCCCCGGCCCGCCGTTGACGTTCCACTGCGACGGCTCGACGGACGACTGGATCATGTTGACGATCATCTGCGCGTTCTGCAGCATGAACGCCCGGTTGAGGATCGGCCCCCAAAAAATGGGATCGTTGGTGGCGACCAGGTCGTTGATCGGATAGACGCGGACCACCATCATCTCGCGGGCCTTCTGCTGGGTCACCACCTGGACCATTCCTTCCTTGATCACGTAGGTCAGACCGCGATCGGCGAGGACCTTCTTCAGGACGGTCCGCACGGTCACCTTGCTCACCTTGAAGGTGACGGTGTCCTCGTAGAGATCGACGTTGGCGTCCTTGAGCGACGATCCATCGACCAGGATCGTCAGCCCCGCCTTGTCCTGCAGGTGCTCGATCACCAGGCTCAAGCGCGTCTTGTCGAAATTGACCGATAGCGTTGAATTCAATGCCTTCAGCAGGGCGACTTCCTTGGAGCTCAGCTTCGGCTTGCCCCGTTCGGAGATCCGCTCCCAATCCTTGGGCAGCTCGATGGCGCCGTTGAGCGGCACGGAGCTGCGTTGCACGTTGGCGAGCGACTCCGAAATCCGCGCCGCCCGCTCGGAACGCTGCTTGTCCAGGCCGGACAGCTGCGCTTTGCGCGCTTCGATGATCTTGCTGGCGATGCCGGCCGGGCCCTCGTTTGGGCCGAAGTTCGGGCCGAAGTTCGGGCCGAAGTTCGGGCCGGTGTTTCGCGGGCCGCTTCCTGAAGGGTCCCGCGCTTCTCTCTGGGCCTGTACGGCCGCGCGACGGGCGGCATCATCCGCGGCCCGCGCTCGATCTTGGGCCAGGGCGGTCACTTCACGCAGCCGGGCTTGCAGGCGCTGCAGCAGCCGGGCTCGATCCGCGGCGGGCATCTCCAGCGAATTGCGAACCTTGGCGAGCGCGTCCTGCAGCATCTCGGCGGCCCGCTCGGGACTCTTTCGCTCCAGGACGCGCGACTGGGCCAGCGCGTGGTTGGCGTCGCTCTGCACCTTCTGGGCGGCGATGCGGTCGCGCTCCAGGATGCGGGTCAGATCGTCTTGCGCCGTCAGCGACGCCGACAACGCCAGCACAACGCCAAGAGACAGGATGATGCGCGACATGACCGGGTCTCCCTCCGCGAGCGAAGGCCGCTCCCCAATACTCTCTATATAGTCGTGCGCAATTCCGCTGCACCAACCCGAAGCGTAAGCGAGGGATTTCGACTGTTCCCCTCGCTTACGCTTCGGGTTGGTGCAGCGGAAATCACCCACACTGATCTAGTCTACCCCTCCGCGCGAACCCCCGCCAGCGAAAACGGCTGAGACTGCCGACGAACGAACGCCGGCGGATTGGGAAGTTGCGCTTTTTCATTCAAGTTTGGTGGTTTGTAAATCCTACAATCCTCCGATCCCCCCACGCGGCACGCGCCGTTTTTCAGTTTCGATCCCGAATCTCCTTGCCACGCTCACCTTAGGCGTACGATCGCCGCGAAATACGCCGCGATGTCGTGGCTCGGCTCGCCGTTTGCCAGTAGACTTGTGCGACCTCGTTGATGCCGCTTTGATCGTGCCGCTCCCGCCTTGCCTGGAGACTCCGAGCATGCGTCGTTCGACTACCTGCTGGATCATCATCGCGGCCTTCTGTTCGCTCGGCGCTCAACATCAAACCACCAATTTCCTCATCCACGCGCCGAATGCCCAGATTGCCCAGCAGGTCGGCCAGTACGCCGAGCACTATCGCCGCGAGAAGGCCTTGCAATGGCTCGGCTACGAGATGCCGCCCTGGCGGCAGCCGTGCCCGCTGCACGTCAGCGTCACCATGGACGGACCGAGCGGGGCCACGTCGTTCCATTTCGGCCCGGCGACGATCCTCAGCATGAAGATGGAAATCCAGGGGCCGCTCGACCGCTTGCTCGCCAGCGTGCTGCCGCACGAGATCACGCACACCGTGTTCGCGCATCACTTCCGCCAGCCGGTGCCGCGCTGGGCCGATGAAGGCGGCAGCGTCCTTTCCGAAGACGACATCGAATGCGCCCGCCACGACAAGCTGACCCGCCAAATCCTCAACCGCGGCCAGCAGATTCCCCTGCGCCGCCTGTTCAACCTCAAGGAGTATCCGCGCGAAGTCATGTGCCTGTACGCGCAGGGCTATTCGATGTGCGATTACCTCGTCAAGCGCAGCGACCGCCGCACGTTCCTGTCGTTCGTCGGCCACGGCATGCACCATGGCTGGGACAGCGCCGTGCAGAGCTTCTATGGCCTGCGGAACGTCGAGGCGCTGGAGGCCGCCTGGCTGCAACATCTCCGCGACACGCGTCAGCAGCCCCATCAAGACACGCTGGCGGCACAGAACCAAGGCCGCAACGTGAACCCGACAGCCTCGCGACCCACCGCCCTGCAACCCGCGGCCACCGCCTCGCGGCCCATCTCGCGGCCGACCGGCTCGCCCATCGTCCGGCTGACCGTCCCCCCGGTGCAGCCGCTCGACCCGGCCCCGATCATCCGCGGCGCCGCCCCAACGCCCCTCCAGGTGGGACAGCGCTTCGGCCAGATCCCGCCGCCCCCGCCGTTCCCGACCGCCTCTCGGCCCCCCGCGACCAACTGGCAACCGGTGACCGTCCGGCCGATCCCGGCGGCGGCCCCGCGGCCGGTCGTGCAACTCCTGGCGCCGCAGTTCGAGGCCCAGCCTCCCACGGCCCCGGTCGGCTTCCCGAGGTAGGCGGAGGCGGAATCCCGGAGCCCAGCGATCTCGTCGGGAACCAGGCAAATTCAGAGAGCCAAATTCCCGTTGATGTTGCGGACCGCCAAGGCACTTCTCTGGGCAAATGGCGGACGGCAACGATCTTCGAGCACACCACGCGCGGCTGGAAGGAGCGGCGAGGCTTCATGGCAATCTCTTCGTGCTACAATGCGGTTCCGAGAATCGAATCCAGATCGCCGGCGAACGCCTCGTCTCTCAGGTCGGTCGCCCGGTCGAGGTCCGGGTCGAAGAAGAACCAATCGTCGCCGCCGCTGCCCGTCACCTTGTCCTGGTCCTCGTCGTCGAGCACGGTCGAGCCCGCCGTGAGGAAGTAGCCGGCATTCAGCCGGTCGCCGAAGCCGGTGTTGCCCTGCGCTTCCGTCCGGCCGCTCAGGTTCGCCAGGCGCGTGGCGTAGTCATGGTCCGAGGTCCATTCGGCCATGATGGCCGCCGTGGCCGCTTCCTGGTTGGTGAAGGCGAGCGAGCCGGCGATCAGGATGTCGTCGGCCGAGTTGCCGATGAGGCGGTCGGCGCCCGTGCCGCCGACGAGCAGGTCGCGGCCGTGGCCGCCGAGGATCAGATCGTCGCCGGCGCCGCCGTCGAGCACGTCGTTCCCCTTGCCGCCGAGGAGGATGTCGTGGCCGTCGTCGCCGTAGAAGACCGCGGGCACGGCCAGGCTGCCAACGACGGCGATGAGGTCGTTGCTGCCCTGGCCGAACGCGAGAATGCGGTTCACATCGTGATAGGTGTCGATGCCGCCGCATTGCACGGTGATGACGCGCGGCTCCCACGACTTGAGGGCAAGGAACAGCATGACGTCGCTGCCGGCCGTGCCGCCCACCGCGAGGTCGCCGCCCACCTGCATCGACGTGGCGGCGATCGTCACCGTCTGGGTCAGGACGGCTTCGCCGCCGTCGTCGTCGTTGACGCGCACCGTCATCAGGTAGCTGCCCGCTTCGCCATAGATGTGGCTGCCGGCGAAGGAACCCATCGTCGGCACGCCTGGCGATCCGGCGCTGTCGACGGTGGCGGCCAGCTCGCCGGTGGAGGTCCCGTCGCCCCACTCGATGATGTAGTTGAACGTTTCCACGGTCGGCGCCGCCGGATTGTCGAAGCCCGGATCGGTGAACGCGCCGGTGAAGTACAAGGTCTGTCCGCGCACGCCGGAGAACGGAACCGGATTGCCGTCCGCGTCCACGTTCAAGCTCGAGCCGGTGAGGCTGGCCGTGGGCTCGATGTTGTCCACGCTCACCACCAAGGCGGGCGCCGCGAACGTGCCGTCCTCGTCGGTCGCCGTGGCCTCGATCGTGTAAGCGCGCGTGCCGTCGGCGTAGGTGTGCGTGACCGACGAGGGATTGCCGGCGACGTCCTCGATGTGCCCATCGCCCCAGTTGATCCTCCACGACGTGATGGTGTCAGCGCCCGGATCGGACGACGCCGGGTTCAGTGTGTACAAGGCGCCTTCATCCACGGCGTCGGCGCCCGTGAGCGCGAGCGTGGGCGCGACGTTGACGACGCTGACCTGTATCGCGGCGTTGTCGCCGGCGTCAAACGGATCGGTGACCGTCGCCACGATGGTGCGCGGCACGGCCGAGTCGTCGGCATAGGTGTGCTCGGCGTTGAACGCGTGAACGCCGGCGCCCAGGTCGAGCATGGTTGGATTTGTGCCGTCGCCCCAATCGATGACGACGGTGTGCGTCTGGCCGGCGTCGGCATCGGCGAACGTGCCCGCCAGGGTCAGGGGACTGCCCTCGTTGACCGTGGCGGCGCTCGGGACCAGGTCTTCAGGGTTGATGACCGGCGGCTGGTTGAAGACCAGGCTGAGCGTCTGGCCCGGCACGTTGCCGAAGCCGCCCAGCTGATAGGTTTGGTCGAAGATGGTGGCGACCGTGGCGGCCGGCCCGACGATCGGCGCGAAATCGAACAGGGCGTCGTCGAAGACGGTGCCGAGGAACGTGTCGAAGCTGGCGGCCAGGGCCACGGCATCGACGAACGGGGCGACCTGGAGGTTGGTGGTGTTGCGGAACTGGTTCTTGAGGGAATAGCTGGTCTGAACGTCGAGCGTGCCGCCGGAATCGGCGTCGTCGAAGACGACGTCGAGCGTGGTCCCGACCGGCATGCTGTGCTGCGTGGTCGTGACGCCGCCGATGACGACCGGCTGGTCGAACTGCATCGCGACCCACAGCTCCGGGGTGAACTCGAAGTCCTGGCGGACCGAGAACTGCGGGCCGATATCCACGTCGATGATGTCATAGCTGAAGCTGGCGATGTCGAAGCCGGCGACGGACAGGCCGGCGGTGGCGCCGAAGACCGGCGGCAGGCCGAGCAGGATGCTGCCGAAGAAGTCGGCGTCGAGCTCGATGCGGGCCAGGTTGGCGGACCCGGTGGCCTGCAGCGCGCCCGCGGAAAACGTGTTGTCTTCGAGGAACAGCGTGGCGGCTTCGAGGGTGATCTCGCCCATGCTCAGCTCGACGCCGACGTCGAATGGATTCGTGCTGTGCTCCTTCTCGATCTTCGAGGGGCTCCAGCCGCAACCGGGGGCGGGGGCGGCGCGGTTGGCCAATGCGTCGGACACGGTCGGTGACTCGGGACATGGCGGCCTTCCTTTCCTTTGGGTGCCGGTGATACCAGTGCAGCATCAAGGGAACGCGAACGGAGCTGCGCGGAGGCCAACAGGAAGGATTGCCCCGCGGCGTGGAACTCCTCTACGGCTGAGATCGGATGTGAAGGCGCGTTGTCCACAGCCTGGGCGGTGAAAAATCGAGATGTCCGTCGGGCCTTCTCCAGCACGCCTTCCTGCAGTTTGATGGTCAATCCGGGCGCGACCGAGGTTTCAGCGGATGCGTTCGTTGGCTGCCTTGTCCAGGAGCCGGTCGCGGGGCGGGAAAGCCCAGAACCAATCGCGGGCGGGGCCGCCGCGGAGCTGATCGGCGGCGCGATCGTCGGGCGTCGTCGCGATCGCCAGGACGTTCGTGCCGTTGAGGCCGCCCCCGTTGCGCAGGTTGGCGCGGCGGCGGTTGAAGGGGGCGGCGGCGGTCCATTCGTCGAGGAGGGAGATCAGGGCGGCGTCGGTGGCGGCGTGAGCGGTGGCGCCGCCCAGGAGCAGGTCTTCGCCGGGGCCGCCGATGAGCATGTCCTTGCCGCGGCCGCCGATCAAGATGCTGCGGCCCCTGGCGGCAATCAGCCTGTCGTGGCCGGCGCCGCCGTCGAGGATGACCGAGCCGTGAAAAGCCTTGGCGTTGAGGGTGTTCTTGCCGGCGCCGCCCCTGAGCACGCCGCGTTCGATGTCCGTGAACGTCACGATGCCGCCGGCCGCCGCGAGCCAGGTGTTGGCGAGCGTAAGGTTGCCGTTGGCGGCGCAGCGGAGGGTGTCGAGCCCGGCGCCGCCGTTGACGCTGACGCCGCCGGGGACGACCGCGACGCCGCCGGCAAGCCAATCGAAGGCCACGGTGTCATTGCCCTCCCGCATGTCGATGGTCAGGCCTGCGGCGATCGAGGCGAGCGGCACGGCGACCGAGTGCCAATCGGGAGCGAGCGTGCCGACGTTGCTGGCGAACACGGTGGCGGGATCGGAGAAGATCAGATCGGGGCCGCTGCGGCGGATGGTGAGCGTGTTGGGCGCCGTGGTGGCGACGATTGACAGAACGCCGGCGTCGAGCGAGACGACGTAGGCGAGCGGCGCTTCGACGGCGCCGATGTCGATGCGGCCGGCGATGACGCGCGGGAACCCCGGGCCGCGCTGATCGTTTTTTGGAACGGGATTGAGGTTCGGATCGCCGGCATCGCGGGCAGGGCTGTCGGGGAACAGGGCGTGCGTGAGCGTGGGGCCGCCGTTGTCCTGGAGCGGGCCGAGGCGTGGGTCGATGGGATCGGCGAGGGTGCCGACGTGGTTGCCGTTGACGCCGTCGCTGACGCCGCTGAGGCCCGAGCCGACCAGGTTGAACGAGCTGTTGGGATCGAGGCTGCCGTCGCCGTCGTTGATCGTCGCGCCGGCGGCGACGAAGTTGCCGGCCGCGATGGAATGGTGGAGGATGGCAGTCCCCCCGAACAGGCGCATGCCGCCGCCGACACCAACGCCGTCGGCGTCGGCATCGGCGCGGTTGGCGGTGACGGTGCTGTGCAGCATGGTGAGCGTGCCGCTGTTCATGATGCCGCCGCCGTCGGCGTTGGCGCGGTTGCCGGACAGGGTGACGTGGTTGAGGTTGAGCGCGCCGCGGCTGAAGATGGCGCCGCCGGCGCCGGTGGTGAAGTTGCCGGCGAGGGTGCTGTGCGTGAGAGTGAGGTCGCCGTCGTTGCGGATGCCGCCGCCGCTGCCGCCGAAGACGTCGGGACTGCTGGCGAGGTTGTCGGCGATGGTGCTGGCGGTCACGGTGAGCGTGCCCACGTCGTGGTTGTAGAGGCCGCCGCCGTCGATGGCGGCGTTGGAGGAGATGACGCTCGCGTTGACGATCAGCGTGCCGAGGTTGTCGACGCCGCCGCCGATGAGCGTCGCGGTGTTGCCGACGATGTCGACGGCATCGAGCGTCAAGGTCGCCCCGAGTTCGTTGGCGATGCCGCCGCCGACGTTGGCGGTGTTGGCGATCACGACGCTGTCACGCAGCGTGAGCTGGCCGTTATTGATGATGCCGCCGCCGCGGTCGTCGTTCCGCCCGCCGGTGATCGTCAGGCCGCTCAACTCGGCCTGCACGCCCGCCGCCACGGAGAAGACGCGGCTGGCCAAGCCGGCGCCGAACAGGGCGAAGATGGCCAGTTGTTGGGCGCCGGGGCCGGTGATGGTCACGTCGTCGCCGAGGGCCAGCTCGATGCCGGTGAGCGCGATGGTGGCGCCGCCCAGCGCGGGGGCAAAAGCAATGGCGTCTCGGCCCGGGTTCCGGTTGCTCAGCTCGACCGCCTCGCGCAGCGACAGGTCGCCGACGGAAAAGACGTTGTCCCTGACGTCCGCGGCCACATCGACAACAAGGCTGAGCGTTTGCGCTTCGTAAGCGCCGATGTCCACGGCCGGGCCGAACACGCGCGGCAAGCCGCGCTGGTCGGTGGCCGGCGCCAGCGAAGCATCCCCTGCGTTCAGGGCCGTGCTGCCGGGCAGCGGGGCGTGCGTCAGGGTCGGTCCGCCGTGATCGGCCAGCAATGACAGCATGGGGTCGGTGAACCCGAGCTGGGTGCCGCTCCCGCCGAGGATCAGACCGGGCGCGATGCCGACCAGGTTGTGCGAGCTTTCGGCCAGGACGGGGCCGGCGATGTCGTCGTCGGCGTCGGCGCCGCGGCTGTTGCCCGAGACGATGGTGTTGTGCATCAGCACGGCGCGGCCGGCCCGCCCGCCGTCGATGCCGCCGCCCAATCCGGTCGCGACGTGATTGTCGGTGATGGTGCCGTGCAGGATCGTGAGCCGGCTCTCGCTGTAGATGCCGCCGCCGCCGAGAAAACTTGGCGCCTCGCTTCCGGTCGCCTGGTTCCCGGAGATGGTGGTGTTGATGAGCGTGGTGTCGGAATCGCCCACGGAATAGACGGCGCCGCCGATCGCGGCGCGGTTGTCGAACAGCAGGCTGCTGGTGATCGTCAGTGGTCCGTTGCCGGCGATGGCCCCGCCGAGGCCGTTGACAAAGTTGGTGCGGAAGGTGCTGCGCGAGATGGTCGCCGTGCCGAAGTTGACGAGTGCCCCGCCATCGAACGCCGTGTTGGTGTCGAAGGTGCTGTCGGTCACGATCAGGGCGGCGCCAAGGGCGTTGGCCACCGCCCCGCCGCCGTCCTCGGCGGCGTTGCCGGCGAAGACCGTGTTGCGAACGGTCAGCGTGCCGCGGTTGAGAATGCCGCCGCCATTGCCGCCGCCCGTGGCCGCCGCCACCCTTCCCCTGGCGATGCTCAGTCCCGCCAGCTCGACGGTGACTCCGGCCGAGACCTCGAAGACGCGGCTCAAGTCTTCTGCGCGGATCAGCAATTCTTCGGGACCGGGGCCATCGATGACGAGGTCGCCCTGAAGGGTGAGCTGCCCTCCCGTCAAGCGGATGAACGACTGCGTCGAGAACGGCTCGTCGGGCATCGCCGTCGTGTCGAAGACGATCCTATCGGCCCCGGCTGCCGCGTTCGCCTGCGCGACAGCCTCGCGAAGAGTCAGCAGGCCGTCGTTCGGATCGACTGCGTCGGCCGCGCTGTTGACCGTGAATGTGGCCGGCACAGAGCGATCTTCAAGCCGCGTCACGCTGAGACGAGTCCTTCGCCCACGGCCGTGCGCGGCCGTCGGCCGGGACCACCAGCGCCGCCAAAGGGATGAGCAGAACATGTCGTGCTCCTGGTTACCACCAAACGGCGATGCGGTTTAGCTGCCGACAAAGACTCCACCGACAAAACGCGGGGCAAACGCAAGAAAGCTATCGAGCACGCTCGGCCGGCCGCCGGTCGCTCATTCTTTGTCCCAGCTGATGGTCAGGGTGCGGCCGTTGAGCCGCTCGGAGTCGTACGTCAGGGTTTTCATGTGCGTGTGCACTCCGAACAACTTGGCCTTCCACAGCTCGATCTTGACGGTGCTGGCGAGCCGTCCCCGATCGATTTCGATCGCGTCCGACGTCAAGTACTTGCCGTCTTGTTTCTCAATCAGCATGGCGTTGCCGCGGCTGTCGAACACTTTGA
>JAKEET010000117.1 GCA_022616435.1 Gemmataceae bacterium
CGCCGCTTGTCGTCGATGAACGTCACGTGGTGAGGAATGTGCTGGATGGCCGTTTTCAGCAGCTGTTCCAGGGTGCGCGGGCCGCGCTCGTTGTGAACGCCAACGCGCTCCAGGGCGGTGTCGGGGAGCTGGCGCAGGATCCTGGCGAGCTGGCTGCGGGTCTTGTCGAGGATGGTCAGTTCTTCCTCCAGGTCGCGATCGTGGTACGCCAGGGCGGCGGCAAAACGATTCTCGTCGGCGCCGAGCAAGGCCGGCCGCTCCTCGGCAATGATCCGCTTCATGCGGTCCGCCAGGATCGGGTCGAAGTCGGCCAGATGGCAGACGACTTCGAGAGTGCTCCACTTGCCGGGAATCGGCCGCGCCAGCAGCTGCTCGCGGGTCAAACCGGCCACGGCGTTGCGTAGCAAGCGTGGACCGGCCAGGTAGTCGTCGATCAACTGGGTAAGTTTGGACATGCGCTGCCTCCTCCACGGGGGGACCTGGGAGATTATAGTCGTGAATCTCCTTGCCGGCACGCGGCACGGCAACTAGCCTAGTGCGTGGCCGGGGCTTCGAAGACTCAGCCCCGGCCACAGGCGAAGTCCGAATCCCGGCGGCAATGAGAAATACTCATGCCCGGAATCGGTTTCATCACATCGAAGGAGTTCTCATGAAGGACCAGGGATTGTTTTCGTGGGGTCTGGCGCGACGCGCGGCACTCGTCGTGACGGTGGCCGCGTCGTTCGTGCTCGCCGGCGCTGGCCGGGCGAGCGCTCAGGAGGGCCAGGGCAAGTACGTGACCCAAGCCGCGGCCCGGCTGGTCAATCTCATCGACAAGGCCAACAGAGAAGGCTACAAGCTACACGACAATGTCTTCTCGATCGGCGGCGGGTGGCTGAAGCAAGATGAAAACAACTGGGTGGCCCTGTTCACGGTCGAGCTGAAAGCGGGGGCACAATACCGTTTCCTGGGCGCCGGCGACAACGACGCCAAGGACGTGGATCTGGAAGTTCGATTCAACGACAAGGTCGTGGCCGTGGACACGCGCACCGACCCGACCGCGGTCGTCAGCTATTCTCCCACCACGACCGGGCGGTACCTGGTTCGCCTCCGTCTCTACGCCTCCGATCAGGACTTGCCGTGCGTTTGCCTGGGCATCGTCATGGCGAAGTGACCCGGGTCCAGCACGCCTCATCCAGGGCCCACGGACAGCTCCGTGGGCCTATGTGGTTTCAGGGGCGTCTCCGGCCGGCGCGTCCCCGCTCGGCGCGTCTTCGCGCGGCGCGTCTTCGCGCGGCGCGTCTTCGCGCGGCGCGCCCTCCGCCGGCTGCGGCAACGTCCACGACTGTTCGCCGATGCCGCCGCGCAACGGCGTCGTGCGCGGCTTCAGTGGTTTCACATCGCCGGCGTCCTCCTCAGCTGCCTCGTCTTCCGCCGGCTGGGCGGGCGCTTCGACGAGCGCTTGCCGCAGCGACAGGGCGATGCGCCGCGCGTCCTTGTCCAACCCGATGACTTTCACCTGCACCTGCTGGCCCGGCTTGACAATGTCGGTGACGCGCCACACCCGCTGCCGGGCCAGCTCCGAGATGTGGATCAGCCCTTCAATGCCCGGCTCCAGCTCGACGAACGCGCCGAAGTCCATGGTCCGCGTCACGGTGCCGGTCGCGATCAAGCTGACCGGCAGCCGCTCCTCGATGGTGTCCCACGGATTGGCTTCGAGACCCTTGAGCGTCAAGCTGATCTTGCGCTGGTCCTTGTCCAGCTTCAGCACCGCCACCTTGACCGACTGCCCCGGCTGCAGCGCCTGGCTGGCGTCCTGGACGCGCTTCCAGCTGATCTCGCTGACGTGCAGCAGGCCGTCGGCGCCGCCGATGTCCACGAACGCCCCGAAGTCACGCACCGAGCGCACGGTCCCGGTGAACACCTGGCCCTCGGCCAGCGTCTGCCACAGCTTCTCGCGCTGTTCCTCGCGCTGCTTCTCCAGGTAATCCCGGCGGCTGACCACCAGGTTGCGCTCGTCCGGCTTGACCTCGGTGACCACGCACAGCAGTTTCTGGTTGACGTAGTCTTCCGGCTTGTCGACGCGGTACAGGTCGATCTGGCTGATCGGCATGAAGCCGCGGATGCCGTTGATGTCCACCGTCAGGCCGCCCTTGTTGGTTTCGAGCACGCGGGCCTCGACGACCATGCCCTCGGCGACCGTGGACCAATCGGCCGTCACCGCGGCGCCGCGCCGGCTCAGGATGAGCAGGCCGTTGGCGGCGTCGTAGCCTTCGATGGTGATGTCGACGGTGGTGCCCGGCTTGGGCGGGCCATCGGGGAATTGCTCGAGCATCAAGACGCCCTGGCTGCGGCCGCCGGGGACCTCGACGAACACATCCTTGCCGTGGACGGACAGCACTTTGCCTTGTTTGCGGCCCTGATCGGCGGCCGCCGCGGCCTGGGCCCGCGCCGCCTGGGAATCCTCGGCGGCGAAAATGTCCTGGGCCGACATGCCGCCCATCGCGGCTTCCAGCTCGCCGGCGATCTCGTCGTCCAGTTCCTTCAACTTCACGCCGGTGAAGCGCTGCTCGTCCACCAGCGACGGCACGGCTTCGCGGACGCGGCGCCGCGGCATGCCGCCGCCGCCCTGGGCCGGCTTCTTCTTGCCGCGATCCTGTCTGCCCTTGTCTGCCGGAGCGCCTCCGGCCGGCGGCGCCGCGGACACTGGACCCACGGGCCCTGATCCGGCGGACGCTGGACCGGCGGACGGTGGCGCTGCGGCCGGAGGACCGGTAGGCGCTGTTCCGGGAACCGGACCCGCCGGCGGGGTTGTCGTGGCGGCCGGGCTGGTCGCGGGTATCGAATCCGCGGGAGCAGACGGCGTGGGGTTCGGCGGCGGCGCCTGGCTCGGCGCGGCGCCTTGTTGGGGCTCGTTCATGGTCGTTCCGATTGGCAACCGACGCCGCCTGGGCTTGGCGCAACCTTGCCAAGTCCCAAGCGGCGTCGGTAGAAGGTTGTTCTAATTCACCGTGCGTGAATCGGCAATCCGAGCCTGAGCGCCAGCGAAGGGGCCGGCTCGCCATCGCCGTCAGCTTTTCGCGGTCTCGCGGAGGTGCGGGCTCGCCGACTGCTTCAAGACGGCCTCGATCTTGGCTCGCAGGCGCAGAAAGGCCTGCACGCAACCGGGATCGAAGTGGGTGCCGGCCTTGCTCAAGATCTCCAGGAAGGCCAGCGGCGGCGGCATGGCCGGCCGGTACGGACGATGCGACGTCATGGCGTCAAAGGCGTCGGCGACCGCCACGATGCGGGCCGTCAGGGCGATCCGGTCGCGGCCCAGCTTGTCCGGGTAGCCCGTGCCGTCCCAGCGTTCGTGATGGTGGCGGACGATGGGCACAATCGGGTTCAGGCTGGCGATCGACTCGACGATGGCGGCGCCCTTGACGGTGTGGTCCTTCATGGCTTCGAACTCGGCCGGCGTCAGCTTGCCGGGCTTGCGCAGGATGGCGTCGTCGATGCCGATCTTGCCGATGTCGTGCAGCGGCGTGCCGATCTGAAGCTGGTAGCAGTCGGTTTGCGAAAGCCGCAGCTCATCGGCCAGCAGCAGCGCGTACTGGGTGACGCGCTTGGTGTGGTCGCCGGTGTGCTGATCGCGCATTTCGACGGCCCGGGCCAGCGTCGCCACGGTCTCCACGAACTGCTCGCGCTGCTGCTGGACCAGCTGGCCGCACTCGATGCCCACGGCCACGCTGGCGGCGATGGCGTCGGCCAGGTACAGCTCGCTTTCGCCGAACGGCTCCTGGAGCGGACCGCGGTCGAGGTGCAGGACGCCCAGGCGGCGCCGCGGGGTGCGCAAGAGCGCGCAGATCACCGACGACATCGAGCCCTGCTTGACGCTGTGCGCGCTGACGAGGAACTCGTCGACCGCCACGTCCTGGCACAAGATCGATTCGCCGTGCTGGAAGCAGCGCTCGACGAACGTCCTGCTGTAGCCCTTGTCGTTGGCGTCGCTCACGCCCGGCGCCAGGAGCGCCCGCAGCAGCAGCTGATCGGTCGTCGGCTCGAACAGCAGGATGGCGCCGCGCTGGGCGCCCAGGGCGGCCAGGGCGTCGGCCAGGATCGACTGCAACAGCTCGTCGGGGTGCGACAGCTTGCACAGGTGGTGGTTGGCGCGCAGCAGCGTCAGCATCGCCTGGCCTTGCTGCGGCCGGCGATCGGTGGCGACCATGGTCAGCGCTTCGTCCCAGGATTGGTGGGCCACCACCTGGATTTCCAGCTCCGGGTAGGACTGCGGTCCGCGCCGGTCGTCCGCGCAGGCTTGCTGGTCCCGTGCCACGGCCCGGCGCATGGCCAACAGGCCGCTATCCCGGTCCGGTGTGGTTGCTGCGGGGGCCAGAGCCTGCGTCGGGTCGGCCGCGGTCGACGTCGGCAACACGGTGGTCACCATCTCGGCCCGGCGCAGCGGCGGCGCCTCGTGTTCCGGCGGACAGTTGACGAGGGTTTCGACCTGGATCATCACCTTGCCAACTTGGACCAGGTCGTTTTCGCGAAGCTCCTTCTGGCCTCCCCGGAGCGGCACGCCGTTCACCAAGGTGGGATAGCGCACGTCATCCGCCAGATCGCGGATGACCCACCGGCAGCCGCCGTTCTTGATTTCGGCATGAAGCCGCTCGACCGAGAAATCTCGAAGGACAACGTCGGCGGTGTTCTGGCGGCCGATGCGCAGGGAAGTGCTGGACTCCCACTTCAACCCGTTCAATTTGGAACCGAGACCGGCAAGAACGATGCGGGGTTCGTTCATGGAATATCCTACGAGCGACTCGGAGCCGAAGTCGCTTAAAGGGGGGCGCTCAAAGGGGGCGGCGGGGGCAGACTCCTTTTACAACCATAGCTCACGCCGGCGCGCGTTGCCCACTCGCGCCAAAAAGGCAAGGTGGGAAAAGAATTGCCGCTTTTCTGGCGATGCTATGCTATAATCGTCATGACTTGGAGGTTTAGCTAGATTCCCGCCTTGGCCGTCGCGCCGCTGGCTCAATCGCCCGCCAGTGTGGCCGGATTGGTTCGCGTCTGTGAGGGGTCTCGGCGGAGGAAACCACTGCATGGCACGACTACCCCAGGACGTTGGGAAACCGGGCGAGCTGCCGAAACCGTCGGTTGCGGCGCCCTCCCCTGCGCCGGAGGGGGCCTGGGAATCACTGGGCTCGACCCGCGTGATTGAAGGCGATACCCCGACCAATTTGCACCGCAAGGATCTGGTGCGCGCCGATTCACCCCTGAGCCAGCGCGAGACCAAACGGCAGCCCAGCGAGCCGGCGCAGCTGGGCGATTTCCAGCTGCTGCACAAGATCGGTGAAGGCGCCATGGGCGCCGTCTACAAGGCCTGGCAGGCCAGCTTCGGCCGGCACGTGGCCCTGAAAATTCTCTTCCCCCACATCGGCAACAACCCCAAGCTGGTCGAGCGGCTCTACCGTGAAGGCTGCGTCATGGGCCAGCTGGACCACCCCAACATCGTGCAGGCCTACGGGGTCGACGAAGATCAGGGCCGGCACTACGTCGCGCTGGAGTTCATCGACGGCCAGAGCATGCAGAAATGGCTGGCCAAGCTGGGCCGCATCGCGCTCAGCGACGCGCTGCACATCGTCCTCAAGTGCGCCGACGCCCTCGACTACGCCCACCGACTCGGGCTCGTGCACCGCGACATCAAGCCGGACAACATCCTCATCACCAAGGACGGCGACGTGAAAGTCGCCGACCTGGGCATGGTCAAGCAGACCGAGGACGACGAGGAGATGGCCTTGACCCAGACCGGCCACGCCGTGGGGACGCCGTGGTACATGCCGCTGGAACAGGCCAAGAACGCCAAGGAGACTGATCGGCGTTCCGACATCTATGCCCTGGGGTGCATGCTCTATTGCTTCATTACCGGCGCGCCGCCGTTCGCGGGCAAGACATTGCTCGACGTCATTCGCGCCAAGGAAACCGGTTCGTTCCCGCCCGCGCGGCAAGTAAGTCCCGAGGTGCCCGAACGCCTCGACCTGATCATCACCAAGATGACGGCCAAGCTCCCCAAGTACCGCTATCAGACTTGCGAGGAGTTGATCCACGACCTCGAAGGCTTGCGCCTGGCCAGCGCCCGCCTCTCCTTCCTGGACGACGGCAGCGCCGAGGACACGGCCGTCCGACCAGCGCCCACCACCGGAGACCTGCCGGTCTACCGGGCCGACCCCAATGTTTGGTATGTGCGCGCCAAGGACGCGGATGGACGCAAGGTCGTTCACCAGCTGACGACGCCGGAAGTCCAGGAGATGCTCGAGAACGATACGCTGGGACCCAACAACAAGGCGAGTCACGATCCCAGCGAGGGCTTTCGCGCCCTGGCAACCTACCGCGAATTCCAGAACATCGCCTTCGTCAAGGCTTCCCGGCAGTCGGCCGACGACCGCTCGATTCGCTACCGGACGCTGTACAAGAAGATCGAGGAGCAAGCCAACGAGCGCGAGAAGGCCAACGCCAAGGAGCGGGACGACACGCCGCCGTGGCTGCCGCTGGCGATCAAGTTTGGCGGCGGCGGCCTTGCCGTGCTCCTGCTCATCATGTTTTTCTGGTGGCTGATGAGCTAGCGAACGCCGCTAACGGCCGTGACGCGTCATGCCGGCCATTCACCGCTAAACACTTCGACGGCCGGCCCAGTCATATATACGTGTTGATCGGCGCTGGACCATTCCAGCTGTAAATCGCCGCCGGGCAGGTGCGCCGTGATCGAGCGTCCCGTGCGTCCGGTCAGGGCGCCGGCCACGCACACCGCGCACGCGCCGGTGCCGCAGGCCAGCGTGATGCCGCTGCCCCGCTCCCAGGTGCGCATGGTCACTTCGTCCGAGGAATGGACTTGCACGAAGTGGATGTTGCATTTCCGTGGGAAGATCGCCGCCGTCTCCAGCACGGGGCCGACCGACTCCAGCGGGACCTTGCCGACGTCCCGGCAAAACAGCACCGCGTGCGGATTCCCCATCGATACGCAGGTGAGCCGTTGGTCCAGGCCGGCGTCGTCGAGCCAGGGCTGGGACAGCCAGGGCTGGGACAGCCAGCGCTGGGACGCATCGAGCAGGGCCGCCGGCATGGGCTGATCGACCACGCGCGGCCCGGTGAACGTCGTCGGAATCTGCATGCTGTCCAGGATCGGCTCGCCCATGTCGACCCGGACGCGCCGCGTCACGCCCCCCTCCACCTCCAATGCCAAGGTCAGCACGCCGCGGCCCGTTTCGATGGTGAGCGGCGTCTTCGTGGCGATGCCGTGGTCATGCACGTACTTGGCGAGGCACCGGATGCCGTTGCCGCACATCTCGGCCTCGCTGCCGTCGGCGTTGAACATGCGCATGCGGGCGTCGGCCCGCTCGGACGGACAGATCAGGATAAGCCCGTCGGCGCCGACGCCGAAATGGCGGTCGCTGATCGCCCGGCTCAACGCCGGCGGATCGTGGGGAGGCTTTTCCTTGAAGCAATCGACGTAGATGTAGTCGTTGCCGCAGCCTTGCATTTTGGTGAAGCGCATGGGATCAGGCGTCCTCCGCTCGTCGGTCTCGATGGCGCGGGCCATGGTTCAGCCGTCAACCGGCGATGCGACGCTTCTTCGAACCGGAAGCCGCCGGCTGTTTTTTGGGCGCGGTTGGCCGCCGCGTCACAACCCGGGACTTGCTCGTTGCGCGAGGCCTGCGCTGTCGTTGGGTGAAGTGCTGCTTGAGCGCGTTCCAGCGCTCGGCGGTGGCAAAATAGGTTTGCGTGGCGGCGTACTCCTTGTCGTCAGCGGCTTTGAAGACGATCATCCACCCGCTCGGATGTTCCTTGAAATGCTCGTCGAGGTAGGCCCTCACGAAACGCAATGAGTCGCCGACCTCAAAACGCCTGCTTCGCTTCCACGAAAACGGTTCGCCCCGCGGGCAAGCATGAAAGCTATCCATGCAATAGAACACGTCGCCGTCGAGGCATTCCAACGCCACGCTCATCGCCGCCTCGCTGTGTTAGAACTCGCTGTGTTAGAAATTGTCCGGGCCGTGATGAACCTCGCCATCCGGTCGCACATTGGTGTGCGTTCCGTCGCGGTGTTCAACGTCCCAATGAAAATCCTCATCTCCACCGCCCGGTTGTCGCGCCGGCACCCATTCGTTGCCGTCGCGATCCACGTATCCATTTTGATCTCCGCGCGGCGGTTTCGTCAACCACTCTGGATACGGCGGACGGTACGGATGCCTTCCAGAGCGCGGCAACAAGCGCCAAGGAAACTTGGTGGGCCAATCGCCTTCCTTCGCCATCGTCGCACTCCCACGGCCGACCTACTCCCACTCAATCGTCGCCGGCGGCTTGCTGCTGATGTCGTACACCACCCGGTTGACCCCCTTCACTTCGTTGATGATCCGCGTCGAGATCTTCGCCAGCAGCTCGTACGGCAGGTGCGCCCAGTCGGCGGTCATGAAGTCGTCGGTCTGCACCGCCCGGATGGCGGCCACGTTCTCGTAGGTCCGGCCGTCGCCCATGACCCCGACCGAATGGATCGGCAACAGCACCGCGAACGCCTGGGCCGTCTGCCGGTACCAGCCGGATTGCTTCAGTTCCTCCAGCACGATCGCGTCCGCCTCGCGCAGCACCTCGAGCCGCGGCTCCGACACCGGGCCGAGGCAGCGCACCGCCAGGCCGGGGCCCGGGAACGGGTGCCGCCAGACGAGGTTCTGCGGGAGTCCCAGCTCCAGGCCGAGCCGGCGCACCTCGTCCTTGAACAGGTCCTTGAGCGGCTCGATCAGCTCGAAGCCCAGCTCCTTGGGGAGCCCGCCGACGTTGTGGTGGGTCTTGATGGTCGCCGCCGGGCCGTCGGCCGCCACGCCGCTCTCGATGACGTCGGGATAGAGCGTTCCCTGGGCGAGGAACTTCGCGTTGGCGATGTGGCGGGCTTCGTCCTTGAACACGTCGATGAAGACGTGGCCGATGATGCGACGTTTCTCCTGCGGATCGGACACGTTCGCCAGGGCGCTCAGGAAGCGCTCGCGGGCATCGACGACGTGCAGGTCCGCCTTGAAATGCCCCTGGAAGGTGTTCTTGACCGCCTCGGTCTCGCCTTTCCGCAGCAAGCCGTTGTTGACGAAGATGCACGCCACCTGCGGCCCGATCGCCTTGACCAAGAGCGCCGCGCACACGGACGAATCGACCCCGCCCGACAGCCCGCAGATGACGCGGTGCGCGCCGATGCGCTGCCGCAGCTCGGCCACCGTCTGGTCCACGAAGGACTGCAACCGCCACTGTCCGGTGCAGCCGCAGATCTCGTACAGGAAGTTGCGCAGCATCCGGCTGCCATAGGGCGTGTGGCTGACTTCGGGGTGAAACTGCAGCCCGAACACCGGCCGGCTGCGATGCCGCACCGCGGCGACCGGGCAGGTGGCGGTCGCGGCCAGCGGCACGAAATCCTGATCGATATTTGCGACCTGATCGCCGTGGCTCATCCACACGACGGTTTCCGGCGGCACGTCGGCGAGCAGACCATCGGCCTCGACCACCCGCAGCTCGGTGCGGCCGAACTCCCGGCTCTTGGCCGACTGCACCTTGCTGCCGAGCTGCTGGCAGGCGAGTTGCATGCCGTAGCAGATGCCCAGCACCGGCACGCCCAGGTCGAAGATCCTTGGATCGCACGTGGGCGCGTTCGGTTCGTAGACGCTGGCGGGGCCGCCCGACAGGATGATCCCGACCGGCCGCAGCGCCTTGACGCGGTCGGCGTCCAGGTCGTGGCGGACGAGCTGGCAGAAGACGTTCTGCTCGCGCACCCGGCGGGCGATCAACTGGGCGTACTGGGCCCCGAAGTCGAAAATCAGGACGCGTTCATGTTCGGGCAATGTTGACATACTCGCTCGTTGGAATCACGAAGATGCAGCGCTCGGCATGATGCAGCCGAGCTACTTGCCCAGCTCCGCCGATCGCACGGTCGCCGCTTGTACGGCGTCCATGAGCGCCGCCCGCAGGCCGCCGCGTTCCAGGGCGTGCAGGCCGGCGATGGTGGTGCCGCCCGGACTGGCGACCATGTCCTTCAGCGCCGCGGCGCTCACGCCGCGGTCCAGCAGCATCTTGGCCGAGCCGAACACGGTCTGCGTGGCCAGCAGGTTGGCGACGTCGCGCGGCAAGCCCATGCGGACGCCGCCGTCGCTCAGCGCCTCGATCAGCACGGCCACGTAGGCCGGCCCGCTGCCGGAAAGGCCGGTCACGGCGTCGAGCAGCTTTTCCGGGACGGCCATCGCCTTGCCGACGCTGTTCAGCAGCCGATCGACCAGTCGCACGTCGTCGTCGGTCGCGGCGGGGCCGGCGGCATACGCCGAGGCGCTGGCCCCGACCAGGCAGGGCGTGTTCGGCATGACGCGAATGATTCGCCGGTCACTGCCCAAGCCACTGGCCAGCTGCGCCAGCGTGATCCCGGCCGCGATGGACACGACCAGGTGCTTCGCCTGCACTGCGGGCTTGATGTCCGCCAGCGCTGCGGCCATGTGCTGCGGCTTCACCGCGAGCACGACCAGGTCGCTGCGCTCGACGACGGCCCGGTTGTCGCCGCTGGTGAAGCCGTGAGTTTCTTGGCCAAAGGCAGCGCGGGCGGCGGGGAGAGGATCGCTGGCGCTCAGGCGTTCGGCCGCGGCCAGGCCGGCCTGCAGCCAGCCCTTGGCCAGGGCCGTCGCCATGTTGCCGGCCCCCAAGAACCCGATGGCCACACCTGCCGCTGCCATGATGCGCCTGCCGTGATGCGCCGCCCGATTGGAAAGGATTTATCATATCAAATTCGCCCCTCGCGATGGGCAGGATCAATAAGAAGATGGCGGACCACGACGTTGCCGCTGGCGGCTTGGCGGTCGCGGCCGGCACGCCGAAGGGAAATCGCCATGGCGAAAAAGAAATCCGACGACTCCGGCGCGGCTGCGTCGCCGGCCGCCGCTTCGCCGAACGGCGCTTCGCCGAACGGCGCCTCACCACAAGCCGCGAGCAACGCCAGCAACATGCTCCGCGCCCCGGCCGAGGTCCTCTACGCCGAGGAAATCGAGCACCTGATCCAGGAAGACAAGTACGACCGGCCTCCCGGCTGGCGGATGTCGCCGCGGGCCGTGCTGACCTACATCTGCGGCGGCAAGACAGGGTCGCGGGAGATCACCCCCAAGTACATCGGCCATCAACGGCTCGTCGAGATCGCCATTTCCACGCTGGTGACCGATCGGTCGCTGTTGCTGATCGGCGAGCCGGGCACCGCCAAGTCGTGGCTGTCCGAGCACCTGGCCGCGGCAATCAACGGCGACTCCACCAAGGTCGTGCAGGGCACCGCGGGGACCACCGAAGAGCAGATTCGCTACACCTGGAACTACGCGATGCTGATCGCGCACGGGCCCAGCCACGACGCCCTCATCAAGAGTCCGATTTTCCGCGCGATGGAATCCGGCTCGCTGGCCCGGTTCGAGGAAATCACCCGCTGCGCCGCCGAGGTCCAGGACGCGCTGATCTCGCTGCTTTCGGAGAAACGCTTGTCGGTGCCGGAGCTGGCCACCGAAGTCCCCGCGGCCAAGGGCTTTTCCGTCATCGCCACCGCCAACACCCGCGATCGCGGCGTCAACGACATGTCCGCCGCCCTCAAGCGCCGCTTCAACATGATCGTGCTGCCGACGCCCGCGACCATCGAGACGGAAATCCAGATCGTCCGCAAGCGCGTCCGCGAGCTGGCCGTCAATCTGGAACTCAAGGCGAAGGTTCCCACCGAGGACGCCGTCGAGCAGGTGGTCACCATCTTCCGCGAACTGCGGACCGGGCAGACGCTCGACGGCAAGAACAAGCTCAAGGTCCCGTCCGGAGTGCTCTCGACCGCCGAGGCGATCTCGGTGCTCGCCAACGGCATGGCCCTGGCCGGCAACTTCGGCACGGGTGAAGTGACCGCCCCCGACCTCGCCGCCGGCTTGCAAGGCGCCGTGGTCAAGGACGAGGAGAAGGACAAGGTCGTCTGGCAGGAGTATCTCTCCAACGTCATGAAGAAACGCGGCGCCGAGTGGCGGCCGTTGTTCACCGCGTGCTCGGAACACAACACGTGAATCCCTGGCGCATCCACGTCTTCGGCGTTCGGCACCTGTCGCCGGCGGGGGCGTGGCATCTGCGCCGATTCCTGGACAGGGTCCGGCCCAAGGTGGTGCTCGTCGAAGGGCTGGCCGACGCCGACAGCCTGGTCGAAGACATTACCCGACAAGGGACCAGGCCGCCGATCGCCATCCTGGCCTACACCGATTCCGTGCCGGTCCGCACCCTCGTCTATCCGCTGGCCCGCTACAGCCCCGAATACCAGGCTCTCGCCTGGGCCGACGAGCACGATGTCCCGGTCGAGTTCATCGATCTGCCTTCAGAGATCTTCCTCGGCCTGCAGGACCTGGAAGCGGAGCGCGCGGCGCGGCTGCGCGCGAAGGCCGAGAAAGACGCCGAGAAAGAAGACGCTTTAGATCCTGGCGACGGCGAAGCCGGCGAACCGGCCACCCTGGAGCCGCAGAACGTCTGGCGGCCCGAACGCGGCCGGTCCATCTACGAACATGTCGCCGAGCGCTCGGGCGAGCCGGACTACGACACCTACTGGGAGCGGCGTTTCGAGCACAACCTGGAGGAGGAAAGTTATCGGCTCGCCGCGCACGAGCTGGGCAAGGCGCTGCGGGACGAGGAAGACCCGCCGCTGTGGCGCGCCGAGAACCTGGTCCGCGAGGCCTACATGCGCCGCCGCATCGCCGCGGTGATCGCCAAGGGGGTGAAGCCCGAGCAGATCGTCGCCGTCGTCGGCGCCTTCCACGCCCCCGTGCTCACCAGCGACCATCCCGCGATGACCGACGCCGAGCTGGCGTCGCTGCGGCGCCGCTCGAGCAAGCTGACCCTGATGCCGTATTCGTACTTCAAGCTGTCCACGCAATCGGGCTACGGCGCCGGCAACCACGCGCCGGCCTATTTCGAGCTGCTCTGGGAAACGCTCCAGGCGGGCGACCTGCACGACCTGCCGCTCCATTACCTGTCGCACGTCACGCGGCATCTTCGCGAACACGGCTCGCCGCGCTCCACGGCCGAGGTGATCGAAGGCGTCCGCCTGGCCCGGACCCTCGCCGCCATGCACGACGGGTTGGCGCCCGTCCTCCGCGATCTGCGCGACGCCGCCGTCACGTTGCTCGGCCATGGCGAATTCCTCGCCATCCGCGACGCCCTTGCCCTCGTGAACATCGGCAACGCCATCGGCGAGCTTCCGAAGGGGGTCAGCCAGACATCGATCCAGGCGGATTTCGAGCGTGAGCTTGGCCGCCTCAAGCTGGAGAAATACCGCACCACCACCAGGCAGGACCTGACGCTGGACCTCCGCGAGAATCGACATGCCAAATCCGAAGAGGCCGCCTTCCTCGACCTGCATCGCTCGTGCTTCTTCCATCGGCTGCGGATGCTCGGCATCGGTTTCGCCAAGCCCCTGGCGGCGCGGCAGCAGGCCGCCACCTGGGCCGAGAAATGGGAACTGCAGTGGACTCCCGAGAGCGAAATCTCCCTGGTCGAGGCGGTGCTGTTGGGCGAGACCGTCGAGCTGGCGACCGGCTTCAAGTTCAAGACGGCCCTCGAAACCTGCGCGAGCATCGCCCAGGCCGCCGACCTGGTTGGCGACGCCTGCCAGTGCGGGCTGATGACGTCGATGGACCTGGCCCGGCAACGGCTCCAGGAGCTGGCGGCGGTCAGCTCGGAACTGAAGGTGATCGCTCACGCGACGTTCCAGCTCAGCCAGGTGGTCCGCTACGGCGACGTCCGCAAGTTCGACCCGGCGCCGCTGTTGCCGCTCATGGCGCAGCTGTTCGTGTCCGGGGCCCTGGCCCTGCACGCCGCCGCCAGCTGCGACAACGAAGCGGCCCAGGAGCTGCTCGTGAGCATCGACGAGCTCCATCGCGTCAGCCTGGAACATCACGATCTCGTGGAAGAGCCGCTCTGGATCGACCGGCTGCAACGGCTCGCCGACGCCGACGATCGCAATCCGCTGCTGTCCGGTTACGCCTGCGCCACGCTCCTGGAGCTGGGGCTGATCGCCAACGAGGACCTGGTCCGTGAGGTGTCGCGGCGGCTGAGCCCCGGCGTGCCCGCCGATCTCGGGGCCGGCTGGTTCGAAGGCCTCGCCAAGCGCAATCGGTATTCGCTGCTCGCCCGCCAACCGCTGTGGGAAGCGCTGGGGGCCTACATCGAATCGCTCGACGACGACCAGTTCAAGCGCGCCCTGGTGTTCCTGCGCCGCGCATTCGGCAGCTTCAGCCCGCGGGAAAAGCGGCACATCTGCGAGAACATGGCCCACGTCTGGGGCCTGCACGCCGATGCCGCGGCCGACGCCATCGAGAAACCGCTGTCGGAAGAGGAAGAGAAGAAGTTGAAGGACTTGAGCGAGTTCGATTTTGGCGATCTGTGATCGGGAGTAGTGGCATGCCGCGTGAACAGATGCAGCGTTGGCGGCTCATCCTCGGCAAGTCCGCGGAGGAGGAGTTTCGGCCGTGGGCCCAGCGCGAAGGCTGGCTCGGGGAAGGCGGTCTGCTGTCCGGCGACCTCGCGGCCATCGACGAGGCGCTCGACATGGTCTATGCCGGCGAGGGCGAAGCGGAGCAAGGTCTCGACCTCACGCGCGAAGAATGGGAAGCCGAGCCGGGCACGAAGCACGGGGCGGTCAAGGGCCGCAGCTTCCCGCGGGTGGCGCGCTGGCTCGGCGAGATTCGCCGGCTGTTTCCCACCGACATTGTCGCCCTCGTGCAGAAGGACGCCATCGAGCGCCGCGGCCTCAAGCAGCTCCTGTTCGAACCGGAGATGCTGGCCCAGGTGGAGCCGTCGGTCGATCTGGCGTCGATGATCCTGTCGATCAAGAGCCTGGTTCCCGAAAAGGCCAAGGCGGCGGCCCGCGAGCTGGTGCGCAAGGTCGTCGAGGAGCTGCGGCGCCGCCTCGAGTCGCGCATGCACCAGGCGGTGCGCGGCGCCCTCAATCGCAACCAGCACACGCACTTTCGCAGCCTGGCCAACCTCGACTGGCAACGCGTCATCCGCCGCAATTTGAAGAACTACAACGCGGAGCTCAAGAAGCTGATCCCCGAACACCTGTCGTTCTTCAGCCGGCATCAAAAGCGCAACGAATGGAACGTCATCATCGCCATGGACCAGTCCGGATCGATGGCGTCGTCGTTGATTTACGGCGGCGTCATGGGCGCGATCCTGGCCAGCATGCCTGCCGTCGAAACGCACGTCGTCGCCTTCAACCATCAGGACGTCGTGGACCTCACCGCCGAGTGTCACGACCCGGTCGATCTGCTGTTCGGCATTCAGCTCGGCGGCGCCGAGGATTACTGGATGGCCACGCGCTACTGCGAGCAGTTCATGCACACGCCAGCGCGGACATTGTACATCCTGCTCGCCGATCTCTACGACACGAGCAGCCATGAAGCCAAGTTCGTGAAGAAGATGGAGGAACTGCTCGAAGGTGGCCTCAAGGCGGTGACCCTGCTGGCGATCTCGGACCAGGGCAAGCCGTCGTACAACCACGACCTGGCCAAGAAACTCACCAACCTCGGCATGCCGTGCTTCGGCTGTTCCCCCGACCGCCTGCCCGACCTGCTGGCCGCGGTGCTCAAGGGGCAGGACCTGCAGGTGTTCGCCAGCCAGGCCGAAGCGCCGAACCCGCCGCGCTGACCGGCGAGCCGGCGTGTTCGCCGGAAGTTTCCACGTCGGGCTTACGCCGCGACGCGCGCCGATGCATTGACATTTCCACGGTTCGTGTTAGCCTCACGAAAGACGATCCTCGCGCGACTCTCTCGGCTGCCACGATGCAAATCGTCCTGACCGTCATCGACGGCCCGCATCAGGGCCGCGAGTTTGTATTCTCCGGGCACGACACCTTCCTGGTCGGCCGCTCCAAACGCACGCACTTTCAGCTCATCGCCAAGGACATGTACTTCTCGCGGCTGCACTTCCTGGTGGAAGTCAACCCGCCGCGCGTGCACGTCACCGACATGAACAGCCGCAACGGCACCTGGGTGAACGATCGCCGGGTACACTCGGCCGAGCTGCGCGACGGCGACCGGATCAAGGCCGGGCACACGATTCTGAAGGTGAGCCTGCGTTACGAACCGGGAGAACTGCCGGGCGAGGCGGCCGCGCCGGCAGAGATCGCGCCCGCCGCGGCGCCGATCGCAACCGGGCCGACCGGCACGGCCGCCGCGACCACGGCGGCGCCCGGCCGGTTCCCGACGATTCCCGGCTATCGGCTGGAGCGCGAGGTGGGGCGGGGCGGCATGGGCATCTTCTACCAGGCGCGTGAAGAACCGGCGGGAACGACCGTCGCGATCAAGACAATCACGCCGGCGATCGCGCCCACCAACGATCAGGTGGAGCGGTTTCTCGGCGAAGCCCGGGTCCTGGAACAATTGCGGCATCCCAACATCGTCGCCTTTCGCGCCATGGGCGAAGCGGGCGGGCTGTTGTGGTTCGCCATGGAATACGTGCCCGGCATCAACGCGGCCCAGCTTCTCCAGCAGCAAGGACCGTTGCCCGTGGCGTTGGCCGTCCGCCTCATCTGCCAGGTCTTGCAGGCGCTGGCGCATGCCCATGGGCAGGGTTTCGTCCATCGCGACATCAAGTCGACGAACATCCTGATCGTCGCGCAGGACGGGACCGAGCTGGCCAAGCTCTCCGACTTCGGGCTGGCGCGCGTCTATCAGACGTCGCCGTTCAGCGGCTTGACGCTGACCGGCGACCTGGGCGGCACGGCCAAGTTCATGCCGCCGGAACAGGTCACCAACTACGCCGCCGCGACGCCGGCGGCCGATCAATACGCCGCGGCCGCGACCCTGTACAACCTGCTGACCGGAGCGCATGTCTACGACTTTGCCGGCGGCGGCATCGAAGCCCTCGCCATGATCCTGGACGACGAGCCGGTGGCGATCCGCAAGCGGCGGGAAGACTTGCCAGCGAAGCTTGCAGCAGCGATCCATCAGGCGCTGGCGCGCGACCCGAAGGACCGCTTCGACCGCGTGGACGAGTTCCAGGAGGCGCTGGCGCCGTTCGCCCGGTGACCACGTGATGTTCAATACGTCTTCAACTCGCCGTCGCCCTCAAAGCAGGCCGTGTCGCCATCGATCACGTTAATCATGATCCTTCCTGTTCGCCGATCATGCAATTGAAGCTGATAGCTGCCTTCCAATAGAGTGGTGCCTTTGGGAAGCTGAACCTGGCCGGACCAGCGCATGCCCTGCACGCGGAGGCTGATACTGAGGCCCCGTGCGACGGCTTGCCCGTTGCGCATCAGATTTCCCCTGAGTTTCATGACTGGATCCCCTGGCTGCCGGCCCCCGTTTGCCCCATACGGAGGGCGTCAGAACAACAACCGCTCACGGCATGAATTGTCGCCGCCGCCGCGGAGAAAATCAAGTGAGGCCCTGGTCCGCGATGCCCTTGAAGCTCCGTTCCATGCATCGAGGCCTGCCATGCGAACTGCCCTCAGTGCATCGCCCACGTCAAAGAAGTAGCGATTGCCTGTTTCCCGTGATAGATTCGGGCGCAAGCGCTGTACCTCTCGTAAGAGACCTGGACATGGCCGACTCGCCGACGACCCGGCCGAGCTTGCTGGTGCGGCTGCGCGACCTAACGGACCAAGCTGCCTGGATGCAGTTTGTCGACGTCTACGGTCCATTGATCTACGGTTACCTGCGGAAACAGGGGCTGCAAGACGCGGACGCGGCCGACGTTACTCAAGACGTGCTCAAGGCCGTGGCCCGGGTTCGAGCCGTCGATTACGATCCGGGCCGCGGGTCCTTTCGCGGCTGGCTGTTCACGATTGTCCGCAATCTGCTGCGGAATTTCCGCGGCCGGCAGCATCGCCCCGGCCGCGGCGCCGGCGACCCGGCGGCGGTCGAGCTGCTGCACGCCCAGCCGGCCCCGGAGGCCGACTCCGATGCCGCTTGGGAGTGCGAATACCGGCGCCGGACGTTCGCCTGGGCCGCCGATCAGGTTCGGCCGCAGGTGCTGGAATCGACCTGGCAAGCGTTCTGGCGGACAGCGGTGGACGGTCAAGCGCCGGAAACGGTCGCGCAGGAACTGCACATGCCGGTGGCCAGCGTGTACCTGGCCAAGAGCCGCATCATGGCCCGGCTCAAGGAACAGATTCGGTTGATGCAGGCGGAGGAGAGCGTGTCATGGCCAACTCATCCTGTCCAGACGCGACAATCCTGAAGCAACTTCTCGACGGCGGCATGGCCGTGGAGCTACCAGGCGAGCTGCACGCGCATCTGGCATCATGCCCCGCTTGCCAGAAGAGCCTGGAGGCGATGGCGGCGGGCAAGGACTCATGGTCGGACCTGGCTCAATGCCTTCGGCCGGAGGGCGCCGGGGATGATGCCGCACTGCGGCAGGCGCTGGACCGAGCCAAGGCCGGCGGGGCCTCGGCGACAACCGATGGAGCGGCCCCGGTCGCGGACGAGACTTGGAGCTTTCTGCAACCCGCGGACAACCCGGACCATCTCGGCCGGCTCGATTCGTATCAGATTCTCGCGCTCATCGGCAAGGGCGGCATGGGCATCGTGTTCCGCGGCTTCGACGAGAAGCTGCACCGCATGGTGGCGATCAAGGTCATGGCCCCGCAGCTGGCGACCAGCGCCGTCGCCCGCAAACGTTTCATCCGCGAGGCCCGGGCGGCGGCGGCGGTCAGCCACGATCACGTCGTGCCCATCTACGCCGTCGCCGACGAAGGCCCGATGCCGTACCTGGTCATGCAACTGGTCGGAGGCCAGTCGCTGCAGGAGAAGCTGGACCGCGTCGGCCCGCTCGGTTTGCCGGAGATTCTGCGGATCGGCCTGCAGACCGCGGAGGGCCTCGCCGCCGCTCACAAGCAGGGCCTGGTGCACCGCGACGTCAAGCCGGCCAACATCCTGCTCGACAACGGCGTCGAGCGCGTCAAGCTCACCGACTTCGGCCTGGCGCGGACCATGGACGAGGCCAGCATGACGCAGTCGGGCGTGATCGCTGGCTCGCCCCAGTACATGGCGCCGGAGCAGGCCGCGGGCGAGGCGGTCGATCACCGGGCCGACCTGTTCAGCCTGGGCAGCGTCTTGTACGCGATGTGCGCCGGGCGGGCGCCGTTTCGCGCCTCCAATGCCATGGCCGTGTTGAAACGCGTCTGCGACGAAACGCCGACGCCGATCCAGCAGATCAATCCGGACGTTCCGGACTGGTTGGCGCAAATCATCGCCAAGCTGCACGCGAAGAAGCCGGATGATCGCTTTCAAGCGGCCCAGGAGGTGGCGGATTTGCTCGGCCAGCGCCTCGCGCAAGTTCAGCAGCCCGGGCACGGGCGCTGGCTGGGACGCCCTGAGTCGTCGAAGGGCGCGGCGAGTCCGCGAGTCACCGGCGCCCCAGGCGCCCCCTTCGAACACTCGCAGGGCGCCACCCGCGGCATCCCCAAGGTCGGCGACCGAGTGTTGGCGCCGCGCGACGGAGAAGAATGGCTGTACGCCGGAACCGTGCGCCAGGTCTTGGGCAAAGCCATCCATGTGTGCTTCGACAGCGGCGAACTGGCCTGGGCGGCGGCGGCCATGGCGCAACCCATCGACATCGACACGGGCAGCCGGGTTTCCGCCGCCTGGGAACAAGGTTGGACGTATTATTCCGCCGTCGTCACGGCCCGCGACGGCGACCGCGTTCACGTCGTCTACGACGACGACGGCATCGAAGAATGGACCGAGCTGAAATACCTTCGGGTGCCGTCGGCCGCATCAGGCCCGGCCGCTTCAGGCCCGGCCGCTTCAGGCCCGGCCGCTTCAGGCCCGGCCGCGGCGACACCGAATTGGACAACCGGCGACCGCGTCATGGCGCCGTGGGGTGACGATTGGCTCTACCCCGCCCGCGTGCGGGAGGTCAACGGCGATTCGGTGTTCGTGAGGTTCGACGACGGCGCAACGACGTGGGTGAAGGCCGACGACCTGCGTCCTCTGGACATCGGCCCGGGCAGTCACGTGTTCGACGAATGGGGCTATCTGGTCCACGTGACCGAGCGCGCCGGCGATCGCATTCACGTTGTCTACGACGACGGGACGGCGGAATGGACCACGCTGCAACACATCTGCATGCCGGAGAGCAAACCACCCGCGACCAACGCGCCCCTCACGCCGCCTGAGGTTGCGGAACGGCAACGCCGCACGGCGGCTTGGGGACTCGCGCTGTTGACACCGGTCAACGTGATCGTCTACACGATCACGTTATGCCGGCTAACCACCGTACGATATGCCTTGCTGGGCTGGGCCGAGAGGGACTACGAAATCGCCTTCCTCTGGGTTTGTGGCGGGTTGGTGCTTTACGTGCCGCTCGGCGGGATCATGCTGCTGGGTGCGTTGAACCTCAAGCGACAGGAAACGCGCTTCGTCCGCGCGGCCGCCCTGTTGGCGATGTTGCCGCTTCACCCGGCGTTTCCGCTGGGCATCCCCCTGGGCATGTGGATCTTGTCGTTGTTGAAACCGGAAAGAACTCCGAACGCGGCGCCACGAGTTGCCGATGCTGATGTAAGATCCCGATGATAAAGCTCTACTGGCCGGCGACGACTTGCTTCGAGCGCAGCATGTCCTCGATCTCGCGCACCCGGCGGCCCAGGAACAGGACGTTGGGCATGTCGAATTGATGGGCCTGGGCGCCGGCGGTGCGGACGATGAGGTCGCCCGAGCCCAGCCCCAGGATCCAGTGCCGGAACAGGTCGCTGCGCTGCTTCTGGATGGTCATGCCGACGGTGTCGTAGGCGGTCTCGGCGTCGCCGATCTCCAATTTCACGCGGAACTGGCCGGGCGTGAAGACCATGTACACCTGCCGGTCGAAGAACCAGAAGATCACCAGCCACAAGACGAACAGCACCGACGAGATCAGCAGGTAGCCCGCCATGTTGATGCGGATGTCGAGGAAGTTGAGGTTCTCGAGGATGACTTCCCACCAGTCGAGGATGGCGAAGATCACGGCCAGCGAGATCAAGATGACGATGACGATGACCGACCACAGTCCGCGCAGCGGAACGTTGGTGATGGCGATGACGAGCAGCAGCACCATGCAGAAGAGCACGCCGAGGTTCTTGTTGGCGCTGGTGCGCATGTGCGGCCGGGCGGGATTGCCCTCGCGGTCCTTCACCAGATGTTTGCCCTTGGGGAGCACCAGGATATCGCGGGCCCCCTCGAAACCGGCGATCTCTTGCCCCGTGGCCGGCGCCGTCCCCGCCGGCACCGTCGCCAGCCGCTGATCGCCGAACCACGTGATGGCCGTCATGAGGAAGCCGACCGCCCACACCGGCCACCAGTAAAACAGCGACGAATGACTGATCACGACCAGCTCGTTGCGTTCGTTGCGCGAGCCAGCGGTCATTTGCGGGGCAGGTGCTGTGGCCATGGGTGATTCCCGGAAGTCAAGGTCAGGGGTCAGAAGTCAGAGGTCAGTCGTTATCCGCCACCACCGTCTTCGAGCGCACCAGCTCCTGGATCTGCCGCACTTTGGCGGCGACCCCAAGCACGTTGGGCAGGTGCAAGGCATGCCCCAAACCGTGCGGCCGGATCACCAGGTCGCCGGAGCCGAAGCCGAGCACCCAGTGGCGGAACAGGTCGCTGCGTTCCTTCTGGACCACCATGCCCAGGGTGTCGAACACGGTCTCGCCGCCGCCGATTTCCAGGCGGACGCGCACCTGGCCGGGCGTGAAGATCATGTACGTTTGCCGGTCGAAGACGAAGAACGTGACGAACCAGAAAACGAACAGGATCAGCGACAGCGTGAAGTAACCGCCCAGGTTGATGAAGATCGCCAGCTGCCCGAGCCGGAACAAGATCGTGTCCCACCAGCCGGCCACGGCGAAGATGATCGACAGCATCACGATCAGCACCAGCACGAACACCGACCACAGGCCGCGCAGGGTGATGTTGGTGATGATGATCACGATCAGGAGCGCGATCACGAAGACCGTGCCCATCCATTTGTGCCGGGACATGTAGATCGTGGGTTGAAAGATCTCGTGGACGCCGTCGGCGTTTCTCCGCGTCACCAGGTTCGCGTTGTCGTCCAGCACCAGCACGTTGCGCGTCTCGAACTTGCCCGGCTCGATCTCGACCTGGCGCTGTTCCAGGGCGACCGTCTTGGCCGGCACGATGGCCATGCGGGCGTCGCCGAACCAGGTGATCGCCGCGAACACGAAGCCGAACAGCCACACCGGCCACCAGTAGAACAGGTGCGAATGATGGTAGACCGGCAGCTCGCCGGGCTTGGTCATGCCGAGCAGGAACGACTGCCAGAAGGCGATTTGCTGCGGCTCGGGAGGCTTGGCTGGCGCCGGCGGGGCGGCCGGCGCGGCGGCGGCCGGCGCGGGAGCGGGCGTGGCGGCGGGCGAATTCGGCTCGGGATCGGCGGGTGTCGCGCTTGGATCGTTGGACATGTCGGGTCCCTGGCTTTGGCCGGAAGCTGCCTGGTTATTCGCTGGGGAATCGTTGATCTTTGTATGGAATTGGCCGCGAGGTTCAGCGTGTACGCGCCGGACCGTTTAGCCCCGGTTCGAAGAACCGGGGCGGACAGCATCCCGCGCGTGGGATTGATCCGCTGCCAACCGTCTCTCCGCCCCGGTTCTTCGAACCGGGGCTAAACGGCGGGCCGTCGCCCTTCCTTGCATCGTCCGCGCGCCCGCCTATCATAACCCCCGGCGCGTTCCTCTCCGCCTTTCCAGGAACTGACCTTTCCAGGAACCGATCATGCTCGCTCGCAAATACCTGTTCCCCAACGTTATCGAGTTGAACTACCAGGCCGGCCGGCGCCTGGGAGTCAACGTCTATCTCATCGACGGCGGCAGCGAGTTCATCCTCATCGACATCGGTTATCTCGAAACCGTCGACGAGATCGTCGAAATGATCCGCAAGATGGACTTCAACCTCTCGCACTGCAAGATGATCGTCGCCACGCACGCCGACGCCGACCACATCCAGGGAATCGCCCGCGCCAAGGAGCTGCTGCGCACCAAGGTCGCCGCCCATCCGCTGACGGTCGAGCCGCTCGAGACCGGCGACACCATCATGACCTACGCCGCCATCAAGGCCCAGAACTTCGAGATCCCGATGCCGCGCTGCTCGGTGGACATCCTGCTCAACGAAGACGACACCATCGAAGTGGGGACGCAACGCGTGAAGGTGTGGCACACGCCGGGGCACACCGCCGGCCAGCTCAGCTTCAAGATGGGCAACCTGCTCTTCTCCGGCGACAACATCTACAAGGATAGCTGCGTCGGCGTCATCGACGCCCACCACGGCTCCAACCTGCCCGACTACATCGCCTCGCTCAAACGCATCTTGAAGGACGACGCCGAGTATCTCCTCCCCAGCCACGGCCCGGTCTTCCGCCGCGACAACCGCATCGTCCAGAAGGCCATCGATCGCTTGACGCAGTACCAGTACATGGCCGATTTCGGCACTTGCGCCATCGCCTGGCCGCTCTTGGATGAATGGGAAGCCGACGTGATCGCCGGCCGCATGCCGGATTTCAGCAAGAAGTAGCCGATGCCGCGTACCGTCGTGCCGCGCGGCAGCCGGTTGTGCTTGCGTTTAGCGTGCCCGTGCCGCGCCAAACGGCAATCCAAACGCCCGCTACCCCGGCGTCGCCGGCGTGACAGGAACCGCGGCGGCCGTGCGCACGTGCTTGCGCCACTGCCGCCACCAGTACCACACCGGAACCCCGACGACGATCAGCACCGGCAGCCACGGCGCCAGCGCGATGCCCACCAGGGCCAGCCCCTGCCCGAAATCGCGGAGCGCGGCCCACGAATCCTCGAACGTCTTCTCGGCCCGCATGCCGAACGTGGCGGCCTCGACCACGTCGGGCCCCTTGTCCGGCGCGAACTTCTGCCGCTCGCGCAGGGTGAGATTGACAGTCGTCAGATCGGTCAGGTTGGCCATCAGCCGCAGCCGGCCTTCCTTGCGCTGGATCTCGTCGGTGACCCGATCCAGCTCGCGCTTGACCGCGATCAGGTTCTCGAGCTTGTCGGTGGTCTTCTTGAGCATCTCCCGCCAGCTTTCCTGCTCCGCCTTCAGGTTCTTGATGTTGGCTTCCAGGTCGTAGTACTGGTCGGTCAGGTCCTCGGTGTTGACGGTGTCGGTCTCGACCTCGGCCAGCTTTCGCACGGCGTCGCGGAAGGCGCTGAAGTGCTCGATCGGCGCCCGCACCCGCCACGTCCCGACCCGCGGCGACCCGGGCGACGAGCGGACGTCGGCCATCGCCTCGTAACCATCATGTTTCACGATCAACTGTTGGAGCTCGTCGCGCTTCTTGTCGAACTCGTCGGTGATGAGCGTGAGATCGGCGGTGTGCTTGATCTTGCGGGCGACCTTGGGCTGCGGCTTCGGCTGCCCGCCTTGCTTCTCGGCCTTCTGGCCCTCGAGTAATTGGCCGTCTTCCTGGGAGATGGGTTCGTCGTCCGACTTGCTCTGCAAGACCCGCTTCTGCGCCTCCACTCCGGCCGCATTGACAGGAGGCGCCATGGGGTTGCTGTGCTGCTTTGCGATGGGTGTGGCGAGTTGTGAAACATCGGATCCGCTGCATCCAATCAACATCAGAAGCAACGGCGCCGCCGTGAAGGGAAATGCTTTCATAGGAACCTCGCGAAGTGAACAGGGAATCGGGCGCGCCAGACGCCGCCCATGAGCTACATCGATCCTATCCCTTGTACGATGCAGCACGCCAAGAGTTTATTCCCGCCGAGCGCGCAATCTTGCCGTTCACCGGGCGTTTTCCCTGGACCGGCCCAAGGCCGTCTTGCCTTGATCGTTCGCCGTGGCGTAAGATGCGGCCTACAAAGACAGTTCTGCGTCCGCGGCGAAGGATTCATTGGTCTTCAAGGAGGTCGCACCATGCGGCAGCTTCTCCTCAGTCTTATTCCCATCACGCTCCTGATGACGCTGGCCTGTTCCCGGCCCGATCCGGGCAAGGGGACCAAGCCCGCGGGCGGCGACGGCGGCAAGGTCGTGGTCGCGCCCCCGGCCGGCGACAAGGTCGCCAAGGCCACGACCAACGGCGTCACGACCGGCGCGAAACAGCCCGAGCCCGAGAAGGAGCCCGCCGAGGACAGCAACGACGACAAGTACGAGGCCGCCCTCACCGAAGGGCTGATGCAGATGGCCGACCAGAACTGGTCGCAGGCCCTGCTGTCGTTCCAGGCGGCCCAGCGCTTCAACGACACCCAGTTCATCCGCGGCGAGATCGCCAAGCTCAAGCAACGCGTCGATCAGGAGGCGGCCGCCGAGAAAACGGTCAGCGACATCGAGAAGGTCCTGGAAGAAGGCAAGGCCGCGGAGGCGGTCCAGCTCGCCCACCTGGCCCTCAAGGAGTTCGGCGACGGCGACGCCTCCGATCAGCTCGTCAAGCTGCGGCTCCAAGCCGACGCGCTGGCGACCGCCTCGAAGCGCGAGGACGACGACACCCGCATCCAGCGTTACCGGGGCGAAGGCGAGGCGGCCCTGCGCGAGCAGAACCTCCGCGCCGCCGCCATCGCCTTCGAGCAGGCCGTGCAACTCCGGGCCGACGCCCGCCTGCAAGGGCAGCTCGACGACATCCGCGACAAGCTGCAGAAGTACGACGGCCTGCGCCGCCGCGCCCAGGAATTGCGCCGCGATCCGCAGCAGCTCGAAGACGCCCTCGCCGCCCTCAACGACGCCGCCAGGCACTGGGACACGCTGCAGGTTCGCCAGGAGATCGACGAGTGCAACCTCGCCCTGCAAAAGCGCCGCGACAACATCAGCGTCGCCGACTTCGAAGTCCGCGTCGACGTCGGCTTCCCCGACGCCGGCCGCACCGTCGCCGAGGAATTGCTGCCGCACTTCAAGTCGCGCTTCGATCTCGTCGAACGCGCCCAGATCGGCAAGCTGATCGAGGAATTGAAGCTCGAAGACAGCTTCGACGACGACATCGATCAGCAGCGCGAGCTGGCCCGCCTCGCCAAGGTCCGATACCTGGTGCTCGGCAGCGTCCGCCCGCTGTCCGGCGTGACGATCAACGCCCGGCTGGTGGACGCCAGGAGCGGCCTGGTCGTGCAGACCGCCAAGGTCGTGGCGGCGAACGTCGAGGAAGCCATTCCGCTGTTGCCCGAGCTGGCCAAGCAACTGCTCATGTCCGATGAAGAGAAGCTGGCCTATGACCTGGCCCAGGCGCGGCTGGCCAAGCGGATCGAGCCGCCGCCGGACGACGCTCCATTGCCGCCGCCGCCCCCGCCGCCGGCCGCCGCGGTGGTGGTCGTGCCGCCGCCGGTGGTCGAGGTCCCGGCGCCGCCGCCGTTCGCTGGCGTGACGTTTGACCTGTTCCGCCGCCTGCCGCCGCCGCCCGTGCTGATCAAGGTGGCCGCGCCGCCGCCGCCGACCGTGGTCGTCAACCATCGCCTGCTGCACGCGTCGCTGCACCTGGGCGACGACCTGTTCCGCCGCGGCCGCTATGCCGAGGCCCAGCGCCACTTCGAGTTCGCCCTCAACCTGTCGCCGGGCAACTTCGACCTCCGCCTCCGCCTGGAACGCACCCGGCCGCACCTGCCGCCGCCCGTGGTCGTGGCCCGGCCGGTCGTGATCGTCCAGCCGCCGCCGATCATCGTGCGCCACCGCATCGCCGTCCTCGACTTCGCGACCTTCGGCGATCCGCGCGTGGTGCCGCCGGGACTCGGCCCCTGGACCGCCCATCACCTGGCGCCGTACTTCCGATCGCGCTACGACGTGATCGATCCGTCCGAAGTCTACTGGTGGATGGGCCGCATGGGCATGAGCATGCGCGACCTGCTCGTGGATGCAGGCGCTCGCCGCTGGCTGGCCCGCGCCGTCGGCGTCCGCTACTTCGTGGTCGGCGCTCTCGTCGAGACCGCCAGCTTCAACGTCCACACCTACATGATCGACGCCGAGTTCGGCTACCTGCACAGCTCGGCCCACATCCACGCCCGCAATCCGCGCGAGCTGAAGCTGCGCCTGGGCGAGCTGGCCCACCTGACGATGTGCGATCCAGGCGAACGCACCCGCATCTTCGCCGAGCAGGATCGCTTCAACGCCCTCATCGTTCGCGGCCGGCAGCACTACGATCGCCGCGACTTCGGGGTCGCGGTCACGGTGTTCGAGGACGCGCTGCGGCTGCGGCCGGGCCACGTCGAGGTGCTGTTCCATCTGACGAACGCCCGCCGCCAGGCCGAGATCCTGGCCCTGGAGGAAGCCCGCCGCCAGCAATTCCTGCGGCAGCAGGCCCTTGCCGCCGAAGCCGCCCGGCGTCAGTGGGAGCTGGCCCGCGCCGCCGAGCTGGCCCGCATCCGCGCCGCCAAGGAAGCCGTCCTGCTGGTCGAGGTCGACCGGCGCCGGCTCGAGGAAAACCGGCTCCGCGCCCATCAGGACCTGCTGGTCCGGGCTCGCGTCGCCATCAAGACCAACAACTTCGCGCTGGCGATCGATTTCTTCAAGGGGGCCGCCGACATCGTGCCGGCGCGGCCGGTCGTCGTGGGTTTCACGCCGCAGCAAGACATCTATCGCGAGCTGGCCCTGGCCCGCGCCGAATCGGAACGCGCCGCCAAGGTCCGCGCCGCCCAGGCCGCCGCCGTCCGCGAAGCCGCCCTGCGCGCCGAACGCGAGAAACAACTGGCCATCGCCAACGCCAAGCTCGTGAAAACCAAGCAAGCCCTGGCGGCGTCACGCCAGAAAGCCGATGAGGAGCGCGACCGGCTCCTCTATCAAGCGTCGTTCGACGAAGGCCAGCGCTTGTTCGGTCAAGGGAACTACCAGGCCGCGCTGTCGTCATTCCAGGCGGCGCGGCGCGTCAAATCGACGCCGCAAGTGGACACCTGGATCAAGGTCAGCTTGCAGCAGCAGACGCTGGCCGGCGCCAAGGACGCCAACGAACGCAAGCTGCTCGAAGCGAAGCTGGCGGCCGAAACCGAACGCCGCAAGGCCGCCGAGGCCGAAGCCCAGCGCAGCCAGGAGGCGTATCAAGCCGCCCTGGCGCTGGCCCACAAGGCCCTGGCGGCCAAGCAGTACGCGGTCGCCGAGACCAGGTACCACGAGGCCGGCAAGTTCTTCAAGACCGACGCCGTGCTCATCGGGCTGCGCAAAGTCGAAGCGGCCCGCGCGGAGGTTGCCGCCAAGGCCAAGGCGGGGCAGGATCAGACCGTGCGCGTCAAGCAACTGGTCGCCCAGGGGAGATCCGCACTCGACGCCAAGGACTACGGCAAGGCCATCGCGGCGTACCAGCAGGCCAAGAAGCTGGCGCCCGACAACGTCGAGATGCTGGCCGGCCTGACCCAGGCCGAGGAAGCCCGCACCCGGCACGCGGCCAGCGCCAAGCGCCAGGCCGAGGACGCGGCCCGGGCCAAGGAGTTCCAGCGGCTGTTGCAGAGCGGCCGGGCGAACTTGAAAGCCAAGCAGTACGACGCCGCCGCGGTCGCGCTCACCGAAGCGCTCAAGCTGAATCCGGGCGATGCTGCCGCCACGGCCGCGTTGAAGGACGCCGAGGCGGGACGGAAGAAGCCCGCGGTAGACGCCAAGGCCGCCGCCGCGGCGAAGCAGAAGACCGAAGCGTACCAGAAGCTGATCGGCGACGGCCGGCTGGCGCTGGAGACAAAACGCTATGACGACGCCATCAAGTCCTTCAGCGCCGCCCAGAAGCTGTTGCCGGGGGACCAAACCTCGGCCGGCTACTTGAAGGAAGCGCAGCAGGCGAAGAGCGAAAGCGTCGCGGCCGTGGCCGCCGCGGCCAAGAAACGCGCCGAGGAAATCCAGCGGAAGTCCGACGTGCGGAGGGCGCTGACCCAGGGCCGCACCGCCCTGGCCGCCAAGGACCTGGGCGCCGCGGCCAAGGCCTTCGCTCAGGCCGCGAAGCTCGCGCCCGGGGATGCCGACGTGGAGCGCGCCCTGCGCGACCTGGGACAGGCCCAGAAACTCGCCCAGGTAGAGGCGGCGGCGCAGGCCAAGCGCGACCGGCAGTTCCAGGACCTGCTGACCAGCGGCAAGAAGTCCTTCGCCGCCAAGAAGTACGACGAGGCAATCAAGATCTTCGGCGAGGCGGCGGCGCTGAATCCCGACGACAAATCGGCCCGCGATCTGTTGCGACAGGCCCAGAAGGCGCAGGCCGATGCCAGCTTCGCCGACGACGTCGGCAAGCGCGCTCGCGCCGAGAAAGTCAAGGACCTGCTGAGCACGAGCCGGGCCGCTCTCAAGAAGAAGGACTTCGACGCGGCGGAGAAGGCCCTCAACGAAGCCAGGAAGCTGGCCCCGAGCGACACCGACGTCGCCCGAGCCCTGCGCGAGCTGAGCGACGCCCGCAAGACCAGCGACGCGTCCAAGACCGACACCGAGTTCCAGCAGGCGCTGGCGGCCGGGCAAAGGGCCATGGAAACCAAGAACTACAAGGCCGCCGTCCAAGCCTACCAGGCCGCGGCCAAGCTGAAGCCGAACGACACGCGCGTGCCGGGCCTGCTCGAGATCGCCCTGCGCGAGCAGCGCCGCGCCGACGCCGCCGCGACCACCCTGGCCGAATACAACGCCTACATGGCCTTCGGCCAGAAGGCGCTGGCCACGAAGAACTACAAGGGCGCCGTCAAGGCGTTCCAGGAGGCCGCCCGCGTCATGCCCGGCGACCCGCGCGCCGCCGCCTTGTTGAAACAGGCGCAAGTCGCCGCCCGGGGCGATGCCAAGGACGGTCCGAAGAAGAAGGACGATGTCAAGAAGAAGGACGACGACGAGCCGAAGAAAGCCATCAAGAAGAAGGATGACGACAAGAAAAAGGACGACTTGAAGAAGAAGGACGACGAGCCGAAGAAGGCGATCAAGAAGAAGGATGACGACAAAAAAGATGACAAGAAAAACGCGGCCGCCTCCGAGGACCAGCAATACCGGCAGTTCCTGACCGCCGGGGTGAAGGCCCTGAAAGCCAAGAGGTACGACGACGCGGTCAAGTGGTTCACGGCCGCGCAAAAGCTGATGCCCGACGATCCGGAGCCCGACCAGTACTTGAAGCAAGCGCAGAAGCTGCTGAAGAAGGAACAAAAGAAGAAAACCAGCTGGCTCGTCCCCGACGAGTCATGGCGTTACGAGCCGCCGGCATTACGCGCGTCGGTCCGTCGCTTCGATCCGGCCGTGTCGGTGGCGCGGTCGCGGAACGGTTGGCGCCTCGGAGTGCAGTCAATGCGCTTGACTGCATGATCTGGGGGAACTCGTTGTGGCACGTCTCCCGACCGTGCCACAACCAGAAGAGCGACGTCATGCTTTCTTATTCATGTCACCCGGAAATCTGTGGTTGAACGTTCTCCGGTGGTAAAATTTAGATGTAAACGGGGAACTCGCACTAAGACATTTCTCCAACACGAGCGCCATTCGTTCGAAGTCCCGGAGCCTTAGAATGCGTTTCCACTTCGCTGCTATCCTTTGGTTCTTCGCATTTTTCAACGCCGCTCATGCGGGACAACCATTCGATCCAACTCAGGAAAAGTCCGTGGCCGAGGCCGACGGTACACTCAAGCATCTGTGGAAAGACCTGGCCGACACGGACGCGGCGAAAGCTTATCGGGCCATTTGGGCCTTAACAAAAACCCCCAAGGAAACGGTTGCCTTTTTCGCCGGAAGATTGGAGCGGACAGCGGCGCCCGACCAGCGTCAGGTCGAACGTTGGATCGAACATCTGACCAGTGAGACCTTTGCTGTGCGTGACAAAGCGAATGTTTTGCGGCGACGCGGCGTTCACTCCGGACGGAAAAACGCTGGCAGTGACGATTCGCCAGCACCAGTCCGGGGACCGGGGGAAAATCCAGCTCCTGGACCCAGCGACGGGTCGGTCGCAAGGATTATTGGATAGCACCACCTTGGGGCGCCGGTTGGCGTTCTCAGCCGACGCGCGGCTTTTGGCGCTGGCGGCCGGCGCCGGAGTGCGGCTTTGGGATTTGGCATCACGTCAGGAACTGACCGCCAAGATCGATGCCCATACGTGCCATCCATCACAAATCATCGTTTCGTCGAAGGGTTTCGTCGCGACCGCCAGCGATGACAACACGGTGCGCATCTGGGATGCCGCCACCACCAAGCAACGACAGAGATTCGTCGGCGAGGGTTGGATGCGCGCTATCGCCCTGTCTCCGGACGGCGCCCTGGTCGCTGCGTCAAGCATGAGCAATGTGGTGTATGGAACACCAGCACTCCCCGCGAAATCTATGGGCTGGCGGGTCACGGCAACGTGGGCGGACTACGCACGCTTCGTTTTCTTCCCGATGGCCAGGGTTTGCTCTCCTGGGGAGACGACAACTATCTTCGTCACTGGGAAATAAAAACCGGCAAAGCGCGTTTTGAACGTCGAGTTCCGCCCGAGGCAAAAGATTTTGAGTCGGCTGCCTTCACTCCCGACGGAAAGACGCTCGTGCTCGACGCCGGCGCACATTTTCACTTGTTCGATACAGCCACCGGCGAGGAGACCCTCAAATTTCCCAAACAGGGCCGCCTGCTAAGTAACTTGGCAATCACGACCGACAGCAAGACGCTCCTGTCTAGCGCCTGTGGCGATGGCCAGGCGGGCAACCACCCGGTGTCCTTGTGGGACCTTTCTTCCGGAACAACCTGGCAGCAACTGCTGCTGTCGCCGCGCGCTTGCTCGGGGCTCATGTAGGCCGGCGTCCCCACCGCCTGCCCGACCTGAGTGATGTGGATGTCGCCGTCGGTCCGCTTGGCGAGACCGAAGTCCATCAGGCGTGGCGTCAGCTCCGGCGCACGTGCCTCACTCCTGACCTCGGACCCCCGGCTCCCGGCTTCGGACCGACCCCCGACGCCCGGCCTCCGATCCCGGACCCCTCTCCCCTGACTCCCGACTCCTGGCTCCCGACTCCCGACCCCTGACTCCTGACTCCTGATCCTTGACTTCTGGCCACCGATTCGAGCATGATGTTGGACGGCTTGACGTCGCGGTGCACGACGCCCCGTTCATGGGCGTAGTGCAGGGCGTCGGCCATCGCCGCGACCCACTGGGCCGCTTCAGTCGGCGTCGGCCGCCGGCTCGAGATGTAGTCCGTCAGCGTGACGCCGTCGACGAACTCGCAGACGATGAACGGCACGCCGTCGGCCTGGCCGATTTCGAAGATCGGTACGATGGCGGGATGGTGGAGCTGGGCGGCGGTGCGTGCCTCGCGCACGAAACGATCGAGGCCGTCGTTGCTGCCCAGCACATGCTCGGGGTGCGGCACCTTGACGGCGACGATGCGGTCCAGCTCGGTGTCGCGGGCCCGGTAGACAGTTCCGAACCCGCCCCGGCCGACGAGCTGCAAGAGCTGGAACTTTCCGAGCTGCCGCGGCTGCTCCTTGCTGGTCCAGCCGACCGTCGTGCCCGTGGACAGGTGAATGCTCGAGCCGCACGACGAGCAGATGACGTCGCCGCTCGCGGTCGCCGACCCTTCGACGGGCGACTGGCAGTGCGGACAGATCAGGTCCATGAGTATTGGGATATGGTCCAGCTTGGGCAATGCAAGGAAAAACGACCCCCGGGATCAATGGTCCAACACGACGATCGAACACAAACAGCGAGCGCGGGTCCTTCTGACGAAATGTGCGCGCGACTCTGCGCCGGGGCGAATCGCCATCAAAAATCGCAGTCTCCGCTTGGCAAGCGGGCCGACCGCGGACACAATAGGAGCAACCTCACCGCAGGTTGCCTCATGTTGCACCCTTCCGTCTCCATCTCGCGCCGCCGCATGATTCACGCCCTGGGCGGCGGCCTGGGCGCTATCGGCCTGGCCGACCTGCTGGCCGCCGACGGCCGGGCCGTGTCCGCCGCGCGGCGGCCGCACTTCCCGCCGCGGGCCAAACGCGTCATCCAGCTCTTCATGAACGGCGGCCCGTTCGGCCCCGACCTGCTCGATCCGAAGCCGGCCATCAACCGCTTCGCCGGCCAGCGGCCCGACGCCGTCAACCTGCGGACCGAGAACCAGACGGGCGGCCTCATGCCCGTGCCGTTCCGCTACGCCAGGCATGGGCAGAGCGGCCTGGAGATCAGCGAGCTGTTGCCGAAGCTGGCCGAACACGCCGACGACCTGTGCGTGCTCCGGTCGCTGCACACCGACAATCCCAACCACGGGCCGGCCCTGTTCCTGATGAACAACGGCTCGATCACGCCCACCCGGCCGAGCATGGGGGCGTGGTTCTCGTACGGCCTGGGGACCGAGAATGCCGACCTCCCTGGATACGTGGTGCTGTGCCCCGGCCGGCCGGTCCGTTTCGCCGAGCTGTGGGCCAGCGGCTTTCTGCCGGGCGAGCATCAAGGCACGTACATCAATCACACCAATCTCGATCCGCGGCAGATGCTGCCGTATCTGCGCAACACGCAGCTCACGCCGGAGGCGCAACGCCGCCAGCTCGACCTGATGCGCCGGCTCAACGAGGAACACCTGGCGCAGCGCGGCGGCGACTCGGCCCTGGAGGCCCGCATCCGCTCGATGGAGACGGCGTTTCGCATGCAGGCCGCCGCCACCGACGCCTTCGACATCCACCGCGAGCCGCCCCGGATTCGCGATGACTACGGCCGCGGCCATTTCGCCAACGCCTGCCTGCTCGCCCGGCGGCTCAGCGAGCGCGGCGTCCGCTTCGTGCAGGTGTACTACGGCAACGGCCAGCCCTGGGACACGCACCGCAACCACAACCAGACCACGCGCAACCTGTGCCGCGACATCGATCAGCCCATGGCGGCGCTGCTGGGCGATCTCAAGCGCCGCGGGCTGCTCGACGACACCCTGGTGATCTGGGGCGGCGAGTTCGGCCGCACTTCGACCTCGGAAAGCGGCGACGGCCGCGACCACAACCACTGGGGCTTCACCATGTGGCTGGCCGGCGGCGGCGTCCGCGGCGGCATGGCCTACGGCTCGAGCGACGACTTCGGCTTCCGCGCCGTCCATGACAAGGTGCACATCCACGACCTGCACGCCACGATCCTGCGCCTGCTCGGCATCGACCACGAACGCCTGACTTACCGCCACGCCGGCCGCGACTTCCGGCTCACCGATGTGTACGGCCACGTGGTGACGCCGATCCTGGCGTAATCGCCGTTCGGTGGCGTTGCCTGCTGTTGAACATCCGAATGCGCTTGCCAATCGGGGTGGCATGCTTTCGCCGATCCCTCGCGACGCGTGAAAAATGGGGACCATCACGGCGAAAGCATGCTGTCCTCGGCGCGACCCGCATGCTTTCGCGGTGTTGGTCCAGAAAACCTCTGCATCGCGTGGGAGCCGCGAAAGCATGCCACCCCGCGCAATTGCGATATGAAGTCGATAGACCCCATCTACTTTCATGGTGATCTCATGCATCGATCCGTCCTTTCCATCCTCGCCTTGACGTATGTTGCCGGCTCGGCCGATGCCCAGCAACAAGTCATCGGCGTCAAGGAGCGTGTCCGCATCGCCTCGGGCGTCGGCGGCCATATCCATCCGGCGCTGTGCATCACCAGGAAGGGAACCCTGATCGCGATCTTCAGCCAATCTGACTACAAGGACTTGAAGATCGCGCGCTCGACCGACGGCGGCAAGACCTGGACCAAGCCGGCGCCGTACCCGCACACCGAAAAGACCTCGTTCTATCCCGGCGCGTTGACCACGCTCGGCGACGGCCGCATCGTGCACGCCTGGAACGTGTGGTATCCGCAAGAGAAGAAGAAGTCGCGCTATGTCGCCTTCTCCTTCAGCAGCGACGACGGCCTGACCTGGAGCGAGCCGACGAGCCTGCCCAAGAACCCGGACAAGGAGAGCGTCGTCCGCCATCCGATCGTCGAGCTGTCGCCCAGGCAATGGCTGTTCGCGCTCGCGGACAAGACCGTGACCTACGATCCGGCTTCGGAGAAGTTGACGCCGTTCGGCGACGGCCGCGTCCATGGGCTGGTCCCGATCGTGCGCACGCAGAAAGGAACCCTCGTCGGCGGCGCCGGACTGCGTTCGACCGACGGCGGCAAGACCTGGGCCAAGGTGAGCCCGTTCCCCAAGATCGCCGACCAGGGTTGGCGCCATGAGTTGCTCGCGCTGTCGAACGGCTGGATCGTGGCATCGGACATTGTCGGCCCTGGCATTGGCGGCGAGACGATCAGCTTCATCGTTTCGCGGGACGACGGCGCGAGCTGGGACGTGAAGAACCCGATGGTCTACTATCATCCCGGCCGGCCGATCGGCGGACGTGCATGTCCCAAATCAGTCGAGGTGGATGGGCAAACGCTCGGCACGGTCTTCTACGATACCGACGCCAAGCAAGACGGCGGCTCAGGCGTGTTCTTCCTGCGGACGCCGCTGACGCGGCTGCAGGGGAAGTGACGGTCCTTGCTTCGTCAATGATTGAACACGAACTCCAGCGAATTGAGCAGACTCCACGCGAGGTCCTCGGCCGCGGCGCGGCGCTGACTTGAGCCGCGGGTCAGATGCTTGACGGCCGTCGCCTTCTCGTCGGCTGTGGGAAAACGGCTCAGGAACGTCAGGTACATCTCGTCAACCAGGGCGGCGTCGTCGGTGTGCATCTGCACCAGCTTGGCGATCCGGCCGCGGTCGTGGCTCAGCTTCGCGTGGATTTCCGGCGAATTGAGCAGGTGCAGCACCTGCGATACGCCTGGCTCGTGGTTGCGCTCGCACTCGCAGGCCGTGACCCGCTGCGGCCGGCCAAACAGCTTCAGGAAGTAATGCGGCGTCTTGCTGTCCCAGAGCTGGATGGCGCGGGTGCCGGGCGGAGCGCCGTTGAACCGCTCCGCGATGCCGGTGGTCTGGCTGACCATGTCGAGGAGCACTTCGGCGTCGATGCGGCGGAACAGAGCGCGAGCGGCGTTGATCTCGTCGTCGGCGTTCGTCGGATTCGGCTTGGTGGAGCGCTGATAGGCCGCCGACGCCGTAATCGCGCGAATCAATTGCTTGACGTCGAACTTGGTCGCCGCGACGTGCTTGGCCAGGGCGTCGAGCAGTTCTGGATTGCTGGGTGGGTTGGTGTCGCGGACGTCGTCCACCGGCTCGACCAGGCCGCGGCCGAGGAAGTGAGCCCACAGGCGATTGGCCAGGTTCTTGGCGAACCACGGGTTCTCCGGCGAAGTGAACCACGCCGCCAGCGCGACCCGGCGGTCGCCGGCGGGCGACGCGGCCGGCATCGCCGCGCCCAGCACGTGGGCGTGGATCTTTTCCCCCGTTCGCGGATGCGTCGTTTGCGGATCGCCCGCGGCTTCCAGCAACTCGCCGCGCGGCGCCGCTTTCACATTCACCGGCGTGAAGAACGCCTGCATGCCGAAGTAATCCGCCTGGCTCCAGCGATCGAACGGATGGTGATGGCACTCGGCGCAGGCGATGCGCACGCCGAGGAAGATCTGCGACAACGCGCTGGCCGCGTCGCCGGGCTTCTTGACCACCTTGTAGAAGCTCGCGGGGCCGCTCTCGTCCAGCGGGCCCTCCGCCAGCAACAGCTCGCGCGCGAACTGGTCGAACGGCTTGTTCCCGGCCAGGTTGTCGCGTATCCAGCGGTAGAACCCGTAGGCCCGCTTGTGGCCGAGCGCTTGCCGGTCGACGCGCAGCAGGTCGGCCCACTTCAGCGCCCAGTAGTCGGCGTACTCGGGCCGGTCGAGCAGCTCATTCACCAGCCGCGTTCGTTTCGCGGGGTCCTTGTCCGTCAGGAAGCGCCGCGCCTCGTCGGCCGTGGGCAAGGTGCCGATGACGTCGAGATACACGCGCCGCAGATAGGTCGCGTCATCGGCCGGCGCCGACGGCAGCATGTTCAGCTTCCGCAGCTTCGTATGCACGTGACCGTCGATGAAGTTGTGCTCGACGAGCGGCGGGTACTGCGCGATCTTCTCGGGCCTTGGGATCAGCGCCCGAAACGTGTCCACCGCGCCCAGGTAGCTCGCCATGACCGCGACCTCGCCCGGCATGGTCCCGACGCTGACCAGCCCGTCCTCGCTGACCGAGGCCAGGCCTTCGCGATTCACCTGAAACCGCGCGTGCTGGGTGACGTCGATCTCGCGGTTGTCGCTGATCCGGGCGATGACCCGCAACTGCTGCAGCGCCTTCATGTCCAGCAGCCGTTCGTGCGGCTCGACCTTGATCCCAGTGACGCGCGGCGCGTCCTTCGCCCCCATTGGCGTGCCTGCCGCGATCCAGCCGCGCAGCGTCTCGTAATCCTGTGTGCCGGTCCGGATGCGGACGCCGCCGCCATGGGCCATGGCGCCCGACGCCTTGGTCAAGAGCAAGCTCGCCTCCGGCGCCGCGGGGACGACGCGCCGGCCACGCGCTTCCTTGGTCAGGGCCGCATGGTCCGCGGCCGGGTCGAAGCCGAACACCGACAGCTTGAAGCCGTTCTGCCCCTCGGCGTTGCCGTGGCAGCCGGCGCTGTTGCAGCCGTACCGGTTGAACAGCGGGATGATGTCGTTCTCGAAGTGGAACGCACGCGGCCGGGCGGCGTCCTTGACGTCCACCGCGATCGTGCGTTTGCGGCCTTTCACCTCGACGTGGACCTGCGTCGTGCCGTCGCGCCGGCCGCGGACGATGCCGGCGCTGGTCACCTGCGCGATCGCCGGGTCCTGCACCTGGAAGCGAGCGTCGGCCGTGAGATCGACGAGCCGGCCGGCCGCGGTCTTGCCGTGCACCAGCAGCGTGTAGACGCTGTTGGGCCCCGACAAGCGAACGTGCGCGGGATCGACGATGATCTCGGCGACCGGCGCGTCGACGACGGGTGTGTCGGCGCGGACAATCGGCGCGAAGACGAAGATGGAGACCAGCGCGGCGAGAGGGCGGAAGGTCATACGGCAAGGGCCTTGGTCGGCGGGGAGGCGAGTTTGGACCCGGCAGGTTGGTTGATTCAAGTGTATCAGCGGGCGCGGCGAAGTGAAAGGGGCAAAGCTTTCAGCGGGCAGCCAACGGATCGCTGACCGCTGAAAGCTGACCGCTCTATTGCTTCCGCGCCGCCTCCACCGCCTCCATCACGGCGGCCTCGCGAACCGTGGTTGCCGGTGTTTGGCGGAGGCGATCATACTCGATGAGCGTGTAGATGTCCGGGAATTTCTCCCGGCGCTCGTCGTGATTGCCGGGGACGACTTCGATGTGGGGCCGCGCGTAGATCGTGTACTCGGTCTGGGGATAGTGAAACGTCACCTTCTTGGTCAGGCTGCGATCGCGCAGGCCGGCGATCTCGTCGGCGCTCGCGTCCACGATGGCGACGGCGGGTTGCTCGATCTTGGGGAGCAACAGGTGCGTGCCGTCGAATTCGACGTGACGGCACCCGGCGCCGCCGTTCATCGGCGCCAGGACGCTGTACGCCGGCCCGCTCTTCAAGTAGATGCGGGCGCTTGGGTCGAGCCTTCCCAGGAACGTCAAGTAGGAGTTGTAAACCGTGAAGTCGCCGGCCGTGAAATCGGTGATCTGGCAGCCTTGCGCAGGCTGGTCGGTGAGATCGAGCTCGTGACCGGCGCCGCTGCCCTTGATCAGGAAATACAGCGCGCCGTCGTGGTCCTTCAGCAGCCCGCCTTCTTTGCGGCGCAGCAAGTGCCGCGGCAGCGACTTCCGCGAGATCTTCGAGTTCTCCATGGGGCCGACCCGGTACTCGATCTTGAGCACCGGCAGGCCCATGGCCAGCATCTGCACCCGCACCGCTTCCTTGAACGGATCGGACGGCGGTCCTTCGGGAACCACCGGCTCGGCGCGCCGCATCCACAAGACCGCGGCCGTGATCGCGGTCGCGGCCAGCGCCAGCGCGCCCGCCGCCGCGAACGCCCACCGGTGACGACGCGGCCGCCGGAACATCATCGTCGGCGCCGCCAGGTGCGTCAGCGTCGCCTTGCCGCGCGCGTAATCATCGAGCGCCCCCGCCAGCTCGGCCATGTCGGCAAAGCGGTCGGCCGGACGCTTGGCCAGGGCTCGCAGACAGATCGCTTCCAGGGCGGGTTCGAGGTCCGGCCGCAGCGTCGTGGGCGGGGGCGGCGCGGCACTGTCGATCTGGGCCAGCAGCTTGCCCAGCGGCCCTTCGAACGGCACTTTCCCCGTCAGCGCTTCGAACAGCACCACTCCCAGACTGTACACGTCGGCGGCGGGCCCGAGCGTTTGGCCGTTGACTTGCTCGGGCGGCATGTACGCCGGCGTGCCGACCACCAGGCCTTGCTCGGTGAGCCGGTCGCTCGTCTCGGCGTCGAAGCGGAAGGCCAGGCCGAAGTCCATGACCACCGGCTCGCCGTGGCTGTTGATCAGGATGTTGCCCGGCTTCAGATCGCGATGGAGCACGCCCTGCTCGTGGGCGTGCTGCATGGCCACGGCCAGCCTGCCGACCAGGCGGGCGGCGTCGTACGGATCGAGCGGGCCGGACTTGTGCAGCCTGGCCGCCAGCGACGGGCCATCGACGTAGGCCATCGTCAAGTACGGCCGGCCGTCCACCTCGCCGACGTCGTAGACCGGGCAGATGTTCGAATGCGTCAAGAGCGCCGCCGAACGCGCCTCGCGCAGGAAGCGGTCGCGATGGATCTGGGCGTCGTCGGCGAACTTGGGAATCTTGAGGGCGACGGTGCGTTTCAACAACGTGTCTTGCGCGAGGTGCACTTCCCCCATGCCGCCCTGGCCGATCAAGCGCTGCAAGACATAGCGGCCGAAGACGCTGGCTTCTTCGGATGGGGGCGCAACCCGCGTTTCGATGGTATCGCCCGGGGCGAACGCGGCCGTGGCGGCGAATTGCTGTGCGGAGTCGTCGGCCGCGGACTCCGTTGATGCCGAATCGTCGGCCGCGGCGCGATGCGCGGACGTCGCGCCGTCAGCATCGGCGGCGACAGAATCCGGCTTGGCCCGCACAGGGTTCATGCGGCATCCTCGATCTCCGGGCGGCCTAACGGCTATGTCGTAGTATAGCAGGAATTGGAGTCAGGAATCATCACTCCACCAAGCTGACCGGCTCGCCGCCGGCCCGTGTGGACAGGGCCCGATACACGTCCTCGCTGATCGAGTTGTGGATGTTGTGAACCGAGCCGTCGCCGAACAGGAAATTGACCCCCTGCGCGTGCCGGCTCCAGAAGTCCTCGGCGTGGGCGGCGGCGAGATCGTTGGGCAAGTGGTCGCATGTCCCCAGCACCAGGGCCTGGCTTTCGTCGATGCCCGCCAGGGCGCCGGTCCAGGTGGCTTTCGACAGGTTGCTGCTCCGCTCGCCGACCAGAAACGTGTTGCTCGACCCGTCCACCAGGTCCGCGAACCGCAGCCGGCTGTTGCGATAGAACATGCCGTTGCCGTTGCCCGGCCCATCCTCGATCTCCAGGTTGCCGAAGACTCCCGCGTAGTTCCCATGGGCGATGCTGACACTGGCCCCGTCGGGCACGAACGTGCCGACGTGGGCGTCCGACGGACACAGGAAGATCTGTAGGCGATGGACGCGCGGGCCGGCGTTGGCCGAATGGGCCACGTCGAGGCCGAAATTGATCTGCCGCCGGAGCGGGGTCTGCTCGATGTCGTCCAGGATGTGGGCCGCCCAGCCCCAGCCGGGTCCCGTGTCTTCGCCGGCCGCGTTGACGCCGGAGACGTAGCCGGGCGGGAAGTACTTCATTCGGTCGTGGTAGCTGTGCAGGGCGAGGCCGATCTGCTTCAAGTTGTTGTGGCACCGGAGCCGGCTGGCCGATTCGCGGACCCGCTGCACCGCCGGCACCAGGAGCGCGATCAGCACCGCGATGATGGCGATGACCACGAGCAGCTCGATCAACGTAAACCCGCGGCGATGGACAGGGGCTAATAACATGGCAGCCTCCGGATCATACTGCGTTATACTCTTATAACGTAGTATTACGACGACTGCCGGCCAGGGGTTCACGAAAAAAAAAAGCGACGCTATTTCGGCCAGTACACCGCGAAGCCTTCGGCATTGAGGCGGATGCGGTACAGCGACCGCCCGGCGGTGACGTACAGCATCTTGCGATCCTGGCCGCCGAACACGCAATTGGTCGGCGCGTCGGGCGTGGGGATGAAGCCGATCTTCTTGCCGGCCGGCGTGAAGATGACGACGCCCGCGGTCTTGCCCCGGCCGGCGGCGCCGTAGATGTTCCCCTGCACGTCCACGCACATGCCGTCGATGCCGCGGTCGGCGCCGAAGTCGTGCAGCACTTTCTTCGGACCCACCGTGCCGTCTTCGTTGAGGGGAAACGAGAGCAGCATCCGATCCCCCTTCGGATGACTTTCCGCCAGGTACAGCGTCTTCATGTCGGGCGACAGGATGATGCCGTTGGGCTTGGTGACATCCGAGATGATCCTGGATAACTTCCACCCCCCCTTCCCCCCCTTCGCAAGGGGGGGAGTCTCGCTCTGCTTCCCCCCCTTGGGAAGGGGGGGAGTCGAGGGGGGGTCGATGCGGTACACGCTCTCCTTGTCGAGCTCCAGCGGATCGCCGGCGACGTAGCGCGGATCGGTGAAGTAGATGCGACCCTTGGTGTCGATGGTCACGTCGTTGGGGCTGTTGAAGCGTTTGCCCTCCCACTTGTCGGCCAGCACAGTGATCGACCCGTCCTTTTCGGTACGGGTCACGCGGCGCTTGCCCCCGGAGCCGGCCCCCTCGCAGGCGACGAGGCGGCCTTGCGAATCGAAATCGAGCCCGTTGGACCGGCCGCTGGGATTGCGAAACTCGCTGGTCGTGCCGGTCTTCGGTTCGAACTTCATGATGCGGTTGCCGATGTCGGAGAAGTAGATGCAGCCGTCGGGCCCGTAGGCGGGGCCCTCGGTGAAGGTTCCTTCACCCCAGAGTTTTTCGAGCTTCGCGTCTTTGGGGATGATCGGCTCTTGGGCGGCCAGGTTGGTGGTGAACGCGAAGAAGGACAGGAGGACGACGCGAAGCATGATCGACATGATCGACTCCTTGAGCTGGAAGCGGCGGCGACGGCCGGCCCTCGCTGGCGCTTCGGGCTCACATGATTTACAAAATGCCGCGCTCGAAATTCGCCGCATGCCCGCCCGGCACATTGCGGCCGGCACGCACCAGCCGCCAGCGGCGCTGCACTTCCGCCGCTTCGTAGTTGCGATACACGAAGTCCGCCCGCAGCAGCCGCGCTCCTGCCCTGGCCAGCTCCGGCAGGCGGTTCCCAAGACAATACGGCCCCTGGTTGAGCACGATCGTCCGGCAATGGTAGTCGAGCGCCGTCACGCGCTCGCCGTGGCTCGACGTCATCTCCATGCTCTCGAAGCGGCAATTCGCCTTGCCCGGACAGCCGCCGATCAGGTTGGCGTAGGCGCACGATTCGGCGATGAACAGCGGCGTGTCTTGATGGACGATGAGCACGGCCCGGTCGCCGAACTCCGCGAGCAGCGATCGGCAGTTGGCGACGCCGTCCTCCGGGGACAGCGCGAAGCGAGTCGCGCCCAGGGCCAGCACCTCCCGGGCGGCGAGCCGGTTGAGAACGTAGACCGACCAATCAGTGGCCAGGTCCAGCCCGGTTGTGTCGAGCCCGCTGGTGTGCGGCGCCTGCGGATCGACGTCGAGGTAATGCCAGGCCGAGAGGTTGGCCGCCTCCCACTTGCGCCAGCCGTCGTCGCGCAGGCTGGCGATCTTGTGGCGGATTCCCTTGTCTTCCCAGGCGCGCGTCAGGGCGGGCAGGGCCAGGCGGATGCGCTCCCGGCCGATCCGCTGCGCCAGCTCCGCCAGCCGCTCCCGCAACGCTGCGGGGTGATCGCGCGCGATGTCGATGACGACCTCGTCGAGATCACGCCAGTCCTCGGCTTCGAAGTCGTCGAGGAAGGCGAGGCGATCGACCTTGATCGACCAGTGGAAGGCAGCGGAGGAGGCAGCGGCGGAGACCGGGACAGAGGGGGACACGGAGACGGCCGCCTGGATCGGTTCGATCCAGGCCGACCGTGCCTGCGCGAGGGACTGCTCGAGCTCGCGCACCACGTCGCGGCGCAGGGCGTTGAGCTGTGAGATCGGGATGAACGCACCCGCGTGGTTGTGGAACTCCATTCCAGCTAACGTGAATCGTGTGTCGCCCAGGCGTGCGAACGTCGTTCGCACGGCCTCGTCCATTTGCTGGAGATCGCGTGCCGGGGCGAATGGCCCGGGCAAGGTGCGGCGCGCTGCCACGGCGGCGCCGTCGGGCCCGTTGGCGCGGGCGATCGCGGTCAGTGAGCCGGCCGCCGATGTCTCGATCGCGAGGCGAATCGGCACGCGGATGCGGAAGGCGCCGGGTTTCGGCCGGTAGTAGCGGTACTTCTGCTTGACCGCCTGCGACGACGAGCAGTACACCGGCGCGCCGCGCGGCAATTCCGGATGGTCCGGCGGCAAGGGCACTTCGACCAGGGCGCCGGCCGGGGCGGCGAACGCGTCTTGATGCTTGTGCCGCGCGATCACCCAGAGCCTGTCCACCGCGAACCCGAACGGCTTGCCGAGAACGGGCAAGTCGATCTGCAAACCGTCGTGCCGCTCCAGCGGCCGCCGGGTACGGAAGCGCAGCCGGCCGTTCCGAACTGCGTCCACCGTGCCGATCACGGCGCCGCGATGGCCCACCGTGTCGCGGTCGGCTACCTCCTTGTCCTGGTGCGAGTGCAGGAACAGCCGCGTCCACGGCCGGCTGAACACCGTTTGCAGATCGGCTTCGAGTGCGGGCCGCTCCTCCGCGGCGAGCTTGCCGTCGAGCAGGCGGCGATAGTAGTCGGTGGTCGTGGCCACGTAGAGGGGGCTTTTCTTGCGGCCTTCGATCTTGAAGCAGGCGACGCCGGCGCCGCGCAGGACGGGGAGGTGATCGGGCAGGGCCAGGTCCTTCATCGAAAACGGAAAGCCCTGGCGCGGGTCGCGCTTCACCGGCGAGCCGTCGCGCAGCTCCAGCGGAGCGTTGGCGACGTCGTAGCTGTCGCGGCAGGAATAGGCGCACTTGCCGCGATTGCCGCTGCGGCCCAGCGTCTGCGCCGAGAACAGGCACAGGCCGCTGTAGGAATAGCACAGCGCGCCGTGGACGAACACTTCGGTTTCGATGCCGCCGGCCGCGGTCACGTCGCGCACTTCCTCGAACGTCAGCTCGCGCGCCAGCACGACGCGCTGGAAGCCGAGCCGCCGCAGGACGTCCGCGCCGGCGCGGTTGTGGACGGACAGCTGCGTGCTGCCGTGGAGCTCCAGGCCCGGAAAATACTGGCGGATGGCGCGATAGACGCCCAGGTCTTGCAGGATGACGGCATCGACGCCGACCTCCACGAGGGCCGCGAGCGCATCGATCAGCTCGGCAAGCTCGTCCTGCCGGATCAGCGTGTTGATGGTCACGAACACCCGGCGCCCTGGCTCCAGGGAATGCGCGTAGGCCGTGATCTCGCTGAGCTCGTCGAGGGTGAAGTTCTCGGCTTCAGCGCGGGCGGAGAATTTCTTCAAACCGAGATAGATGGCGTCGGCGCCGAAGTGGAGGGCCGCGTAGCCCGCTTCCAGTCCGCCCGCGGGCGCGAGCAGTTCCGTGGTCCCGACTGGCGTGGCGCCGCCGCTAATGACGCCGGCGTCGAGCGGCAGCGCGATGCTCGGGGCGGGTTCGGCGTCGCCGTAGGCCCCTTGCGGCGCCATCGGTTCGGGCGCATCGCCCCCGCGCAGGGCCGTCGTCGCGGCGGTCCAGCCATGCCAGCTGGCGGTCGGTGGTTCGGCGCCGATCAGGGGCAGGGTGATCTTTTGAGGCATCGTCGGATCAGATCATTCTAGTACGATCGCGGAATTCGCAAGACCGCCCTTTTGCGGCTTGGCGTTCGGGAGAGGATGACGCGAACGCTAAGCCGCAAGCGGCAGCAAGCGGCACATGCGAAAGCGGCTTCCCGTTCACGCCCGCTGCAATTTTCGCCGCGCAGGGAGTTGCCCATTGCCGGCCCTGTCCTATAATGGTTGGTGCAACTGGGTGCGCAGCCCACGAGCGGTGCCGGTAGCGCGCAATTCCGAATGGCATCGAACGGCTGCGCAGGTTTGTCATGGTTGGTTAGGTTCGTCTACCCGTCAGAGTGGCTGGTCAGGTCGCCAGCAAAAATTGCCCGTGTCATCGTGGATGCTTCGCTGCCCCACAGCGGGACGTGGGGGATCGGCGCCGTTTTATGGGAAGCGGGCGCACGGCCGCGCTCCTTGCCTGAGCGTCCCTGTTCCCTGGGAGACCATGCCATGCAACGCCGAATCCTTGTCATCGACGCGGAGAAAGAGAGTTCCCAGCAACTCCGTTCCCTGTTCGAGGGAGACAATGTCACCGTGGATGCGGTGGACGATGCCGCGTCGGCCCTGGAGGCGCTGGAGGCGCAGAACTACAGTATCTTGTTGATTGACCTGAAAGCGCCGGGCCTCGACCTGAAGCTGATCGAGGACATCCAGCAGCGCACCCTGCCGGTCACCGTGATCATCTTGACCGATCACGGCAACATCGAGCAGGCGGTGAAGGCGATGCGCCTGGGGGCGTACGACTTCCACACCAAGCCGATCGACCGCAACCATTTGCGTCTGGTGGTCGAGCGCGTGCTGCGCGAGCGCCGCTTGCAGGACGAGGTCGTGCACTTGCGCGAGCAGCTGCAGCAGCGCTACTCGTTCCACAACATCATCAGCAAGAGCCCGCGCATGCACGCGGTCTTCGAGCTGATCTGCAACGTCGCCCAGACCGGCTCGACCGTGCTCATCGAGGGCGAGACCGGCACCGGCAAGGAAAAGGTCGCCGAAGCGATCCATCACGCCTCCGCGGTCCGCACCGGGCCGATGATCGCCGTCAACTGCGCGGCCATTCCCGAAACGCTCCTCGAGAGCGAGCTGTTCGGCCACGAGAAGGGGGCGTTCACCAGCGCGGTCAGCCAGCGGCGCGGCCGCTTCGAGATGGCCCACGGCGGCACGATGTTTCTCGACGAGGTCGGCGACATCCCGGCGGCCATGCAGGCCAAGCTGCTGCGGGTCTTGCAGGATCGCCGCTTCGAGCGCGTCGGCGGCGCGGAGAGCATCGAGGTCGATGTCCGCGTCGTCGCCGCCACCAACCGCTCGCTCTTGAAGCTGGTGCAGGACGGCCAGTTCCGTGAAGACCTGTATTATCGGCTCAACGTGGTGAAGATCGAGCTGCCGCCGTTGCGCGACCGCAAGGAAGACATCCCGCTCCTGGCGGCCTACTTCGCCGAAAAATACGCGCGGCAGGGCGAATCGCCCAAGCCCATCGTGCCCAAGACGATGCAGACCTTGCTGCAGTATCACTGGCCGGGCAACATCCGCGAGCTGGAGAACGCGATCGAGCGCGCCTGCGTCACGTCCTTGAACGGCTCGATCCAGCCGGACAACTTGCCGCCGGAGGTCGTCAACGGCAAGCCGGTGAAGGAGCATGACGGCGCCTGGCACTGGGTCGCGGGCTACTGGGGCGAGCAAGGCAGCGACACGGTGGAGTTGTTGCCGCCGCCTCCGGACCCCGTCGAAGAAGCGGTCCCGCCGCAGGAGGTTGCCGACAGCACATACGTGCCGGGCACTTGGGTTTACCGCCAGCAACGCTACTGGTGGCGGCCGGGATTCTGGGTCGGGCACCGCCCTGGCTGGACGTGGGTGGCGGCCCGCCACGTGTGGACTCCGGGGGGCTACGTCTTCGTGGACGGGTACTGGGACCGCGACTTCCATCACTGCGGGTACCTGTATGCCCCGGTGTATATCCATCCGCGTTTCCACGCCGCCCGGGGCTGGTACTATCGGCCGCACTACGCCGTCGAAACCGATCTCATCCTGGCGGCGCTGTTCGTCCGCCCGGCGTGGGGACATTACTACTTCGGCGACTATTATGATGCGCGCTATGCCCGGCTCGGCTTTTCCTCGTGGTTCGACTTCCGCGTCGGCGGGCGCTGGCATGATCCAGCGTGGAACTACTACCGGTGGCGGCATCGCAACGACCCGCGCTGGGAACAGGACCTCCGCCAGACCTATGTGCGACGCCGCCAGGATCGCGACGCCCGGCCGCCGCGGACGTTGGCGGAGCAGGAACGCCGCGCCGGCGGCCCGGCCGGCGCCCAGGTTGCGCTCGTGAAACCGTTGCCGAAGCTGCAAACGATCACCACGGCGAAAGTCCGCGTGGGACAAGTGTCGAAGACCGAGGTGCAACAGTTCTCGAAGACGGCCCAGAGCTTGCGCACCGCCAGCCAGCAGCGCCGCAAGGTGGAACTCCAGGCCAGGGCGAAAGCCGGGGTTGGGCCCGGCCGCGGTCCGGTGACGGTGCAACTGCAACGACCGGACGGCTTGACATTCCCCAAGGGCGAGGCCGCGCCGCCGGCGCCGACGATTCCAAAGTTCGGGACGCAGACACCGCCCAAAGGGCCGGCGCCGAAATCACCGGCCGGCAAGAAGGGAGATGACGACGACGGCAAGCCCTCCCCCAAGAAAAAAGTGACCGTGCCGTCCAAGCGGCCGGATCAACCCCCGCCGCCGCCCAAGAAGAAAGGTCCGAAAGACGACGATGATCCGCCGCCGCCGAAAAAGGTGACGCCGCCGCCCAAGAAGCCGGTTCAGCCCCCGGCGCCGCCCAAGAAGAAAGATCCGAAAGACGACGATGATCCGCCCGCGGCGAAGAAGAAACCGGCGCCGCCGCCAAAGAAGAGGCCGCCGCCGGACCCCGACGACCCGCCGCGGGCCAAGAAGAAACCGCCGCCGGAGCCGCCCCCGCCTCCGTCGAAAAAGAAGCCGCCGCCGGATCCCGATGATCCGCCGCCGGGCAAGAAGGCGCCCCCGCCCAAATCCAAGGACAAGACCAAGGACAAGAAGAAGGACGACGGCGCCGCCAGTCAGGTCGGGCCTGCCAATCGCCCGCAGGCCGCCGAGTACGCGGCACATATCGCGATGACAACACCGCGCGAATGGGGGGCGTTCTCCCCTGATGATCCCCGATGGCTTCGCGTCCCCGTTCGCCGGGTGTTGACTTTGAGAGGCTATCCGAAGCGGGGCCTGACCCTTTTTCGGATAGCTTTTGCATTCGACATGTCTTGCGGCCCGTGGCGTCGCATCCGGCCGGCTGCCAGGCCACCGAAGGAGCAGGGCCATGTACCCGATTCGAAATATCCTTCACCCGACCGATTTCTCGGAGCGTTCGGAGCTGGCGCTGAAGCTCGCCAGCGCCCTCGCCAGGGATTACAACGCCAACCTGACGATCCTGCACGTCGCCCAGCAGCCGGTCGTGTTGTTCACGGAGGGGATCATTCCGCCGCCCGCGGACGACCACCTGCAGGAAGTCCGCCAGCAGCTGCAGAGCATCGAACCGCTCCACCCGGTGGTCAACGTCACGCGCCAGCTCGTCGAAGGCAATGCGGCGACGGAGATCTTGCACGTGGCGGAGATGACGCAGGCCGACTTGATCGTCATGGCCACGCACGGCCGCCGGGGCCTCAAGCGCTTTCTGATGGGCAGCGTGGCCGAGTACGTGATGGAGCGCGCGAGGTGTCCGGTGCTGACCGTGAAGACGCCGGCCCAGACCAGTGCGGGGGGCAGGCCGGAGCGTTCGGTCGTCTCTGGCAGTTAGCAACGATCTACCACATCCCCGGCCCCGCGTGCCGGCCGAACACTTCCGCCATCGCCTGCATCGTCTCGCCCACCGTGCACCGCGCTTCCGCCGCTTCGATCAACGCCGGCAGCAGGTTCTCCGTGGTCGCCGCCACGCGCTTGACCTCGGTCAGCGTCCGCCGCACGGCCGCGCCGTCGCGCTTGGCCTTGAGCGCCCGGAGCCGGGCCGCTTGTTCCTTCTCGGCGCCTTCATCGACAATCAATGTCTCGATCGGCTTTTCCTCCGGCTCCTGAAACGCGTTGACGCCGACGATCAGCTTGCGCTGGGCATCGACTTCGCGCTGATAGGCGAAGGCGGCGTCGGCGATCTCGCGGCGGAACCAGCCGGCTTCGAGGGCCGCAATCATGCCGCCGCGGCGGGCGATCTCATCGAAGTACTTCTGCGCCCGCTCGCGTATCTGCCGGGTCATCGTCTCGATGAAATAGCTGCCGCCGAGTGGATCGACGGTGTTGGTGACGCCGGTCTCATGGGCGAGCACTTGCTGGGTGCGCAGGGCCAGAGTCGCGGCGTGCTCGGAGGGCAGCGCCAGGGTCTCATCCATGCTGTTGGTGTGCAGTGACTGGCAGCCGCCGAGCGCCGCGGCCAAGGCCTGATACGCCACGCGGATCAGGTTCACCTCGGGCTGCTTGTCTTGCAGCGAGCAGCCGGCGGTCTGGGCGTGGAAGCGCAGCTTCCACGAAGCCTCCTGCTTGGCGGCGTACTTGTGCCGTGCGGCCTCGGCCCAGATGACGCGGGCGGCGCGATACTTGGCCACTTCCTCGAAGATGTCGTTGTGCGAGTTGAAGAAGAAGCTCAGCCGCGGCGCGAAGCCGTCGATGTCCATGCCGCGCGCCAGGCAAGTCTCGACGTAGTGGAAGCCATCGGCCAGCGTGAATGCGAGTTCCTGCGCCGCCGTCGAGCCGGCCTCGCGAATGTGGTAGCCGCTGATCGACACCGTGTTCCACTGCGGCACGCGGTCGGCGCAAAACTCGATCAGATCGCACACCAGCCGGACCGACGGCTCCGGCGGAAAGACGATCTCGTTCTGGGCGTGAAACTCCTTGAGGATATCGTTCTGGATCGTGCCGCGGAGAAGCTTCCAATCGACGCCGTGGTCGCGGGCGTTGGCGAGAAAGTAGGCCATGACCACGATGGCCGGGGCGTTGATGGTCATCGACACCGACACCTTGGCGAGATCGATGCCTTCGAAGAGTTGCTGCACGTCGTCGAGCGAATCGACGGCGACGCCAAGCCGGCCGACCTCTCCGAGCGAGCGCGGATCGTCGGAATCCAAGCCCATCAGCGTCGGCAGATCGAAGGCGGTGCTGAGTCCGGTCTGGCCCTTGTCGAGCAGGAACTTGAAGCGCTCGTTGGTTTGCCGGGCGGTGCCGAAGCCGGCGAACTGCCGCATGGTCCAGAGCCGGCTGCGATACATCGACGCATGGACGCCGCGCGTGAACGGATACTGGCCGGGATAGCCGAGGTCGCGGTCGGGATCGAAATTCGGCAGGTTGGCCTGCGTGTAGAGCGGGTCGATGGGGACGCCGGAGACGGTGGTGGGCGGCTGCTCGCGCGGCGGGGCGGCGGCGAGGTCGCGCTGGTAGCGGTCGAGCGGAGATGGAGTGGCCATGACGGTATCTTATCATGGCGGGATTGCGGCGGGGAATCGCCGGCTGTCGTTCTCAAAGACGCCGCCACCTACGCATCCGTGGCTCTGGCGAGCATCGCCACAATGCCGCGTTCAATCAGGCGTTCGCGGGACACGCGCTTCTTCTTGGCAACAAGGAAGACTACTTGGGCCCTTGGCTGATCGAGTTCGCCGTGGCGGTGCTCAACGGGTTGTTGCTCCTCGCGGCGTTGATATGGATCGATCGGCGGAACGCCGGGGAGGAAAGTGACTCCGTTCCTCAAGACTGACGTATCTGCCATTTCTTGGTCCACTTCATGCCTGCTTCTGGCGCCGGATTTGTTCGAGTTGTTGCACGAACGCCGCGTGCTCCGGCGTCTCTACTCCTTGCTGCACAACCTTCAGCACCGTCGGCAAATCGTCCGCCAACAATGCCCGCGAATCGAGCCGGAGCCCGGAGAACACCGCGCTCTTGAACAACCCGTCGGAGTCCGGCTGCAACCGTTCATATCGGTCGCCGCGCAAAGTGAACCAATCAATGGCTCGGTCCTCGACGCGCCAGACCAGGTATTCCCGCACGCCGTTGCGGCGATAGCACTCCAACTTGTCGTGAAGATCGTTGCTGACCGTGCTTGCAGAGACTTCCGCGATCCACTCCGGACCGCCAACGATGTAGCCTTCATTATTGACATGCGCCCGACCGCCGGCCTCCGGGCGTATGTAGAGGACGACGTCCGGTTGCGGCATGTTCTTCACGTCAAGGACAAGACTCGGATTGTTGCCGAGCTCCACGCCGGGTGTGGCGGCACTGTAATTGCCCGCCAAGGTGACGATCTGACCATGCTGCTTGCTATGGCGGTCTTGGCGCACCGGCGACGGCATATAGACCACTCCTTCAATCAGTTCCGCCTTTTTCAGATTCGGCATGGCATCATAACGGCGAAGAAACTCCTCTCGCGTCAAACGGTCGCCGTTGTGCAGCGGCGGCAATGTGGCGGGCGGGGCGGCCGGCGGTCCAGCCGGCGATTGGGCAGGTGTGATCGTTGACATTATCGGTCTCCAACTGCCTTGATCGGCATCACCCCCAGGAATCGCTGCGCTCATCCTGGGGCTTGTACTTGCTTCGAATCGCGCCAATCTGATTATGCCATAATGCAGCCAGCGCGGCGAGCACCATCATCCTCTTGCAATATCCCAAGAACCTGCTCAACTATCAAGCCGTCGCCCCATTCTACCTGGAGCCGCACCATGCTGTACCCGCGCCATTGCGTCGCCATCCTGTTTCTGTTCGCCGTCGCCATGCCAGCCGCCGCCCAGAACCCCATCGTCCCCGACGGCGCCAAGCTCGAAAAAATCTTCGACGGCGGCCTTGTCCTCACCGAGGGCGTCGCCTCCGCGCCTGACGGCATGATCTACTTCAGCGACATCACCTTCACCTGGTTCTCCAAGGAGAAGAAGCAGCCCATCGAGGCCGGGCACATCTGGAAGCACGACCCCAAGACCGGCAAGACGACCATCTTCCGCTCCCCCAGCGGCATGTCCAACGGCATCAAGTTCGACGCCCTGGGCAACATGATCGTCGCCGAGGGGGCCGACTTCGGCGGCCGACGCGTCATCAAGACCGACATGAAGACCGGCAAGAGCTACATCATCGCCGGGCTGTTCGAGGGCCGGCCGTTCAACGCCTGCAACGACGTCACCATCGACGAAAAAGGCCGCATCTACTTCAGCGACCCGCGCTACCTCGGCCACGAGCCGATCGATCAGCCGGTGCAAGCCGTGTATCGCATCGACACCGACGGCTCGATTCATCGCATCATCACCGACGCCGGCAAGTGCAACGGCGTGCTCGTGTCGCCGGATCAGAAGACGCTGTACGTGGTCAGCAACGACAACGGCAGCTTCGGCATCGGCCGGGTTCCGAAGGAGGCGCCGCTGCGGAAAGGACTGATGGCGCTCTTGGCCTACGACCTGGCTTCGGACGGCACGGCCAAGTTCCGCAAGGTGCTGGTCGATTACGCTCCCGAGGACGGCCCCGACGGCCTGGTCGCCGACGTCGAGGGCAACATCTACGTCGCCGTCCGCGCCGAATTTCGCCCAGGCATCGGCGTCTACAATCCGGAAGGCAAGGAGATCGCCTTCATCAAGACCGAGATGCCGACCAATGTCGGCTTCGGCCGCGGCGCGGACGCGAACTTGCTATACATCACGGCGGGGCACAGCCTGTATCGGATACGATTGAGCAAGGCGGGGTATCAGTTGCCGGAGAGGAAGTAAGCGGCATCACTTGACGGGCTGGTACTAAATACGATACTATCGAGGGAACTCGATGGCGCGCTCGAAATACGTCGTACTCTTGCCGATGGCGCGTCATGACGGCAATCGCGTTTCCAAGGCACAACTCGACGATTACCTGTCCGGGCTGTTCAACCTTGCAGGCGGGTACACGGTGGCGGGCACGGTTGTCGGCGCCTATCGAATGCGAAGCGGCAAGAAGCAGCAGGATCGATGCTTGGAAATCTGGATTGTGCTTGAGGAGTCGCGCGAGAGTGAGCTCAAGCATTGGCTTGCCAACGTGGGCGCTGACCTGGGCCAAGAGGCGATGTATTTCGAGAAGTCCGGAGCAAGAGTCACATTCATCAGGCCAAGACCACGAAGGGCGACAAAATCATGACAGCGAAGGTTGATCAGATTCTGAAAACCGCGCGTCATCAGGCGGCATCGGCTCGCTCCTGGGCTGATGTCTCCAATCTACTATTTGATTCGGAGGATGGCCTCGTGAGTAGGGCTTTTCCGACGCGCACCGAACGGGAACGATTTGTGAAGACCGCGGCCTACCGGGAATTGATGAACCTGATCGACGACGTCCGCCAACGCACCGGTTTCATCGCGGGGGCCACGCCGACCAAGAGCGGCAAGTTCGTGGTGCGGTTGCCCAAGTCACTGCATGCCGCCCTGGAAACGGAAGCGGCGCGCGAAGGAGTGAGCCTCAATCAGCTTGTGGTCGCCAAACTTGCCGTGCAGATGTCGCATTTGGTGGCGGGCCAGGCGTCGTGAGTATGCTGTCCTGCGGGAATAATCGATGCGCTTGCGGATCAGAGAAACGCGGATCGTCGAGGCCTGCCACTCCGACGGGGACCACCCGCTGATCCGGACATTGCGTTTGCCGACGAGCCGGCTGGTTTGGAGGCGAGTTGGCGCGGATTCATCCAGAGCCGACAGTTTTAGCCAAAGGTCTGGAACGATGCCTACTTGGCGGCATTTGCTGTTACGGGGAATCTGGAGCTCGTGACGTTCGACCAGGCGATCAGCGAAGAAATGAAGGCGAGCCGAGCCGCCGCTCGCACGTCAGACTTTTGCCAGCATCAGCAGATCAAGCCCTTTGAATTGCTTGAAGGCCTTATCCGCCGTCACCATTTGATATCCGCCGGTGATGGCGAAGGCGGCAAGATAGGCGTCCATCCATCGTTTGGGCGAAGCCTTGGGCGTTGCCGCCAAACGGTGCCAGGCAGGCACGATGCCGGAAGGTTCGTCGCGGTAATCGACGGTCGGCAGCGCGAGAAGCTGATTCAGCGCGACCAGTGCGTCCCGATTCGTGAAGGATTTCACTCCGTAGTAGCGCAAGATGGCGGGTGTGGTGGCAATGCGCAAGAAACTCAGTTGCGTCGCCCGACAGAAGATGGCGGGTTGATCCTCGGACGCGAGCCGATGCACCTCCACAGCCTTGCGATGCTGGGAATGGGAAGCAAAGGCCAGAGCGATCCACACATTGGTGTCAAAGAGATATGCCGAGCCGCTCAAGGTCTTCCTGGGTTTGGGTTTCTTGTTCCAGGGCAATCAGTTCCTCCGCCGTCATTTTGCTGGCCGGCGCCCGCGGATCGCAAACAATCAGGGGGAGGCCCGATTCCGGGTCGGTGACAATGCGCGGCGATTTCACGACAGGCGCCGGCCGCGCCGGCGTTGGTGGCGCCGCCAAACCCTTGCGCAGCAAGTCAGCCACCTCGTCCTTGAGTTTCCTTCCTTCGCGCACGGCGCGCATCTTCACCTGCTTGACCAGCGCGTCGGGCAGATCCAGAGTAGTCTTCATGCGCCCATCTTCCTGGTTTCCCAGCTTTCTGTCAAGCCAGCTGTATTTTCTGCGAGACACGCCCGGAATCCTGCACTACGATGATGTGGCCATGAACCCCGCTTCCACACCGCCATCCATGCCGCCGCGATGACCATGCTGTCCGAACTGCTCAACACCTTGTTCGCCCGCCGGGAACTGCCCGCGGCGGCGCTGCGCGGCATCATCGAAGAGATGATCGCGGGCCGCTGCGACGAAGCGGAGGCCGCGGCCTTTCTGATCGCCTTGCGGATGAAGGGCGAAACGGCCGGCGAGATCGCCACGGCCGCGCAGGTGCTCCGCGAACATATGGTTCGCTGGGACCCTGGGCGAGCCGACGTGCTCGACACCTGCGGCACCGGCGGCGACGGCTCGGGCACGTTCAACATCAGCACGGCGACGGCGCTGGTCGTCGCGGGCTGCGGCGTCCCGGTGGTCAAGCACGGCAACCGCTCGGTGTCGAGCAAGAGCGGCAGCGCCGACGTGCTGGCCGCCCTGGGCGTCAAGATCGACGGCGACGCGGCCCACGCCCAGCGCAGCCTGGCGGAGGCTGGTTTCGCGTTCTGCTTCGCACCTCTGTTTCACCCGGCGCTCAAGCACGTGGCGGCCCTGCGGCGCCGGCTGGGGGTGCCGACGATCTTCAACTGCCTGGGTCCTCTCGCCAATCCAGCGGGCGCCGTGCGGCAGCTCCTCGGCATCGGCCGGCTCGACTTACTGGATCGGATGGCCGGCGCCTTGGCCCAGCTGGGCACGGAGCGCGCGATCCTGGTGTGCAGCGACGACGGCCTCGATGAAGTCAGCCTGTCGGCGCCGACCCAGGTCCGCGAAGTCGTGGGTGGGCAGGTGCGGCAGCTCACCTGGACGCCGGCGGATTTCGGCCTCGAACCCTGTGCGCTGTCCGAGCTGAGCGCCGCCGATGCCGCGGCGAGCGCTCAGATGGTCGGTCGGGCGTTGGCGGGCGAAGCGTCGGCCCTGGGCCGCATCACCGTCGCCAACGCCGCCGCGGGTTTGCTGGCGGCCGGGCGCGTGCCAGCGCTGACCGAGGGCGTCGCCTGCGCCCGGGAGGCGATTCAGAGCGGGCGGGCGCGATTGGTGTTGGAGAAACTGCGCGGCCTGCAATAATGGAGGGAATCGCCGCGGCACACACCACGAGGTCCGTTCATGAGTGAGAAGGTCATTCTCCTCTGCGATCCCGGCATTGACGGCGCCTTCGCCGTCGCCCTGGCCGTGTTCGACTCCGATCTGGAGGTGCTGGGGCTGGCGGCGACCGCCGGCAACGTCTCGGCCGAGCAGGCGACCAAGAACGTCCACATCCTCATCGAGCAGCTCGATCCGCCGCGCTGGCCGCGTCTGGGCGAGGCGCCGCAGGTCGCCTACGAAAGCGACGGCACCAAGCTGCACGGCGCCAACGGCCTGGGCAACACCAACTTTCCCGTGTCCACGCTGCACAACTTGCCGACCAGCGAGAAGCTTCTGTACGAGCTGTTGCGGCAATACCCCGGCGAGATCACCGTGGTGTCGATGGGCCCGGTCACGGTGCTGGCGCGGGCCTTCGAGATGTACCCGGACCTCCCCACGGCGGTGAAACGGCTGGTCTGCCTCGGCGGCACCTGGCACGAGCCGGGCAACGCCGGCCCGGTCACCGAGTTCCATTTCCACTGCGACCCATACGCGGCCCGCACCGTGGTGCACAGCGGGGCGCCCTTGACCTTGATCCCGCTCGACGTCATGCGCCGGGTCCTGTTCTCGCCGCGCGACCTGCTCGGCCTGCCCGAAGACGCGTCGCGGGCCTGCCGGTTTCTGCGCCAGATCGTGCCGTGCGGCATCGCGGCCACGTCCAACCTGTACGGCATCGAAGGTTTCCACCTGAAAGACGTGCTCGGCACCATCGCGGTCGCGCAGCCGAGCGCCATCCAGACCAAACCGATGACCGTGGACGTGGAAACCCGCGGCGAACTAACCCGCGGCATGACCGTCTTCGACGAGCGCCACTGGCTGCATCGCCCCACCAACGTGGACCTGGCCGTGGACGTCGACGGCAAGGCGGTCCGCGACTACATTTCCCGCATCTTGAAGCTGGATGAATAAGAAACTCACCTCGGATTTCACGGAGAACACGGATGGCAAGACAGATGGGTCCTTGGCGACCCTCGCTCATGATCGATTCCATCGCTATCCGTGTCATCCGTGAAATCCGTGGTTCATCGCCGTCCGTGGTTCATCGGTTGCGACTGGCCGCGCCTGCCGGTTAGCATTGCATGACCGCATCCATCGCTCCGCATCCGCGCGCCCGCGTCTTTTATGACGGCGACTGTCCGCTCTGCCGGAAGTCGGTCGCGATCCTGCGGCGCCTCGATTGGCTGGGGCGTTTGGAGTGCGTCAACTCCCGTGGCGCGGACCAGCCGCTGCTGCGTCAACCCCCGCTATCCTCGGCCCCATTGCTGGACGAAATGCACCTCCTGACCCCCGACGGCCAGCGGCTCCACCACGGTTTCGGCGCGTTTCGCTGGATGGCGTGGCGGCTGCCCTTGTGTTGGCTGATCGCGCCGCTTCTCTACATCCCTGGCGTCCCGTGGCTCGGTCAGCGCATTTATCTCTGGATCGCCCGGCGCCGCTTTCAGCTCCTGCCATGCCGCCACGGCGTTTGCACCATAGAACAGAAGCAGTAACTTGTGGCGGCAAGGTGTCAAATTGCCGCTGGGTTGGCCGGCGGCACGTTGGAAGCTTGCCGCCGCAGGAAAGGTCATCCATGTCCCGGCGCAGCGTCGAACTCCTGGCCGACGGCGAGGCCATCGAAGAAGTCTACCTGGTCACCGACAAGCAGTTGCGCACCAACCGCCAGGGCAACCCGTTCCTGCAGCTCGAGCTGCGCGACAAGACCGGCGCCATCAGCGCCCGCATGTGGAACGCCAACGAACACCTGTTCCGCGCCTTCGAGGAAGGCGACTTCCTCCGCATCAAGGGCAAGGTCCAGCTCTACCAGGGCTCGCTGCAAATCCTGTTCACCGCCTTCGAGCGGGTGGACAAGGCGCACGTCACGCTGGCCGAGTTCATGCCGCAGTCCGAGCACGACATCGGCCGGATGTACGAACGGCTGCGGTCGATCCTGCTCAAAGTGGACGACATGCACCTGCGCGCCCTGGTCGAGTGCTTCCTGATGGACGAGGCGTTCGTGCGCGATTTTTGCCGGGCCCCGGCCGGCATCCGCAACCATCACGCCTACGTCGGCGGCCTCCTGGAACACGTGGTCCATCTGCTCGAGGCGGCCGACCGGCTGTTGCCGCTCTACACCGAGCTGAACCGCGACCTGCTGCTCATGGGCGTGTTCCTGCACGACGTCGGCAAGGTCCGCGAGCTGAGCTTCGAACGCGTCTTCGGCTACACCGACGAAGGCCAGCTCGTCGGCCACATCGTCATCGGCGTCGAGATGCTCGACGAGAAAGTGGCCCAGGTGCCGGGCTTGACCGGCGAGCCGTTCCCCAAGGAGCTGCTCTTGCGGCTCAAGCACATGATCCTGAGCCATCACGGCGCCTACGAGTTCGGCAGCCCGCGCCTGCCGATGACGCCCGAGGCGATCGCGCTGCACCACCTGGACAACCTCGACGCCAAGGTCCACAGCTTCACCCGCGACATCCGCGACGACCGCCAGGGCCCGTCCGCCTGGACGCCGTACAACCACAGCCTGCAGCGCCGGCTGTTCAAGGGCGTCAAGGAAGGCGCCGAGCCGGTGACCGATGGCGGCGAATCGTAATCGGCAGTGGTCAGTAGTCAGTAGCAAGAACATCGAATTGCTTCAGACAACTGACTTGCGATCGCCGGCTACTGACTACTGACTACCGACCACTGACTACTTACCATGTCACCACTTCGCATTGGCACCCGCGGCAGCACCCTGGCCCTCTGGCAGGCGAATCACGTCCGCGACCGGCTGCGCGCGCTGGCGCCGGATCGGGCGATCGAGCTGGTGGAGATCGAGACCGAAGGCGACCTGGTCCGCGATGTGCCGCTGGTGGCGCTCGGCGGGCAAGGGGCGTTCACCAAGGCGATCCAGCAAGCCCTGCTGGACAACCGGGCCGACGTGGCCGTGCACAGCCTGAAGGACTTGCCGACGTTCACGGTGGACGGCCTCATGCTGGCGGCGGCGCCGGAGCGCGGGCCGGCCGGCGACGTGTTCGTGTCGGTGAAGCACCGGTCGTTCGATGACTTGCCGCGCGGCGGCGTTGTCGCGACCAGCAGTCTGCGGCGCCGCGCCCAGGTCTTGCATCGCCGCCCGGACCTGAAACTGGTGGACATGCGCGGCAACGTCGAGACCCGGCTGCGCAAGCTGGTGGAGCAGGACCTGGACGCGATCATCCTGGCGGAGGCGGGCCTGGTGCGGCTGGGCCTCGCCGACCGGATCACGGAAGTCCTGGACCGTTCGTGGATGCTGCCGGCGGTGGGCCAGGGGGCGCTGGGTCTGGAGTGCCGGGTGGCTGACCACCCGACGCGCGGCCTGGTGGAGCAACTCAATCACGCGGAAACCCGGGCCGCCGTGCTGGCCGAGCGGGCGCTGCTGCGCGGCCTGGGCGGCGGCTGCGCGGTGCCGATCGGCGCGGCGGCGAGCGTGGCGGGCGCTACGTTGACGTTACAAGGGGTCGTGCTGGCGCCGGATGGAAGCCAGCGCATCGCGGCGGAAGTCGCGGGACCGATCCAGGATGCGGAAGCGCTCGGCGACCGGTTGGCGCACGAGTTGTTGTCGCGCGGCGCCCGCGAGTTGTTGGAACAATGATCAGGGCGCAACAAGCGCCCGTCAGCGCACGCCGCCGCCGCCGTGCGCCAAACGGGTCCAGCGCACGCCGCTCGATCCCGTCAACATTTGTCACCCTGTCACCCTCCACCTGGTCTCGCCCCAACTGCGCCCCTCCGTTATAATGCGGCGGTGCATTCGAACCCATGCCGGCATTGCCGGCGCGACGCCACGGATCGGCGCCGCGCGGAGGCCGGTGGCTCGTGAGGATTCCTCCATGTCGCGCTGGAACCTGGCTTGGCTCTTGGGCATCACCACCGCCGCGCTGGTCGGCTTTTCCCTGACGTGCAGCGTCCCGACCCGCGCCAATTCGCTGCAACGCAAGCACGATAATCTCCGGCTGCTCGTCGACGTGCTCGACGAGGTCCAGCAGAAATACGTCAAGGAGCTCGACGACGACAAGATGCGCGACCTGGTCGAGAACATGATCTCCGGCGGCCTGCAGCGCCTCGACCCGCATTCCGATTTCGTCAGCGCCGACGAGTTCAAGCAGTTCCAGAAAGCCTCGAAGGGCAAGTTCGGCGGCATCGGCATCCGCATCAACGTCGATCCGCGCTCCGGACAGGTCATCGTCGAGAGCCCCATGGTCGGCACCCCCGCCTATGAAGCCGGGATCATGGCGGGCGACCTGATCCTCAAGATCGACGGCCATGCCACCGAGAACATGCCGCTGAAGAAGGTGGTCGAGATGATCCAGGGCGAGCCGGGGACGAAGGTGACCCTGGGCGTCTTGCACGAGGGCGCCAAGACGCCGGTGGACATCGACATCACCCGCGCGGAGATCAACATCGACAGCGTGCTCGGCGACCAGCGCGGCGACGACAAGGAATGGGACTTCTGGATCGATGCCGAGGCGAAGATCGCCTATGTCCGCGTCGTCGGCTTCACGGAGACCACGGTCGCCGAGCTGACCAAGGTGGTCGACAGCCTGCAGAAAGCCAACATGAAGGGGCTGGTGCTTGACCTGCGCGGCAACCCGGGCGGACTGCTGCGGTCGGCGGTCGAGGTCAGCTCGATGTTCCTGGAGGAAGGCAAGAACGTGGTGACCACGAAGGGGCGCAGCAACGACAGCAAGGAGGTCTTCAACGCGCGGCGCAGCCCGGTGGCCGCCCCCGCGAATCCATACCCCATCGCGATCCTGTTGAACCGTTACAGCGCCAGCGCCAGCGAGATCGTTGCGGCGGCGCTGCAGGATCATCTCCGCGCCGTCGTCATCGGCGAGCGCAGCTACGGCAAGGGGAGCGTGCAAAACGTCATCGCCATGGAAGGCGGCGCCACCGCTCTCAAGCTGACCACGGCGAGTTACTGGCGGCCCAGCGGCAAGAACATCCACCGCTTCCCCGACAGCAAGGAAGAGGAGGAGTGGGGCGTGAAGCCCAACCCCGGTTTCGAGATGAAGCTGTCCGACGAGGAACGCATCAATTACTTCAAGTGGCGCCGCTATCGAGACATCGTCCGCCGCAACGGCGAAGGCCCCAAGCCCGCGGACGAGGAGAAGCTGAAGGACTTCCGCGACCGCGTCCTCGACAAGGCGCTCGAGCATCTCCGCGGCGAATTGAAGAAACAGCAAGGCGCCTCACGGCCGCAGCCGTCAGCGCCGGTCGCGGTCCGCGATGCCATGCGCTTCATCCCCGGCGAGACGCGCGAGACGCGCATCAGTCAACGGCGGCAATCGCCGATCCCTGTGACGCGCGAGCGATAGTCGCCTCGGCCCGTAGGACAGGACTCCGCTCCTGTCCGTTGACGCGTCCGTTGACGCGCGGACGATGTCGCATCGATGAGTCAAGGCCTCGGTCCATAGGGAAAGCAGTCGTCCATCGGCTCGTTCGCCAACTGCACCAGAAACCCCGACAAGCGCTCAACCAGGATGTCCATCAGCCGCCGGCCCTTGTCCGCGGTCGCGGCCGATGGATCGCCGAGGCCGGTATTCGTGGTCGCCAGGTGCCACGGGCGCGTGATGCTGATCCAGCCGCGGTTGATCGCGTCGAGCCTGGTGGGCTGGGCGACGCCGGGATCGGCGAGTTCCGGCCGCACCAGCTGCGGGAAGAACGCCAGGCCCAGGCTGGTTTCCACCTCGTCGGCATGTTCGCCGGGCTTGACGAAGAGCTGCGGATAGGCGTCCGTCGCCATGCGGTACCAATCGCACAGGCACACGAACACCTTGGTGCGATGGTGCAGTTCGCGCATCAGCGGCTTGAGTTCGTTGCCGCCGTGACCGTTGAGCAGCACCAGCTTGCGAACGCCCTGGCGCTCCAGCGAATCAACGAGATCGGTGAGAATCGCCAGCAGAGTGGTCGGCGTCACCGACATCGCCAGCGCGCCCGGCACCTGCAAGTGGTTCGTGTTGACGCCGTAGGGAATCGTCGGCAGCAGCAGCACCTTGGCCCCGGCTTGATGCGCCAGCGCGCACGCCCGATCGCCAAGCACGTCCACCTGGTAGTTGTCGGTGCCGTAGGGCATGTGGAAGTTGTGCGGCTCGGTGGCCCCGAAGGGGAGCACGGCGACTTCCCACTGGTGCTTGGGCAAGTCGTGGTGGTTTTGTTCGGACAGGATCCAGGGGCGCATCGTTATCCTCGTAAAATGGTCATTGGCGTTTAGCCCCGGTTCGAAGAACCGGGGCGGTCAGGCGGTTGGCAAGGTATGAATCCCTTACGCGGGATCTCGTCCGCCCCCGGTTCTTCGAACCGGGGCTAAACCGGGCTAAACCACCGACGAATGACGAATGACTAATGACCCCAGTGACCAATGACTTTTCTATTGACCAACGACGACGGCATCGACGCGCCTGGGTTGGCCGCGCTTGCCGAGGCGGTGGCCGGCCTGGGGCCGAGCGTCTGGGTGGCGCCGTGCGGGCCGCAATCGGGGTGCAGCCATCGCGTCACCACCGACGCGCCGTTGCGCATCGTGCCGCACACCGGCGGCCGCTGGGCCATCGCCGGCACGCCGGCCGATTGCGTGCGCCTCGGCTTGAAGCGGCTGGCGCCGCAGCTGACCTGGGTGCTGGCGGGGATCAATCACGGCGGCAACCTGGGGGCGGACGTACACCATTCCGGCACCGTCGCCGCCGTCCGCGAGGCCGCCTTGCACGGCGTTCCCGGCATCGCCCTGTCGCACTACCGCAAGCGCGGCCTGGACATCGACTGGCAGCGGGCGACGCGCTGGCTCCGCCCCATCGTGCAGGAATTGCTCGCCAAGGCCTGGACGCCCGGCACGTTCTGGAACATCAACCTGCCGCACCTTCCGGCCGACGCGCTCGATCCAGAGGTCGTCGTCTGCCCGCTCGACCGCAGCCCACTGCCGATCAACTACCGCGAGGAAAACGGCCACTGGCACTACGACGCCAACTACCACGAACGGCCGCGGCTTCCGGGAACGGATGTGGATGTGTGTTTCGGCGGGAGGATCGCCGTGACGTTGCTGTCGATTTGAGGACCAAGGCCAGCTCTTGGCACGCCGCCGCCAATCGGTCACAATAGACGTAGTCGCATCCGAGGCCGCGGTTCAGCGACCCGTTCATCACGTCAGGAGTCGATCATGCGCCTGCGTTGCTTGCCCGCCGTCGCGCTCTTGGTGCTGGCCCACCTCTTCGTGTTCGCGCAGCCCGTCGCCACGCAACCCAAGCGCGACATCCAGGCGGAAGACGTCAAGAAGAGCATCGACCTCGGCGTCCGGTACCTGCGGCAAGCGCAGCGCGGCAACGGCAGCTGGGAGATCGACGCCGACCTGATCGCCAGCGCCGCCGTCAGCCATCCGGGGGGCAAGACGGCGCTGGCCGTGCTCGCCCTGTTGAACTGCGGCGTCCCGGTCAAGGACCCGGACGTGGCCCGCGGCCTGGCCTTTCTGCGGCGCGTCGAGCCCGAATCGACCTACGTCTGCGGCCTGCAAATGCTCGCCTTCGCGGAAGCGAACCTCCCCGAAGACCGCCAGCGCTTGCAGGACAACGTCAAATGGCTGCTGGACGCCCGCGTCTACAAGGAGAACGGCGCCTTCATCGGCTGGAGCTACAAACGCACACCCAGCGTCATCGCCGACAACTCGAACACCCAATACGCCGTCCTCGGCCTCTGGGCCGCCAAGCAAGCCGGCGTCAACGTCCCCGACGCCGTCTTCAAGGAAATCCGCCAGTTCTACATCGACCATCAAGACCCCAGCGGCGGCTGGAGCTACTCGGTCGGCCGCTTCGCCGACCGCTTCGGCGTCTCCATGACCATGACCACCGCCGGCCTGTGCGGCCTGCTGATCTCGGGCACGGAGCTCAACGTCCGCCGCGAAACGCTCAACCTCGACGGCACGGCAGCCAGGTGCGGCGAGTACGACGAGAACCCGGGCATCCAGAAAGCCCTCAACTGGATCGGCGTCAACTTCACGCCGGAGGTGCAAGGCCGGACCTTCTATCATCTCTACGGCCTGGAGCGCGCCGGCCGGCTGTCCGGGCTGCGCTACTTCGGCAACCACGACTGGTACCGCGAAGGCTGCCGCTTCCTCGTGGAGCGGCAGAACAAGACCGACGGCTCGTGGCGGCTGGCCGGCGCCTGGGACAACTGGCCGGAGATCAGCACGAGCTTCGCCCTCTTGTTCCTGTCCAAGGGCCGCACGCCGGTGCTGATCAGCAAGATGGTCCACGGCCTGTGGCCGCGCCAGGCCACCGATACCGACTGGAACAACGATCGCAACGATCTCCGCCACCTGACCCAGTACGCCAGCACGGAGATGTTCAAGGTGCCGCTCGCCTGGCAGACGATCGACCTGTCGCGCGGCATCCAGGCGCAGGCGAAAGGCCTGCAGATCGCCGAGGACGACTATCAAGCGGTGACGGCGGACATGCTGCAGTCGCCGATCCTGTACATCACCGGGCATCAGTCGCCGCGCGGGCGCATCCAGGGCGCCGAGAAGCTGCTCCTGAAGCGCTACGTCGAGAACGGCGGCTTCATCTTCGCCGAGGCGTGCTGCGGCAATCCAAACTTCGACCTCGGCCTGCGGGCCCTGGTCGCCGAGCTATGGCCCCGGGCGGAGTTCGCCCTCTTGCCCGCCGACCACCCCGTCTACAAGGGCTTCGCCACGGTCCCGCCCGGCCAGCCGTACAAGCTCTGGGGGCTGACGCAAGGATGCAAGACCGTGCTCGTCTACTCGCCGCAGGACCTGTCGTGCCGCTGGGAGAAGGGCGTGCCGCCCAGGGATGCCAAGGACGCCGACTGGATCATGGCGTTCCGGCTGGGGGCCAACATCATTGCCTACGCCACCGGCATGGAACCGCCGCAGCCGCGGCTCACGCACGTCAAGGTGTCCGGCAATCGCACCGACTCGGACCGGCCGGCGCGCGGCTTCATGCAGATCGCCCAGGTGAAGCTGCCGGGCGATTCGCCGCCCGCGCCGCGCGCCATGCGCAACCTCCTCGAACAGGCGCAGGAACACGCTCCCATCGACGTCATGCTCGAAACCAAGCAACTGTTCATCGACAGCAAGTCGATCCTGAATTACAAGTTCCTGTACATGCACGGCCGCAAGGAGTTCCGCTACGAGCCTGCCGAGCTGGGCCATTTGCGCTTCAACCTGCAATCGGGCGGGTTGCTCCTCGCCGACGCCTGCTGCGGGAAGGAGGCGTTCGACAAATCGTTTCGCAAGTTCGCCGCCGAGCTGTTTCCCAACACGAAGCTGGAGCAGGTGCCGCTCAACGACGACTTGTTCGGCGCCGACCTCAACGGCACGGCCCTGACGGAAGACAACATCGAATGCCGCGTCGAGGCCGGCGGACTGATGCGGAAAACGGCGCCGTACCTGGAGGGGATCAAGCACCAGGGCCGATGGGTCGTCCTCTACAGCAAGTACGACATCGGCTGCGCCCTGGAGCGGCACCAGGCGTCCGATTGCCGCGGCTACAGCCCGGCCAGCGCCCAGAAAATCGCCCGCGCGGCGCTGCTGTACACGCTACGGCCGTGACTCCACATCACAGCGTGTAGCGCACCAGCGCCGACAAGAGCACGATCACGGCGACGGTGATCAGCGTCCGGCAGAAGTCCTGCCAGCTGTCCAGCGCGTTCTTGACGTGGAGATTGCCGAGGTGCGGGACCGCGCGGGCATAGCGAAGGTCCGTGACGATCTTGACGAGGATCAGGCCCAGGTAGGCGGTCGCGGCGCCTTCCACGAGGCCGAGCAACGCCAGCAACGTGGTGGTGGTCAGCAGCAGAATGCTGGTCCCCAGCTTGACGCCGCCGAGCGCCAGGAGCGCCGCGGCCGCCACCTGCGCCGCGTACCGAAGAGTCTGCGCCTGCGAGTCGCTCAGCAGCGGCGCGGATGCGGAGGGAGCTGCGGAAGCCATGACAACCTTTCAGCAACGGGATGGGAGTCTTTCTCCCATGACCTATTGGGCCCACTCAATCAGAAAACGGAGCACCACCGCGATCAGCAGGAGCAGTCCGACCGCCGCGGCCGCGAAGTGCCACCAGGTCAATCGTTGCCACGCGGACTCGAGCCAGCCCACCGTGGCGGCATCCGGGTTCTTGCCGAGGGTCTGAGCCGGGACGAGCAGCAACACGCCCAGGCCCAGCGTCAGCAGTCCTTCGAGCACCCCGACCGCGCCGCGCCGCGAGATGTTCAGCGACAGGGGAATCACGTTCACGATCACCACCACGCCGACCACGATCAGCGCCAGCGCGGTTTTCGTCATCAATGAAGACAGGTCGCCGAGCGCCTTCGCTTGTTCGGGCGGCAGCGTTACCGGCGTGGTGTCGATGACGACTTCCGCCGGCAGATACTTGGCCACTTCCTCGCCGCGCCGCGACACCAGAAACGCGCGGGCGCTGCCGCGCATCTGCAGACACGCCGCGAACACGGCATACGCCAGCAGCTTGATGAACGCCAGGCCGCGCCACGGGACGCCAATGTCCTGCACGAGCTGCGGACCGCTCGAGCCGAGCAGGATGCTGACGAGCATCAGCACGACCTGGAACCCCGCCCAGCCCAGGGCCAGCCTCTCCACCGTCGCGTCGCCGGCATACAGACGTTGCGCCAGGTACAGGATGAACACGCCGCCGAACACTCCCAGGATCAACCGCGGCCAGGCGAACTGGGTGCCGGAACAGACGATCGTGGCCAGGGTCTCGGCCGCCAGGACGAACGCCACGGCGCCGACGAAGATCCGCTCGCCCCGATCCAGATAGGTCTCTTGAGTCATGACGGTCGCCATTCAAGCCTCGGCCTCGGCGGGAAGTTTGGGTGGGACATGACCGACTTATGATTCCGCCGCCGCAACGTCAATCCCGCGATGACTTTCGATGAACGCGTCGTTAACTCCGCCCCCGGACCGCGGTTTGGTTCTCCGGATTGCCCCGCTACAATAGGGGCTGTTTCAAAAGGAGATCATTGTCGGGTGGCATGCTTTCGCGGCTCCCTTGCCACACGAGCATTCTCTGGACCAACACCGCGAAAGCATGCGGGTTCTCGCCGGGGACACATGCTTTCGCCGTGATGGTCCAGATTGATCAGGTGTGGCGAGGGATCGGCGAAAGCATGCCACCCGTGCCCCACCCCGAATCTGCCCGCTACTAGCCGCTTGGCACGAGGTCCGCATGACGAAACGGCTCATCACCGTCGGCCACAGCCCCGATCCCGACGACGCGTTCATGTTCTATGCCCTGGCCCACGACAAGCTCGACACGGGCGATCTCGCCTTTCGCCACGAGCTGCAAGACATCGAGACCCTCAACCGCCGGGCCCTCAAGGGGGAGCTGGAAGTGTCGGCCGTCAGCATCCACGCCTACGCCTATCTCGCCGACAAGTACGCCCTCTTGCCCAGCGGCTGCAGCATGGGCGACCGCTACGGCCCGATGGTCGTCGCCCGCAAACCTCTGACCGTCGGCGACCTGCGCGCCATCACGATCGCCGTGCCGGGGACGATGACCACCGCTTTCCTGGCGCTGCGGTTGCTCTTGCCGGGGGACATCCACTACGAAGTCGTTCCGTTCGACGAGATCATCCCGGCGGTGGCGTCCGGCCGGTTCGAGGCCGGGTTGATCATTCACGAAGGCCAGCTCACGTTTCAGAACCAGGACCTGCAGCTGGTGATCGATCTGGGCGTGTGGTGGCAGGACAAGACCGGCCTGCCCCTGCCGCTCGGCGGCAACGCCGTCCGCCGCGACCTGGGCGCCGCGACGATGGGCGCGATCAGCCGGCTGCTCAAGGAGAGCATCCAGTACGCGCTGGCCCATCGCCAGGACGCGCTCGGCCACGCGCTCAAGTACGCGCGCGACATGGACCTGGGCCTGGCGGACCGGTTCGTCGGCATGTACGTCAACGACTGGACGCTCGACTACGGGCCGCGCGGCCGGGCCGCGGTCGCGCGCTTGCTGGACGAAGGACATCGCGCCGGCGTGATCCCGCACCGCGTGGCGGTCGATTTTGTGGAATAGTCTGGATGCCCGAAGCTGGACACCTGAACGGGACGCCTGAAGCGCCAGCGCGGCCGGGCCGGCGCTGGCGCTTTCGGGCTTGTCCTATCCGGCTCGATCACATCCCTTCGTACTTCTCATCCGTCGTGCCGATGAATCCGAGCCGGTGCTGGCGGCGCAGCGCGTCGACTTGCGACTGCGCCCCCCAGGAAGCCGGCGTCGGCACGTCCACTTCAGTCATCAGCTCCACGTGGCCGTCGAGGAACGCGACGTTGGCCGTGCCGCTGGCGTGGCGGAAGTGCGTGAAGGTCAGGAAGTAGCCCCAGGAGACGTTGGCGTTCGTGAAGTAACTGGGACCGCGGACGGCGATGGCCTCCTCGATGTGGAAGCCGCCGCTGGACGACAACAGCGCCGATTCGGTGAACGCCATGGTCGTGGACGTGGACGGAAAGTCGGTCATCCGCCGCGCGCGCACCACCGGGGCGAAGTTGGGGGGCAGGTAGTCGACGCCGCCCAGGTGCCGGTTATAGGCGTAGCCGCCGGTCGTGCCCCCGTAAATCAGCTTCAGCGGCGGCTCGGTCACGGTCGGGCACACCGTCACGGCGGTGGCATTCTCGTAGAACGGCGTGAGAATGCCGCCGATCGGCGTCGCCGTGTTCGTCCCGCCGGACGAGGTGACCACTCCGAACCAGTACGTGACCGACGGGAAGCTTGTTTGAATGTTGCTGGCCGGGGGCAGTGTCTTGTGGGCGCTTTCGTAGTTGTGCGCCGCCAGCACGAGCTGTTTGAGATTGTTGGCGCATTGCGTGCGCGCCGCGGCTTCGCGCACCCTCTGCACCGCCGGCACCAGCAAGGCGATGAGGATGGCAATGATCGCGATGACCACCAGCAATTCAATGAGCGTGAACGCGGACGCGGAATGGGACCGGGAACGTGACCTGCGTGACCTCGGAAGCATGGGACAGTCCTTTCTGCCGGGCCGGGCAAATGACGGAACCGCTTCGGCCCAGAGAAAGGCACGTTGGCCCAGACAGAACGACTGCCGGCATGCCTGTCCGATTGCTTGAGGCCGAAGCATCGCAACAAACGCGACAGGCAGGTCTTCTGGCTTACGGCTCTGAATTTCCGACCGATCGACTGGCGAAGTCTCCTGAAGACTTCGGGAGTCTCGGGGGAAGTTCACGGCAACCGGACAACCTTCCCGGGCCTTGCGCCCAGTGGTTTCGCGTCCGGCGGCCTGGCCGATCACAGCGGCGGCCCCGCAACGGATTCGCACCGTTTTCCCTATTGTCCCGCGCCGCTCGGGCGCGGGAACCTGTCGCCGCTGTTGTAGGACGCGTGGGGCGCCTTGGACAGTGGGCGACAACCGATCCTGAGGCAATTGCCAACGTCTGACTGGCTCTAGCAGATCACTCTGCGGACGAAGTGCCGTTCTGATCCACCGCCTGGCCCGGAACGGGCTCCAGGCCCAGGACCTGCCGCAATGCCAGGCACTCGCGCATCAGCTCGCTGCGGGTCGCCTGGTGATCCTCGAGCACCGTCGCGGGCAAGGTGTGCGGCTCGCCGACGACGATGTCGATGCGCCGCCACAGGTCGAATTTCTTGTTCTTCGTCGGCGGACCGTCCTTGTAGGAAAAGTAGCTGCCCCAGTTGCCTTCGATCCAGCAGACCACCACCGGCGTCTGCGGCCGGGCGCGGAGGATGTGCCAGACCCCCTGGCCGAAATGCCGCAGCGCCAGCTCCTCCTTGCGGCGCATCCAGCCCTCCGGAAAGATGACCACGCAGCGGCCGTCGTCGAGCCGCCGGACCGCCTCGTCCAGCTCGGGAACGTCGCGGCGAAAGGTGGACGCCTCCACGCGGATCGCGTGCACCAGATGGATCATGCTCCAGCGGAGGCCGGGGATATCGAAGTAGCGGCTCGTCATCATGGGAATCACGGTGCGCGGCAGGACCTTGGCGATGAGCATCGGGTCCATCCAGCAGGCGTGGTTGGACACGACCAGCAGCGGCCCGCGCAACGGCGCGCTGGTTCGGCCCGGTCCGTGAGCGCGGATCCGATACAGGATCAGGAAGAGGCCTTCGATCAACAGCTCGACGACCTCGCGGCGCAGGAACCACCAGCTCGACAATGCCAGCATGCCGGCGAGCGCGGCGACCAGCGCGAGCTCCGCCGTCGCCCCCCAGCCGGCCCAGTGCGCCAGGGCGAACAACGTGAACGACATGGCGGCGATGAGCACGTTGTCGGCACAGTTGCTCACGGCCATGGCGTTGCCGCGGGCGTCGGGCGGCGCCACGGCTTGATAGGTGGCGGCGAGTGGCACGTTGACCAGGCCGGCCAAGACGCCGAGGATGATGCACGTATTGCGGGTCGGCACGTCGCCCGCCGCCACGACGATCAGCCCGATCGTCAGGCCGGTGGCGCCCCACGGGACCAGCCCCAGAACGCGGCGCGGGTGTTTCTGCAGGCCGGCCAGCAGCGAGCCGACCACCACTCCGACGATCACGGCGGCGCCGAACAAGATCATGAAGGATAGATCATAGCCGTCGCGCTCGACGAGCGCGGCCAGCAGGGCGCCGGTCATGCCGGTGATCAGGCCGCGCAGGCCGGCCAGGCCGAGCACGCACCAGCGCGCCTCGCGCTCGCGGCAGATGCGGCCGAGGTCGCGGAAGAACCCGGCGAGCGCCCGGCCCGGCGGTTCGGGCCGGCGCACGTCCGCGGCAAAACGGACCGGCAGGGCGAACAGCATGGCCAGGAAGTATCCAGCGACGATCCACCGGTAGATCTGCTGGTTATCCGTGACCGGGGCCGCCGGATACGACCACTGGAGCGTCAACGCGACGCCGGCGAGGGCTGCCGCCCCCGCCCCCGCTGCGAATAGACTGTTGACGCGCGGCAACGAGACGGCGGCGTCCTCGGCGCCGGCCGGCAACAGCGCCGAGCGGACCGGGACCGAGATCGCCGCCCCCACGGCTACCAGGCTCCAGCAGACCAGCCATGGCAACGGGGTGAATCCGCACACCAGCGCCGCCAGCAACGTGAACAAGGCGGCGCCGCACAGCACGATCGGCTTCGACAAGCTATTGACGAGGGCGCCGATGAAGGGCGCCAGGATGATCGCCGGCGCCATCAGGATCGCGGTGACGAGGTGCCAGGCGCTTTCGAGCTCGGCGCGGCCGTTGTTCGCGTAGTCGAGGACGACCAACAGCCGCAGCGCGCTGTCGGCGAAAACGCGGGCGACTTGCGAGCCCCACAACGACGCCAGGCGAGCGAGCGCTCCCCACACCGCATGCTCTCCACCGACTGCGGATCGTCCGTGACAATCCTCGCCGGTATTGTCGGGCCGGCGCACGCAATTGACAACCGCCGCAACGAGAAAGCCCGAAACGCAACAAGGGACGCAAGGGACGCAAGGGACGCCCTCCACTTCTTTCTCTGCGGCTCTCGGCGTCCTCTGCGGTTAACAACTACCCAACTATCACCGCAGAGGACGCGGAGAGCCGCAGAGAAAACATGAGGGACTTCCCTCGCGTGCTTCGGGCTCCGACTTGAAACCTGTCTACTTGCTCGGCCGCGACACGGGGATGACGCCCTTGGCCTCGACCACGTCAACGCGCAACTGGTGTCCCTGCTCGACCGCGGTGACGCGCATCAACCGGCTCTTCATGGCCACCGGCGCCGCCGTCGGCAAACCCGGGGTGTTCCAGACGACTTGCTGGCCGTCCTTGATTTCGAGGGTAAATCGTCTGCCCTGCACTTCCAGCCCGGCCGGCGGCGGCGGCACCGGCAACGGCGTCGAGCCCGGCGCCATCAGCTCGAACGCCACGGCGTCCGTGGCCATGGTCACCGGCCCCGAGCGCCGCACCAGCGTGAGATGGACGCCGACCACGCACTGCGGCGCCGCGACCTTCTTGGTCAGCACGTTCTTCGGCTTCACCAGCTCGCCCGAGACCCGGAGCCTGGCGCCCGCTTGCAGCACCTCCGCCTTCAAGCCGCGCACCTGTTCCTTGCCGGGCGGAACCAGTTTGACGTTCGCGATGATCCAGCCCTGGGCCACGGCGAATTCCCGCTGCGCCGGGCACGTGGCTCCTTGATGTTTCGGGTCCCACGCCAGCACGATGGTCTGCGATTGCGCTTTCTGTTCAATCCGGACGCCTTCATAAACGACCTTCAAGGTGGCCATGGGCTTGTTGCTGTCGCCGAGGCCGACGAACACGTGCTTCGACTCTTCCACGACCTGGTCGCCGTTGAAGGCCAGCAGCCGGAGCCGGTAGTCGCCCGGCTCGCGCAGGGTGACGAACTTCTCCTGCGTCGGATTGGTCTCGGTCTTGAGCTTGCCCTCGCCCAGGTCCCAGGCGACCAGCCTGGCGTTGCGGACCTGGCTGACGACCTTGTAGGTGGCCGGGGCAGTCTCGGCGCTGACGGGAACCACGGCAAACGCGTCGATGGCGGGCGCCGGCGCGGTCGCGCCCTCCAGGTTCACGGCCACGGTCCGTTCCGCCTGCTCGCCGAGCAGGTTCTGCAGGGTGAGCTTGACCTGGTAGTTGCCGGGCCGCGGATACGAGTGGACGATCACGTCGTTGTCCGGCTCGAAGGGTTCGAGGGCCGAGCCGTCGCCAAAATCCCACCAGCCCTGCGTGCCGCCGGTCGAGCGGTTGTTGAAGGTGACGGTGAGGTTGCTGGCTTGCTGGGCGAAGTTGGGCAGCGGCTTGCCCGGCTTGATGACGTTGTTGACGAGCGGCGTCAGGTACATCAGCGCCGCCCCGGACACGAGCCCGAACAGGCTGGTGCCCACGGCTTTGAGCCATCCGGGAATCTTGCTGGCAGCTTTTTCGTCGGCCATGGCGGTCCTCCTTGACTTCGCACGCCGGCCACAAGGCGTCGACAGCAGGCCCCTACGATACGACAAACGGGCGGTTGGAGTCGAGAGATGTTTGCCGTCATCACACCAGCGGGACGATCTTGGTGAGCAGCCAGATGAGCGGCAGCCCCACGATGCCCATCACGACCAGGCAGATCGTCCAGCTCTTGAACGTCTCTGCTTCGGTCAGGCCGCCCATCTTGCACACGACCCAGAAGCCGCTGTCGTTCATCCACGAGCCGACCTTCGAGCCGGCGCCGATCATCATCACCAGGTAGACGGGGTGGAAGCCGAGGTACTCGGCGACGCCCACGCCCAGGTCGGCGGCGTTCTTGGTGACGACGTCGCGCATGATCTCCGAGGTGGCGATCATCGACACCGTGCCCGAGCCCTGTGCGATCTTGAACAGCGCGGCAACGCACCACGCCAGCATCAGCGGGGCCACGTCGTAGGCGTTGGTCAAGATCCGCAGCGCGTCGCCGACGCCGACGCGTTGCAGCATGGCGCCGAACGAGCCGCCGGCGCAGGTGATCAGCAGGATCATGCCCGCTTCGTCGAGGGCGGCCGCCGTGAAGCTGCCGAGCTGCCGCGCCGACATCCGCTTTTGGCGCGCGACCATCAACATCGCCGCCACCGCCGACAGGAGCAGGGCCACCGTCGGGTTGGCGAGGAAGTTGAGGACGCCGCTCACGCGGACCAGCACCGTGTCCACCGCGAACGCGACGTCCCAGTCGGGATGGTCCTTGACCAGGGTGCTGAACAGCGTCCCCGAGGTGATCAACACGACCGGCAACACGATCGGCAGCATCGACGCGAACAGCGACGGGAGCTCGTGGTCGGGCTTGTGGGCGGCCTTTTCCAACTCCTCCAGGGTGACGCCGCCGACCTGGCGCAGCGGCACCGGCCAGAGCCGGTTGGCCAGCGCCGCGTACGCGAAGCCGGCGAGCGCCAGCGGAGCGCCCACCAGGATGCCGACGATGATCGTCCAGCCGAGATCGACGTTGAGGTTGGCGGCCATGGCGATCGGGCCGGGCGTGGGCGGCACCAGCGAATGGGTGATCGCCCCGCCGGCGCCGATGGCCGTCACGTAGAGCAGGTAGTTCTTGCCGGTGCGAATCCGCAAGGCCTTGGCGAGCGGCACGAGCAGGAAGAAGACGGTGTCGAAGAAGACGGGAATGGCCAGCACGAAGCCGCTGACGAGCAGCGCGAACGCCGAATAGTTCTCGCCGAACAGCCGCGTGAAGGCCCGGACAATGCGGTCGGCGCCGCCGGAATCCATGAGGGCCTTGCCGACGATGGTCGCGAAGGCGATGGCCAGGCCGATGTTTCCCATCAGGCTGCCGAACGACAGGCCCACGAGGCGCGGCGCCGCGAGCAGGTCCAGCTCGCGCGGCTGCTGACTGACCAGGAATGCGGCGGCGGAGGGGCCGCCGGCGAGCGGAGTCCCCGCCAGCGCCACGGCGCCGGCGAATGACGCCGGCTCCTTGGGCAACGGTCCCGGCCGCAGCACCACCCGCGGCGACAGGAAGCCCACCAGCAGCGCCGCGCCGATGAGCGCCAGGAAGGCGTGGACCTTCAGCTTCAGAATGAGCAGGAATATCGCGGCGACGCCCAGCCCCAGGAGCACGAGCGGATAAGAATCGAAGCTTTGCAAACCTGGTCCTCCCCTGGCGCGATTTCGTTGCCAGCGCGGCGTCCGCCCCGGTTCTTCGAACCGGGGCTAAACTTCACTTCGCTGGATACTCCTGGATCCGGAAGTTGCGAAAACTCAGGTTCGTCGTCGGATCGTGCCCCTGCAAGCTGATGTGCCCCGCTTCCAGCCGGCAGCCTGTTCGCGCATTGTCGCTCTTCGGGCGATGGTCGAACCAATCGGTGACTTGCACGCCGTTGACCCAGGTGGCGATGTGGTTGCCGTGGGCGACGACGGTCATCGTGAACCATTCGCCGTCCTTCGACATCTCCTTGCGGGCCGGCTGCCGGCGATAGATCGCGCCGGTGCCGAAATCGACGGCCGTGAACATGGCCTGTTTCTTGCCGAGCAGCTTGTGCGTTTGCGGATCGTACTCTTCGAGCAGGTATTTCTGTGTCGGCTTCTCGGTGAACTGGTTGCGGACCTGGGCTTCGTAGCCGTTCTGGTA
>JAKEET010000020.1 GCA_022616435.1 Gemmataceae bacterium
CGTGAAGAAGCTGCTGTCCCTGCTCGTTTGCTTCGGACTCGCGATCGGCACTCTGACCGCCGTCGTCGGCTGCGGCGGCGACGATAAGAAGCCCGCCCCGAAGGCGGATGACAAGGCCAAGACCGACGACAAGGCCAAGAAGTAGCAATCTCGAAACGACCACGTCGAGCCAGCCGCCTCACCACGGCTGGCTCCCTCTGTTTCCATGTCGCCTTTCGTCATCAAGTCATCGAGCTCAACGATGCCGCGCTGGCTGACCATCCTGTTGATGTTGCTCGTCCTAGGGCCGCTCGGCTGCGGCAACGAAAAAGAACGCGGCATCAACAAGGACAAGGACAAGCCGCAACCCGCCGACAAGAAGTGATGGCGTGCCGCGACTCTGCCGGGCGTCAACGAATCCACCACGAATTACCGATGTCCCGTCTCGCGATCCAATCGAAATGCTCCTGCGGCCGTACCGGGCGGTTCCTTCAAGATGAGCTCCTTCAGCAGGAGCGCCGTTCCCGGCGACAGTTGAATCCCCGCGCGGAAATGACCCGCCGCCACGAACAGGTTGTCGATGCCGGGGACGACGCCGATGTACGGCAAGCCGTCCGGGCTGCCGGGGCGCAGGCCGGCCCATGATCTCTCGACGGCCACCTGAGCCAGGGCCGGGACCAGTTCGATCGCCAATTCGAGCAGCCCCTGCACGCCAATGGCGGTGGTGCGCTTGTCGAAGCCGGCGTCTTCCTCGGTCGAGCCGGCCAGCACCCGGCCGTCGCCGCGCGGCACCAGATAGCGCGCGCCCCACAGCAGGATGTGGCGCAACATCGGTTTGTCCGGGTGCAGCAGCACGATCTGCCCGCGCACCGGCCGGACGCCCAGCCGGCAGCCGATCGTTGCCAGGAGTTGATCGCTCCAGGCGCCAGCGGCGACCACGAACGTCGCCGCGGCGATGTCTCCCGCCGCGGTCCGCACGGCGCGGACGCGCGGGCCGTCGCGAACGAGCGCCTGGGCCGCCTCGCCCGGACGGAGCTGGACGCCGAGCCGTTTACAGCCCTCAATCAATGCGCGCAGATGCCAGGGATTGCGCACCTGGGCCATCTCCGGGAGAAACACGGCAGCGCCAAGGTCGGCCGCCAGCAGGGGTTCGCGCTGGTGCAGATCGCTGGCGGTCAGATGCTGGACTTCGATGCCCTCGCCGCCCCATTCCTCGACGGCATGGGCTGCGTCCGGGCCGACAAACTCCAGCCCGCCCGAGCGCAGATAGCCGTTGTCGATGCCGGTCAATTCCTTGAGATCGTCCGACAGTTGCGGAAACATCGCCACCGAATGGGCGCGAAGCCGGTCGAATGGCGTCCGCGCGCAGCGCGGATTCCCCGGCGGCAAGATGCCCGCTCCAGCCCACGACGCTTCCTGTCCGAAGTCGCCCTGATCCAGAAGCTGGACGCGCACCCCGGCCCGGGCCAGATAGTACGCGGTCGTCAAGCCGATGACGCCGCCGCCCAGGATCAGCGCGTCGGGAGCTGTCATGAAGTTGTTATAGGCGAGCGGCGCGGCGTAAGCCCGCCGTGAACCCGCGGACACGGCGGGCTGACGTCGCGCCGCTCGCCTACTAACGGCAAGGGTATTTCCTATAACATGGTCCTGAACGCTGTCTTCAAACGATTCTGAGGAGACCCGTGCGATGTCCTCTCCCGCGGCCGCAAACATCACCAGTGTTCTGAAGGAAACGCGGACGTTCCCGCCGCCGGCTGATTTCGCCGCAAAGGCGCACATCAAGAGCCAGGCGGAGTACGAGGCGATGTGGCAACGCGCCCACGACGATCCGGAAGGATTCTGGGCCGAGCAGGCCGCGAGCTTGAGCTGGTTCAAGAAATGGGACAAGGTCCACGAATGGAACGAGCCGTTCGCCAAATGGTTCCTGGGGGGCAAGATCAACGTTTGCTACAACTGCGTGGATCGGCACGCGGAAGGGGCCCGCCGGAACAAACCGGCGATCCTGTGGGAGGGCGAGCCGGGCGACACGCGCGTGCTCACGTACGCGGACCTGCACAGGGAAGTCCGCAAGTTCGCCAACGTCCTCAAGGACCAGGGGCTCAAGCCGGGCGACCGCGTCACGATCTACATGCCGCTGATCCCGGAAGCCGCCGTCGCCATGCTGGCCTGCGCCCGCATCGGCGTCACGCATTCGGTGATCTTCGGCGGCTTCAGCGACACCGCCGTCGCCGACCGCAACAACGACGCCCAGGCCCGGATGGTCATCACCGCCGACGGCGGCTGGCGGCGCGGCAAGGTCGTGCCGCTCAAGCACAACGTCGATGCCGCCCTCGACAAATCGCCGACCGTCGAGAAGTGCATCGTCTTCAATCGCTGCAACCAGCCGGTCGCCATGAAGGCCGGCCGCGATCTGTGGTGGCACGAGCTGATGGCCACGGCGTCCGAGCAATGCCCGGCCGCGGAGCTGGACAGCGAACATCCGCTGTACATCCTCTACACCAGCGGCTCGACCGGCAAGCCCAAGGGGGTGCTGCACACGACCGCCGGCTATCTGCTCGGCGTTTCCTGCACGCACCGCTGGGTCTTCGATCTCCGCGAGGAGGACGTGTTCTGGTGCACCGCCGACATCGGCTGGGTGACCGGACACAGTTACTCGGTCTACGGCCCGCTGTGCAACGGGGCGACCACGGTGATGTACGAAGGCGCGCCCGACACGCCGCAGAAGGACCGTTTCTGGGCGATCGTCGAGAAATACAAGGTCAACACCTTCTACACGGCGCCGACCGCGATCCGCGCGTTCTTGAAATGGGGCAACGAATGGCCGCAGAAGCGCGACCTGTCGAGCCTGCGCCTGTTGGGCACCGTCGGCGAACCCATCAATCCCGAGGCGTGGATGTGGTATCACGAAGTCATCGGCGGCGGCCGCTGCCCCATCGTCGACACCTGGTGGCAGACGGAAACCGGCATGATCCTGATCGCGCCCTTGCCCGGCGCGATCGCGACCAAGCCGGGCTCCGCGACCAGGCCGCTGCCGGGGGTGGTCGCCGACATCGTGGACAAGCAGGGCCGGTCGCTGCCCGCCAACCAGGGAGGCCTGCTGGTCATTCGCAAGCCCTGGCCGGCGATGCTGCGGACCATCTTCGGCGACGACGAACGCTTCAAGCAGCAATACTGGCTGCAGGTGCCGCACGTCTATTTCACCGCCGACGGCTCGCGCCGCGACGACGACGGTTATTTCTGGATCATGGGCCGGGTCGATGACGTGCTCAACGTCGCCGGCCATCGCCTGAGCACGATGGAGGTGGAAAGCGCCCTGGTGCATCATCCGAAAGTGGCGGAGGCCGCGGTCGTCGGCAAGCCGGATGAGATCAAGGGGGAAGGGATCGCCTGCTTCGTGACGCTGCGCGCCGGGAACACGCCGACCGAGGAGCTGAAGAAGGAGCTGATCCAGCACGTGGCCAAGGAGATCGGCGCCCTGGCGCGGCCCGACGAGATCCGTTTCACCGAGGCGTTGCCGAAGACGCGCTCCGGCAAGATCATGCGCCGCCTGCTCCGCGACATCGCCAGCGGCCGACAGACGACCGGCGACACGACGACGCTGGAGGACTATTCGATCCTGGCGAAGCTGCGCGAGGAGGAAGAATGACGCGCGGGCGCGCGCGCGTCGGCTACTTGGCGTCGACCACGTCGATGACGATGCAGGATACGTTGTCGCGCGAGCCGCTGTCGAGGGCGAGCTGGCCCAGGCCGTCGGCGCATTGCTGGGCGTCGGCGTGGTCCACCATGAAGGCCAGGAGCTGCGGATCGGGAACCGGGCCGGAGAGGCCGTCGCTGCACAAGAGCAGGCGGTCGCCGACCTGCAGCGCGATGTCGCGCACGTCGGGGCCTTCGCCGATTTCCTTGCTCCCCAGATATTTCCACAAGACGTTGCGGAAGCGGTGCTCCTTGGCTTCCTCCGGCGTGATCGTCTTGTTTTCGACCAGGGCCTGGGCCAGGGAGTGATCGACCGTCAGCTGCTCGATCTGGCCGCCGCGCACCAGATACGCCCGGCTGTCGCCCAGGCTGGCGACGTGGATTTCCGCCCCCTTGCGCCACAGGGACATGACGATGGTCGTCCCCATGTTTTTCATTTCGCGGTCGAGCGCGCCCATCGTGACGATTTCTTCGTTGGCCTGGACCACGGCCTTCTTGATGATGGACTGAGCCTCCTCGCCGCTGGCCACCGCCGTCAGGTGCTTGCGCAGCTCGCGCGGCACGACTTCGATGGCCCGTTTGCTGGCGATCTCGCCGTAGGCCTGTCCGCCCATGCCGTCGGCCACAATGCACACGGTCATGTCGGGGAAGGCCTTGACCTCGATGGCGTCCTCGTTGTTCTCTCGGTAATTGCCGAGGAGGGTGCATTTGCCGATGTTCAGTGCCAGGGCCATGTGGCCACCTCGATTCACAAGAAAGGCGCGAACTCCCGGACGGGGAGATGGCAATCGTATGGGTTACATCTTAGCAGACGCCGGCCCAGCCGCAACGCTTACCCGCGACGACGCTTAGAGGCTATCCGAAAAGGGGTCAGTCCCTTTTCGGGCTTTTCGCGCCGAGTCGCGCCGGCGCGCGCAGCATGCGTATAAATATAGTTCCGGCTTCCGTCGTTGCAAACTGGTTCGGGGGGCCTCCTTGACCCCTTTTCTTGCAAACATCTATAATGCGCGGAGGAATCGGCACAAGCCGCCAATCGCACTCGATCGGCCGATTGGAACAATTCACTCAGGGCGCCGACGCGGGCGCCGAAAGCGAGGCTGCCGTGACCGTGCAGATGGAGCTCAAGCGGATCATCATCAACGAGATTCACGATCAGCAGGTCATCATGCTGCGCGAGGTGGACGGCGACCGCAGCTTCCCCATCGTCATCGGCATTTTCGAGGCCACCAGCATCGACCGCCGCGTCAAGGGCGTCACCTCGCCCAGGCCGCTCACGCACGACTTGATCGCCGGGGTCATCGACGAGCTGGGCGGCGACTTCCAGGATGTCTACATCAGCGAACTGCGCGAGCACACCTACTACGCCAAGCTGCGCATCAAGAAGGACGGCGAGCTGACCGAGATCGATTGCCGCCCCAGCGACGCCATCGCGCTGGCGGTGACGGCGAAGGTGCCGATCTATGTGGCCGAGGACGTTCTGGAAGAAGCGCTGGGAGAGCAGTGAGAGTTTATCTGGAAGAGCAGAGAGGCTACCTTCTCTTGCCGGCAAAGTAACTCCAGGCCGCAGCCCGAACCAGGATGGTGTTGGAGCGGATCAGAAGCACGTTGCTGGGGGCCGACTCGCCGCCCGCGTTCACCGCGACGACCGCGAAGTAGTGCCGTTGACCGCGTGGCGGCCGCCGCAGCCTGACCGCGCGGCCATCGGCGCCGGCATAGGCGGCGACGGTCCAGTTCACGCCGTCGCGCGACCGCAAGACCTTGAAGAACGCCTCGTTGTTGGAATTGTCGTGCCAGGTCAGGGTCAATCTCGACCTGAAAACGGCCGCGGCCCTCAGGACTGGCGCCGCCGGCGGCAGGGGCAACGTCACCGCGCGAATGACGTTGGACAGGTCCGATGCCACGCCGTCGTTGACCGCGTGGACGCGATACAGGTAACTCGCCGCCGCCTGCAGGCCCGTGTCCAGCCAGGTGGTGGTGTCGGCCGCCAGCATCGCCACGGTGATCCACTGAGAACCCGGCACGACGCGCTCGACGACGTAGCCTGACTCGTTGTCGGCATGGTCCGTCCAGGTCAACTGAACTGCCGACGCGGTGGCCAGCGCCACGGCCAGGGCGTTGGGCGCGGTGGGCGTGGCCGGCAAGGTCTCGGCCGAGGCCACGTTGGAAAGCGCCGAGACGGAGACGCCGTTGACCGCGACAACCCGATACGAATACACCGTGGATTCGGTCAAGTCGCCGTCCCGGTAGGCCGCGCTGTCGGCGGGCAGGTAGGCGACCAGGGACCACGAGGCGCCGTCGTCGCTTCGCTCCAGGATGTAGCCGGCCTCGTTGTCGGCGTTGTCGCTCCACGCAAGATTGATCTGGTCGAAGGCGACCGGGGTTGCCACGAGGTCCGTCGGCGCGGCCGGGATGGGCGGCGGCGTTTCCGCGAAGACCACGTTCGAATAGGCCGGGGCGGCCACATCGTTGAGCGCGACCACATGGTAGTAATACAGCGTCCCCGGCTGCAAGCCGGCGGCGGCGAACTCGGTGGCATCCGCATCGAGCCCGGCCAGGGGAGTCCACAGGAGCCCGTCGAGGCTGTACTCGACCATGTAGCCGGTTTCGTCATCCGCGTTGTCGAGCCAGGTCAAGTCCGCTTCGGTTGGGCTGACGATGTCGATGCCCAGGTCGGTGGGCGGTGTCACGACCGAGCCTGGCGGCACAATAATCCCGCTGATCGTGTACTGGCCGACATCGCCGTAGGCGCCGTGACTGCCGACGACCAGCCGGTACGACCCCGACGCCACGGTGGTCACCAGCGTCACGTCCTGGGACAGCTCCAGGTCCTGCCAGGCAACGATGACGTCGCCTTCGGCATCGAGCAGCTGCGCCTTGGCGTCGAGATTGTTGATGCCGAAGGGGACCGCCACGTGAAACATGATCGCGCCGTCGTCGGTGTCGAACGACCAGACGTCCACGTCGTCCATCGTGCCGATGATGCCGCCTCCGGACACCAGGGCATGCTGGACCGCCAGGTCCTGGCCGCTGTCCACCGTGTCGCCGACGTCGTCTTCCCGCCAGCCGAGCGCGGCGCCGAGGATGCTCATGTCGTCTTGCAACTGGCTCGCCGATTCATCCGACGGCCCGCGCCACCACACGCCGCGTTGCGACGCGTAGCTGTCGCCCATGATCGGCGCGCGGAGCAGGTTGCCGGGATTGTACTCGTCGATCAGATTGCCGTCGTCGTCATAGAGGCTCTGATGCTCCAGGCCGAAGGCGTGCCCCGATTCGTGCGACACGCATTCGGCGACGAGCCTGGCGTTGCCGTTGCCCAGGTTGTCGGCGAACACAAAGACGACGTTCGGAATCGGGTCGGCGAAGAGGTTGACGTAGGAGATGCCGGCGTTGGCGCCGTCGGTCCAGGCGCCGTCGCCGCCGATCGCCACCCGCAAATGGGCGGTGTCGTCGAAGTTCTCCGGCGCTTCCGTGGTCACGTCGATGTCGAACGGGGCGTAGTCCTCGGCAACGGTCCGCCAGATGTTCACCATGCTGAGGACTTCGAATTCGTTGAAGTCGCTCGGATCGCCGTCGATGTCGTACACCGGGATGTCGATGTCGTGGAAGGCGCCCCACGAGGCTTCGAAATGGCCGTCGAAGTCGAGATACAACGTGTTGGACGCGCCCGGCAAGCTATGGAGCGCGGGGATTGTGGTGGTCGTCAGAACGCCGGGCGGCAACACAGGCCCGGTCGCCGGGGGCATTGGCGGACCGGCGGGGGGAGGCGGGCTGCTGAACGCCGGCAGCGGCGTGGCGTGACCGGCGTGCGGCAGCCATCGGCCTTCCAGCCCTTCCAGGCAGGGCCGAAACCGTGGACGTCCGCGCGACCCGTTTGACCGTTGACCCATGTTCGCGGGAAACTCCGACAACAGCATCCCCAGACAACTTCCCCCAGGTTTGACGCGACACGCCGTCGATTAGTTTGCAAATCGGGGAAGATTTTCAAATTATGATAATAATGCAGCCTGGGGGCTCCCTTCAAGGAAATTCTGTAGGGTGGGTGGAGTCTTCGGAACCCACCCCCGTCGGTTGACAGGAGCCGGACATGGACCCGATTGTCAAGCCGTGGCTGGAGTTGTGGGACTATCTCGACGGCAACTTCTGGCGGGTGTGCCGCTGGGCGCAAAGCCAGCTGACCGCCGACGACATCGCCTGGCAGCCAATCCCGGAAGTGGCGTCGGTCGGCTGGAACCTCCAGCACCTGGCAGAAATGCTCGATTACTACCTGGCGCGGATCTTTTGCTGCCAAGCCCCGGTCCGGGCGGAGCTGCCGACGATGGTTTCGGGCAACCTGGACCATGGCCGCTGGCGCGACCTCGACGCGATTGCCGCCTACCACAACCAGGTTCGGCCGGCGTATCGGCAGTTCCTGGCCGGGCTCAAGGGCAGTGACCTGGATCGGGTCCTGGAGCGGGTCGGCCGGCGGAGCATCTCCTGGTCGTGGGCGATCGGCCACATCGCCGAGCACGAGAGCTACCACCTCGGCAAGTGTACGTTGCTGCGGAGCATGCTGAAGCAGCGGCGCGGCAGCTGACGCTGTTACCAAACGGGATCAAACACCTCGCCGCCATCGGCGGTAACCAAAGACCAAAAAGTCGTTTCCGAGACAGACGGCGGCAAGGTGCGAACGCTGCCGTCGATGAAGCAGGTCAACATGCCGCGCGACGAGGGCGCCTGAGCCAACGCGGGATTGCAATCCGCAACAGCCGGCGCCACTTGGAAGGTCACCCCGGGCGAAGATGGGACCGTGTTGCCGCCTTGAGCGACCGGGTGCACGTCGCCCATCGCCTTGTCTGCGAATGTCGGCCGACGGATATCAAAGTATCCAGGCTTATTCAGCTGGAGCTTTGACCCCATCACCCAAGAAAAAATCGTGGTACCGCCGCAACCGTAGGAATAGTGCTCCCCGAAGCCGATCGTGTTGGAAACGCCGTCCGTGATACTGTGCTGGACTACCCTTCGACGGTTGAAAACAGCCGCATTCGCGGCGTAACTGCCGCCGCTGTCCGGCCCGGTGGGATCCAACGGGCTGGAGAATGTGGGCACGACAAAGTCACCGCTTATGCCGCCACTGCCGAATTTCGCTTGAAATGCTCGATAAATGTTGTCCTGCTCAAGATACGGCAGCAGCGCGACAAAAAAGGAGTACTCAACATCACCGTTCGGAAGTGTGGCGAGTCCGATTCGCGGGAAATGACCGCGCGCGTTCGCGTAGCCATGCGTTGCAAGTCCGATCTGCCGTAGATTGTTCGCGCTCTGCGTATGGAGGGCGGCGGACTGCACTTTTTGCACGGCCGGGATCAAGAGGGCGATCAACACCGCCATGATCGCCAAGACCACTAGAAGCTCCAAGAGCGTTAGCGCGTGCCGACGGCTCGGTCGTTGCGGGCACATGAAGGCCTCCTTGCAGCAAACGAGTTACGGAAGCTTGAATCCCACTGCTTTCACGAATGGCGTCATCTTTCCACTCTTATTTATGTAAGTCATGTTGGCAACAGCAGCCCAGTTGCCTTCTATGCTGGCGTATCCGAAGTATTCGTAGCTCCCATCCTTCCAAGTTCCGTCTTCCTGCTTTTGTGGCTCCGTGATGCTCACCCATGTGATAGGGTAAGTTACCTGGGAGTCCTCATGGAGCAGGTGTCCGTTCAGTCCGACGTACGATTCGCCCTTGTCTATTTTTAGGACGCCCTTGACGACGACCTTATATGTGCCCATCATCACCTTGTCTTTGCTGACAATCGTCAGGGTAACATCCGCAGCGCTGACCTCGCAAGGGAAAATGAGCAAAGCCAGAGCCGCGACCTGCAGGTCGCCAAGCGCAGCCTGCACCGCGAATCGCATATGGTGGACAAAGTGCTCGAGGTCGAGCCCGCCTCAACGGCACAATCAGCGGACTAGGCCGCGCCGCAATCACTTCTTCTCGGTCTGCTTCTGCGGCACGACCATGACCTTGACCTTGGCCTCGATGTCGTAGCCGAGGTTCAGGTTCACCTCGTACAGGGCGCATTCCTTGATGACGCCTTCGAGCTTCACCATGTCCTCTTCGACCTTAAGGTTCTTGCCCTTCAAGGAACGCGAGATTTCCGTGGCGCCGACCGAGCCGTACAGGTGGCCTTCTTCGTTGGCGTTGGCCTCGATGGTCAGGTGCGGCACCTTGTTGATCTGCTCGGCAAGGGCCTTCAGGTCGGCGATCTTGGCCTCGCGGGCCTGCTCGACGCGCCTCCGGTAAAGTTCGAGCAGCTTGAGGTTGTGCTGCGTCGGCAGCGTCGCCAGGCCGTTGGGAAGCAGGTAGTTGCGGCCATATCCCGCCTTGACCTCGACCACCTCGCCCTGCTTGCCCAGGTGCGGCACGTCTTCGGTCAGCACGAGCTGCATGCCGCCGTGCTTGCCCTTCAGAATCTGCTTGCGTTTGAGAGCCTTCATGAAACACCTTGTCTCGTAGGATAGATTTCCAATCTGTCCGTCAGGTTGCCGCCTTTCAAAACGGCGTCCCGGTTCGGGTTGGAAACCTAACCTAGTCAGGTTGGAAACCTAACCTACATGATTAGAACGGGATGTCCCCTTCGCTGCGGTCGGCGGGGGGCGGCGGCAACTCCGGCTCGGAGGGAGGCGGTTCGAAGCCGACATCATCCCCGCCGGGAGGCGTGCTCGCGGCTTGGCGGCGCGGCCCGACACTGGAGCGCGGCCCGTCCGAGCGCGGCTCCAGGAATTGCAGGTCGTCGAGCACGATCTTGATTTTCTGGCGCTTCTGGCCGTCTTGCGAGGTCCACTGATCGAGCCGCAGGTGTCCCTCGATGAACGCCTGATGCCCCTTGCGCAAGTACTGCTCGACCAGATCGGCCTTCTTGCCGAACTCGCCGCGGTTGAACGTCTCCACGTCCAGGAAGACCGGCTCGTCTTCCCATTGCCCTGTCTGCGGATTCTTGCGTTTGTTGTTGACCGCGAAGCCGAACTTGGCGACCTTGCCGCCGTTGGCAAACATGAACACCTCCGGATCGCGCGTCAAACGGCCGATCAACATCACCTTGTTCAGATTCGCCATGGCTCGACCTCCGGTGACTTGAGAATCCTCCGGGAGTGGGTTCCGAAGACTCCACCCACCCTACCACTACCACTACCACGACACGTGTTATTCCTTGTCGCGCGGCGCGCGGGGGCGGCGCGGGCCTTCTTCCTCGGTTGCGGCCGGGGCAGCGCCGCCTTCGTCCGCGCCTTCCTCGTGGATGTTGTGCAAGGCCACGGCGTGCTCGCCCTTGGCGATCGACAGCATCGTCTCGACCAGCTTCGGGTCGATCTTCAAGATCAACTGTCGCATGATCATCTCAGTGAGCTTGCAATCGCTCTCGATGCCGGTAAGGCTCTTCCCCTCCGCCGAAAAATACGTGAGGTAGTACAGGCCCTTCTTCTGATTGCGAATCTGGTACGTCAAGCGCCGCTCGTCCCAAGGCCGGCTGACCAGCACTTCGGCGTTGTTGCGCTCGAAGATCGTCCGCAGTTGCTTGTCGGCATTGGCGACGTCGCCGGCGACCTTGCTTGTATCCAGCAGGAACATGCATTCGTACACGTTGGCGGGCATCGGAGGAGATATCCTTCGTTTCTTGGTCCGGACACTGAGTGACTCGAGCGAGGGCTGAACGGCAAGCCACACGCCACTCATTACCCATTGTATTGATTCATGCAGGGCCCGATGCCCTCACGAATCCACAGCATGACGCCTTGCACCGCGCGGCTCAAGGCGTCGGCAATCACCGGCTTCTCGGACGGCCGGAAGCGGCCCAGGACGAAATCGATCGCCTCATCCTCCGGGGGGGCGTCCACGCCGATGCGGAGCCGGGCATAATCGGTCGTGCCCAGGTGGTTCTGGATGTCCCGCAGCCCGTTGTGTCCGCCGTGCGTTCCCTTCGTTCGGAACCGCAGCTTGCCCAGCGGCAGGTTGAAATCGTCGCATACCACCAGCACTTCCGTCAGCGGCAGTTGATAAAAATCGACCGCCTGCCGCACCGCCCGGCCGCTCAGGTTCATGAAGGTCTCGGGCTTCTGCAACAGAACCTTCTCGACGCCGTCGTGCAGCTCGGCCACCTGCGAATCGAAGCGGCTTTGAAAGCCGCCCACGTCCGGCCCGGCCGCGAGCGCGTCGATTATCGCGAAGCCGACGTTGTGGCGCGTGCCATGGTAGCGCTTGCCGGGATTGCCCAGGCCGACCACGAGTTTCATGACCGTTACTTCTTCTTCTCGTCCGCTTCGTCCTCGCCTTCCTCGGCCTTCTGGCGGCCAATGACTTCCGGCTCGGCCTGCTCGGCGGTCGGCGCGGCGCCCGGAACGGCGACGGCTTCTTCCACGACCTTCGGAGCGCACTGGACGATGATCGCGTCGGGATCGTTCAGCACCTTCACTCCCTCGGGGAGCGTCAAACTGGCTACCTGGATCGCTTGATCGATCTGCAGCTCGGCGATGCTGACGCGGATCGACTCGGGGATGCTGATGGCCAGGCATTCGATTTTCAACGTGTGCAGCGGCTGGTTGAGCACGCCGCCGGCGACCACGCCGGGCGCCGTGCCGCGCAGCTCGACGCGCACGTCGACTTCGATGCGCTCATCCATCGACACCCGCGCGAAGTCAACGTGGAGAATGTCGTGGCCGAGCGGGTCCCACTGCACGTCGCGGATCAGGGCCTTCTCGCTCTTGTCGCCTTGTTGGACGTCGACCAGCCGCACGCCCTGGCGGACGGCCTTGTACAACTCGTCGCGCGACAAGGTCAGCGGCACGGTCGCTTCCTTGTGGCCGTACAGGACGGCGGGAATTTTTCCACCCTTGCGCAGGCGGCGCGCGTTGTGGGTGCCCTGTTCGTTGCGTTGCTGCGCGCTCAGGACAACTGCCTCGGCCATGGCGAACTCTCCGCACAAAAAACAAAAAGGGAACACCGCTCATTGCCGGGTGTTCCGTCAGTGTCCAACAGAAAGGGTATTATGGCGACAACGCGACCGGGTGACAAGGTGCGCCCGTCGGCGAAGCGGGCTCGCTTCGCCTACGGCAACGCCATCGCCCTCTTCGCCATCGCCACGATCGACAAGAAGTCGTCCGGCTTCAGGCTGGCGCCGCCGATCAGGCCGCCGTCGATATCAGGCTGGCGCACCAACTCTTCCGCCACTTGCGGCGTGGCGCTGCCGCCGTACAGGATTACCAGCTCCGCGGCCGCCGGCGGCCCGCACAGCGCGGCGACGCGATTGCGGATGAAGGCGTGGGCTGCTTGCGCCTGCGCGGCCGTCGCGCTGCGGCCGGTGCCGATCGCCCACACCGGCTCGTACGCAATCACCATGTTGCGCACGGTTTGCGACGTGATGCCGATCAGGCCGGCGGTGACTTGCTCGTCGAGCACCTGATTGGTCTTGTTGCCCTCGCGCTCCTCCAGTGTTTCACCGACGCAAAGGATGACCCTCAATCCGGCCGCAAGGGCGGCGTGCGTCTTCTTGTTGATGAAGCCGTCGCTTTCGCGGAGCTTGTGCCGGCGTTCGCTGTGGCCGAGGATGACATACTGGCAACCGGCATCGACCAGCATGTCCGGGCTGACCTCGCCGGTGAAGGCGCCCGATTTCTCGTGGTAGCAGTTCTGCGCTCCGAGGGCGACCGGCGACCCCTGGATCGCCTGGCCGACGCGAAACAGGTACGGAAACGGCGGACAGACCGCGACCTGGACACTGGTGTCGCCGCCAAGTCCCTTCACGATCGCCGCGGCCAGCAGCTCGCCGCTGAGCGCGGTGGTGTTCATCTTCCAGTTGCCGGCGATGAATTTTTTGCGCATGTCATCATCTCCCCGGGAGCAGCGTGCGGCTTGCCGCTTAGCGTTCGCGACCGCCGGCCAACGCTAAGCCGCAAGCGGCAATCAGAAGGTTTTCCCCATCACTTCAGCCAACCTGCGCATGCACTCCATCACCTCCGCGTACCGCGGCGGCAGAAGCGCCTGCGGCCCGTCCGACAGCGCCTTTTCCGGGCAACTGTGCACTTCGATATGGACCCCGTCCGCTCCGGCCGCGACGGCCGCGCACGCCATCGAGGGAATCAGATCCGGCCGCCCGGTCGCGTGGCTCGGATCGACGATGATCGGCAAGTGACTCAGGCCCTTCACGTTGGGCACCGCGCTGAGGTCGAGCATGTTGCGGGTCGATTCCTCAAACGAGCGCACGCCGCGCTCGCAGAGGACGACGTGGGGATTCCCCTCCGAAAGGATGTACTCGGCCGACATCAGCAAGTCCTTCACGGTGGCGCTCATGCCGCGTTTGAGCAGCACCGGCTTGGTCGTCTGGCCCACTTCCTTGAGCAGGTCGAAGTTCTGCATGTTGCGGGCGCCGATCTGGAACATGTCGGCATAGCGCTCGACCAGCGGAATCTGTCGCGGGTCCATCACCTCGGTCACCACCGGCATGTCATGCTTGCGGCCGGTGTCCTGCAGGATCTTGAGCCCTTCCTCGCCCAGGCCCTGGAAGCTGTACGGACTGGTGCGCGGCTTGAAGGCGCCGCCCCGGAGCAGGTTGGCCCCGGCGCGCTTGACGTGGCCGGCAATCTCGTCGAGAATCTCACGGTTCTCCACCGCGCACGGCCCCGCGATCATCGCCATCGAACCGCCGCCGATCCTCACCTTGCCAACCGCCACGACCGTGTCCTTCTTGTTGAAGTCGCGGCTGGCGAGCTTGTACGGCTTCATGATCGGCAAGACTTGCTCGACGCCGGCGATCGCGGCCAGCGGCTCGGCCTGCAGCTGGCTTTCGTCGCCGATGACGCCGATGATCGTGCGATGCTCGCCCTGGCTGAGGTGCGGTTTGAAGCCCAGCTCGCGGATGCGCTCGAGGACGTGGTCGATCTCCGCCTGCGTCGAATTGGGCCGAATAACGATGATCATGATGCTTCTCAGAACGAAGTGAACCACAGAGACACAGAGGCACAGAGAAGGTGCAAACGAGCGCGACAGTCGATTCCAGTGTCTTGTTTCGTGCTTTCACTCTTTCGTGTTTTCGTGATTGGTCTTGTTGTCGTGATTGGTCTTGTTTTCTCCGTGTCTCTCTGCCTCTGTGGTTCCTCACTCACTCGGTTCCGCAACGGGATACGAGCCGAGCACGTGCAGCTCTTCGCATTGCTTTTCCAGCGCTTGCAGGGCGCGCTTCACCTTGGGATCTTCCTCGTGGCCGTCGAAATCGACGAAGAAGATGTACTCCTGCTTGCCGGTCTTGGCGGGGAAGGATTCGATCCAGGTCAGGTTCAGCTTGTTCGACTTGAACACGTCGAGGGCGTCGACCAGCGAGCCCGGGTGGTGCGGGACCTTGAACATGAGGGCGGTCTTGTCGTTGCCCGTGCGGTCGTATTCCTGCAGGCCGATGACGGCGAACCGCGTCTCGTTGTGCGGATAGTCCTCGATGTTGGCGAACAGGATGCGGAGTCCGTACTTGACCGCGGCCTGCCGGCTGGCGACGGCGGCGGCCCCCGGTTCCTGGGCCGCAAGCTGGGCCGCCACGGCGGTGCTCGACACGTCCTTCAGGTCCGCGTGCGGCAGGTTCTTGCTCAGCCAGTTGCGGCACTGGGCCAGCGCCTGCGGCTTGCTGTAGACGCGGCGGATCATCTCCTGTTCGCAATTGGCCAGCAAGTTGTGATGAATCTTGAGGCGGACTTCGGCACAGATTTTCAGCTGCGGAAGCCGCATGAACATGTCGAGAGTGTCGGACACCCCGCCATCGGTGGAATTCTCAAGCGGCACGACGCCGAAATCAACCTGCCCGCGATTGACGACCTCGAAAACCGAGGCGATGCTGCCGACCCGCATGTACTCCACCGCCTGGCCAAAGCGTTCCACCGAGGCGAGGTGGCTGTAACTGTATTCCGGGCCCAGATATGCGACTTTGATCACCTTCTGAAGGGCCCGCGAGCCGCTCATGATCTCCCGGAAGACGGCCCGTACCGTGGCTTCATCCAGCGGCCCCTTGTTCGCCTCGAGGATGTTCCGAAAAACCTCCTCTTCTCGTGCTGGCGAAAAGACTTCGGCGCCGTGATCGTTCTTGATGCGGCCGATCTCGGCCGCCAGGGCCGCCCGCTCATTGATGAACTTAAGGATTTGTAAGTCCAGCTTGTCGATGCTCGTCCGCAGGCTCTTGAGTTGGGCCAGAGTCTTGGCGGAGATGGGTTGGTCCGATTCAGGTTTGCGAGCCATAACTCGTGTCTCGCGGTGGGATTCCAGGCGCGGTTTCCGTCAATCTAGTTGGGCCGTTTGCGAGTGTCAATCAACAAAGTGGACCGCGACGCCACATTTTGTGGCAGAAGGACGATTCTCCCGCCGAACCGGTTTGTTAACGGGTCGATAACGCGCAGCTCCCTGCCAATTTGACATCCTCCGCGGTGGCACCATCTCGTACTTGGCCAACTCAGCGCCGAGTTGGCCAAGTAGAGACGATGTCGCAAATCATTTTCTGAAATCGTGTTACGACGAGTTTCTTGCCCGTAGTTGGCCAAGTCGTGTGGGTAGGGCGCGCGGTGGCTGGATGATGCGCCTTCAACCGTCATCGGCGATCGTAGGATCGCGCAAGCCATTGAAATTAAGCAGTTTATGACTCTTCTCCTCGTTTCATATGCGTGAAGGTATAGCAGTTGCTAAGCATCCGTCGCCGGGGGGCTGAGAGGCTATCCGAAAAGGGGTCTGACCCCCGCGGTGCTGGGGCTTCGAAGACTCAGCCCCGGCCGCCAAATAAGCCACCAGCGAGTTACGCAGCCGATTGCATCCTTTTTCGTCGGTGACTATCTAATTCCCCGAACAAGCTCAACCGAAAAGGACTGAACCCATGGCTGAAGAAAAAATCATCGGCATCGACCTCGGCACCACGAATTCGGTGGTGGCGGTCATGGAAGGCGGCGAGGTGAAGGTCATCGCCAACCAGGAAGGCCAGCGCCTCACGCCCAGCGTCGTCGCCTTCACCGACAAGGGCGAACGCCTCGTCGGCGACCCGGCCAAGCGGCAGGCGGTCACCAACTCGCGCCGCACCGTTTATTCCATCAAGCGCTTCATGGGCCGGCGGCATCACGAAGTCGAATCCGAAGAGAAGATCGTCCCGTTCAAGATCGTCGGCGGGCCGCAGGAGCTCGTCAAAGTGGACATCGACGGCAAGACCTACACGCCCCCCGAAATCTCCGCCATGATCCTCCGCAAGCTGAAGGAAGCGGCGGAAGCCTACCTCGGTCATCGCGTCAACAAGGCGGTCATCACGGTGCCGGCCTACTTCAACGATTCGCAACGCCAGGCGACCGTGGACGCCGCCCAGATCGCCGGCTTCGAGCCCGAATGGGAAATCGAAGGCAAGGACGGCAAACGAACCAAGCAACGCATGCGCATCATCAACGAGCCGACGGCCGCGTCGCTGGCCTACGGACTCGACAAGAAGAAGAACGAAAAGATCGCCGTGTTCGACCTCGGCGGCGGCACGTTCGACATCTCGATCCTCGACGTCGGCGACGGCGTCTTCGAAGTCAAGGCCACCAACGGCGACACCCACCTGGGCGGCGACGACTTCGACCAGGTGCTCATTGACCATGTGGCCGGCGAATTCCAGAAGCAGCACTCGATCGACCTGCGCAAGGACCCGATGGCGCTGCAGCGGCTCAAGGAAGCGTGCGAGCAAGCCAAGAAGGACCTGTCGCAGCAGACCACGACCGACATCAACCTGCCGTTCATCACGGCCGACGCGTCGGGCGCCAAGCACTTGCAGATGTCGATCACGCGCTCGAAGTTCGAGCAACTGGTGACGCACCTGATCGAGCGCTGCAAGGGCCCGGTGCTGACGGCGCTCAAGGACGCCGGCTACAAGCCCAGCGACATCGACGAGGTCGTCCTGGTCGGCGGCATGACGCGCATGCCGCGGGTGCAGCAGCTCGTGAAGGAGATTTTTGGCAAGGAGGGCCACAAGGGCGTCAACCCGGATGAGGTGGTCGCCGTCGGCGCCGCCATCCAGGGGGCGCAACTGCTCCTGGGCAGCAAGTCCGACGTGCTCCTGCTCGACGTGACGCCGTTGTCGCTGGGCATCGAGACCCTGGGCGGCGTGTTCACCAAGCTCATCGAGAAGAACACGACGATCCCGACGACGAAGAAGGAGAACTTCTCGACGGCCGACGACAACCAGACCGCAGTCACGGTCCAGGTCTTCCAGGGCGAACGCGCCATGGCGGCCGACAACCGGCTCCTGGGCCGGTTCAACCTCGAAGGCATCGAGCCGGCGCCGCGCGGCATGCCGAAGATCGAGGTGACGTTCGACATCGACGCCAACGGCATCCTGCAGGTGTCGGCCAAGGACCAGAAGACGAGCAAGGAGGCCAAGATCCGCATCGAGAGCTCGAGCGGCCTGTCCAAGGACGAGGTGGAGCGGATGAAGCGCGACGCCGAGTCGCACGCCTCGGACGACAAGTCGAAGCGCGAGCTGGCCGACCTGCGCAACGAAGCCGACACGACGGCCTGGTCCATGGAGAGGCTGCTCAAGGACGAGGGCGACAAGCTCTCGGAGAGCGACAAGGCCCCGGTGCAGTCGGCGATCGACAAGGTCCGCGAAGCGCTGAAGGGCGACAACGCCGACGCGATCCGGCAGGCGCTCAACAACCTGCAAAGCGCCGCCCACGCCCTGGCCCAGCACATGGCCCGGACCGGCGCCGCGACCGCGACGGCCACGCCGGAGGGCTCGCCCCCCGGCGGCGACCGCCAGAAAGGCAAGGACGACGTGATCGACGCGGAGTTTGAGGTGAAGAAGTAACGAACGCGTACCCCCCATCGTGCAAGCAGCGTGCTTGTACGAATCGACGAGCCCGGCCGTGAGGCCGGGCTTTTTCGTTGGGAGGTTGTACGCCAACTTGTCTTGTCCTCACGTCGTCATTGTGGTTACGATCGGGAACGTGGGACTGCGCTGTCGCCATCACACGGACCTGGAAGGACTTCGAGGAATCGAGAAGGACTTCGCGATCAACCCAGCGCGGCACGATCCCGTAGGCGTTGATGTTGAAGCTGAGCCGTTTGGGCCGGTCAATCCTTTCGCGCGCCGCAATCCCAAGGATGAAACCGGCGCCAACGGCGGAGGCGCGTACGTCGAGTTCGATCTGCCTGCGAACGCGATTCCGCGACCGTTGTTGGGTCCGCGAAACAATGCCCGCATTCCCACGGACCAACCTCTGCGCCTAGACGAATTGCATCCGACATTCGTGGCGCTACGCTGGTGGCAGGTATGGAAATGGTGGGGGCGATAGCTCAGGGAGACAGAATGATGCGGATCACGATCGACAAGAAGCGTGCCTTGACGACGCTCTGCGTCGCTCGACAGGCGGAACGCTCGGTTGACTTTGCCCTTGGTTCCCAGAGCCAATGGGCATTGCTTCGTGAATACTACGACGACGAGCGCTTGCAACCGGTTCTTGATACGCTGGCGCACCTCGAGGCGGCAACTGAGCTGTCCTCCCGAGTCATCTCCAGAGATACGGTGTTCCCCATCACGGTATGGGGAGTGCTCACTTATCCGCTGCGTTGGCTTGTCAATCACTTTCGGAACCGATGGCGCTTTCGCGCGGATGAAGTACAGTTCATGCTGCTCACCTTGCGCACCTTCCTTGCAGCATTGCGAAGCGTTGCGATGCCGGAAGCGCCTACTCTGGTGGGCATGCGCATGGACCTCAGTTGCTGTGAATGGATCATTGGTCAACGTCTCGCCGGCGTTGCCGAAATCGACAAGGCCATGCGCGTCGAGCATTTCTGCCAATCCGATTATCTGACGTTTGTCACGATCCAGGACGTTTGCGGGACGTCTCCGATGGTCGCGGCATGACGGCGAGTGCATTCCCCAGGTCGCCGCGTAGCGAACGCCACGGTTGTCGGCTACAATGCCTGGCGATGTCAGCTAACTCCTCAGAACATTTGCCGCCATGACGCTCAGCGCAATCCTGCTGGGCATGCCGTTGATGCCCGGGTCGCACCGGATTCGCGCCGATGTAAGTCGCGGCCAGAACCACGCGGCCGTTGTCCAAAGCACTTGCTCGTCTCTCTGCCGGCGCGGACGGTTGAGCGCGACGCGCACCGGCCGCGATGGTGGACAGCGACGCGATTCCGCCAAACACGTCGAGCTTACGCCTCGACGCTCGCCACGGACATCGGATCAAGGAACCACCATGCACCGCATCCCCCGCGAACACGCCCGCAAGTATGCCTTCGACTGGCGCGACGAGCCCCTCGTCCGCATCCAGCCAGGCGAGTCCGTCGAGATCGAAACCTACGACGCCTCCACCGGCTACTTCAAAACGCCGGACGACAAGGCCATCCCCGGCAAGCGCCCTGGCTTCGATCGCACGCCGCCCCACGCCAACCCGATCGGCGGTCCGGTTTATGTCGAAGGCGCCCAGCGCGGCGACGTGCTCGTCGTCGCCATCGAGGACATCACCGTCGATGCGTATTCCTGGATCGCCATCGGCCCGCGCCGCGGCCCGCTCGGCGAATCGACGCGCTGGCCGGAATTGAGCAGCGATTACACGACCAAGATATTCAAACACACGCCCGGCAAGAGCGGTACGACGCGCGATGGCACGCTGCACTTCAACGACAAGCTCTCCTGGCCGATCACGCCGTTCATCGGGACATTGGGCGTGGCGCCGGACCGCGAAGTCACGACCAGCCTCGACGGCCAGGGCGAATGGGGCGGCAACCTCGACGTCCGCGACGTGGCGCCGGGCAACACGATCTACCTGCCGATCCATCATGCCGGCGCCCTCTTCTACCTGGGCGACGTCCACGCCAGCCAGGGCGACACCGAATTCACCGGCACCGCCGCCGAGACCAAGGCGACCGTGCGCGTGAAGCTCGACGTCATCAAGAACAAGAAGATCCCGTGGATGCGGATTGAAAAGCCGGGCTCGATCATCGCCGTCCACGCCAACCGGCCGATGGAAGTGGCCGTCGAGACCGCGACCATCCATCTCATGGACTGGCTGATCACGGAGCACGGCTTCACGCCGACCGACGCGTACTGCCTGGTCAGCACGTGCCCCGATTTCCGCATCAACATCTATCAGATGTGCAAGATCGGCAAGTTGAGCTTCGTCGCGGGGGCGGAGATACCGAAACGGTATCTGCTCACGTGACCGTCTGTGCGGCCATCATGTGATACGCGGCGCACGCCGCTGGTCGTTCCCGACGCACTCCCTGAAAAGCGGCGGCGACGCGGGTTAATCCTGTGGCTTCATTTCGCTTCGGCGTCCTTCTGCGCTTTGCGCTGCGCTTCGATGGCCTGACGCCGGGCCGCATCGGCCGCGGCGCGAGCCCGCATCTCCTCCGCGCGAGCCCGCTCGACGGCGAGCGCCTCCTGGTTCGCGGCGAGCGCATGGTAGCCGTAGAGCCCGACCCAGGCGACGCCGGACACCAGCACGGCGAGCAAGGCCGCGGCCAGGATGGCGCAGGCCGATTTCCACCAGCGATTCGAGCGCTCCAGGTCGCGAATCCGCTCGAGCAACGGTTCGTGCATGTCGAATCTCCTGTCTCGTGTTGGGACGCGCCTCAGTCGCCTTTCGCTTCAGTCGCCTTTCGCTCCGCGAAGGGGCGCCCTTTCGCGGAGCGAAAGGCGACAATACCTGACCCACGACTGGCATCTGCTTCTTATTGTGCCGCGCGGCGCGGCCAAGTACAATCGCCCTGTCGCCGATACACCTATTTGTTTGGGGGCCTGCCATGGTCTTGCAGAAGCCTTGCGTGTGGATCGTCCTGGCCGGCTGCGGCGCCGTCGTGGCGTCGGCCGGCGCAAAGGCCGCTGCCGGAGAGAAGCCGGCCGCCAAGATCGTGTTTCACGAAGACCTGGTGTACGGCCGCGTCCACGGCGCGGGGCTGCTGGCCGACGTCGCCTATCCCGAAGCCAAGCGGCCGTTGCCGGCGATCATCTCGGTCCACGGCGGCCGCTGGGTCGGCGGGCACAAGCGCGACGGCTCGGCCATCAAAGTCCAGCAGTGGGCGGGCTTCGGCTTCTTTGCCATGTCGATCGACTACCGGCTGGCCGGTTGCACGCCGGCGCCGGCGTGCTATCAAGACCTGCAGTGCGCCATCCGCTACGTGAACGCCAACGCCCAGAAGCACAACATCGACCCCGAACGCATCTTCCTGATCGGCCAATCGGCGGGCGGGCACATGGTGTCGCTGGCGGCGACGCTGGGCGACGGCCCGTTCGCCCGCACCGGCGGCTGGGAGAAGGCCAAGAACGACTTCCGGGCCGCGATCAGCGTGGCCGCCAACTACGAGCTGACGACGCTGAGCTGGGGCAAGCTGTGGACGCCGCCCGGCCAAGATCCGCTCCAGGCGCGCAAGCTGGCCTCGCCGGTGAATCACGTCACGAAGAACATGAAGCCGCTCCTGGTGCTGCATTCCGACAACGATCAGTCGGTGCCGATTGCCAACGCACTCTTGATGATCGACGCGCTCAAGAAGGCGGAGGCGCCGCACGCGTTCCACCGCTATCCGAAGATGGGCCACATGGGGATCAACGAGGAAGTGATCGCGCGGTCGCTGGAGTTCATTCGGGAGCACAAGTGATAAGGGGCGGCCCGCGGCCGACGAGTGACTTACTGCCCGGAACTACCTTTCGGTCGACCCAAATCGAGCTGTTCCAGGTGCCGCTGCAGCGCCTCGTCGAGAGACAGAAATGCCTGGGCCAAGCGCGGCTTGAGCGGCCCCGGCCGCGGATTCGTGCGCAGCTCCTGGAGATAGCTCAGCAGCGCTTGCCGGGCCTGCGGGGTCGACCGCAGCATCAGGTGCGCCCAGGCCCAGGCTTCGCGGTATTCCGCCGGGGCCATCTGCTGCACCTCGCTCAGTTGCTCCAGACGGTCGAGGTTGCACGGCGCCGGTCCCGACGGCCCGCGCCGCAACGCCTCCAGGTGCTGATAGTTGACCCCCTTCCAGCTCGCGGGCATTTCGAAGTACTCGGCCAAGCCCTCGTCGAGCCAGAGCGGCACATCCTTGAGGACGCTGTGGAGGAGCGCATGCGTCAGCTCATGCCGCAGGTCCTGCTGGATGCGGTCGCCCCAGTAGGTGTACACGATCAAGTCTTCGCCGCCGCCCAGGCGCCGGGGCTGCGCGACGAAGAACGCCCGCCGCCGGGGCAAGTCGGGATACTTCGATTGCATGAACTTCTCGTAGCGTTCCTTGTCCTCGAACAGATAGACCTGAACCAGGGCGCTCGACGACGGCAATTGCAGCTCGCGGAACACTTGCTCGCGCAGGGCGCCGAGATCGCGGAACAGAGGGGCGTTGCGCTGCACTTCGAAATCGGAGTAGAAGACGAACTGCGAGACGCGGAAGGAATGTTTCGTCGGCGTGCCGGCGATGGTCTCGTGCTCGACCCGCGGCGCCCCGAACGGGTTGAGCTGCAGCGCACCGCAGCCGGCGAGCGCCGTCAGGCAACCCAGCGTGAGCCCAATCTGCAATCGACGCCAAACCATGAATATGGACCCGGAACGAGTGTGTTGCAGCGGGATCATCTCGGGTGCCATGCTTTCGCGGATCCCTCGCCACACGAGCATGTTCTGGACCTACACCGCGAAAGCATGCGGTCCGCGCCGGGGACAGCATGCCACCCGAAGATGTCCACGCCACCCAACTACGCCACCTTGCGGCCCAGCCGGGCGTTGCGCGCGAGCTTCGCGCTCGTGGCCTGGGCGACCGCTCTCCACCAGGTTTTCCAGCCTTGCTTGCTGAACAGGCCCCACTGCAAGTACGTGCGCAGGAAGCGCAGGCGATCGGTGCGCGACAGCTCCGGCCGCTCGTGGAAGCTCGCGTTGAGCCGGGCCAGGTCGCGGACCCGGCAGCGCCACGTCAATCGTTGGTGAACCGACACGCCGACCAGATCGAGGAACCAGGCCCCGTGCATGGTCTGGGGCATGAGGCTCGGTCCGGGTTGCGGGATAGCACTCCGATTCTGTCCAGCGCCGCCAGTGTCGCCGCCGGCCGTTTCCAGCAGGATGTTGTTCGCCTTGAGGTCGCGATGCGACAGTTGCCGATGATGCAAATCGCGCACGGCCTGGCCGACGAGGTGAATGCGGCCGCGCAGCCTGCGACGGCGAACGTCGGAGGGCAGCTTGACCAGATCGTCAAGGACGTCGTGCAGATGCTGGGCGTGGTCGAGCTTTTCCGTGAGCAGGTAGCCTTCGTAGAAGAGCCCGTGGCGGCGGCGGTGCAGCACCAGGAGCGGCCGGGCCGTCGGCAAGCCGCGTTCGCGAAACCCTTGCCCCTGCTGCCACGACCGCAGCGCCGGCGGCTTGCGGACCAACGAGCTCAGCGGCGTGCTCGACTTCTTCACGGCGAAACGCTTGTAGACCAGCCGCGTCGGCCGGCCGTTCACCGGCGCCGTGAATTCAACCACGGTCGAAGTGGCCGAGTCCTTGAGCACCGCGGCGTCGCTGCGGCCAAACGGCGCGTCCGGATCGGTCAGCAAGTTCGCCGCCAGCTCGCCGTCGAGGTCGGTGACCGCGTGGCCGGTGACGTGAGGCGCGTCGAGGCGGCGGAAATAGCGATTGTCCACCAGGCAGCGCCGATCGCGGCGCCGCCACTGCTTTTGCAGCGATGTCCACGTCGCCTGTTCCAGCAACCGGACCCACCATCTCACCAGGGGATCGCGTTCGGCGTGCGTCCAGCCGGCGGGCAAGGGCCGCGCTTGGAGGTAGGTGCGCAGGAAACGCAGCCGGTCCGCGCGGCTGGCTTGCATGACGAACCAGTGATTGAGGACGACGAGGTTGTCGAAGCTCTGCCGCCAGGTGAGCGGCGCGCCGAAGTGCACGTCGTTGAGGTCGATCAGGAACAATTCCGGCGCGTCGCCGTCGTTCAGCCGCAGCAGCAGGTTGCCGGCATGCAGGTCGTTGTGCCGGATGCCGGCGTCGTGCAATTGCGCCACGAACCGGCCGAGCGTTTCGGCGAGCCGTTGCCGGATGCGGGCCTGGCGCGCCGCGGACAGCCCGGGAAGCGCCTCATAGACGAACAGGTGGAGCGGCTGCGTGTTGTCGAGGCTGCGCGTGATGAGCAGGCTTTCACCATTGCTCAGCAAGCCGTGTTCCTGGGCCCAGGCCAGCGGCCAGGCGGTGGCGACGCCGCGCGCGGCGACTTCCAGGGCGCTGTCGTACTCGCGCCGCGCTTTGCTCGGGCGGATGAGCTGCCGGAACCAGGTGACGCGGTCCGGCGTCAGGTTGTGCTTGACGTAGAACGTGACCTGCGGCAACGCGACCCGGTACACCACCCGGTGCGGCCCTTGCTTCACCACGGTCGCCTGGCCGGTGCGCAGCCATTCCTGCAGACGGACCCCGTCCGGACCCAGTTGTTGGGCGAAGTCGGGCTGCAGGCGCCAGCGAAAGGCCCCCGCAGCGACGTCATGCCGCGCTTCGTTCATGCGGACTTCCTGGCGGGCGGCGATGCCTGCAGATTGCGGAGCACGTCGAGCCACAGCCGCGCGCCGTGCCGCACGTGATAGTCATGTTCGACGACCCGGCGGCACGCGCGTCCCAACCGGCGCCGCAGCGCCGCGTCGCGGACCAGCTCGCCAACCGCCCCGACCCACGCGTCCGGCGAGTCGGCGTGAAACCCCGTGATGCCGGGTTTGACGAGATCGGTCTGCACGCCGACGGAGTTGGCCACCACCGGCAGGCCGGCGGCCATGTACTGCAACACCTTCAGGCCGCACTTGCCCTGGCTCCACGCGTCCACGGGGAGCCAGCTGATGCCGATGTCGGCGTCGGCGAGGTCGCGGGCCTCCGTGGCTTGCGACCACGGCCGCAGCACCACCGGCAGACCTTGGAGGGCGAGGGTCTGGTCGCAGATGAGGTGCAGGCGCAGGCACGGATACGTTTGGCCCAGGGTTTCGAGCACGGGTCGAATCCGCGCCAACCCTTGCAGCGTGCTCGACGAGCCGATCCACGCCAGGCGGACCACGCCGCGCTCGGCTTCTTGCTGGGCGAGCGGATAGAGCTGCGGATTGACGCACGTCGGGATGACGTACACGCCCTCGGAGCGGCGCCAGCGCAAGGCCTGGTCGCGGAGCCAGTGGTTGCCGGCCACGACGGCGTCGGCGGCGCGGATCATCTCCGCGAATTCTTGCTGGCGGTGCTCGCAACGCAGGCCGCGGCGATCGTACGAATCGCGCAGGAAGACGGCGTCGTCGAAGTCGAAGACGAGGCGGCGCACCTGCCGCCGCAGGATTCGCAACTGCCACGTCGACAGCAAGCGCCGCTGGACAATGACCACGTCGGCGTCCGTGGCCGCCGGTCCCAGGGACCAGCGCGTCAGCCAGTAGCGCGGCAAGACCTGGATGGAAAAGCAATGGCCGGCGTTTTCGAGGAGCGAGCGGAACGCCACGATGCGGTAGCGGGCACACACATGATCAGGACTGGCAACCAGCGCGACGATGCGCATGCGGGTCATCCGTGACCGGGGAAACTCCCGTGGATGGGCGACTATAAGGAACGCGGCAGGCGCGGACAAGGCCAGAGACGGCTGGGATCGGGTTGTCCGGATAGCGAAGACCCGCGAACCTGGAAGCCTGGGGAAGCTACGGCTTCCGCCGCATGGCCTGGCGAATCTCGCGCTGGGCGGCCGCGGTCTTCTGGTCCTGGCGCTTATCGTGCAGTTTCTTGCCGCGGGCCACCGCCAGCTCCACCTTGGCCCGGCCTTTCTTGAAGTACATCTTGAGCGGCACCAGCGTGAACCCCTGCTGCGCCGCCTTGCCGGCGAACTTGGCGAGCTCACGCTTGTGCAGCAGCAGCTTCCGCGGCCTCTTCGGTTTGTGATTGAAGCGATGCGCCATCGAGTATTCCGGGATGTCGCTGTTGATCAGCCACAGCTCGCCCGCGTCGATCTTGGCATAGGCGTCGTCGAGGCTGCCGAAGCCGGCCCGCAAGCTCTTCACCTCCGTGCCGGTCAGCACCAGGCCGCATTCCAGCGAGTCGAAGACCTCGAATTCGTGGAAGGCACGCTTGTTGCGGCAGATGGGCTGGATCTCGTCCTGGTCGGTCGCGTTCTTCTTGGCCATCGCAGTTTGCTCCCAGCCGGCATGGTAGCAAAACGGCGCAAGCTGAGTAGTGAGGAGTGAGTGGTGGTTGGTGCTTGGTGGTAGTGTTGGTGGTTGGTGCGTGGTCTTCGGGAGTGCGTGGCGACCGACGGTCCCTGTGCATCATTCACCATTCACCCAACACCAACCACCAACCACCAAGCACCAATCACCACTCACCAAGAACCGGCTTGACAGCATTGCCAGCGCGGTTATAGTCCGCCGTTTCCGAAATCTGACGAGGCTGCGCCGTGATCGCAGGATCGCATCGCGGCGGCGCTGGGGTGAAGCGCTGGCCTCGTCGGCGAGCGGGGATTCTCGAACAAGGAATGCGGCATGGGCGACGCCGCGACCACGGTGGCGGAGTTGAAGGACATCGTCCGTCGCTTTGTCGACGAACGGGCCTGGCAGCCGTTCCACGCCCCCAAGAACCTGGTCATGGGCCTGGCCGTGGAAACGGCCGAGCTCATGGAGCATTTCCTGTGGGTCGATGGTCCCGCGTCGTTCGAGGTCGCCAAGCAGCCGGACAAGCGCGAACCGATCGCCGACGAGCTCGCCGACGTCTTCTGCCACCTGTTGAACCTGAGCATCGCCCTGGACATGGATCTCAGCGACGCCCTGCGGGCCAAGATGGTGAAAAACGCTGTGAAGTATCCCGCGGACGTTTACCGAGGGAAATACACGGTGTGATAGGCTATTGAGCCGCACGGCAAGCTTCCCAGGCGCGGGGACCTCGGCAGTTTGCGGCGACTCAAGGAGAATGTCGTGCGGCCAGGCAGGATGACCATCGTCCTGACGATGTTTGCCGTCGGCGGCCTCGGCGCCTGGATGGGCGTCGTGGCCCAGGATCGGGGCACGCCCTGGCCGTCGGCGACCGAGGAGGCCGGCGGCCGCTCCCTGGTTGAATCCGCGATTCTGAAGCAAGCCGCATCCACCACGTTCGCCGACGCGCAGGCGCCGGCGCGCAAGAGCAACGTCATCAGCGCGACGCCCATTCAAACGGTTGCCGCGCACGCGCTGGAGCCGAACCAACTTCCTGCCGCCGTCCGCGATACCCATATGGACGTTGACGCGCCGGCCGTCGTTTCTGCTGTCGCGTCCGCTGTCGCGCCTCCAGAGCCGCCGGAGACCGCGACGCCATCGCACGCCGTTCCCGTCAAACTGCCGGCCGAGCTGCCGGACCAGCCGCACAAGACCGTGGCGACGCCACCGCCGCCAAGGGCGCCGGCTCCCCGGGCGCCGGCGTCGCCTGTTCCCGCAGCACCTGTGCCGGCAGCGCCGGCGACGAAATCAACCCAAGCGCCACCGCTGCCGATCCTGCCTCCGACGCCACACGAACCGCCAGCAATCGATCCGATGCCGGAGCTGCTGGCGCCGCCGAAGAAACGTGCAGCGGAAATACCGGTCAAGAAGCCAGCCGAAGTGCCGGCCCCGCCGCCGGCCCTGCCGCCGGCCCAGGAGATCGTGCCCCCGGCGCCGTTGCCGCAATTCATTGAGCCCGGGCCCGTGGTCGCGCCGCCGGCTGCGCCCGCGAACCCAACGGTCAAGACGCCGCGCGACGACGAGCCCACGGCGCCGGCGCCTGCCGCGCCGGTGACGCCGGCCACCGAAACACCACGCGACGACACGCCGGCGCCGCCGCCCGCGAACCCAACGGTCGAGACGCCACGCGACGACATGCCCACGTCGTCGCCGCCTGCCGCGCCGGCGATACCGGCCACCGAAACGCCGCGCGACGACAAGCAATCGCCGCCGTCCGCGAGCCCAACGGTCGCGACACCTGCCGCGCCCGCGCCGCCGACGATCGAAACGCCGCGTGACGACAAGAAGCCGCGGCCCGCCGCATCCATCCGGGCCAAACCGCTGGCGCCGTCCGTGCAGCCCAAGCCGGCCGCCATCGTGCCGCGGATCGCCGTGCCCGACATTGCCGTCCCCGCGATTCCGCAAGCGCCGGTGATGCCGCCCGCCAACGTGACGCCGCCGGCCTTTCAGGTGGCGCCGCGGCCGACGTCGTCGGTTCCGGCGCCGATCGTTGCGCCTCCCACGGCGGCGCCGACCGTGGCGATACCCGAGACGCGGCCCGCGCCAGCAGCGCCCGCGCCAGCAGCGCCCGCGCCAGCAGCGCCAGCGCCGGCCGCGCCAGCGCCGGCCGCGCCCGCGCGGCCGCCGGCGTTCCTTCTGGTCAATCCGCGGCGCTCCGCGCCGACCCCGCCCCCCCCTGCCCTGCCGCCGGCCCCGACGCTGCTCGATCAGTCGCAGCCGCCCGAGCCGCCGCTCGCATCGTCCGTCGCCCGGGTAAGCGCCCACGTTACCGTCGAGAAGCGCGGGCCGGCCGTGCTGCGTCAGGGCGTCACCGCAACCTACCAGATTGTCGTTCGCAATCGCGGCGCGGCGACGTCGGGCCCCGTCACCGTGATCGATGAAATCCCACGCCTGGCCCGATCGGTCACCGGCGAGCCCGCGCCATCCCAGCTCGGCGACAAGGCGATCTGGACCTTGCCGCCGTTGCCGCCGAACAGCGAAACACTCTTGAAACTCAGTCTGCAAGCGGGCAGCGCCGGCGAGTTCGTCGGCAATACCACCGTGTTCGTGTCGGCCGCCACTGCCACCACCCGCGCCCAGATCGAGGGCCCGCGTGAGCCCACGCCGGCCAAGACGGCGCCGGGCGGGCCGCTGGCCATCCAGGTCCGCGCGGCGGCCGGCGGCGCCGTCGGCCAGCAGGTGATCATCGAGATCCAGGTCGCCAACCACGGCGGCCAGACGTTGACCGAGCTGATGCTGCACGCCAAGCTCGGCGACGGACTCGCGCATCCGGCGGGCGCGCACATCGAAGCCGACGTCGGCGATCTGGCCGCCGGCGCCAGCAGGACCTTCAACGTGCCGGTGAAGGCGGTGCGTGCCGGGCGGCAATCCGTCGAGGTCAAGATCACGGCGGCCGGCGGCGCCGAAGCGGAAGCGAGCGCCACGGTGCCGGTCACGGGCGTCGGCCTGTCGATCCAGGTGGCGCCGACGACGCGCTTGCTGCTCGATCGCGACGGCGAGGTGCGCATCGATGTCACCAATCATCACGGAGAAGGCTTGCGCAACGTGATCGTCGCCGACGTCTTGCCGGAAGCCCTGCAGTTCGTGGCGGCGAGCGACCGCGGCATCTATCAGGCCAGCACCCGGACCGTCCAGTGGCTGATTGACTATCTGCCGGCGGGCGAAACGCGGTCGGTGGCGGTGCGCATCCAGGCCAAGACGCCCGGCCTGTTCCCCAAGGAAGTCAGCGCCCGCGCCGAGAACCTGCCCATAACGCGAGCCGAGAGCGTCGTGCAGGTCGAAGGCTACAGCGACCTGGTCCTCGGCATCACGCCGCGCGACCAGCCGCTCGAAGTGGGCAAGGAAACGGTGTGCGCGGTGCGCGTGCAAAACTTCGGCAACGTCGGCGCCGACAACGTGCAGATTCAGGTGGACTTGCCGTCGGGGATGAGGCTCGGGCACGTCCAGGGACCGTCGGTCCATCGCGCCCAGGGCCGTGTGTTGATCTTCGACCCGATCGCCAAGCTGCCGGCGCGGACGCAGGCCGTATACCACATCGGCGTCGTCGCGCACGCGGAGGGCGACTGGCGCATTCGCGTCCGCGTGACCAGCGAGCAAACGCGCACGCCGGTGACGCACGAAGCAGCCCTGACGGCGTATCGCGTTCGCTAAACCTGCATTGTCTTCGAAGAGCGAGATGTTATAAGGGTGACCCGCCGTCGAAGATCGCTGTTACGCAGCCGCTGTTACACAGCTGTGAAATGTAGACTTTTCGAGAAAACCTTGGCCAGTCGGCGCGACGCTCACTATGCTGCTTCCAACTTCGTCCTGTCCCGCCGACCACTTGAAGCTGTCAGCCACGACGGCTGAGTTCCGGGGAAAGGAATCCCCCTCCTTCTTCCCGGTGTCGAACCGCGATTGGCAATCTGCCGGAGCGAACGTCCTCGGGAGTCTGGAAACGGCCTCTTGACCTTGAGCCGTTCGGGGGGCGTTGCTAGACTCCGGCGACGATGCGGGTGTGGTGATGGAGCGGGCAAGCTCCCTCGCCGAGAAGAGGCCGGAACACCCACGCGACCCGTCGCAACAGTGAGGGGCTATCCGAAAAGGGGTCGGACCCCGAGGTTTGAAAAATGGGGACTGGCACCGGCCATCCCTCGAAGAACCCTGCGATTGTGGAGACGAGGCCGGTGCCTGTCCCCATTTTTTCAGGTCGGAACAACCGGGCGAGCGCCGAGCCGTCGTCGGATCCGTGATCGGACGGGCAAGGGCGCCGCGGCGAGGGGAGGTAGTCTGATGAGCATGGGTCGTGTCGAGAAAGATCAAGCACGCGTCCATATTCGCTGGATGATTCGCCGCGACATGCCCGAGGTCCTCCACATCGAGCAGCACAGCTTCGAATACGCCTGGACCGAGGAAGACTTCCTGCGCTGCCTGCGGCAGCGGAACTGCATCGGCATGGTGGCCGAGCACGGCGAAAAAGTGGTCGGCTTCATGATCTATGAGCTGCACCGGAACAAGCTGCACATCCTCAACTTCGCGGTCCACACCGCCTGGCGCCGCGCCGGCGTCGGCGCCCAGATGGTCGCCAAGCTGATCAGCAAGCTGTCGAGCCATCGCCGCACGCGCATCAGCCTGGAGGTGCGCGAAACCAACCTGTCGGCCCAGCTCTTCTTCCGCCGCCAGGACTTCCGGGCGGTCCGCGTCCTCCGCGCCTTCTACGAGGACAGCGGCGAGGACGCTTTCTTGATGGAATACCGCTTCGGCAACGAAGTCGCCGAGGACATGGAAGAACACGTCAACCGCATTGCCCAGTTCGAGGAGAATTAGCCCGGTTGTGGCGGCCGGCGCTTCGTGGCGGCCGGGGGCTTCGTGCCGGCCGGGGGCTTTGTGGTGGCCGGGACTGAGTCCTCGAAGCCCCGGCGACGCGATTTGGCAAGCGTGGCAAGTTGGCAACTCGGACAGCAAACATCCAAGACGAGCATCTCGGGGTGTTCGCAACAACACCCGATGGACCAGCGAGTTGCGCCGACGCCTGCCGTCGGTCGGTGTTCAGCGCCGGACTCAAAATCTGGTCATTCCGAGGTCGCCTACGAAGCCGAAAAAACGCTGAAGTCGTTGCTGCACTGAGGGTTGAGCGGACGGCACGTTCAACCACGACGCACATTCCGAGGCAAGCTGGCGTTCTGGCATTCCGATGATCTCAGAGGCTATCCACAACGCAATCCACAACGCACCCGGCTATCCCCGTTAAGATGGGAATCCATCTTTTCCCCGTCGTCGCGATTTGCTACGGTCGCCGCCGCCATGAATCACCTGCTGCCATTTTCCCGCGTGAATGCCATGAGCTATCTCCCGGACAATCCAAGCCAGCCGCGGCACCCCGAGCTGTACAGGTCCTTGCCGTTGGCCAAGAGTACCGGCCCGACGGCCGCCGGCCCGGCCGCGCGGATTCAACCCAGCGCCGACGGCTGGTCGGCGAACGCGTTCGGCTACACGGTGTTCTGCCTCGGCTGTGTCGCCGTGATGTTGATGGCCTGGGGCGCGTACAGCGCGTTGCCGGGACCCGGGCTGTCACGCCCAGGGTTGTCTCATCATGGAAAGTCGGAAAAATCCTTGCGAGCGGCACAAACGTTGCCTAAGCTCAAGGTGAACGTGTCGGCCGACGAGCCGCCGCTGGCGGAGATGACGCAGGTGGCCGCGCTGCAGCCGCCGCCGCCACCGCCGCCCCCGGTGGAAGCGCCGGCGGCCGTGCCGCTGAAGATCGATACTCCCCCGGCGATCGTGGCGCCGATGAATCCGCCGATCAGGCCGGAACCGATCGAGATCCCGGCGGTTCCGATCCCGTTCCCTGACGGTCGCGGCTCCGCCGACGCGGCGCCGATGAAGCTGGAGCCGGCGCCGATCCCGCCGCCCCCGTCGTATCCGGCGGCGCCGGTCATGGCAGCCCCGATGCCCATGGTGGAGGCGGCCGCGCCGGTCGTCCCGGCGCACCAGGGCCCGATGATTTTGCTTGGACAAGGCAACCTTGGAGAGACACCCATGATTCGCAACTGGAAAACGCTCGCGCTCTACTCGCTGTTGGCGGTCGCCCCCGTGGCGACGCCGACGCCCCTGGCCGCGGCCGGCGGCGTGGATGAAAAAACCCAGAAGCGCATCGACGAGATGCTCACTACGATGAACGAGGCGATCAAAGCCCTCAACCAGGCGACCCAGGGCATCGGTGAGCTGCGCAAGGACGTGCGCGGCGTGCAGACCGACATCGACAGCCTGAAGACCGCCGCGGTCAAGCTCCGTGCCGATGTGGACGGCTCCGCCACGCGAGTGGATGACTTGCAAAAACTGATCGGCAATCTCGACGCCGAGGTCAAGTATCTTCGCAAGCGCGTCAACGACAGCGGTGTACCGTCCGGCCGGCCGACCACCGACAAGGCCAGCCTCGACGAGTTGATGAAGCAACTGAGCTCCATCGAGCAGGCGATCCTCAAGCTCAAGTCCGCCGAGCCAAGGGTGTCGCTGTCGCCGCCGGCGGCGACTGGAAAGGTCATCCTGGCCAACATGTATCACGAAGAGCTGCTGTTCATCATCAACGGCAAGAGGCATCGCGTGCCGCCGGTCACGGTGTCGGCCATCGAAGCCGTTCCCGCCGGCACGCTCACCTACGAGGTGTTGTCGCCGACCTGGGGCGAGCGGGCCCGCAGCACGACCAACCTGCCGGCCAACGAAACGTTCACGCTGACCGCGCGCTGAGCGGCCTGTCGATACAATCACAGCGGAACGGATGTATCCCGTTCCGCTTTTTTGTTGCCCTTGTCGTGGCGGGCCGTGTCGCGGAATTCGCAAGAATTCCATTCCGCGGGGGATTCGCGAGAATTCCCTACGTGGATTTCGGGAGTCGCATGATCATCACGATCGACGGACCCGCCGGCGCCGGCAAGAGCACGGCGGCCAAGCTCGTCGCTCGACGTCTCGGTTTCGAATTCCTCGACACCGGCGCCATGTATCGGGCCGTGACCGTCGCCGCCCTTCGTGCCGGCATCGACCTTCAAGATCAAGGCGCCCTCGCGAAGCTGGTTGAATCCCTGCGGATCGAGCTCCCTGGCGACCGCGTCTTGCTCAACGGCGAAGACGTTTCGGTGGAAATCCGCGCACCCCAGATCACCGCGGCCTCGGCGTCCATCGCCGGCAGTCCGGCGGTGCGGCAGCGGCTGGTGGAATGGCAGCGGCGGATTGCCGCGGGACGAGACATGGTCTGCGAGGGTCGCGACCAGGGGACCGTGGTCTTCCCGCAGGCGGAATGCAAGTTCTTCCTCAGTGCCGACCCAAAAGAGCGCGCCCGGCGCCGGCTGCGGGAGCTGAAAGCGCGCGGCGACAACACGACCTTCCAGGAAGTGCTGGAGGCCCAGGAGGCGCGGGACGCCCGCGACGCCGCGCGCGACATCGCTCCCATGGTCCCCGCCGCCGACGCCATCGTGCTCGACACCACCGACCTGACCCTCGACGACGTGGTGGCGCGGATGGTTCAGGAGGTATGGCGTCGCCAGGGAAAATCCGGGGAGCAGGCTAGCCACTCATGAACCAGTCGATCCCCGCGCGACCGAGCGAGCCGGCTTCCGGCCACGACGGCCTTGCCGGCACCTGGAGCGCCCGGTTGTGGTACAACTTCTGTTACCTCCTCCAGGCCAACCTGTTCACGATCGGCTTCAGCCTGCGCATCGAAGGCGCGCAGCACGTGCCGCGCTCGGGTCCGGTCCTGGTGGTCGCCAATCATCAAAGCTTCCTGGATCCGGTAGCGCTCGGCCTGGCCTTCCCGCGCCGGCTGATCTACCTGGCCCGCAAAGGGCTGTTTGATCATCCGGTCTTCGCCTGGTTGATCCGCAGCCTCAACGCGGTGCCGATCGACCAGGACGGCGTCGGCAAGGAAGGCATTCGCACGGTCCTCGAGCAGCTCAAACTGGGCAAGGCCGTGCTGCTGTTTCCGGAGGGAGAAAGGACGTCGACCGGCCACATGGTCCCGCTCAAGCCGGGCGTGCACCTGCTGATCAAGCGCGCCCGCGCGCCGATCATTCCCATCGGCCTCGCCGGGGCGTTTGACGCCTGGCCGCGCCGGCACACGTTGCCGATTCCGGCGCCCTTGTTCTGGCCGCCGTGGGAGGGGACGATTGCCGTGAGCATCGGGCCGGCGCTCGACCCCGACCGGCTGGCAAGCCTGCCGCGGGGGCAGGCGCTGGAGGAGTTGTTTGCGGCGATTGCCGCCGCGAAGAAGCGCGCCGAGAAGTTGCGACGCCGATGAAGCAGCCTGCACAGGCCACGCGGATGGCGCCGGCAATGCCGGTCGTAGCGGCCCTGCCGTCTCGATGCGACAATTCGGATGGAAGCGTTCCTCGATTCCTGAGGGAAACGCGCGGGGCGATGATTACGATAGTGACAGGGTCACTGGGCACCGCGGAGAATGCCGTGTCGTTCGAGTCACTCCGAGCCATCGCCGGCCCAACCGCCGCCGGTTTGGCAATCGCCGGCCTCCTGAGCGGCTGCGCCAGCTTGCCGACGCCCGTCACGTCCTACAAGGCGCCGGCGCCGCCGCGCGGCATCGTGCTGGTGGTGGACGGCGCCGGCGGTTACCAGGAAGCTTCGAAGGCGGTCGCGGCCGCCGTGGAGAAGTCCGGGATGCCGCTCGACGTGCATTCGTTCGTGTGGACGCACGGTCGCGGCCGCGGCGTGGCGGACATGACCGACGTCGATCACGCCAGGGCGCAAGGCCGACGGCTCGCCCAGCAGGTTGCCTGCCATCGCGCCCAGTGCCCGAACCTGCCGATCCATGTGCTGGCCTATAGCGCCGGCACCCACGTCGCCCTGGAAGCGGCTCATTGGCTTGAGCCGGACAGCGTGGAACGCATCGTCCTCCTGGCCCCCGCGGTGTCGGCGGATTACGACTTGCGCCCCGCACTGCGCGCGGCGCGGCAGGGCGTCGACGCCTTCACGAGTGAGCAAGATCGCCTCTACCTTGGCCTGGGCACAAGAATCGTGGGCACGGCCGATGGCAAGCGCGGCGTGCCCCCGGCGGGCCGCGTCGGCTTTGACATGCCGCCGCTGGCCGGGGCCGACGCGGCCCTGGCCATGCGTTTTCGCCAGCACCCCTGGGACCCCAGCGTCGCCTGGACCACCAACGTCGGCGACCATCCCGGCAGCTTGCGATCCGCTTACCTGCGGGCGTATGTCTTGCCGCTGTTCGCGTCGTCGCGCTGATATGGCGATTCGGTCGCGTTGCACTATTCTTTACACCACGGCATGTTCGCAGCCCCTGCCGCTCGAAACGATGGGAGCGGGCTTCATCTGTACCGTCGGTGTTCCTCATGGGCCACGTCGTTCTCCTGGGCGACTCGATCTTCGACAACGCGCGGTACGTTCCCGAGCGTCCGCCGGTGATCGAGCAGCTTCGCCAATCTCTCCCGCGCGGTTGGCTCGCCACGCTGCTGGCTGTGGATGGGCACATCACCGACGACGTGGTGAACCAACTCCAGCGCCTGCCCGTGGACGCCACGCACCTGGTCGTCAGCGCCGGCGGCAACGACGCCCTGGGCGAGAGCGGCATCCTGGGTGAGGCGGCTTGCACGGTTGGCGAAGCGTTGGAGGTGATCCACGAAGTGCGGGCCCGCTTTCAGCAGTCTTACCGGACGATGCTGCAAGCCCTGTTGGCGGTGGAAAAACCGACGGCCGTTTGCACCGTGTATGATACGATACCCGGGTTGGCGCCCGCCGAGCAAGCCGCCCTTGCCGCGTTCAATGAAGCGATCCTCCGCGAAGCGATTGCCGCGGCGCTGCCGGTGATCGACTTGCGCCTCGTATGCGATCGACCGGCGGACTACTCGCACGTTTCTCCCATCGAGCCGTCCATGGTGGGTGGAGCGAAGATCGCGCGCGCGATCGCAGAAGTCGCGACCACGCACGATTTTGCCCGTCGTCGCAGTGTGATCTACGTTTGACGAGGACCACATGACCCGTCTTAACGCCTCCTTCGTCAGGTCGGCGCCGGCAGCGATGCTGATCGCGCTCCTCGGAGCCGCATCGGGTCCAGCGGGCCCCATGGATGCTGCCTGGCTCCGCGTCACCGAAGACGACCGCGCCATCCGCATCGAAACCGACAAGCTCGAAGCGGTCATTCCCAAGAAGAACCCCAAGCAGTGGATGACCGGCATCGAGAAGGGGTCGTTCCTCGACAAGGCCACCGGCTTTCGCGAAGCCGGCGACGGGTTGATGGTCGTCGATTGGCTCATGGAGCCCGGGAGCGACGAGGCCTGGGCCGACAAGGTGATCGCCAAGGACGGGCACGGCGTCGGCCGCTATACCTGGCACACGAACGAGACCGACCCGGGCCGGCGGGAGTACGCCCGCATGGCCCACGGCACGAGCCATCGCAAGCGGATGATCGAGGGGCCGCAGCTCTGCCATCGCATGAAGCCGGTGCAGCCGGCGGTCATCCGCGGCAAGGATTTCGTCGCCGTGAAGACGACCTACCGATTCGAGTACGCCGCCCCCGGCCGCAAACCGGGATCGCAGTGGACGCAGCTCATCGTGTTTCCCAGGGGCGAGCGCTACTTCGTCCTGATGGATAGGATCGACAGCGTCAACGATTCGCCCGAGATGTTCCTGCGCAACGACACGCCCGGCTGCGTGCGCCACGACAAGGGCGACACCTTCAGCGAGATGTACCTGAGTTACTTGAGCGGCCCCAAGGGGGTGCGCATCCCGGCCTCGGAGTTCTTCGCGCCCTTTCCGCCGGACCTGAAGTTCGGCTACCGCCGCGACACGCACAGGATGCCGGAGCATTTCATCCGCGCCTATCGGCTGCGCGACAAGAAGACGGGCAAGGACGGCCCGTGGCTGGCGGGGCTGACGCTGGAGCCGAGCGTCGTCTACGAAGCGTGGTGCAGCCAGCGGCCGGGCGGGATCATCGTCATGATCGAGGAGATTTACGGCAAGCCGGTGAAGGCCGGCGAGTCGTTCAGCGCCGCCCACATCGTCGGTTATTTCGACAGCATCGAGGAGATGCACGCGGTCTACGACCGGCACAAGGGACGCACGGCGTTGCAGGTGGACCAGGCGGGCTGGCGGCTGGTGAAGTAGCTCGCTGGTCGCGAGGCAAGACCTTGCAATCGAAGCGGCGCGGTTGCACAATGTTCTCGGTCGCCAACCAAACCCTGTGATTTCCGAGGTCGCGATGATCTCCCGCATTCTCCAAGCGCTGTTCGCCGCCGCACTCCTGGCCATCGCCCTGCCCGCGAGCCCGGCCGCCGCCCAGGAAAAACCGAAGAAGGCGCCGACGCCGAAGCTTACCGACCAGGCGATCCGCTCCGAGCAGCGTCTCTATCGCAAGGCCCCGGAAGGCGAGTTGTTTGTCCACCTCTATTTCCCCGCCGACTGGAAGCGAGAAGACGCTCGTCCGGCGATCGTGTTCTTCTTCGGCGGCGGCTGGAAAAACGGCTCGTACCGGCAGTTCGTGCCGCAGGCTGAGTACTTCGCCAGCCGGGGATTGGTTGCCGCCTGCGCCGATTACCGGATCGAGAGCAAGCACAAGACGACGCCCGACCAGTGCGTCGAGGACGCCAAGAGCGCCATCCGCTGGGTGCGCGCACACGCCAAGGAGCTCGGCGTCCACCCCGGCAAGATCATCGCCTCGGGCGGCTCCGCCGGCGGACATCTCGCCGCCGCCGTCGCCCTGCTCGACCGTTTCAACGCGCCGGACGACGACGTAAACGTTGATTGCAAGCCCAACGCGCTCGTCCTGTTCAATCCCGCCCTCAACCTGACCTTGCCCGCGGGTCGAACCATTGTCGACGGCAAGGGCAACGACATCACCAAGCCGTTTTCGCCGACCCTTTCCTTGAGCAAGTCGGCGCCGCCCGCCATCATCTTCTTCGGCACGGCGGATAAGCTGCTAACCCACGGCGAGGAATACGCCGCCAAGGCGAAGAAGCTGGGCGTCCGCGGCGAACTCTACACCGCCCTGGACATGCCGCACGGCTTCTTCAACCGCTCGCCGTGGACCGAGGTGACCGCGCAGAAGGCCGACGAATTCCTCGCCTCGCTAGGCTACCTGCAAGGCCCGCCGACGGTGAAGCTGCCGGCCGGGGCGCCGGGGCTGGAGAAGCGGTGAGGGGAAGGTCGGGGTGCCAGCCGATCTGGTCTTGTCGGTTGCTTTGATTTGCAAACGAATGTCTTCAGTCTCGCTCCCGCTCCTCAACCTCTCCTTGCGGAGCCCGTTCGAAGCTAGGGTCGGGGATGGACCCTGCCGTTTGCTCGATAAAGTGAAGCCGCGGACCACCAAGCCGTTCGCCGACAGCTGCGCATGGGGACCGTGAATTGCGCGTTCACGCGGGCGTCTTGGCGAAAGAATCGTCGAACGCGCTTGCGGACAACAACCCGCGCCAGTCGAGGTGCATGCGGGTGGAAACCAGGTCGGGCATGGAGACTTTGTCAACCAATGAATAGGGCCGAAACAGGAATAACGTACCCGACGCACGATGCTCGAACCGCCAGCCGGCAGCCTCGCGGATTTCGCTGAATCCGAGGTCTCGGAGAAGCCGTTGCAATTCGTCGAACTGGATTGTACTCGTTTTCATGGCGTCAAATCTCGGCCGGGACGTGCTCGCATCACTTCGTGTTCTTGGAAGCCGCCCGACGCAGCGCCCGGTCGATCTTCTCGATCGTGGCCGCGTTGGGTTTGTTCTTGGCGTTTTCGATGCGGTTGAGTGTTTCGACGCGGATGCCGGTTCCGCGGGACAGTCCGGCAACAGCAGGTAGTCGGTCCCTTCGGCATTCAGCTCGGCGACGACGTGCTGGAGAGTTCCGCGATAACGGCCGACGCCGGTGAAGATACGGCGGCGAGCGCCCTCACCCCCAACCCCCCTCCCATAAGGGACGAGGGGAGCACCGAATCCCCGACGCCTCTCCCGTAAGGGGAGGGGAGTACGGCGCAATGCAATCAACGAACGTGACCGGCAGCCACTTGTATTCGCCGAGGCCGGTGGCGAGAATGGTGGTCTCGTGGGCGGGGGCGTTCTCCGTCGCGGCTTCGGAATGTCGGGTTTCTGGCGCCCGAGATTCCACCCTATTGAAAAGGAGATCGCCATGCCAAGTTTGGAGCAGTTGTTGCGCGAGCGCGAGGGGGTGAGGACGAAGGTCTACAAGGACTCCGAGGGAAAGCTGACGGTCGGGATCGGCCATCTGGTCACGTCGGCCGACAAGCTGAAGCTGGGCGACGAGATCACCGATGCGCAGGTTTCCGAGTTCTTCAAGAAGGACAGCGCCAAGGCCCTCTCGGCGGCGAAGTCTCAGGCATCGCAGGCGGGGATCAGCGATTCGAACTTCATTGTCTATCTGGCGTCGGTCAATTTCCAACTGGGAACGGGCTGGAACAAGATCCACAAGAAGACCTGGGGGTTGATCATGGAAGGCAAATACGAGGAAGCGGCGGCAGAGGCCGCCAAGAGCAAATGGGCCAAGCAAACGCCGGTTCGCGTCAAGGATTTCCAGAAGGCGCTGCGGGCCCTGCCGCCGAAGAAGGGCGCCGCAGCGGCCAAACCCTGACGTCACTTACTCTTCACGTCATAGCACAGCACCTGATCGTTGCTGCGGATGTACAGCTTGCCCTGGTGAATGACCGGGTGCTGCCAGCCGGGGGTGCTGGTGCCTTTGGGGAGCTGGAATTCGCTGACCAGGTTGTAACCCTTGGGCGTGGCTTCGATGAGGCCCATGAGGTTGGTCTGCCAGCGGAAGTACAGGCGGCCGTCGGCATAGACGACCGCCGCCGAGGCTTCGCCCGCGGGATTGGTTTCCGGGCCCCATTTCAGCTTGCCGGTTTTCCACTCCAGGCAGAACGGCTGTCCGTCCGTGTGGCCGTGGCCGCCGTAGACGTAGTCGCCGACCATGATCATGCCGCCGTGATGATTCTGCAGCGTGCGGCCGCGCAAGAAATATTGCTCCACCGCCTTGACGCCGCCGTTGCCGTCGGCAACGAGCTTCAAGAGGGCCGATCCGGTGCCGTAGCCGGACGAGGCGAACACGAAGTCGCCGTCGACGAGGGGCGTGGGGATGGCCGCGGTGCCGTTGGTGACCTTGGCGTAGCTCCACAGGAATTTGCCGGTATAGGCGTCGACGCCGACCAGGCCCAGCGGCGGCCCCATGAGCGTGACGTACTGCTTCACGCCGCCAACCTCGGCGATGACGATCGAGGCATACCCGGCGCCGCAGGTCTTGGGCGCCTCGCATTTCCAGATCACGTCGCCCGTGATCTTGTTGAGGGCGACCATGGCCGCCGCCTTGCCGCCGGGAGTCACGACCACCTTGTCCACGTCGATCATCGGCGACTCGCTGTAGTTCCAGCCCGACTGCATCTGGCCGCCAAACTCCTTGCGGAGGTCCTTCTGCCAAATCAGCTTGCCGGTCGCGGCATCGACGCACGACAGGAAGCCGACGCGCTCCCCGTCGCGCTCGAACGGCGTCAGGCAGTAGACGCGGCCATGGTCCACCGTCGGCGTGCAGCGCGGGCCGTCGCGCCACGACGGGCTCAGCTTGGTCGCCCACAGCTCCGTGCCCGTGGCCAGCTCCAGACAAACGAGGTGCATGCCGCGCTCGCGGCTGCCCTTGGTCGTGTCGTTGGGTTTGCGATGGCCTTCGCGGTCGCCCAGCGTGTAGATGCGGTCGTTGGCGATGGCGAGGCTGGAATAGCCGCGACCGAGGTTGTTGCCCTTGTTGACGTCGCGCGAATTCCACAGGAGGTTCGGACCGCCCTTGGGCCACGCGCGAAGCAAGCCGGTTTCGAGCGACTTGCCGTCGCGGTTGGGCCCGCGCCACTGCGGCCAATCGGTGGAGCGCGACGCGGTCGCCGCCGTCGCGGGCGCCGCGGCCACGTTCGAGTTACGCTGGGCGGTGGCGGTCCCGCCCTCGCCTCCGCCGCCGCACGCCACGGGCAAGGTCAACAACAGGGCAACGAACGAACACGACACGATACGCATGAAGAGACTCCAGGGGGAGAGAGAGCAGGCAGGGGGGCAAACTCAGGCGGGTGAAAGCGCCGGGCCAGCGCTCTCCCATCAATCCTAATGAAGTCGATGCCGAAGTGCAAGCAGACGGCGAGCAGAGATTGGCTAGCGATGATGGCTGATCGAAGTCGAGGCATAGGGAATCGACCCAGGGACGCGGACTTCGATTCGCAAAACTCGACAGATCGCCCTGGACGCTCACCGGCGGCACCGTAGAATCGGTCTTGTCCAATCAACCGTTCGCCGGGCGATCCGATCCCGGTTTCAGAACGCGGACACGGAACGTACGCTGGTTGGGTTGAGTTGCTCAGCAGGTGCTCGTCGCCTGTTGTCATTGCGTCTCGTTTTTCTTGCGTCTTTGGTGGTTGTCCCATTGCACCCTGTCGGAAAGGAGTTGTTCCATGTGCCTGCACACGCGTCGTTCGCTCGTGGACCTCAGGGAGTTTCGCGTCCGCCCAGCGGCGGAGTGGTTGGAGGACCGGGTGACGCCCTCCACCCAGGCGTTTTTCGCCGCCGGCGTGCTCGTCGTCGTCGGTGACGCCGACCCCAACAACATCACCATCGCCGCCGTCGGCGGCCAGCTCGAGGTGACCGACGACGGCGTCGTCGTCCCGATCCAATCGGCGGTCACGCCGACCCTGGACGCGACGGTGGCGGTCGCCGTCTTCAGCAAGGGCGGGGACGACATCGTCACCGTCGACGCGTCGCTGGGCACGGTGCCCGCGGCCCTGTACGGCGGTGACGGCAACGACACGCTCACCGCCAACCACGACGGCTACAGCCTCCTGGCCGGCGGCGACGGCAACGACGCCCTCAACGGCGGCGGCGGCAACGACCTGCTGCTCGGCGGCGACGGCGACGACACGCTCAACGGCGGGGGCGGCAGCGACCTGCTGTTCGGCGGGTCCGGCAACGACACGCTCGACGGCGGCGGCAACGACGGCCGCCGCGACATCCTCGTCGGCGGGCGCGGCGCCGACACCTTCTGCCGCACCGCGGGTGAGAACGATCTGTTCCTCGATGTCCGGGCCTTCCAGGGCGACACGATCAAGGACGTCGTTTGACGTGACGGACGATCGGGCCAGCCTCCGCCCGTGGCGGGGGCTGGTCCTCCTGCAAGGGGAACTACTTCGCTTCGAGCAATTCCTTGAACTCAGGCCGATCGCGCAAGGTCTCCGTGAAGGCGGATTCGCCCGCGATCAGGCGAAGCTCGTTCGGCTCGGTGCGGCCGCCTTCTTCCCAGAGGGCCAGGGCGCGGCGCAGTTGTTCGAACACCAGGTCGTGAAACTCCTTGGTGCGCGGCGGTTCGGTGTCGCCGAGCACGGCGAAGATGCAGGCGACGTTGTGCACGACGACGTAATCGCCGCCGCCCCACAGGAGGGCCAGGTTGGCGTGATGCCGCGCGGCCACGGGGTCGGGGGGCTTCAGGCTCGCCAGCACATAACCCAGGCCGGTGTGCGCTTCCGCGTGCCTGGGTTCCACGGCGATGGCGGCCGCGAAGTCTTTGCGGGCCAGTTCATTCTGCCCCGTGTTCACGTACGTCCAGCCGCGCTTGACCAGCAGCCTGACGTGCTTGGGGTCGAGTTCGATCCCCTTCGTGTAGGCCGAGATGGCGGTCAGGAACCGGCGCACGGCTTGTTGGCGATTGTCCTGGGGATTGGTCTGGAGGAGCAGTCCGGCCAGGAGCTCTTCGGCCGCGCCCACTTCGAACAGCAGGCCGGGCGATTCCGCGCCCAGCTTCATCGCCTTGTCGAGCTGATTCAGGATGAGCCGGTAGGCGGCTTCGCGCGCCTTTTGGTTGTCAAGGCGAAGCTCACCCGCCAGTACGCGCAGCTCGCGAGCGATCTGCTCGTAGAGCTTGGCGTCGCCAGCGGCGGCGGCCTGTCCGCCGGTGAAGTAGGCCTTCAGGTCCTCGACACACTCGCGTCCGTTGCCCTCGTCCAGCTGAATGCGGGCGCGCCACAGGTGGACGTTGCGGAGGTTGAGCTGGTGCTTGATGACGAGGTTGAAGTCGTCGAGCGCCTTCTTGGGTTCGTTGCGATACATGTGGAGCTGGCCGCGCGAAAACGCCGCTTCCAGAAGGCGTTTGCCGGGAGGCGCGTCGAGCACCGCATTCAGATCGGCCAGGGCCAGGTCGTACTTCTTCTGCTCCAAGTACACGGCGCCGCGGTTGAGCCGGGCCGTCAGCGCCTCAGGATCGAGCTCCATGGCTTTCTTGAGATCGGCCTCGGCGTCGTCGTATTGACCTAGACGGCTGAGCGCCAGGGCGCGCGCGCCGTAGCTCCACGGCGCCTGCGGCCGCACGGCCACGCAGGCGCCGAGGGCTTCGACGGCTTCCGCGTTCTTGCCGAGTCCCATGTAGCAGGCGCCGAGCTGGAAAAGGGACCAGTAATGCTCCGGATCGAGGGCCAGCGCCTTGCGGTATTCCGCGATGGCGCGGAGCAACAGGTCCCGGCGCACGCGCGAGGTTTTCTTGGTGTCCTTGCCATCCTTGGCCTTGAAGTCGGCGGACTCGTGGCCGGGCGTCAAGGACTCGTGCCGCAGCTGTTCCGCCTGGAGATAGATGTCCAGCGCGGTCACGGGGACCGTGGCCTTGGCGGCCTGTTCCGCGTCGAGCTTGCCTTTGTCGTCCTTGTCCAGGAGCTTGAGGCAATGCGCGCGCAGTCGGTGGAAGCCGCGTGTCGGATCGCGCAGCGGGGCCGCCCGTTCCAGGAGGGCAAGCGCCTGCTGTGCCGGCTCCGCCCCGGGCTTGAGCGTCTTGAGCTGGGCGGCTTCCACCAGCAAGTCGTAGATTTCCTTCTTCAACTGCGGCCGCTGCGCCTCCAGCGCCAGGTCCGCGAGATCCGGCCCCCAGAGTTCGGCCACGGCGAGGGCCTCCTGGGCGGTGTTTTCGGCCTTGCTGAGATCGAAAAACTCCGAGTTCTCGGTCATCGGCGCCGCCTTGGCCGCGTAATAGCGCGCTTCCTCCGCGCGATCGCGGAAGCTGTTGATCTCCTGCCGGGCCTGGTCTTCTTTTTTCAGCCGGTCGGCGTCGCGCTGGGCTTCGTCGGCGATGCGCTGGGCTTCGGCGCGGCGGCGCTCCGCCTCGCGGACCACGAGGAAGGCGGCCACGATCGTCCCCAGCACGACGAGCGCCGCCGCGACCCGGTTGATCGTTTTGCGGTGTTTGTTGATCCACCGCCAGGCCCGTTCCGTGAAGGTCTCGCGGTACGCCGACACCGGCTCGCCCGCCAGGTAGCGTTGCACTTCCTCCGCCAGAGCAGCCGCGGACGGGTAGCGGTCCTTCTTGTCGTGCGCCAGCGCCTTGACGCAGATGGCGTTGAGCGGCTTGGAGACGTCCGGATTGATCTGCCGCGGCGGGTCGGGCGGCTTGGTCCGGGCCAGCGCGAGCAGCTCCTTCATCTTCTTGGCGTGCCGCGGCGCGCGCCCGGTCAGGATCGAATAGAGGACGCTGCCCAGCAGGTAGACGTCGCTGAGCTGATCGATGTTGTCGACCTGGCCCTCGGCCATTTCGGGAGCGAAATACGCCGGCGTGCCCTTGATCGAGCCGTCCACCGTCGCCATCGTGTCGTCGGTGTTGCTGAGCTGGATTTTTCCAAATGGGTCGCTGGACTCCTCGGCCGCGCCGACGACCTTGGCCAGGCCCCAGTCGAGCACCAGCGTCTCGCCGTAGGCGCCGACCATGACGTTGTCGGGCTTGAGGTCGCGGTGGATGACGCCGCGGCTGTGCGCGTAGGCGACCGTCTGGCAAAGGTTCACGAACACGCTCAGCAGGCGATGCAGCCGGAGCTCCTTCGAGTCGGCGCTCCCATGGTATTCCTTGACGGCGTCGCCCAGCGTCCGGCCCTGGATGAACTTCATCACGTAGTAGGGCTGGCCGTTCTCGTCCACGCCCAGCTCGTGCACCGGCACCACGCCGGGATGTTCGAGCTGCCCGGTCACCTGCGCCTCTTTGATGAACTGCTCGCGGTGGTGCTCGCGGCCCTTGAGCATGCGCTTGAGGGCCACCGGCCGACCGATGTCGCCGTCGACGGCCATCCAGATCTCGCCCATGCCCCCCTTGGCGTGGAAGTTCTTGAGGAAGTAGCGGCCGGTGCGGCGGGCCGGCTCGGGCGCCGGAAACGCCCCCAGCGAAGCCGCCGCGGTGACGTTGGCGACGCTACGCAGCCCGGTGACGTTCTGCCCGGTCATATTCAGCCCGGTGACGTTCTTGACCGACTGCTCCTGGTCCACGATAAAGGCGCCGGTTGCCTCGCTGGGGTCGGCCGCGCTGGCCTTGTCGAAATCGACGGTCCAGCCGCCGGTCTTCTGGACGAATTTCTCCTCCGGCGAGCGCGTCGGGGCGCCGGGCTCGCGCTTGTCGCTCGCGTCCGGCGCATAGGCCCCGGTGGCCTCGCCCGCAGCCTCGTCCACGAGCGGCTCGGTGTCGTCCTTGATCGATTGGCCGGCATTCTCCGCCCCGGCGTTGTCCGCATGGTCCGGCGTGAACTCGCCCGTGGCTTCGCCGACCGACTCCTCGTGCTTTTCGGATGGCATGAAACGACCCCTTGGAACGGCAACTCCGGAAGTGGAAACGGGACCAGTGTACCAACAGAATCACCGCGGTGCCAGCAGCCGCCGACAAACACGGTTCAGAACCGGAAAGACGACCGGCGGGGCGCATGAGATTAGGGGCACTCCCGAAAATGGATTTGATTGCACCCCCCACAGCAGATGCTCAAATCCATTTCGGGACGATTCGACCCCATCGTGTTGAATTGCTTGGCTTTGTGTCAGGTCTTGTTCGAAAGTCGGATGCTGCAATCCAATTGGATGAAGCGCCCACCAACCCGCGCCGGGAGCAGCGTGGCTACTGTGCCGGCGCCGGCGCAGTTTTCCGGCTTGCCAGGGCGGGTCGGCGGCGCTCGGAGGCCTTGATCTTCTCGTTCAAGGCCAGGCCGCCATAGAAGCCGCCGGTGGCGAACAGCGCGGCCAGCACCGCGTTGTCCAGGCTCGCTTCGCGCTCACGGGGCGTGTGCGCCACGCTCAGCAAGCTGGCTGCTTCCAG